>CAYTLL010000003.1:15983-174015 GCA_964438755.1 uncultured Akkermansia sp. | reverse complement strand
GCGGACTCCACGCGTTGCGTCGCGGTCGGCGTCTCGCCTCCCAGCCAGCGGCGCACGCGCCCGGCGAGGAAATCGATATAGGGCGCCTGGTCGTTGAGGCAGGGCACGTGGTGGAAAAATTCGCCGCCCGCGTGCTCGAACTGCTCTTTGCCTTCGCCCGCGATCTCCTCGAGCGTCTCGAGGCAATCGGCGACAAAGGCGGGCGTGAAGACGAGGAGACGTTTTTTGCCCTCCTTGGGCAGGCGCTCGAATTCGTGGTCGGTGTAGGGCGAGAGCCAGGGCTCGCCGGCGAGGCGCGATTGGAACGAGATCGACCATTTGCCTGCGGCGAGTCCGGCGCGTTTCACGAAGGCCTGGGTGGTCTTGGTCACCTGCGCCTTGTAGCACATGGCGTGGGCGGCGGAGCAGGTGTTGCAGCAATCCGCGGCGATCGTGCAGTGCGCCTTGGAGGCGTCGCCGACACGCAGGTGGCGCTCCGGGATGCCGTGGTAGGAGAAGAGCACGAAGTCGTGCGCGTTGTTTTCGAGATGCGGCTTCGAGACCTGGTAAAGCGCCTCGATGTAGTCGGCGTCCTCGTAGAAAGGCTGCACGCAGGCGATCGTCGTGCGCGGCGCGTGGATCTTGGCCTCGTTTTGCACCTTCACGACGACGGTCTCCCAGGACGACATCGCGTAGTGCGGATATTGAGGGATGAGCAGCAACTCGTCGACGCCGGCGGCGGTGATGGCCTGGAGCACGCTCGCGATCGAGGGCGTGCCGTAGCGCATGGCGAGGAAGACGTGCGTGTCGGGGCCGAGCGCGGCGACGAGTTTTTTCTGCACGCTCATCGAGGTGACGACCAGCGGCGAACCCTGCGGCGTCCAGATCTCCTTGTAGGCCTCGGCGGACTTGGGCGCGCGCGTCGGCACGATGATGCAGTTGACCAAAAACTTCGCCAGCCAGCGGGGCTTGAGGTCGATGACGCGCTCGTCGCCGAGGAATTCACGCAGGTAACGGCGGAGGTCGGGGACGTCGGTGGAGTCGGGGGAACCGAGGTTGACGAGCAGGACGGCGCGTTTGGGCTGGGACATGGGAGGGCGCCAATGGGGCGGGGGAGGGCGGGCTTTGTCAAACGGCGGGCGCACTTGCCGCATGCGCAAATCAACGGCGGAGTCCCCGCCGCCAAGCACTTGGAGAAAGCGGCGGCGAAGAGGTGTTTGCGGACTTGCGGCGATTATCCGAAGCGCTCCAACTCCATCGCGCGCAACCGATGATACCCCGATCGCAGTCCGCGTGGAAGCGTCCGCCCGCCGCTCGCAAGGAGACGCGGTTGCCGGAACCGGGGCCCCGCGCGCCCGGCGGGAGGCGAGGCAACTCATGAGCGGCGAGGACATCACGCCCCGTGACGCCGCTTCCGGCGCCCAGGATGGCGGATCGGGCCAGGGCGCCGCGTCCGGACGAAAACCGGTCAATCCTCCCGCGCCGGCCGAGGCGACGCCCGGCGCGGCCAAGGGATCGGGCGCGCCGCGTTGGCGAGCGCCAGAAGCCTCCGATCTTGGCGATTCGATCCCCGGGCTCCACGTGGCCGCGCTCGCGGGCATCGGAGGCATGAGCGCGGTCTACCGGGCGGAGCAATCGCGGCTCGGTCGCACCGTCGCGGTCAAAATCCTTCCCACCAGCTCCACCCCCGATCCGGAGGCTCGCGAACGCTTTCAGCGCGAGGCGCGGATCCTTTCCGGCCTCAACCACCCGCATATTCTGCACATTCACGATTTCGGCGCCTTGCCCGACGGCACGCTCTACCTCGTCACGGAGTGGGCGGATGGCGGCGATTTTTCGAAACTGATCGGCGGCCAGGCTCATCCGCCGGCGCAGGTGATCGCCTGGGTGCGGCAAATCGCCGAGGCGCTCGACGCGGCGCATGCCCGCGGCGTCATCCATCGCGACTTGAAGCCGGCCAACGTGCTCGTGTTCGAGGACGGGCGTCTGAGTTTGTCCGACTTCGGTCTCGCCCATGCCGCCGGCGGCGGCTTCACCGCGGGGCTCACCGCGGCCGGGGCGGTTTTCGGCACCTTCGAATACATGGCGCCCGAGCAGATGGAGTCGGCGGACAGCGTCACGGGCGCGGCCGATATCTACGCGCTCGGCGTGATGACATATCAAATGCTGACCGGTCGGGTGCCCCGGGGCGCCTACGCCCGGCCTTCGCGTCTGGCTAAGGTGCCCTCCGAGGTGGACGCCTTTCTCGACGCGGCGATGTCCACCGATCCCGCGCGCCGTCCGAAGAGCGGGGCCGAGTTCGCGAGGCTTTTCGCGCACGCCTGCCGTGCGTCCCAGCGTCGCCGGCAGCGCCGTATCGTCGTGCTGGGCGCGACCTTGGTCGCGCTGGCCTTGGTCTGGGCGCGCTCGGAGATCATCCGTTCGGAGCGCGAGGCGGCGGCGGCGGCGGCGCGCTCCGCCGCCGTGGTGACCGAGTTGCGTCTGCTCGAGGCGCGGCGCGAGCGCGCGGAGGCGCTCGCGGCCGCGGAGGCCGCCCGTCAGGCGAGGGCGGCGGCCGAGGCCGCCGCGGCCGCCGCCTCGGCGCGCTCGGTCGCGAGCGCGGATACCGGCGCGTCGTCGGGCGAAGCCGCTTCGCCTCCCGTCCCGGCGGATCCCATTCCCGCGCCTTCGTCGACCGAGGTCGCCGCGCCCGCGATTGTCGAATCCCCGGCGGAGAAGCCGGACGCTCCGGCGGTTCCCTGGTCCTGGGTTTTGTCCGACGTGAAGCCCGCCGCGGATGCGCTCGCCGGCGAGTGGAAGCTCGTCCGGGGGGAACTCGTGTCCGGCGAGGACCGTTGCGCCCTGGCCCTGCCGGTGCGCCTGGCGATCAATTACGACATCGCGATCGAGTTCACCCGGAACAGCGGCGATAATTCCATCGCCGTCTTCGTGCCGACGCTTTCCGGCGTGGGCACCTTCGAGATCGACGCCTGGGATCTCGGCATCGCCGGCCTGCAAATGATCGACGGCCGGGACATGCGAAAAACCGACCGCTTTTTTCCGGCGCGATTGCTGAACGGGGAAAAACACCGGCTTATTCTCGAGGTTCGCGGCAGCCGCGTGACCGCATCCTGGGATGGTGAGCCAAGGATGGTCTGGAATCTCGGGACGCAAAAACTCCACATCCCCGCCATGTGGCAGATGCGGCCGGAAATCGGCCTTGGTCTTGGCTCCTGGAACAGCCCCACGACCTTTCACCGCATCGCTTATCGCGTCTGGCCGGCGGATCTGTAGGTCGCGCGGGGATTTTTATCGGAACCGGCCGGGCCTGAACGGGCTTAGCGTCTTTGCCGAGGGATGCGACCCGAGCTTGGCAAGCGTGTAAAGGGCGCGTGAGTTGATGCGCACATGAGCGTCCGCCAGCATCTTCTGGCCACTTTGGTCCTGTGCCTCGCGATCACGCTGGGCATGACTTTCGCGCTGCACTGGCAGCAACGGCACGAGGCCGAGACACTCGCCGTAAATTTCACCCGCGATCGCCAGGAGCAGCTCGATCTTGCGGTGCGGGAGCAGTCCGAGTCGCTGGGCGTATTCGTGCAGGACTACAGCGGTTGGGACGACATGATCGCCTTCGCCGCCACGCGGGATCCCGAGTGGGCGCGCCTGAACATCGAGGAGGTCATGGAACGCTATCGGCTGAGCGCCGTGTGGCTTCTCGCACCGGACGGGCGCGTGCTTTACTCCCGTTCCGGCGAGGAAACCGTGCCGCCGCCTCCGCCTTCCGTTCTTTCGGTCATCGTGGCCACGCGCGTATGGAACGAGGAGGTCGGCGGGTTTTACGAGGCGGGCGGTGTCGTGGTGGATCTGCGCGCGCGCCCGGTGCAGCCGACGGCCGACACGGAGCGCAAGACCAAGCCCGTCGCCTGGCTTCTCGCCGGCCGGGTGCTGGATGGTCGGTTTGCCGAGCGCATGGAGCGCAAGCTTCAGGCGCGCGTCTCCCTGGTTTCGTCGGCGGGCGGTAGCGCCCCGGCGGATGGTTCGAAAATCGCGGTGACGCACCCCTTGCCGGGTTTGGCCGACACCGCTCCCGTGGCGGAGCTGCGGGCGGTCTTCGATGCGACGTCGCTCGAGCTGGGAGCATATTACAACGATCGCGAAATGTTGGTCTGGCTCTGCGCCGTCGTGCTCTTGCTCGGCCTGGTGGGCTGGAGCGTCACGCGCAACGTGCTGCGCCCGCTGGCCCGCATCGGGACCAGTCTCGAATGCGACTCGCCGGAGCCGCTGGCGGGGATTTCCCGGAAACTGCCCGAGTTCGCGCGCATCGCGGAGCTCATCCGCGAGTCTTTTCGCCAGCGCGAGGCGCTGCGTCGCGAGATCGACGACCGCGTTCGCCTGGGGCGCGATCTGCATGATGGCGTGATCCAGAACCTCTATGCCACCGGCATGGGCATCGCCCACGGCATGCGGTTGGCGGAGGACGATCCGAAAAAGGCGCGCGCCCGTCTCGAGGAGACCTTGCGCACCTTGAACGAGACCATGGAGTCGCTGCGCGGCTTCATCGCGCGGGCCGAGCCCGAGGCCGCGGGCGAGGTGGATTTCGCGGATTCTTGCGTGACGCTATTCCAGACCCTCCGCGTGCATCGCGATTGCGAGCTGGACCTGGATGTCGACGGCGAAGCCGGCGCGGCCATTCCGGCGGGGCAGAAGGCCACGCTGCTGTTCATCGTTCGCGAGGGCATCTCCAATGCGCTCAGGCACGGCGAGGCGAAGCACATCTGCGTGAGCTTGAAGTCCTCCGGCGAAGGCTGGGTGTTGCGCGTGCGAGACGACGGTCGCGGTCACGCGGGCTTCGCCGACGCGCCCGCCGGCGGGCGCGGTTTGGAGAACATCCGCGCTCGCGCCCGCGAGCTGGGCGGCACGCCGGGGTTTTTGTCCGCGCCGGGCGGCGGCGTGGAGGTGGTGGTGGAGTGGCCCGCGGCCCGCGACCAAGCGTAGGACGCGATAAGCGGAGCGGCGCCGGCGGTGTTCGGCGAAGGGCGAACGGGCGGTGCGCCGGGCGCCGGGCTTTATGCGGCCGGTCCGCGCAGGGCGCGTATCCCGGCGATGAGCCGGTGGACGTTCTCCGGCGCGATCCGGTCGGTGATGATCGAGCAAGGATGGTTGTGCTCCACGTCCAGGTGCACCCCGTCCTCGGCGCCGGGCCGCACGAAATCCGCGACGAAATCCATCCCCCCGCGCGGTCGCATGTAGCGCACATAGGGATCGGGATCGTCGCTTTCGATCACGATATCGTCGTGCAGGAAGATGTTGCAGTAGAGCGTGAGATCCCGGAACGACGCGAACCACGTCGGCGGGTTAACCAATTGATCGCGGATGATCAGCGTCATTGGGAAATGGGGTTCAGCAGTTACGCTGCCAAGTATCGGCACCGGCGCCGGCTTCCTTGACCCCGTCGGACGACATGCGTCATGCCTTTGGGTTTCCTTTTCACCACATCGCTTTTCTCCTCACCACATGAGCACCGCGCGCAAACCCGTTCTCCTCATCATCCGCGACGGCTGGGGCCGCAACCCCCACGCCGAGCAGGCGTCCTTCAACGCTGTCGCCTTGGCCAAGAAGCCGGCCGACGACGCGCTGCAGGCCTCCGCTCCGGTGGCCTACGTCTCCGCCAGCGGTCTCGACGTCGGCCTGCCCGACGGCCAGATGGGCAACTCCGAGGTCGGCCATGAAAACATCGGCGCCGGTCGCGTCGTCGACCAGGAGTTGGTTCGCCTCAACAAGCTCTTCTCGGAAAAGCAGCTCGCCGGCAACGCCACCTGGCTCGGCGGCATCGCCCGCCTGAAGGCCAACCCCGCGGCCAAGCTCCACCTCATGGGCATCGTCTCCGACGGCGGCGTGCACGGCATGCTCGAGCACCTTTATGGCCTGCTCGCCCAAGCCAAGGCCGACGGCATCTCCGCCGACCGCGTCTTCGTCCACGGCTTCACCGACGGCCGCGATACGCCCCCGACCTCCGCCCTCGGCTACGTCCGCCAGGTCGAGGCCAAGATCAAGGAGCTGGGCAACTACGGCCGCATCGCGACCATCACCGGCCGCTTCTGGGCCATGGATCGCGACAACCGTTGGGAGCGCGTGCAAAAGGCCTACGACGCCCTCACCGGCCGCGCCTACGCCGCCACCGCCACGTCCGCCGAGGCGGCGGTCCAGCATTACTACGACCACCCCCTTTCCGAGACGCAGAAGGGCGACGAGTTCGTCCCCGCCACCGGAATCCTCGGCGCCGACGGCAAACCGCTCGCGAAGTTCTCCGACGGCGACGTCGTCGTGTTCTACAACTACCGCGGCGACCGCCCGCGCGAGATCACCAAGGCGTTCGTGAACGACGGCTTCGCCGACTTCGACCGTGGTCCCAAGCTCGACCTCTACTACGCCACGATGACCGAGTATGAGGCCGGCCTGCGGGTGAAGATCATCTCCCCGAAGCCGCCCAAGTTGAAGAACATCCTCGGCCAGGTCGTCGCCAATGCCGGCATCCCGCAGTTTCGCTGCGCCGAGACCGAGAAGAACCCGCACGTCACCTTCTTCTTCAACAACTACAACAAAGACCCGTTCCCCGGCGAAGACCGCGCCTGCCCGGCCAGCCCCAAGGTCGCCACCTACGATCTCCAGCCCGAGATGAACGCCTCCGAGGTCACTCGCCTGAGCAAGGAGGCCATCCTCTCCGGCAAATACGGCATGGTGATCGTCAACTACGCCAACCCCGACATGGTCGGCCACACCGGCTCGATCCCCGCGACCGTCAAGGCCTGCGAGGCGACCGACGCCGGGGTGGGGGAGCTCCTCGCCGCGATCAAGCAGGTCGGCGGCCGCGCCGTCATCTGCGCCGACCACGGCAACGCCGAGCAGATGTATGACCCCGAGCTCAAGGGGCCGCACACCGCGCACACCTTGAACCTCGTCGAGGTCTTCGTCTTTGGCGAAGGTTTCACCAAGGCCACCCAGATGCGCTCCGGCGGCCGTCTCGCCGACATCGCGCCCACCGTGCTCCATCTCATGGGCCTCGAAAAGCCCGCCGAGATGACCGGCTCCTCGCTGATCGCGGGCTGAGCGATCAGCGCGTTTCGCGCCGTGATCGAGGCGCGTTTTTTTCGGTTCGGCCAAGGCCTCGCCTCGCGCGAGGTCTTTTTCTTTTCCCTCGAACGAGCCGGGCGGATCGGAGGCCGGCGATGGCGGCGGTTTTACGCCCCGCCAGACCGTCCGGTCGCGGGCTAGGCGACGGCTCCGTCGAGCTCGCGCCGGACCTGTTCCAGCTCCGCGATCTTGGGTTCCATGAAACGGCGCACCGCGAGCCGATTCAGCCACACGACGAATCCTCCGACCGCGAGCGCGACGCCGAAAACGAGTCCTCCGGCCTTGCTCCAGACCGCCGCGAAGCCTCCCGACTGGATCAGTGGATCGAATCCCGCGCAGAGCGTGGCCACGAAGAGCGGCAACGCGTAGTCGCGCGGCACGTGTTTCAAGACGCGGGCCTGGCCGCGGAGCGCCGACAGGGCCGCGTCGATTTGCGTCAACAGGGGAAGACCGGCGGAGGGCGGGGCTTGCGTCTTGCGGCGACCGACCAGAAAGACGATCGCGACGCCGAGGGTGATCGCGACCGCGATCCAGCGTCCCCACGCCACGTAATCGCTGCCGGTGTTGCGCCAGGCGGAGGCGGCGAAGAGCGCCGCCACGGCGAAGGCGGCGCCGATCTCGCGGGTGTCGCGCCAGAAAAGCGCGCGATCCAGGCGGAGGGCGTCGTCGCGCACCCGTTCGAAGAGCGCCGCGGCGCCTTGGGCGTCCGAAGGCGAGGGAAGGGCGGGGGAGCCCTGGTCGCGCCAGAGCGTTTCGTAGTCGTCAAAGTTCATGGCGGATTTCCTTTAAAAACAGCTGCAGTTTTTGGCGGGCGCGGGTGAGCGAGACGCCCACCTGGTTTTCGTTGAGGCCGGTGATCTGGCCGATTTCGCGGTAGGCCAGCCCGTCGAGATGGAGAAGGATGAGCGAGCGCTCCGCTTTCGGCAGGCGTCGGATCGAGGCGTAGAGGGCGTCCAGCCGGTCGTTTTGCTGGTGACGCGCGTCGGGCGCGGGTTGCGCGCAGGCCGCGTCGGGAGGCGTTTCGACCGCGATCACCCGTTGACGGCGGCGACTTTCGTCGCGTCGCCACGTGAGCGCGGTGTTGAGGCAGACGCGGTAGATCCACGTCGCGGGGGCGCACTGTCCGGCGAAGCGCGGCAGCGAGCGCCAGAGTTGCACGAGCATGTCCTGGACGAGATCGTCGCGTTCCTCGGCCTTGTCGGCGTAGAGGCGGGCGATCTTGTGAAAGACTCCGGCGTGCTCGCGCCACCACTGCTCGAAAAGAACTTGGGGAGGGGCGGGGACGTTCATGTTCACCGGAGTTAGTCGCCCGGTGTCCCCGAACCTTACAGAAAAGCGAGGCGAGTTTTCGCGGGAGATCGCCACGGTGCTCCGATGTCGCGCGGAGCCCGGGCCCCGCCGTCTACGGACTGGGCCTTGGCCGATCTCCGCGGCTGGGTCAGATCAAACCGAGCTGAGTCCGCGAGCGGCCCAGGCGGCGACGGAGCTTTCTTTCCAGCCGCGCCTCGAACTCCGCCCTTCGTCCGTCCGGGGCGCCGATCCGTTGCCAGAACCGTCCGCCGCGTTCGCGGACTTGCGGCCAAAACAACTCCGGCGAGGTCGCCACATAGATACTCATCAGGGATTGCATCGTCAGGGTCTCCTTTTCTCCCGGCCATCATCGGCACGGGACGCGGGCGTCTTTATCGCATGCGGAAGGACCCTAGCTGGATCGGGTCGTTCGCGACGTGTCGTCCCCGGGTCTCCGCCCGGCGCCGCGGGGGCCAAATCCCCGGGCTTGCACCGGACGCGTCGCGGCCCCTTGTCTCTTCCGCTTACCGGCTCGATTTTACCCTCTTATTTCCGTTCCGCAGTCCGCATGCATCTCAAAGCGCTCAAGCTTCACGGTTTCAAATCCTTCGCCGATCCGACCACCCTGCGCTTTGAACCCGGCGTCACCGCCATCGTCGGCCCCAACGGCTGCGGCAAATCCAATGTCGCCGACTCCATCCGCTGGGTGCTGGGCGAGCAATCCGCCAAGGCGCTGCGCGGCGGCAAGATGCAAGACGTCATCTTCGAGGGCGCCGACACCCGGAAACCCGCCCAGATGTGCGAGGTTTCCCTGCTGCTCACCGACTGCGAAAAGCAGCTCGGCAGCGAGTTTCACGAGATCGAGATCATGCGCCGCGTCTACCGCGACGGCGGTGGCGAATACTTCTTCAATGGCCAGCCCTGCCGCCTGAAGGACATCCAAAAGCTCTTCATGGACACCGGCATCGGCCGGACCAGTTACTCGATCATGGCTCAGGGCCAGATCGACCAGATCCTGTCGTCGAAGCCCGAGGAACGCCGCGCCGTCTTCGAGGAGGCCGCCGGCATCACGAAGTATAAGTCGCAGCGCAAAGAGGCCCTGCAAAAGCTCTCGCTGACCGATACCAACCTCACCCGTGTCGCCGACGTCATCACCGAGGTCGGCCGTCAGATCGGTTCGCTCCGCCGCCAAGCCTCGAAGGCGCTGCGTTACAAGAAGCTCACTTGGCGCCTCCGCCACCTCGTCCTCGCCCATCATGGCCAGGCCCACGCGACGCTCGCCGCGCAACTCGCCCAGCTCGAGGAAAACGTCATCAAGCTTCGCGCCGCCGCCGAGACCCGCCGCGCCCACCTCACTCAGCAACAGTCCGCGCTCGAGGAGAAAAAATCCGCCCGCGCCCGCTTGAACCAGCGCGTCCAGGAGGCCCAGCAGGCGGTCTTCGATCTACGCTCTGAAAAGGAGCAGGCCGAAAACGCCGCCAACCTCGCCCAGATCAAGCGCAGCGGTCTCGCCGAGCGCCTCGCCTCGTCGCAGGACAATCTGACCGAACTCGAGATGCAGCTCCGCGAGCTCGAGTCGCAGGTCGACACCGGCGCGCAGGACAAGGAGCAGCAACTCTCCCTCCTCGGCAGCTCCGACGCCGTTTTCCAGGACCGCAACCGCGAGCTAGGCGTCCTGGAGGCCGAGCTCCAAAAGCACGAGCAGGAGATCTCGCAGACCAAGTTCCAGCTCCTCCAGTTCGAAAGCAACGTCGCCCGCCTCCGCACCGACACCACGAGCTACGAGGTCGACCAGAAGACCTCCGCGCAACGCCACGAGTCGCTCGCCGCCGAGGTCGAGTCCGTTCGTGTGCAGCAGTCCGAGGCGTCCGCGCAGCTCTCCGACGTCAATGCCCGCGTCGAAGAGGCGCAGGTCGCGAAGGCCCGCGCCCACTCCGAGACCCAGGACCTCCAGATCCAGATCGGCGAGCTCACCAAGGAATTCCGCGAAGCGCAGAAGAAGCTTCAGGAGATCGACCGCAATCTCGCCCAGCGAACCGCCCGTCTGAAGTTGCTCCAGCAACTCGCCGAAAAATTCGAGGGCTTCGGCGAGGGCGCGAAGGCGATCCTCCAGGGGCGTTTCAATCATCTCTTCCAAAGTAGCGCAGGCTTCCAGCCTGCGTCCCCTTCTGGAGGGCCGGGCGCTGTCCCGGCCTCCGACGCACCGATGGACGGCACGGAGCCCGTCCCTCCAGCGCCCGCTTTCAAACCCCGTCCGCTCGCCGACGGCCTTCGCCCGCGCGCCGAGTGGGCTCGCGCGCTTGAGGCCATCCTCGGTTCCGCCAGCGAGGCCGTGGTCGTCGCCGACCTCGACGTCGCGCAACGCATCCTTTCCGAGCTCGAGACCCAGCAGATCGGCAGCGCGGCGCTTTCGATCTCAAATTTCAAATCCGAGATCTCAAATCCGGCGGCTTTGCCGCCGGGTCTCAGCCCTGCGGTCGAGTCGCTCGAGTTCGCCGACGAGACGCACCCCGCGGTCGCGCTTCTCCGTTCCAGTTACCTCGCGGACGACCTCGGCTCGTTCCTCGCCTTCTGGCGGGCCAATCCCGATTTCCGCTTCCTCGCCGTGGCCACGGCCAAGGGCGAGCTCGTCGATTCGCGCGGTGTCGTCTACGGCGGCTTCCGCAAAAAATCCGGTGGCGCCGGCAGTCTCGTGCAACGGGAGATCGACCTTCGCGACACCGCCAGGGCCCTCGCCGACGACCAGGTCGCGCACGACGCCCAGCGCCAGGTCATCGATTCGCTTCAGGCCCGCCTCACCGAGGCCGAGCAGGGTCTCGAGGCCAAGCGCGCCGAGGTTCTCGAGGCCTCGCAGAATCTCGCGACCGTCCAGCAGGAGGAGCGCAACGCCCAGCGCGCGGTCGACGAGGTCGCCAACCGCGTCGAGCGCATGAGCCGCGAACTCGAGGCGCTCGAGGCCGCCCGCCACGAGACCCAGGCGCGTTTCGACCGCGCCCGCGAGCAGCTGGTCAACGCCGAGCAGGCGGTCGAGGCCGGCCGCGTGCGTATCAACGAACTGGAGACGCTGATTTCCGCCCAGCGCACCGAGCGCGACGTCAAGCGCGACACCCTCGCGCAGGCCCGCCTCGAGCTCGCCGAGCGCCGCCAAAAGGTCGAGGTGCTCGACCGCGGCCTCGCCGACATGCAGCGCCGTCGCGCGCAGATCTCCGAGATCCTTATCCAGCGCCAGCAGGAGATCGAGACCTGGAGCGACCAGACCTCCACGCTCGAGCAGGAGGCCGACGCGCAGCGCGCCCGCGCCTCGCAGATCGCCGAGACGCTTGTCGTCGCCATGCAGCAGGTGGAGCAGATCCGCGTCGAGCTCGGCGAGGTCGAGCACGCGATCAACAGCGTCGAAAACTCGCAGGACGGCATCCGCACCGACGCCGAGAAGAGCGCCGCTGATCTCAGCCGTTGCGAGGTCGAACTCGCCCAGACCCAGAGCCGCGTGCAGTTCATCTCCGAGGACGTGCAGCGCGAGTTCCAGTTGCCCGTCGGCAGCTACGACTGGCGCGGTTTGCTTTACCGCGCGGACGACGATCCGCCGGATTTGAAGGACCTCGATCTGGACGACGACGAGGAGGGCGACTCCGCCGCCGCCTCCTCCGATGGAGGGCGGGGCGCCGTCCCCGTCGCCGTCGCGCCGGCGCCTGTCGCCGCCGATTCCGCCGACGCGGCGGACACCGAGGTCCGTCCTCCATCAGAAGGGCAATCCGCCGCCCAGGCCACGCCTACGCGTCGCCGTAAGAAAAAGGGACCGAAACCCGATCCTACCGAAGACGATTTGGCCAAGGTCGCGGGAGCCGCCGATTGGGGCGCGATCAAGATCGAGATCGACGCCTTGCGCGCCCGCCTCGCCGGCATGGGCGCGGTCAACACCGGCGCCATCGAGGAATACGCCGAGCTCAAGCAGCGCTACGATTTCCTCAAGGGCCAGAGCGACGACCTCGCGACCGCGAAGACCGACCTGATGAAGACCATCGACGACATCAACCGCACGTCGATGGAGCAGTTCCAGATCACCTTCGAGCAGATCAAAAAGAACTTCATCTACACCTTCCAGACGCTCTTCGGAGGCGGCGTGGCCAACCTCGAGCTCATCGTCACCGACGACGTGCTTGAGAGCGGCATCGAGATCACCGCCCAGCCGCCCGGCACTAAGTTGAAGAGCATCACGCTCCTCTCCGGCGGACAGAAGACGCTCACCGCCGTCGCGCTGCTCTTCGCGCTCTACATGGTGAAGCCCTCGCCCTTCTGCTTGCTCGACGAACTCGACGCCCCGCTCGACGAGTCGAACATCGGCCGCTTCACGGATCTGTTGAAGAAGTTCGTCCACGAGTCGCAGTTCATCATCATCACGCACAACAAGCGCACGGTCGCCGCCGCGCACTCGATCTACGGCGTGACGATGGAGGAGCGCGGCGTCTCCAAGACGGTTTCCATGCGCTTCAACCAGGTGAAGGGCGAGCCCGAGTCGCACCCCGAGAACATCGCCGAATCCGTCCGCGGCGCGAAGGCCCGCGGCGCCGCATCCGCCGCGGTCTGACGCGTCGTCCCTGTCCGCCTTCTTCGCCACCCCGTTTCCCCACCATGCCCCGCATCACCCGCATCAAGCTCCAATGGGGCGCCTCGAGCGCCACTCCGGGCGATTGGTATTTTGGTCTCTTCGGCCTCTACGCGCGCAAGACCGGGCGGGGCAGGGGACTCGCCGTGAGCGTCCGCGGCGCGCTCGTCTGGGGCGCCTTCGCCGCGGCGGCCGCCTACTGCGGCGGCGCCGGCTACTACTGGTGGAAGCAAGAGCAGCGCCCGTATAACTATGTCCGATACACGGACGTGTTGCTTTACCCGCTCAGCGCCGAAAAGCGTCGCGAGGTGCGGGAGCTGCAGGGCAAGTCGCTCATCGCGGACGCCTTCGACGCGATCCAGGCCCAGCAATGGAATCGCGGCCTGATGAACCTACGACTGGGGCTCGAGCGTTACCCCCGTGATCTGACGGCGCGCCTGAAACTCGCCCAGATCTTTCTCGGCATCCGGCTGCGTGCGAAAGCCCAGGAGACGCTTATGCAGGGGCTGGACTACGGCTGGCCCGGCCGGGCCTACCTCCAGTCCGCGATCGAGATCGCCGCCGGCGGCGAGGATTACGAGCTTGCGATCCAGATCTGTGATCGCGCCTTGGCGCTGCACGATCCGCAACGCCATTCGCCCGCGGATCGTCGCTGGCTGTCCGAACAAAAAGTCCGTTCCTTGATGGCGGAGAAACGCACCGAGGACGCGCTCGCCTACGCCGAGCGCGAGGTCGGTTCCGTGGGTGATGCGACGCTTTCCGAGCTCCGTCTTCTCGCGCTTTTGCAATCCGGGCGTTCCGCCGAGGCGGTGTCCTTCGCCGAAGAGTGGGCGAAACGCTCCGACGACGACAGTCAGACTCTTCGTTTGCTGGCCCGTTCCTATCGTGAGGCGGGACGCATCGAGGACATGAAGAAAACCTTGTCGAAGATGCGCGCCAACGATCCCTCGGATCCTCGGGCGCCCGTGTATTCGATCATCCAGCATTTCCTAGCCGGTCTTGAATCGGACGGACGGCGATTGCTGGACGATTATATTTTCCGTTTCGGCGGCACCGAGGCCAACTTCATCCTCGCCGCCGAGCCTCTTGCCGAGATCAAGCGTGGCGACGAGCTGGACATCCTTCTCGCCGCCGCCGCCGAGCGTGGCTTCCGCGATCCTCGCCTGCTTTCGCTGAGATTACAGATCCTTATCTCCGGTCGTCGTTGGGCGGAGGCCACCCAGCAGATCTACGATATCCGGCCGTTGCTTTCCGCGGGCACTTCCGGTCGAGCCGCCATGCTGGATTTTTTCCAGTATCTCATCGCCGCGGCGGCCGATCCCGCCGAAGGGGCGCAGACGAGCTTGATTTCCTTTGTGCGCGAGCGGCAGCTGACGATGGCTGCCTATCGGCAGTGCGTGGAGATTTTGCGTTCCTCGGGACGGGTCGACACCGCGCGTCAGATTGTGACGTTTGCGCAGGGCTCCTACCCAAAGAACCAATATCTGGTCGATGCGGTCGCCGCGCTCGACAAGGAGCTTGCGGATCGCCGCGCGGCCGAGGAGGCCGCCCGCCCGGTGTCCGCGCCTGTCGCCGCCTTCGCGTCCGCCAAGGCTTTTTTGGCCGAGGTCGATCGTGTTGCCGGCCAACAAGGAGCGCCCGGCGCGCAGGCCGCTCTGGCGCTCTTCGCGGAGATGCGCAAGGCCCGCCCGGAGTGGCTGGCCTTGAATTCCGAGGCGATCGAGCTCAGCGAGCTGGAATTGCGTGCCCGGGTCGACGATATCGCCGGTCTGCAGAGCGCCACGCGTTCCTATATCACCGCCGAGCGAGCCCGTATCCAAGCCGTGCTTTCCATCGCCACTCGTCTTCACGAGGAGAAGCGCGACGCCGAGGCGCGCATGCTGTTGGCCGAGGTTTTGCGCAAGGCGCCGGGTGATCCCGCGGCCACCGTGTTGATGGCCCGCTGGTTTCCCGCGCCCAAGGCCGCGCCTGCGGCCGAGGCCAGGTCCGGGGCCGCGCCGACGAACGCTTCCGACGCGGCGGCACGTCTCGCGTCCCCTTAAGTAGAACACGCATCGCCCGGGCGATCGTGCCGCCGCCGGAGACGGCGCCCCTTGTGGATCCGCAAGCGAGGGGATGCGGGCGCATGCGCATGCCCCATGGCAAAGCCCCCGCCTTCCGTATGGAGGCTGGGGGTCTCTATTCCTCCGTTTGGCGGAAAGGGCACGCGACACCGGAGGCGCAGCACCTTGTGGCGCTCACCGGCTACGGCTACTCGTGGGTGAAAGACCCTTTTTTAACGATAATTTCGCGCCGGCTTGCTTGCCAAATCGATTAGGGTCCTAACTATCAGCTCCCTTATAGTCACGTCGCCATCGACCATGCCGCATCTGCTTCTCAAGGATCTGCCTCGTTACGAATGCCTGCTCGAGGCGTCGCAGCAGTTTCCCGGGCTCGATCCGACGGCCTGCGAGGTTTTCCTCCATCTGCTTCGCTCGGGAGACGAGGCGTTCCGGGTGACGGAAGAGCATTTTCATGCGGAGGGGCTCAGCCAGGGACGCTTCACCACGCTGATGCTGCTTTATGACAAGACCTGCGGTCAGGCGCATGTTCTGACGCCGGCCCAGCTCGCCGAAAGGTCGGGGGTCACCCGCGCGACGATGACCGGGTTGATCGATACGCTGGAGCGCGACGGCATGGTGACCCGCAAGCCCGATCCCGGCGACCGTCGGCAGCTTTGCGTGGAGCTGACCAGGCGGGGCATCGCTTTTCTTGAGAAAATCCTCCCCGAGCATTTCCGACGTATATCCCGGCTGATGGAGGCCCTCTCCGAGAGCGAGCGACGCACCATGGTCCGCCTTCTGGGCAAGATCGCCGATCGCGCCGCGGAGCAATTTCCCTCCCCGGGCGCGCCTGCCGCAGCTCCGCGTTCGCGCTGATCGCGCCCTTGTCCTGCCTTCCGCCCCTTTTCCCGCACCTTTTCCAAATCCGCACGCCATGCTTAAAAAACTCAGCCTCACCGGCGCCATTCTCGCCCTCGTCCTCGGCCCCATCGTGGGCATCAAGTTCCTCCAGATCAGCTCCCTCATCGCCATGGGCGCCGAGATGGAAAAAGCCGGCCAGCCGCCCACGCCGGTGGCCACTTACGTCGCCGCCGAGCAGGAGTGGGAGGATACCCTGTCCGCGGTCGGCTCGCTGCAGGCCGTGCAGGGCGTGACGCTGTCCGCCGAGCTCGGCGGCACGGTCGTCGAGATCGCGGTCGAGAACGGCGCCGCGGTCAAAAAAGACGATTTGCTCGTCCGCCTCGACACGTCTGTCGAGCAGGCGCAACTGGCCGCGGCCGAGGCGAACCTCAAGCTCGCCGAGCTCCAGCTGGACCGCTCGAAGAGCCTGCTCGCCCAGAAGACCATCTCCCAGTCCGAGTTCGATTCCGCCGACGCCGGCGCCAAGGCCGCCGTCGCCCAGGTGGAGAACATCCGCGCGCAGATCGCGAAGAAGAACATCCGCGCCCCCTTCGCCGGACGCGTGGGCATCCGCATGGTCAACCTCGGCCAGACGCTCTCCGCCGGCGCCCAGGTGATTCCTCTCCAGGCGCTCGATCCGATCTTCATCGACTTTAACCTGCCGCAGCAGCGTCTCGCCACCCTCGAGGTCGGCCAGGCCCTGCGCGTGAAGATCGACGGCGTCGCCGAGCCTTTCGCCGGCAAGGTGACCGCGATCAATCCCGAGGTCGACGCCGTCACCCGCAACGTCCGCGTTCAGGGCACGCTCGCCAATCCCGCGGAGCGCCTCCGTCCCGGCATGTTCGCCGAGGTCGAGCTCGTTCAGAACTCCGCCCGCAAGGTCCTCGCCGTGCCCGCGACCGCCGTCGTTTACGCGCCCTTCGGCGACTCCGTCTACGTGGTCGAGGAAAAGGAGGGCAAGCTGATCGCCCGCCAGCAGTTCGTGCGTCTCGGCGCGTCCCGCGGCGATTTCGTCGCCATCGTCGACGGCATCGCCGCCGGAGCCCGCGTCGTTTCCGCCGGCGCCTTCAAGCTCATGAACAACGCGCCCGTGATGATCGACGACAAGATGCAGCCCGAGGCTTCGCTCAATCCCAAGCCCAAGAACACCTGAGCCGACCTTCGCGAGGGCGCCGCGCGCCCTTTTTCCCTCGTCCCTCTTTTATCCGAAAGCGCGCGCCCGCGTCGCGCCGCCTCCACCGCATGAAATTCACCGACATCTTCGTCCGCCGCCCCGTGTTGGCCATCGTGGTCAACCTGATCATCATCATCGGCGGCCTGCAGGCGATCAAATCGCTGAGCATCCGCCAGTATCCGCGCCTCGAGCGCGCCACCATCAAGGTCACCACCGCCTACATCGGCGCCAACGCCGACCTCGTGCGCGGCTTCATCACCACCCCGTTAGAGCGCGTCATCGCCTCGGCCGACGGCATCGACTACATGGAGTCCAGCTCCCGGCAGGGCAGCTCGGAGATCACCGTCATCCTCAAGCTCAACTACGACGCCAACAAGGCGCTCGCCGAGATCGGCTCCAAGGTGGACCAGGTGCGCGGTGATCTGCCACCCGAGGCCGAGGTGCCGATCATCAACATCGAGCCGGCCGACGCCCAGATCGCGGCGATGTATCTGAGCTTCGGTTCCGACATCCTCGCCGAAAACCAGGTCAACGACTACCTCATCCGTATCGTCCAGCCACGTCTTTCCACGCTGCCCGGCGTGCAGCGCGCCGACATTCTCGGCGGCCAGACCTTCGCCATCCGCGCCTGGCTCAAGCCCGAGCGCCTCGCCGCCTACAACCTCTCGCCCTCCGACATCCGCGCGAAGCTCGCCTCCAACAACTATCTCTCCGCGATCGGCACGACGAAGGGCGGCCTGGTGCAGCTCAACCTCACCGCCAACACCGACCTCCGCAGCGCCGAGGAGTTCAAGCGGCTGCCCGTCTTCCAGTCGGGCGACACCATCGTGCGCCTCGGCGACGTGGCCGACGTCGTGCTCGGCGCCGAAAGCTACGAGGAGGACGTGCGCTTCTCCGGGGAAAAGGCGATCTTCATGGGCGTCTGGGTCATGCCCAACGCCAACTCCCTCGACGTCATCTCCGGCGTCCGCCAGGCGATGGCCACCATCCAATCCCAGCTGCCCACCGGCATGGTCGCGCACATCGCCTACGACTCGACCAGCTACATCGACAGCGCCATCCACGAGGTCCGCGACACGCTCATCGAGACCATCGTCATCGTCGGCATCGTGATCTTTCTCTTCCTCGGATCGGTGCGATCGGCGCTCGTGCCGCTCGTCGCGATCCCCGTCTCGCTCATCGGCGCGGTGTTTCTCATGCAGGCCTTCGGCTTCTCGCTCAACCTGCTCACGCTCCTCGCGATCGTGCTCTCCGTCGGCCTCGTGGTCGACGACGCCATCGTGGTCGTGGAAAACATCGAGCGACACCTCCACGAGGGCAAGACGCCCTTCGAGGCCGCCCTCATCGGCGCGCGCGAGCTGGTCGGCCCGGTGATCGCGATGACGATCACGCTCGTGGCCGTCTACGCCCCGATCGGATTCCAGGGCGGCCTCACCGGCGCGCTTTTCCGCGAGTTCGCCTTCACGCTGGCCGGCGCGGTCGGCATCTCGGGCGTCGTCGCCCTCACGCTTTCGCCTATGCTGGGCTCCCGCATCCTGCGCAAGGACGAGGACACCCGCGGCTTCGCCGGCTGGGTCACGAATCGCTTCAACGGCCTGCGCGATCGCTACGCCGTCCTGCTCAACGGCACGCTCTCGGCCCGGCCCTTCGTCTACACGATCTGGATCGTTCTCTCGCTCATGTGCGTGCCGATGTATCTGTTCTCCCCGAACGAGCTCGCGCCCAACGAGGACCAGGGCGTCATCTTCGGCGCCATCACCACGCCGGCCAACGCCACCCTCGAGCAGGCGACCTTCTACACCGAGAAGGCCACCGAGGTGTTCATGAACGTCCCCGAGCGCGACCACGTTTTCCAGATCACCAGCCCGGGCTTCGGCTTCGGCGGCATGCTGGTCAAGCCTTGGGACAAGCGCGAGCGCTCCATCTTCGAGATCGAGCCCGAGGTGACGTCCGGTCTCTCCAAGATCACCGGCATCATGCATCCGGCCTTCCTGCCTTCGCCGCTTCCCAGCGCCGGACAGCTTCCCGTCGAGTTCGTCATCGCCGGCACGCAAAGCCACGAGGAGCTGCTGCGCTTCGCCCGCGACATCATGGCCGAGGCGAAAAAGGGCGGCCAGTTCATGTTCATGGACGCCGACCTCAAGTTCGACCAGGCGAAGGCCGAGATCGTGATCGATCGCGACAAGGCCGCCGCCCTCGGCGTGAGCCTGCAGGAGGTGGGCGCCGACCTCGGTTCCGCCCTCGGCGGCGCCTACGTCAACCGCTTCAACATCGAGGGACGCAGCTACAAGGTGATCCCGCAGATCGAGCGCGCCGGTCGCCTCAATCCCGAGCAGCTCGACCAGATCTACGTGCGCGGACCGGAGGGCAAGCTCGTGCCGCTCTCCACCTTCGCCCGCATCGAGCGCAAGGCGGAGGCGCGCAGCCTGCCGCGCTTCAACCAGCTCAACGCCGTCAAGATCTCCGGCGTGGCCCGTTCCGTCGACGCCGGCCTCAAGGCGCTCGAGACCGCCGCCGAGCGCGTGCTCCCGCCCGGCACCTTCGTCGACTACGCCGGCCAGTCGCGCCAGCTTCGCCAGGAGGCCGGCAAGTTCCTTCCCGCCATGATGCTCGCGCTCGTGCTCATCTTCCTCGTGCTCGCCGCGCAGTTCAACTCGTTCCGCGATCCGCTCATCATCCTGCTCGGCTCGGTGCCGCTGGCCATGTTCGGCGCGCTCGTCTTCACCGTGCTCAAGGCCTCCGGCCCCCCGGGCTGGAACTTCGCCCTCACCGAGGGCTGGACCACCACGCTCAACATCTACTCGCAGGTCGGCCTCGTGACGCTCGTCGGACTCGTGGCCAAGAACGGCATCCTCATCGTCGAGTTCGCCAACGTGCTCCAGGAGCAAGGCATCTCGAAGCTCGAGGCGATCCGCCAGTCGGCGCTCACCCGCCTGCGCCCGGTGTTGATGACGTCCGTCGCCACCGTCGCCGGCCACTTCCCGCTCACCCTGGTGAGCGGCCCCGGCGCCGAGGCGCGCAACTCCATCGGCCTTGTTCTTGTGGGCGGCATGGCGATCGGCACGATCTTCACCCTGTTTGTCGTGCCTTCGCTCTACATGCTCATCGCCAAGGATCGCTCCACCGAGGCCCGCCCGGCCGACGACCTCGCCTCCGCCCCCGCGGCGAAGCCCCTCCATGCCTGAACCTTCCCCGCTCCGATCATGACCAAGATTTCCTTCTCCGCCGTCTTTCTCGCCGCCTCCGTCGCGTCCCTCGACGCCGCCGAGCTTCCGCTCGTGGGCCCCATGGCTCCCGTGGAGGCGATCAAGCGCGAGCCCGCCGCGCCCGCCGAGCCCAAGTCTCCCTCGGTGCCGGAAAAACTCACCCTCGACCAATCGCTGCGCTTCGCGCTCGAGAACAACTACTCCATCCGCCAGGCGCGCGAACGCCTGCGCGAGCAGGAAGGGCTCATCGTCGAGGTCCGCGCGGACGCCCTGCCGAACGTCACCGCCTCCGGCAGCTATACGCGCGACGACAAGGACTTCGTCGCGCCGGGCAGCAGCCGCGGATACCAGGACTGGACGGTCGGCATCTACGTCCGCCAGCTCATCTACAGCGGCGGTGGCGTGAGGTCCGCCTTGGATGCGGCCAAGACCACGCGCGAGGCCGCCTCGCTCGAGATCCAGGCCGTCGTCGACAGCGTCCTGCTCGAGGTGCGCACCCGCTTCGCCGACGTGCTGCTCGCCCGCGAGCGCATCGAGGTGCAGGAGCAGAGCGTCAACCTCCTGCGCGAGCAGCTCCAGACGGTGAAGAACCGCTTCGAGGCCGGCAGCGTGTCGCAATTCGAGGTGCTCACCGCCGAGGTCGCCCTCGCCAACGCCCAGCCGGCCCTCATCAACGCGCGCAACTCGTTCCGCATCGCGATCGACGAGCTCCGCCAGGTGCTCGGTTATCGCGGCGGCTTCGGCGCGGATCTGCAAAAGGTGCCCGAGTTCGACGGCGAGCTGGGTTATCAGCCGGCGAACTACGAGCTCGAGTCCGCGCTCGCGGCCGCGAAATCGAAACGCCCGGAGCTGCTCCGCCTCGAGCAGATCGAGAAGGCGCGCGAATCCGGCGTGACCGTCGCCCGCTCCGGCTACCTGCCGCAGCTTTATGTGACCGGCGGCTACGAAGGCCGGAAGCTCTCCTCCTCGAGTTCTTTCTCTGACACGCAGGACGGCTGGACCGCCGGCGTCACCGGCAGCTGGGCCATTTTTGACGGCGCCCGCACCCGCGGCCGCGTCGCCCAGGCCCGCGCGCAGCTCAACCAGGCCCGCCTGAGCGTCTCGGAGCAGACGCTCGCCATCGAGGTGGAGGTGCGTCGCGCGCTGTCCTCCCTGCAGGAGGCCGCGGAACTGGCCGAGGCCGCCGCCAAGGTGGTCGACCAGGCCACGGAGGCGTTGCGCCTCGCCGATGTGCGCTATCGCAACGGCGCCGCCACTCAGCTCGATGTCTTGCAGGCGCGCGTCGCGCTCACCGAGGCGCAGCTCAATCGCCTCGAGGCCAACTACCGCCACACGGTCGCCCTCGCGACGGTGCGCAAGGCCATCGGCGAGACCAACGCCGCCGCGTCCGCTTTCTGAGAGACGCTTCCGTCGCGAAACGAAACGCGCGTCGTATTCGCGCGTTTTGAGAAACTTCCTTTGGCGCGGCCGATCCAACCGGTCGCGCCAATTCTTTTTGAGGGGTGGCCCTGCCTACCGCTCTGCGGACCGCCGCCCCGTCTTTGAAGTGAGGAGGCGATCAGGCGGCCGGTTTTACTCGAAGCGCAGGGCGTCGATCGGGTCGAGTTGCGCGGCCTTGTGCGCCGGGTAGAAGCCGAAGGCGACGCCGACGAAGGCGGAGAAACCCACGGCCAGCAGGATCGCCTGGGTGGAGACGAGCACGGGCCAGCCGTTGAGCTGGGAAACAAGCTCGGAGCTGCCGACTCCGAGGAGAATGCCCACGATGCCGCCGAGCACGCTGAGGACGACGGCCTCGATGAGGAATTGCACGCGGATGTCGTGGTCGTGCGCGCCGATGGCGAGGCGGATGCCGATCTCGCGGGTGCGCTCGGTGACGGAGACCAGCATGATGTTCATGATGCCGATGCCGCCGACGAGGAGCGAGATGCCGGCGACGAAAGCGAGCAGCAGGGTCATGGTGCGCGAGGTCTGGGTGGCGGTCTGCGCGAGCTCGAGCTGGTTGCGGATCGTGAAATCGGGCTCGCGGCCGCCGCGGCGCTGCTGGAGCAATGCGGTGGCCTCGTCCTGGAGTCGCTGCATGACCTCCGGGGCCGAGGCCTCGATAAGAATCGTGCTGACGTTGGTGCGGCGGTTGATGCGTCGCATGTGGGTGGAGTAGGGCACGAGCACGATGTCGTCCTGGTCCTGGCCGAAGAAGTTGAAGCCCTTCGAGTCGAGGATGCCGCGGATGACGAAGGGTATGTTTCGCACTCGGAGCACCTGGCCGACCGGCTCGACGTCGGGGAAAAGCTGCTTGGCTACGGTCGAGCCGATCACGCAGACCTTGGCGGCGGAGGTGATGTCGGCGTCGGAAAACATGTGTCCGGTCTCGACCGCCCAGGCGCGGATGCTGAGGAAGTCGGTGGAGACGCCGCGGATCTCGGTGTTCCAGTTGAGCCCGTTGGCGAGCACCTGGTTGCGGTCTCGGACCTCGACGGAGACGGACACGGCGTCGGGCAGTTCGCGCTTGATCGCCTCGGCGTCCTCGACGGTGAGGGTGGAGGCGGAGCCCCAGCCGCCGCGGGCGCCGCCGGTCGAGAAGGAACCGGGGAACACGGTGACGACGTTGCGCCCGAGGGAGGCGACCTGGGCCTCGACCTGGCTCTTGGCGCCGTTGCCGATGGAGACCATGGCGATGAAGGCGCCGACGCCGATGATGATGCCGAGCGCGGTGAGGGCGGAGCGCAGCTTGTTGCGGCGCAGGGCGCGGAGGGCGATGACGGTGGTGGCGAGAAGGCGCATGCTGGGCGATGGCGGGGGAGCGGGGAGCGGGGAGCCGAACGGAGACGCGGCGGCGGGCGTTCGGTTTAGTGGCCGGGCTTGCCGGCGAAGGGGGCGCTCGTGAGTTGCGCGGCCTGTTCGGCGTTGGAGAGCCTGGCGAGCTCCTCGGTGGCGATGAGGCGATTTTGCACCGGTTCGTCGCGGACGAGGAGGCCGTCGCGCACGACGAGGATGCGTTTGCAGTATTGGGCGATGTCGAGCTCGTGGGTGACCATCACGAGGGTGATGCCCTGCTCGTTGAGGCGCTGGAAAACGCCCATGACCTCGACGGACGTCTTGGAGTCGAGATTGCCGGTGGGCTCGTCGGCGAGGAGCAGGCGGGGCTCGTTGACGAGGGCGCGGGCGATGGCGACGCGTTGCTGCTGGCCGCCGGAGAGCTGGGAGGGGAGGTGGTCGGCGCGTGGGGCGAGGCCCACGATCTCGAGCGCGGCGAGGGCGCGGCGTCGCATCTCGTCGGCGGCGACGCGCCGCTGGGCGTAGAGCATGGGCAGCTCGACGTTTTCCAGCGCGCTGGTGCGCGGGAGCAGGTTGAAACCTTGAAAGACGAACCCGAGTTTCTGGTTCCGCAGATCGGCGCGCGCGGCGCGGTCGAGGCCGGAGACGTCGATGCCGTCGAGGTGGTAGCTGCCGGAGGTGGGGCGGTCGAGGCAGCCGAGGGTGTTCATGAGCGTGCTCTTGCCGGAGCCGGAGGCGCCCATGATGGCGACGAATTCGCCGGGGTGGATGTCGAGCGAGATGCCGCGGACCGCGTGGACCTCGAGGTCGCCGTTGCGGTAGGTCTTGCGGATGTCGCGGAGTTGGACGACGGGCTGCACGTAGAGTGGGGGGGAGGCCTGCGCGAGTTTCGGACGGGGGCCGTTTACATGCGGCGGCCGCCGCGGTTGCCGCCCGGGAGGAATGGGTTGTTGCTGCCGCCGCCGGAAGCGGGCGCGGAGCTGGACTCGGCTTCGACCAGGGAGGTGATGACGGAGGCCTTTTCCTCGAGGCCGGCGATCACCTCGGTGCTGACGCCGTCGGTGATGCCGAGGCGGACCTCGACCGGTTTGGCGCGCAGGCCGGCGGGGGTTTCGGCGGATGTGTAGAGCGTGCGGACCGTTTCGGCGCTCGCTCCGGTGCCAGAGGGGCCGCGTCCGCCGCGGCGGCGTTCGGGGAGGACGATACCGCGCTCGGCGGCGAGGGCGCGCACGCGCTGCATCTGCTCGCGGGTGGGGCGCGGGGCGTCCGGACCCTCCTTGTAGCCGACCTCGGCCAGGAGGGCTTTCTGGGCGTCGGCGGCGGGATCGGATTTTTCGGCGCCGGGCGCGGGCTCGACCGGCAGCTTAAGCTCGTCGGGGATGCGGGCGCGCAAGGTGGAGTTGGGGACGAGGAGGACGTCCGGACGCTCCTGGACGGTGACGGAGACGTTGGCCGTCATGCCGGGCTTGAGGGCGAGGCTCTCGTTGCTGACGTCGATCAGCGTGGCGTAGGTGACGACGTTGGACTGGACGACGGGTTGGTTGCGGATCTGGCGGACGACGCCGCGGAAGGATCGGCTGGGGAAGGCGTCGACGGTGAAGGCGACGTTCTGGCCTTCCTTGACGTTGCCGATGTCGGCCTCGGCGATGGCCGCCTTGATCTGGAGCAGACTGAGGTCGTTGACCAAGACGAAGAGGATGGGGGCGGAGGTGCTGGCGGAGACGGTCTTGCCGACGGTGGCGGGGCGATCAAGGACCACGCCGTCGATGGGCGCGGTGATGGTGCAGCGCGAGAGATCGACCTTCACGCTTTCGACGGCGGAGGTGCGGATGAGGAGCTGGGCGTCGGCTTGGGAGAGCTGGGCCTCGGCCTGATCGAGTTCCTGTTGGGAGACCAGGTTGCGCTCGTGCAGGGCGCGGATGCGCTCGGCGTTGAGGCGGACGAGCTGGTGGTTGGCCTTGGTGTTGGCGAGCTCGGCCTCGGCCTGGCCGAGGCGGGTGACGTAGGTGGCGGGATCGATGCGGGCGAGGACGTCGCCGGCTTTGACCTGGGAGTTGTAATCGACGAGCACCTCTTTGATGAGGCCCGAGATCTGGGAGCTGACCTCGACGGTGGAGACGGGCTGGAGGTCGCCGGTGGCGGTGACGGTCTGGGTGAGCGTGCCGCGGGACACGTTCACGGTGTTGAAGGCGACGGGGGCGGGCTTCTGGCGTTCGCGCCACCAGAGGAAGGCGCCGGCGGAGGCGGCGACGACGACGAGCGGAAGAATCAGGCGGCGGGGACGGAAGGACATGAGAGCGGGAAAGCGAAGGACGGGAAGTTACGCGGACGAAGGGCGGGACCAAGAACCAATCGGTTCGCGTGGCGGTGAAGGTCGGGTGGGCGGGACGGAATGAGGAAGGCTTGCGGGCGGGGAAGACGGATGAATGGGCGCGACCCGGGCCGAGACGTCGTGCACTTTGGGCGGTTGCAGGAAAACACGAGGCGCGGGATTAAATTTTCCCCGCCCGGGCGCGCCGTTGACAAAGCCCGCGCCGGCGGGTGTGGTGCTCCTTTTCCATGTCCATCGTCATCTGGCTCCTCACCTTTGTCCTGGTCCTCCTTTCGGTTTTCCTGGTGCTCGTCGTCTTGATGCAAAAGTCGAAGTCCGACGGCGGCGTCGGAGCGGCCTTGGGCGGCGGCATGACCGAGGCGACCTTTGGCGCCGACACCGGCAACGTGCTGGCCACCTTGACCCGCAACGGCGCCATCGCCTTCTTCGTCATCAGCTTCGGTCTCTATCTCGCGCACATCTACCAGCATCGCACCGAGCGGACGAAGACCACCCTGCCGACGATTTCCGTGCCCGCGACCCCGGCCACGGCTCCGGCCGCCGCCGTCCCCGCGGTGACCTTGCCCGCTCCGGAGGCCGCGCCCGCCGCCCCGGCTCCCGCGACCACGGAACCCGCCAAGTAAGTCCGCGGTCTTCACGCGCGTGGCCCGCCACCGCCCTTCCTCCTCCCGGCAGACGGCTTTGTCCGTCTGCCTTTTGTTTGGTCTCGTCGCCGCCGGCCTGACGCCGGCCCCGCTTGCGGCGCAATCGCGTCTCAATCGCCCGGCGCCGCGCTATCTGCAGCTTTCCCCTCCCGATCAAAAGCAGGGCGCCGAGATTCTGCGCGAGATGCGGGCGGCGGGCCCGGACGGCGATTATTACCTGGAGTTCGAGCTTCGTGTGCTGCCCCGGCGCGGCGAGGAGCGGAGCGTTCCCGGCCGACTGTGGGGCGGGCGCAACGGCGAAGGGCCGGTCACCCGTTTGAGCATCCGTCCCCTGGCGGATTCGTCCAATCCGGCGGGCGCGGTCGGGGCGGCCAAGGCCGAGCAACGGCTCCTCGTGCAAGGCGGGCCCAAGCCGGCCGCTTGGCACTGGCCGGCGACGGACGGTTCCTCGTCGATCGCGGTCGACGAGGGCGCGCTTTTCGCTCCGCTCGCGGGCACGGATTTGTCGGCCTTCGACCTCCAGATGCCGTTCCTGTATTGGAGCGACTTCGTCTACGAGGGTAAGACCCGTCTCAACGACCGCCCGGCCGACGCGTTTCTTCTCTATCCGCCCGCCGCCCTCGCGGCGCGTCGACCGGATCTGGCGGCGATGCGGGTGTATCTCGATCCCCAATACCATGCGCTCGTGCAGGCGGAGCAGCTGGGCGAGAAGGAGCGCGTGCTGAAGTCGATGCGCGTCGTCGAGCTGAAGAAGATCGGCGAGCAGTGGATGGTGAAGGCGGTCGAGCTGCGCGACGAGACGACGCGCAACAAGACCCGCTTCGTCGTCACGGCCGCGGCCCTCGGGCGCGATTTCGCCGGAGGTATTTTCGATCCTGGCGCCCTTTCGTTGACGCTCAATCCGCCGTCTTCGCTCACGAAGCTGACGGAATGATGGCCGCCGGCGGCTGATTGCGGAGCGGGCTTCCCGGCTGTCGCGCGCATTGCCCGCGGGAGGGGAAAGGCGCGGCGCGTGGCGGATTCGTTCAGCTCGCGAGACGGCGCTCGGCGCTCTCGCGGCTGCGCCAGGGCAGGCCGTTCAGCGTCGCCAGGGCGATGAGGGCGAGCTGGCTGGCGGCGAAGCCGATCAACCAGGGGAAGGCGCGATCCATGAAGCCGTAGCTGTGCAGGCCGACGCCGAGCATGTTGGTGCCGAACCAGCTCCAGGTGGTGACGATGTTGCCGAAGACCGCGAGGGCCATGAAGCCGCGCGCGCCGCAGAGCCGGCCCCAGCGCACGTGCAGGATGAGGGCGTTCCAGATCACGATGATCAGCGCGCCGTTTTCCTTCGGATCCCAGCCCCAGAAGCGGCCCCAGGACTGGTCGGCCCAGATGCCGCCGAGAATGGTTCCCACGAGGCTGAAGAGCGTGGCGAAGCAAGTGATCCCGTAGACCATGCGTTCGAGCGCCGACGCGGTGGTGGCGTCCAGGCCGCGTGTGAGGGCGCCGCGCAGGATGTAGAGCACGGCGAGAAAGCCGGCGAGATAGGTCGCGCTGTAGCCGATGGTCACGACGACGACGTGGGTCGCCAACCAGAAGTTGGAGTCGAGCACGGCCTGCATCATCTGCATCGTGTCCCCGCTCAGCGAAAGGTGGTGGGCGATGATGAGGCCGGCGAAGCCGATGATGCCGCCGACGGCGGAGGCGAGCCCGCGCGGGTGAAGTTTTTCGAGCACGAGGCAGAGGCCGACGGAACCCCATGCGACGAAGAGCGCGGACGAGTAGAGATTGGTCACCGGCGGGCGTCCCTCGAGCCACATGCGGACGAGGATGCCGACGCTCATGAGCACGAAGCCGAGGCCGAGAAGATAAAAGGCGGAGCGGGCGAGCGCCTCGGGCCAGCACAGCCACGAGAGCAGGGCGAGGACGAGGGCGCCGACGAAGAGCGTCATGCCGGAGTAGAAGGGGGCGGCGGCCTTGAAACGGGTCTCGGCGTCGACCTTGGCGAGCTGCGCGGCGAAGCGCTTCTCGGTCTCCGCGCGGAGCAGTTTGACGATGGTGTCGAACTCCTCCGCCTTCTGGCCGCGCCAGGCGTAGGCGAGGCCGGCGTAGCTGAGCGCGTGCGCGTCGATCTCGCCGCTCGGGAAGGCCCGCAGAAGGACTTCGCCGGTCTTGCGCCAGGCGGCGTCGTCCTTGACCTCGGCGTCGGGCGGGATGGCGAGAAGCTGGGCGTTCTGGGCCATGAAATCGAAGCGGGATGCGAGATCCATGATCCGGGCGGCGAGGGCCTCGTCGTGGGGTTTCTGCTGTTGGCGGAGCCGCACGGCCTCGATGCCGGCGGGGAGTTTTTCCTGGAACTCGCGGAAGGCGCCGAGCGGGTCGTCGAGCTCGGGCGGCACGAGCGAGGCCTGGAGCTTCACGTAGAGGCTGACGTTGTCCCGTAGCGCGATCACGGCGCGCTGGAAGGGCGTGCGGCGCTGGGATTCCACGGACTCGGCGAGACCCGCCTGGCGCTGCAACTCCTCGAGGCCGGGTGTGAGTTGCGCGTAGGAAAAGCGCTTTTTGCCCGCGCCGTCCTCGTCCTTGAGCTTGAGCAGGGCGAGGAGGTCGGGGTGGACGATCTCGAAGATCTGGTAGCCGTTGGCCTTGCGGTCGTCGAGGAGCAGGTCGGCGATCCAGCGGGAGGGGGAAAGCTTCGAGCCGTCGGAAAGGCGGACGGTCTGGCGTCCCTGGAATTGAAGCAGGGTGGTGCGCGCGACGGTATCGAGCGGTTTGATACGGCCGCCGACCAGCACGGGCAGCCGGCCGAAGGCCGCGTGGTCGGGCTCGCCGGCGGGGACCGCGGGCGCGCGCAGGGTCGACGCGACGTAGGCGATGCCGAGAAGGAGGACGAGGATCGGGAGGATTTTCTTCATGGCGGCGTGGGGCTCAGGCGGAGGCCGGGGTGGACGAGACGCGGGCCCGGGGCTCGGAGAACCAGGCGACGAGTTCGGGGCGGCGGAAGGACCGGGCGAGGGCGAGGAGGGCGGCCGCGGTCAGGAGATGGAGACCGATCACGACCCAGCGCAGGATCGCGTCGTAGATGTCGCCGCCGAGGAAACCGTAGGCGAGCACGCCGGCGAGGACGAGGAGCGAGGACCAGGCGTAGGCACCGAGGAGCGGGCGGCTCCAGGAGCCGCGGCCCGCGAGGCCGACGAGGAGGGCGGAGCAGGCGATGAACTCGAGCGCGAGCACGCCCAGGCCGACGGCCGCCGGGGTGCCGTCGGTCGAGGCCGTGACCCAGAGGCCGACGAGCCCGGCCATGAGGCGGAGGGCGAGGACGAGGCCGAGCGCGACGACCGGGCCGGGCGTCTCTTCCCTCTTTAGCGCGGAGGAGCCGCCGCGACGGGCGGTGAAGACGGCGAGGTGCCAGCCGAATTGCCAAAAGAGGCCGACGGCCATGAGCATGCAGCTAAGGTAGGGGATGACCCAGGACGGGTTGCGGACGACCTGGAGGACGGTGGTCTTGTCGTTGTTGTCGAAGCCCGCCTGGTAGAAGGTCATGCCGTCGTGACGCAGCGGGTTGTTCATGAAGATCAGCACCTCGCGGTCGTTGACCCCGTCTGGCGTGGTCAGCCGGACGCGGCTGGAAAAATTCTTCGGAATGTCGGTGCCGGCGTAGCGATCATGGGAGAAGTCGACGAGCGTGAGGGAGTAGGGCTTGTAGGCGCGTTGAAAGCGGAGCGACAGGGCCCATTCGCGGCCGGCGTAGGTGAAGCGCTCGGGCTCGGTGATCATCGTGGAGACGAGGAACACGCCGAGGCTGCCCTCGGTGCCGATCAGTTCGACGAGCGCGGCGGGCAGGTTGCGCTGGTCCTGCTTGTAGGTCATGGGCAGCGGCGCGAGCAGCAGCTTGGGGCCGATGCCGCGGTTGGAGGTGTTTTCCACCGGCTTGAGCATGGGCGGGGCCTGCTCCTTCATCGCCAGGGCGGCGTTCGGGTAATAGGCCCGGGGGACGACGCGGAAGGGCAGGGCGGAGACTTGGATGTCCTTCTCGGCGGCGACGGAGCGGGCCAGGCGTTTTTCGGGGATGACGGTGACGACGTCCTCGGCGGGCGCGGTGGTGTCGGCGATGGCGAGTTCGTTGAAGCGCCAGCTCTCGGAGTAGTTCCGGGTCTGCCCCTCATCGAGCCGCATCTGATACTCCTCCTGAAACAGGCCGGTGAAGAGCTCGCCGAGCAGGAGCAGGATGAGCCCGAAGTGGACGAGCTGGATGCCGGCTTTTTTCCAGGTGAAGGCGAAGCGTTTGGCGTGCGCGGCGACGAGGTTGAGCAGGAGAAGGCCGCCGATGAAGTAGCCGCCGGGGAAAACAGGCACCGGGAAGCCCTTGATGGTGTGCAAAACGATCAGGCTCTTGAACCACTTTTCCTGCACCGCCCAGATGCCGAGATGGACCTGGTCGATGGTGGCGAGGAACACGAGCAGCGCCGAGAGCGCGAGCAGGGCGACGGTGAGCCGCAGCGAAATGAAAAAGCGGATGAATTCGCGGATTAGTTCGCGCATGAGAAACAAAGACGGATAACGGATGCGTTTGGGGCGGGGATGTCCGAAGCGGAGCGAAGGAGCGGCGCGCCGGCGGGGCTCAGCCTTGGGGGCGAAGCGAGCGGATGAATGCGAGGAAGTTCTCTCGTTCGCGGGAGACGAGCGCATCGGGTCCGGTGAACTTGAAGAACCAGGTGGCGCCGGAGTAGGGCACGATCGCGCCGAGGACGCGTTGCGGAGCCGCGGGCGGCTTGGACGGGCCGGTCAGTTCGACGAGGTCGACGTGCAAGGCGCCCACGTCGAGGTGTTGCAGGGCCGCGCCCAGCTCCGCCTCGCCGATGGGGGCCAGCGAGAGCTGCTGGCGCCAGCGGTTTACGTTGGCGAGATTGCCTCCGACGTCGCCGGGGAAGGCGGTGACGGAGAGCTCGGCGCCGGCGCCGCCGGCTTCACCGGGGATCAGAAGGGTGGCCTTGCGCATGGGGCGCTCGGGCCCTGCGCTCCAGCCGGCCGGCACGTCCCAGACAAGGGCGGGGCCGCTGGCGGTGTCGACGCGGGTGTTGGCCATGGTGGCGTTGGCGCCGGGGCCGGACACGGCGGGCATCGCGCCGGGCATCATGGGCGAGGGGGATGCGGGCGCGACCGGGGAGGAGGCCTCCTTTTTCACCGTGTAGGTGCGGATCTCGTCGCGACGGCAGGCGGAGGTGCCCAGGGACAAGACGGCCAGGGTGGCGGCCAAGACAGAAAAAGCGGAGCGTCGCATGGCGGAAAAGCGGGTAGATGTCGCCCGGCTTCGAGCGAAGGGCAACCCATTCCGACCGCTTATCAGGACGAGCGGGGAGAGCAATAAGCGCGCGGTGTGCTTGTGCCGTGCGTTTTGCTTCGGCAGGGTCAAGGCCATGAGCCTCCAGACGATGGGCGACACCGCCTACTTGGTTACCTTTGATGGCGAAGTCGACGCCGCCCTGTTGACGCGGGTGCGCGCCTTCGCGGCCGGTCTGGCGGCGGACCGTTTGGAGGGGGTGACGGAGATCGTGCCGGCCTACGGCAGCGTGGGCGTGGTCTACGAGCCCGAGCGGGTGCCGACCTCGCATGGCGAGCTGCCCTGGCGCGTGGTGGGCGAGTGGCTGGAGCGCCACCTTTCGGGCAAGGCCGCCGCGGCGCCCCGGCGCGAGCGCAAGCCGCGCGAACACGTGGTGCCGGTGATCTACGGCGGCGAGCACGGGCCGGATCTCGAGCTGGTGGCGAAAAACGCGAAACTGTCCGCGGAGGCGGCGGTGAAGCTCCACGCGGGCGCGACGTATCACGTCGCGGCGATCGGATTCAGCCCGGGTTTTCCCTACTTGATCGGCTTGCCCGAGAAACTCGCCACGCCGCGCCGGACCACGCCGCGGTTGCGGGTTCCCGCGGGCAGCATCGGTATCGGCGGCGCCCATACGGGCGTCTATCCGCGCGAGACGCCGGGCGGTTGGCAATTGATCGGCCGGACGTCGCTGGAGTTGTTCGAGCCCGCGCGCGCCGAGGCGCCGGTCCTTTTCGCGGCCGGGGACCGGATTCGTTTCAAGCCGGTCGACAAGCTGCCGTCCGCTTCGCCGTCGTCGGCCGCGGAACTCGCGGGCGTGGACGCCAACGGGCGCGAGGTCTCCGCCGGGCCGCGGATCGAGGTGGTGAAGCCGGGCACGCTCACGACCGTGCAGGATCTCGGGCGGCGAGGCTTCGCGGCGCTTGGCGTGGGTTTGGGCGGGGCGCTGGATCCCTGGGCGGCCGCGGTGGCGAACCTTGCGGTCGGCAACGCGCCGGAGGCGCCGCTGCTAGAGTGCACCTACGTCGGTCCGATCCTGAGGTTTTCGGCGGACACGGTGGTGGCGGCGCTGGGCGCGGAGTGCGCGGGTTTGCCCCCCGGTCGTCCTGTGGCGGTGCGGGCGGGGCAGGTCTTGGACTGTTCCGCACTGACCCGCGGCGCCCGGCTTTATCTCGCGGTCGCAGGAGGCCTGCGCGTGCCGGTTTTGCTCGGCGGCGCGGGCACCGCGGTGGGCGCGCGTTTCGGCGGTTTCGCCGGACGCCCGCTGGCGGCGGGGGATGTCCTCGCCTGCGGCGCCGGCGCGGGCATCGCCTGCGAGGCGGCGTGGCGGCTGGCCTCTCCGGTGCCGGCCCCGGCGCGCAAGGAGACCATCGAGGTCCGGCTGATTCCGGGGCTCGACTGGGCGCATATTTTCAAGCGCTTCGGGCCGGGCGGCGGCGCTCGCGCGGTGGAGTCGCGCGGCTTTCAACTGAGCGCGAAATCCGATCGCATGGGGCTCCGTCTCGGCGGCGAGCCCTTTCTGGTGCCCGGCGGCGCGGGGGAGCAGACGTCGCGGCCGGTGGTGCCGGGCACGGTGCAATTGCCCCCGGACGGTCTGCCGATCGTGCTCATGGCCGAGGGGCAGACCATCGGCGGCTATCCCCAGCTCGGGCAGGTGGCCTCGGTCGATCTGCCGAAGCTCGCCCAAGCCCGGCCGGGCGCGGAAATCGTCTTCAAGCTGACGGAGGTCTCGGCCGCGCAGCAGGCGCGTCTTCGCGTGGCGGCGGACGTGGCGCGTTTGCGTGTGGGCCTTGGAATGCGTCGGTGACGGGGACGCGGAGATGCCGGCCATCGATTTGAACGCCGATGTGGGGGAGGGCGGCGCGCAGGACGCCGAGCTCTTCGCGGCCGGCATCAGCTCGGCGAACGTCGCCTGCGGCGCGCATGCGGGGGACGCCGCCACGATGGCGGCCGCCTGCGCGCTGGCGGCGCGTCACGGGGTGGCGCTGGGCGCGCATCCCGGACACGCCGACCGGGAGGGATTCGGACGGCGGGAGCGCCCGCTCACGCGAGGGGAGGCGATGGATCTGGTGGGCGATCAGCTGCGGGCCTTGTCGCGGGAGGCGGTTCGCTTCGGACTGCGCATCGCGCACGTAAAACCTCACGGGGCGCTCTACCACCAATCCAACCGCGAGCCCGGCTTGGCCGAGATCCTGGTCGCCTCGATCCTTCGGGAGACGCCGGGAGCCCGGCTCTTCGGGCCGCCGACGGGCGTGTTGCGCGTCGCGGCCGAGGCGGCGGGGCTGGAGTTTGTGCCGGAGGGATTTATCGACCGCGCCTACCGCGCGGACGGCGGCCTGGTGCCGCGCGGAGAGCCCGGGGCTGTCTTGCATGACGGGTCGGCGGCCGTCGCGCAGGCCCTGGCTTTGGCGCGGGTCGGACGCGTGCGGACCCTGTGCGTGCATGGCGACGGTCCGGAGGCGGCGTGTTTGTTGCGCGCGGCTCGGGACGGGCTCCTGGCCGCGGGGTTCAGGATCGTTTCGCCGGCGGCGTGACCTGCGTCGATTCCCGCGGGGGGATCGGCCGGGCGGGGGAGCAGATCAAGACGACGCCGCCCGCGATCAGGAAAATCGAGTAGAAGGTTCCCCGGCTGAGTCCGAAGACCAGGCCCGCGTCGGGTTCGCGAAAGATCTCGTCGATCGCCCGGACCGCGGCGTAGGCGACGAGGAAGATTCCCGCGATCCGTCCAGGGGCGCGTTTCAACAGGGGCGTGCGCCAGACCAGCCATTGGGTGAGTCCGAGCAGAAATAGTCCCTCGAGGGCGGCGGCGTAAAGTTGGGAGGGATGCCGGGGCGCGATGAGATCAAGCGGCGTGCCCGGTTCGGCGCTCGCGGGAAAAATGACGGCCCAGGGGACCTGGCTGGGTTTTCCCCAAAGCTCGCCGTTGATGAAGTTGGCGACGCGTCCGAAAAAGATTCCCGCCGGGGCCACGCTCACCACCAGGTCTCCCAGGTGCCGCCAAGGCAGGCGAAATCCTCGACCACACCACCAGAGGGCGACCGCGACTCCGATGAAACCGCCGTGGCTGGCCATGCCGCCGTCCCAGACGCGAAGCAGGGAAAGCGGGTCGTGCCAAAGGGCCGCGGGTTGATAGAAAACGAAATAGCCCAGCCGGCCGCCGATCAGCACGCCGAGCACAAGCGCCGTCATCAGGTCGCCGATCTGCTCGGCACGAATCGGGCTGAGCCCCTTTTTTGCGTAATTTAGCAATAACGCCCAGCCCGCCGCGAAGCCCGCCAGGTAGGCCAAGCCGTAATACCGGATGCCAAAGGTCTCCGTAAAACGGATCAAAAAAGGGCTCAGGTCGTGGACCCAGTAGGCGAGGGGAGGATGCATGCGCGAGCCTTGCGGTTTGCCCCGTCGATAAGGGATGCACCAACCCAAAATTCAGGGGGCAGCTTTCGGCGTCGGCGCTGTCATTCCCCTTGACGGTAACGATTCGTGCAAAAATGTTTCCCCATCCCCCTTTTTGCCCGCCCATGAAATTTCCCCTTCTCACCGCGGCCTTGCTGGCCGGGTTCGTTGCTCTGACTTCATCTGGCTGCGCCCTCATAACGAAGGGGCAAAAACAAACGGTGATCATCCGGTCCACGCCCGCCGGCGCGACCGCAAAGGTCAATGGCACGGAGGTGGGCAAGACGCCGTTTCAGGTTAAGCTCCGTCGCGACGAGGTTTTCCGCGTGGATCTGGAGAAAAACGGCTTCGCTTCCGAATCGGCCGTGCTCCTTCCCTCGTCGACCAATTACGATCATCGCTTCCTTCGCTGGGGTCTCGATTACGATCTTGGCTACGCCACCGACCTGATTCCCGAGGAACTCGACCTGACCCTGAATCCCTCCTTGGGCGACTTCTCCGGCGGTGATCGTTTCGCCGAGATGACCGCCCAGATCGTGCGCGCCGACGCCATGCTCGCCAGCGGCGAGCTCACGCCGGCCGATCACAAGTATCTCGTCGAGAAGATCGTCGCGACCTACCACCGCGAGTAAGTCTCGGCGCCCGCGCCGTTTCCCTTTCCAAAAGACGCCCTGCGGGGCGTCTTTTTTGTTGCCCGCGTGACGCGCAGGGTCGCCCCTATCGGCCGATTCCATGAGCGCCCTTCAACGCACGCCCCTCCGCGATTTCCATGCCTCCCGAGGCGCCCGTCTCGTCGACTTCGCCGGCTGGGAAATGCCGGTCCAGTATCGCTCCATCCTCGAGGAGCACAAGGCGGTGCGCCGCGCCGCCGGTCTCTTTGATGTTAGCCACATGGGCGAGGTGGATGTGCGCGGCCCGCAGGCGCTGGAGTTTCTCGAGCGTCTCGTCACCAACGAGGTCGCCAAGCTGCATCCCGGTCGCGTGCTCTACACCCCGATGTGCCGCGAGGACGGCGGCACGGTGGACGACCTGCTGGTCTACATGCGCGCACCGCAGGACTATTTTCTCTGCATCAACGCCGGCAACATCGCGACCGACCTCGCTTGGATCCGCGCGCAGGCCGCGGCCTTCGATGTCACGGTGACCGACCGCAGCGCGGACTACGCGTTGTTGGCCATCCAGGGCCCGCGCGCCGCGCAGATCGTGCAATCCCTCACCGGGGCCAAGCTCGGTGCCGTCGGCTACTATCACTTTTGCGAAGGCACCGTCGCCGGCATCCACTGCCTGATCAGCCGCACCGGCTACACCGGCGAGGACGGTTTCGAGCTCTACCATGCGGCCGGCGAAGCGGTCGCCCTTGCCGAGGCCTTGCTGGCCGCGGGCCAACCCCACGGTCTCGAGCTCACCGGGCTCGGCGCGCGCGATAGCCTGCGCCTCGAGGCCGGCTATCCGCTCTACGGCCACGAGTTGTCCGCCGACATCGGTCCGCTCACCGCCGGTCTCGGATGGACCGTGAAATTGAACAAGGCCCTGCGCTGCATCGGGCACGACGCCCTGCTGCGCGAGAAAACCGAGGGCGGCGCGCGCAAGGTCGTCTTCTTTCGCACCGGCGACCGCCGCATCGTGCGCGCCGACACCCCGGTGCTCGGTCCGGCCGGCGCCCCGGTCGGCCGCGTGCTTTCGGGCACCCTTTCGCCCATCCTCAACGAGGCCATCGGCTCCGCGCTCATCGACGCGCCTTCCGTCGGCGGCCCGCTCTCCGTGGACATCCGCGGCACCGCGATCTCCCTGAACACGGTCAAGCCTCCCTTCGTGCCCTTGAAACAAGGCTGAGCCGCGCGAAAAACAGCCTTTCCCCGCGTCCGCTTCCCCGCTCCCCTCCCGACCTTACGACCATGAGCAACATTCCCGCCGACCTTCGCTACGCCAAGTCCCACGAGTGGCTCCGTCCCGCCGCCGACGGCACCGCCCTCGTCGGCATCACCGACTACGCCCAGTCCAGCCTCGGCGACATCACCTTCGTGCAGCTTCCCAAGGTCGGCGCGACGCTCGCCGCCGGCGCCACTTTCGGCGTGGTCGAGTCCGTCAAAGCCGCCTCCGACCTCTACGCGCCCGTCGCCTGCACCGTGCTGGAGGTCAACGGCGATCTCGATTCCGCGCCCGAGACCGTGAATCGCGAGCCCTACGGCTCCGGCTGGATGCTCAAGGTGAAGCTCGCCGGTCCGGTTCCGGCCGACCTGCTCGACGCCGCGGCCTACGCCGCCCACGTCGGCTGATTCGCGTAACCGAAAAACCGATTTCCCGTCTCTCTTCGCCGCCTGGAAACGGGCGGCGATTTTTTTTGCCCGGACTTGCGAAGCCGACGCCGCGCTTCCCCAGTGGCGGCATGAAGTGGGTCCCTGTTTCCCTGCTCGCGCTGACCGCCGCCGGCTTCTTCACCGCCTGCAAACCCGACGCCCGTGAAGTCGCCGCCGGCGCCTCCGCCCGCACGCCGCAGCGTGTCGAGGTCGTGCCGCTGGTCCGCGACGATCTGCGCGAGACGCTCGAGGTGACGGGCACGCTGGAGGCCAACGAGTCCGTCGCCATCCAGCCCGAGCTCGCCGGCATCGTTCGCGAAATCGCGTTCGCCGAGGGGCAGGCGGTGGAGAAGGGCGCCTTGCTCGCCCGGCTGGACGACGCGGAACTGCGGGCCCAGGTCGCAGAGGCCGAGGCCCGCGCCGATCTTGCCCGCATCAATCGCGAGCGCGCCGACTCCCTCGCCAAGGATCGGACGCTCGCGCAGGCCGAGGTGGATCAGGTGCGCACCGAGGAGCGCGCGGCCGTGGCCGCGCTCGAGTTGCTGCGGGTGCGGCTGGCCCGCACCCGCATCCTCGCTCCTGTGGCGGGCGTGCTCGGGGCGCGGCGCCTCGCGGTCGGCGACTACGCCACGCCCGCCTCCGCGCTCACGACGCTCGACGATTTGTCCGCGCTGAAAGTCTCCTTTCGCGTGCCCGAACGCAGCATTCCGCAGGTGAAACCCGGCACGCGGGTCACCGCCCGCATCCGCGTCGGCGCGGATCCCCGTCCCGTCGAGGCCGAGGGCGCGGTGTTTTTCGTCAGCGCCAGCATCGATCCGGCCGTGCGCGCGAGCGAGGTGAAGGCCGTCCTCCGGGACCCGCCGCCCGCCTTGCGTCCCGGCATGTTCGCCTCGGTTCGCATCCTGCTCTCCACGCGGGAGCAGGTGCTCGTCGTCCCCGAGGCCGCGCTGCTCGCGGGCGTCCGGGGCGTGCAGCTGATCGCGGTCGCGGAAAAGGACGGCGTCCCCGTCGCCCGCTACGTGAACGTCCAGACCGGCCTGCGCGCCGGTCCGCGCGTCGAGGTGCGCCCCGTGGCGCCCGACACGATCGAGGCCGGCGAGCGTATCGTGTCCTCCGGGGTCGGCGCGCTGGTGTTGTTCCCGGGTGCGCCTCTCGATCCCGTGCCCGCCCACGTCGAGATGAAACCCTTGGGCGGCGACGCGCCATGATCCTTTCCGATCTCTCCATCCGGCGGCCGGTCATCTGCATCGTCCTTTCCGTGCTCATCGTCACGGTGGGCCTGCTTTCCTTCCGCACGCTGCCCGTTCGCGAGTATCCCGACATCGACGCGCCCGTCGTCTCGGTCTCGACCCGTTATCCCGGCGCCGCCGCCGAGGTGGTCGAGACGCAGATCACCGATCCGCTCGAGGAGCAGTTGAGCGCCATCGATGGCGTGCGCCTCATGCGCTCCGATTCCGCCGAGGAGCGCTCCACCATCACGCTTGAGTTCACCCTCGACCGTGACGTGGACTCCGCGGCCAACGACGTCCGCGACCGCGTCGGTCGCGCGATCGACCGGCTGCCCGACGAGGTGGACGCTCCCGAGGTCTCGAAAGCCGACGCCGACGACGATCCGGTGGTCGTGCTCTCCCTCAACTCGCCGCGCATGTCCCGCCTCGAGCTCACCGAGCTGGCCGACCGCATCGCGGTGCAGCGGCTCCAGACGATCCCCGGCGTCTCGCAGGTCGAGCTGCGCGGGCAACGCTACGCGATGCGGCTCTGGGTCGATGCGGAGCGCCTCGCCGCCCAGGGGCTGACGGTCTCCGACGTGGAGTCGGCGCTTCGCGCGCAGAACGTCGACGTGCCCAGCGGACGCATCGAGTCGCGTTCCCGCGAGTTTCCCGTCCGGCTCGAGGGGCGTCTCGCGGAGGCGGCCGATTTCGAGAATCTCGTCGTCGCCACCCGCGCCGGCTACCAGGTGAAGTTCCGCGACATCGGGCGCGTGGAGCTGGGCGCGAGCGAATACCGCAGCGACAACCGCTTCAACGGCCGCAACAACGTCGCCGTTCGGGTGCTCCGCCAGTCGCAGGCGAACCTCCTCGACGTGGCGGCCGCGGTCAAAGGCATGATCCCCGAGATCAAGCGTAACCTGCCCTCGGACGTGAACGTGCAGATCGCCTACGACACGAGCGTCTTCGTCGAGCGCTCGGTCAACGAGGTCTATCGCACCCTGATCGAGGCCTGCGTGCTGGTGGTGATCACGATCTTCGCCTTTCTGCGCGACTGGCGCGCGACGGTGGTTCCGCTGCTGGCGATTCCCGTGTCGCTGATCGGCGCCTTCGCCGCGATGTCCTGGCTCGGCTTCAGCATCAACCTGCTGACCCTGCTCGCCCTCGTGCTCGCGGTCGGCCTGGTGGTGGACGACGCCATCGTGATGCTGGAGAACATCTATCGCCGGATCGAGGGCGGCGAGGAGCCGGTGCGGGCCGCGGTCTTCGGCGCGCGCCAGATGGCTTTCGCGATCATCGCGACCACGCTGGTGCTCGTCGCGGTGTTCGTGCCCGTGGCCTTCCAAAAGGGAAACACCGGCCGGCTTTTCTACGAGTTCGGCATCACGCTCGCGTTGGCGGTGACGGTCTCCGGCGTCGTGGCGCTCACGCTCACGCCCATGCTTTGCTCGCGCATGCTGCGCTTTCGCCGCGGCGCGGACGGACACGCCGAGCACGGCTGGCTGCATCGGCGCACCGAACCGTTTTTTCAGGTCTTCAACCAGGGGTTTTCCCGCGCGCTTGATTTCGCCCTGCGGCGGCGCGCGTGGGTCTTGTTGGGCACGGTGCTTTTCACGGCGGCGGGGTTCTGGAGCTTCACGCGGCTGCAGCGCGAGCTGACTCCGGAGGAAGATCGCGGCCTGTTCCGGCTGATCATGAATTTCCCGCTCGGCTCCAGCCCGGTCTACGCCTCGGCCTACGCCGGTGAAGTCGAAAAGGTTCTGGCCGAGACGCCCGAGGTGGAGCGCTGGTTCCGCAACACCGGCGGCGGCGCGGGTGGCGGCGCGAGCCGGGGTTTCGCCTTTGTCACTCTGAAACCTTGGGAGGAACGCTCGCGTTCGACCCAGCAGGTGATTCGCGAACTGCGGACCAAGCTGCGCGACAACACCGGCGCGCTCGTCATCGCGTCTCCGGTGCGACCGCTGGGCGGAAGGCGCAGCAGCTCCGGCGGCGTGCAACTCGTCTTGCAGGGCTCGGATTACCAGGAGCTGCGCGGCACGGCGGACAGATTTCTCGAAGAGCTGCGCGGCAGCGACGTGCTCGGCCAGATCCGGGTCGAGCCGCAGCCGAACAAGCCGCAGCTCGACGTGGTGATCGACCGCGCCCGCGCCGCGGATCTCGGCGTGCCGGTGGCGGACATCGCCAGGACGCTCGAGTCGCTTTTCGGCGGCCGGCAGGTGACGCGCTTCCGCCGCGCGGCCGAGGAATACGACGTGATCGTCCAGATGGCGGAGCAAAACCGGGCGCAGCCTTCCGATCTGGCGGCGATCTATGTGCGCGGCTCCGGCGGGCAGCTCGTGCAGTTGAGCAACCTTGTCGACGCGCGGGAGTCCGTCGTGCCGGAGGCGTTTCCCCACCTCGACCGCCAGCGTTCGATCACGATCAGCGGCCAGCTCGCCGCGGGACGCACGCAGGGCGACGGCGTGGCGGAGTTCGAGGCGGTGGCGAGGCGAGTCCTGCCGCCCACGATTCGCACCGCGTGGGAGGGGGAAACGCGCGAGTTCGTCGAAAGCTCCAGCGACGCCTGGGTGTTGTTCGCCCTCGCGCTGCTGTTCACCTTTCTCGTCCTCGCCGCGCAGTTCGAGTCGTGGATCCATCCGGCGACGATTTTCTCCGGCGTGTTCGTCGCGATCTCCGGCGGTCTGCTCGTGCTTTACCTGAGCCGCTTCTGGGGGGCGCCGATGACGGACAACCTGTTTTCGCGCTTCGGTCTCATCATGTTGATCGGTCTGGTGGCGAAAAACGGCATCCTGATCGTGGAGTTCGCCAACGAACTTCAGCTCGAGGGGCGCTCGGCGGCGCGAGCGGCCTACGAGGCGGCGACGCTCCGTTTCCGGCCGATCCTCATGACCTCGATCTCGACCATCCTCGGCGCGGTTCCCCTCGCCGTGGCCAGCGGCGCCGGCGCGGAGTCCCGCAATCCGTTGGGGCTCGTCATCGTCGGCGGGCTGGGGCTTTCGACGATCATCACGCTTTTTGTGATTCCCATCGTCTATATCCTGATGGACGCGGCCTGCCTCCGGCTCACCGGCAAGGGCAGCGCCAGCGGCCTTAAGCGCGCCGCCGAGATCGGGCGCGAGGTGGCGGCGGCGGAACGCGAGGCGGCCTCGGCCTGATGCGGAGTTGCGGGGCGGCCCGGCCTGTCCATCTTGGCCGGCATGAAACGCCGCCTTGCCACCCTACTCGGTGCCGCCGTCGCTCTTCTTTGCCTCCCCTCCTGCACGACGGTGCAGGAGACGGGACGCACGCAGCTCAACTTCGTGTCCGACGACCAGGCCGCCGCCATGGGCGTGGAGGCCTTCGCCTCGATCAAGAAGCAGGAAAAAATCTCGGCCGACCCCGCGGTGAACGCCCGTATCCAGCGCATCGGTAAGCGCATCGCCGCCGCGGTCGGACGCGATCTGCCCAACGCGGAGTGGGAGTTCGTGGTTTTCGAATCCGACCAGATCAACGCCTTCGCGCTCCCGGGCGGGAAGGTCGGCGTCTACACCGCGCTCATCAAGCTGGCGGAAAGCGACGACGAGATCGCCGTGGTCATGGGGCACGAGGTCGCGCACGTGTCGAGCCGCCACGGTTCGGAGCGCCAATCGCAGGCGGTGCTCGTCGGCTTGGGCGGGGCCGCGCTCGCGATCGGGACCGAGAAGGACAAGAACCAGCAATACTACATGCTGGCCTACGGCCTCGGCAGCACGCTGGGCACATTGGCCTATTCGCGCGACCACGAGCGGGAGGCGGACGCGGTCGGTCTGCGTTTCGCGGCCCGCGCCGGCTACGACCCGCGCGCGGCGGCGAGTTTCTGGCGCAAGATGGCGGCGAAGGAGACGGGCGGACGTCCGCCGAAGCTTCTGTCCACGCACCCGCCCTCCGAAGAGCGCATCGAGACCCTGGAGCGTCTCGCTCCCGCCTTGATGCCGGTCTATCAGCAGGCCAAGGCCAACCTCGCCGCGGGCGGGGCCCCGGCCCGCGCTCCCGCGACGTCCTCCAGCACCGCGACGTCCTCCGGTCCGGCCGCGACGAAGCAGACGACGACCGAGCAGCAGGAGCTCGACCGTTTTCTCGGGCGTTAACCTTGGGTGCGGGCGGAGCCCGTCGGGCGCTTTTGCCTTTCGGTCGGCGAAAAGGCGCTTTGTCTTGGTCGCATGTTTGATCCCGTCGAAGCCCTGAAAGAGTTCATCCGTCACCCGAGCGTTTCCGCCGATCCCGCGTTCAAGAGCGGCATGGCCGGGGCCCGGGACTTCATCGCCGGCCTGTTGGGGAAACTCGGCTTTTCGGTCGAGGTCGTGCCGACCCCGCTGCACCCGGTGATCCTGGCGGAGCGCAAGGGACCCGAGTCCTGGCCGCACGTCATCATCTACGGCCACTACGACGTCCAGCCGGCCGATCCGCTCAATCTCTGGACGAGCGCGGCCTTCGAGCCGGAGATCCGCGGCGACCGTCTCTACGGACGCGGTGCCGCCGACAACAAGGGACCGCTCCTCGTGCATGTGAGCGCGGTGGCGCGCCTGCTCGAGCGCCGGCCCGACCTGCCGCTGCGGATCACCTTCATGATCGAGGGCGAGGAGGAGATGGGCAGCCCGAGCTTCCCTGCTTTTCTCGACGCCTACGCGCCGCGTCTGCGCAAGGCGGACTTCGTGTTGCTTTCCGACACCGGCAGCCCTCGCGAGGACCAGATCGTCATCACCTGCGGACTGCGCGGGCTCGTGCTCTTCGACGTGGAGGTGACCGGTTCCCGCACCGATCTCCACTCGGGCCTGCATGGCGGCGTGTTGCGCAATCCGATCCAGGCCCTGGCCGAGCTCTGCTCCACGCTGCACGACGCGGACGGACGCGTGAACGTGCCGGGCTTCTACGACGACGTGCTGCCGGTCGAGGCTTGGGAACGCGAGCAACTGGCCCGATTTGGCCAGAGCGAGGAGCAATACCGCGAGTTTCTCGGCATCCCGGCCTTCTACACGCACAAAGGCTACACGCCCTTCGAGGCGACTCGTTTCCTGCCCACGCTCGAGTTCAACGGCATCGGCGGCGGCTATCAGGGCGAGGGGACCAAGACGGTCATCCCGAGCAAGGCATTCGTGAAGATCAGCTGCCGGTTGGTCGCCAATCAGAACCCGGAAAAGATCCGCGCGCTGCTTTACAAGACGGTGGCGGAGCGCATGCCGAAGGACGTCACCTATCGCATCGTCGACCAGCATCAGGGCACGCCCTACGTCGTGGTGCCGCCGGATCGCGCCAACACGCCGAAGGATCAGTCGCCGGTGCTGGCCCGGGCCTTTCGTTCGGCCGACGCGGCGATCACGGAGGTTTTCGGCAAGGCGCCGCTTTATCTGCGCGAAGGCGGCAGCGTGCCGATCATCGCCGACATCAAACGCGTGCTGGGCCTCGACTCCGTGATGATGGGGCTCTTCCTGCCGGAGGATAATCTGCACGCTCCGAACGAAAGCTTTCACCTCGGCGTCATGCGCAAGGGCATCTCGGCCTCCGAGCGCATCCTCGAGGGCGTGGCCGCGGGAGGACGCCGATAGGCACGGTGCCGTCCGCTTGCCGACGCCGGTCGAGGCGGAGCGGCGTCTCTTCTCGTCCCGTCTGGTGCCGGCCGGGACGCAAAAAGCCCGACACCGCTTGCGGTGTCGGGCTTTTTTGAATACCAACTAAGCGTCTCTCGCTGGTGGCGGCTTAGTGCTTGAGGGGGACGAGCTCGGCGCGGCGGTCCTTGGCCATGATGGCGTCGGCGGCGTTCTCGGCGGCCTCGAGGTCGCCCTTGGAGAGGACTTCGACGCTGGTCTCGGGGACACCGAGCGTCACGAGGTATTGCTTGGCGGCCTGCGCGCGGCGGTCGCCGAGACCGAGGTTGTATTCGGCGGTGCCACGCCAGTCGCAGCGGCCCTCGATGAGGAGGCGCTTGCCGGGGTTGGCGTCAAGGTAGGCCTTGGCGGCGTCGAGCTTGGCGCGCTCGGCCTGCGGGATGGCGGATTGGTCGTAGGCGAAATAGACGGACTCGAGGACGCCGCGCTCCTGGTTGGCGGGATCGAGCGGGTCGCCGCGGCCGGTGAGGTCCGTGCCGGGGGCCTGGCCGTTGAGGCCTTCGCCGAAGGCGCCGGCTTCGCCGGGGTTCAGGGTGCCGGTCTGGCCGATCACGGTGGCGGAGGGATCGGGGCGCTTGGGTTTCTTGCTGCAGCCGGTGGCGGCGAGCGCGGCGGCGGAGAGGAGGACAAAGAGGGCTTTGCGAGAGAACGCGTGCATGGGAGGAGGAGTGGTTGACGTTAAGGCCCATGGCCCTTGCGTCCACAAGCAGATTATAGCCCGCGCCCATACCTCGTTCATGCCATCGGATTTCGCCTGTTTCCTCTTCGACAACGGTTCCTTCCGCGCCGAGTCCACCCGGTCGTTGCGACGCCTGGCGGAGCGCCTGGCCACGCGACTGGGGCACCCGGTCCGGGCGGTGTCCTTGCTGCATTCCACGCGGGTGCCGGCCGAGGAGCTGGACGGGGTGCCGGCGCAACTCTTGGAGCCGGCGCTGGACGCATGGTTCACGCAGCATCCGGGCGGAAGGGTCCTGTTGTTGCCCCTCTTTTTCGGTCCGAGCGGGGCGCTCACCGACTATGTGCCGGAGCGACTGGCGAGCTTGCGCGTCCGGCATCCCGCGGGGAGCGCGGTTTTGGCCGACCCCCTGGTGATCGATGGCGAGGAGCCGGCGGAGCTGGCGGCGGCCTTGGCCGATCGGGTAAAGGCGGCGGCGACGGAGCAGGGCTGGAGGATGCCCCGGGTGGTGCTTTGCGACCACGGATCGCCGCAACGGGCGGTGACGGCGGTGCGCGACCGGCTGGCCGCTTATCTCGCCTGCGCCTTGCACGGCCAGGCCGAAGCGGTGGCGGCGGCTTCGATGGAAAGGCGGGAAGGGGAGGAGTATGCCTTCAACGAGCCGCTGTTGGCGAAACGGCTGGCGACGGCGCCTTTTGACGACGGCGATGTGGTGGTGGCCCTGCAGTTCCTTTCGCCCGGCCGGCACGCAGGGCCGGGGGGCGATGTGGCGTCTATTTGCGCGGAAGCGGAGCAGGCGGCCGCGGCGGGCGCGCGTCGGCTTCGCACGGCGATGACCGCGACCTTGGCCGACGATCCGCGGGTCGTGGAGATTTTGGCCCGACGCGCCGAGCCTGCGCGGTTGAAGCTGGACGCCGGGGTTTAGACGAAAAAAGCCCCGGCTTTTGGGCCGGGGCGGGGAAGGGGAGCGACTTGCCGCGCGGGTGGCGGCGCGACTTCAGATCGGTTTGCGGGGCTCGATGAGACCGACCTCGACGGCGTAGCGCGTAAGGCTGGCGACATCGTGGAGGTTGAGCTTGCGCATCAGGTTGGTGCGGTGGTTGTCGACCGTCTTGACGCTGATGTTGAGCTTGGCGGCGATCTCCTTGGTGCTGTGGCTCTCGGCCACGAGCTGGAGGATCTCGCGTTCACGGTCGGTGAGGAAATCGGCGCTGTTGCTCGCGCCGGGATTGGCGACGACATCGCGGAGGAGAGCGGCGACGGCGGGGCCGAAATAGGTGCCGCCATTCGCGACGGTCTCGAGGCCCTTCTTGAACTCGACGAGGCCGGCGGTCTTTTCAACAAAGCCGTGGGCGCCGACTTCGAGCATTTCGCGGACGAGGACGGGATTTTCGTGGCCCGAAAAAACGAGGACACGAACGTGTGGCAGATGTTTTACGAGGCGGCGGAGCAGGTCGACACCGTTCAGGCCGGGCAGTTTGGCGTCGAGGACCAGAAGGTCGGGTTTTACCTCAAGGCACAGATTGAGAGCACCTTGGCCGTCGCCGCTTTCACCGACGAGTTCATAGTTTTTGTCGAGTCGGAGAATCTCGACCAGCATCTCGCGGATAGCGGTCTGGTCCTCAATGATCACAAGGCGCTTCATAAATGCGATTTACTAGTCCCTCGCCGCGCGGTTTTTTCAACACAAACCTCGGCGGTCGCCATGAATTCCCATCGAAATCGTCGCAACTCCATTGTCCGCTGCCGGTTGTTTTCGTGTCTGGCGTTGGGCGCCTATGCCGTGAGCGGGATCGGATGCGCGACGGGCGGGATGGGGGCCGCGCGGGCCCAGGTGCCGCCGCCGCGCGCGAGTGTGACCAAAAGCCAGGCTTGGCGCGACGCCGAGGCGCTGGCCGCGCTTGATCCCTCCCGTTTGACGGTGATCGGATCGGGGGCGTCGATGCGTCCGGTCTACGGCGAGAACACCGTTTTGGTTCTGCAGCGTGTCCCGTTCGACGCATTGACCGAAGGGATGAACGTGGCCTATCGGCAGAACTCCGGCCGGGTGGTTCTGCATCGGCTGGTCTCGAGAGATGGCGCGCTGAGCTGGCGTGCCCGCGGATTCAACAACGAAGGCGAGGACTTGGAGCGCGTGACCCCCGAAAATTTGCTTGGGATCGTCTACGCTGCGTTTGCCAACGATCAGGTGCGGTAAACGCGTCCGGCGGATCTGCGTTTGGTTTGAATGCGGCGCTCTCGGTTCTGCTCGCTGATCGGGCCGGAGCGGCCTTGGCCTCGCGCATGGTGGGTCGACTGGGATTCGAACCCAGAACCAACAACTTAAAAGGATGCTGCTCTACCGTTGAGCTATCGACCCCCTTGCACTGGCGGAGGGTCTTGGATGTGTCCGCCGTTTCCGGACGCAAGGGTTTTTTCGACAAAGACCACATGCGGTTGACAGACTTGCGCCCAGGAGCGCTTTTAAATGCGATTAATGAGCGCTTCAGCCCACTCTCGCGGGTCCGTTCCAGCCTCGGCCCCCGCGCAAGGGGCGGCGCACGCCGGAGCAGTGTCGGTCTCTCCGCTTGCGGCGACTACGCAGGGAACTTTCGCCACGGAGACGCGTCGGATGGCGGAAGAAACCATGTCAGCCAAAGCTCAAGAGGTCGCGCTCGACCGCCTGCTGGTCGATCGCTTTCGCAACGGAGACGCCAGCGCCTTCGACGAGATGGTCACCCGCCACTGGGACCGCATCTACGCCATGGTGCATCAGCTTCTGCGCAATCCGCAGGACGCCGAGGAGGTGACGCAGGACGCCTTTATCCGCGCGCATCGCGGTCTGGCCAATTTTCGCGGGGACTCCGCGTTTTCCACCTGGCTCTACCAGATCGCCACGAACCTGGCGCGCAACCGCTACTGGTATTGGTGGCGTCGCAAGCGTGATCGGACGGTGTCCTTCGATCAGCCCGTCGGCGAGGACAACGATACCCCGCTTTCCGAGGTGTTCGCCGGCGAGGCGGTGAAACCCGACGAGGAGACCTCCACCCACGAATTGGTGGATCGCATCGCGCTAGGCATGGAAAAGCTCAGCGCCCGCCATCGCGAGATCCTGATCTTGCGGAATGTGAAGAACCTGTCCTACGAGGAAATTTCCCAGATCCTCGGCATCTCGGTCGGCACGGTGAAAAGCCGGATCGCACGCGCTCGTGACAGTTTGAGGGAGATTATCGGAGGAGACGACCAGTGATGAAAGACGCCCGCTTTAAAGAATTGCTCAACCTGCACCTCGACCACCGTCTCTCGCCTGCCGAAGCCGCGGAACTGGAGGCCGCCCTCCGCGACGAGCCCGCCCGCCGCAAGGCGTTGCGCGACTACGAGGCGATGCAAAGCGCCTGTTCCGCGCTTTTTGCCCGCTGCGAATCCAAAGCACCCTCTTCCGTGGCCCTTCGCCGCGCCTTGCGTCAGGCGGAGAGCCGGATCGAGCACCCGCGTTCCCTGCGCGACGCCTGGGGCTGGCCCACCTGGGGCTTGACCGGAGGTTTGGCCGCGTGCGTGGCGCTCGTCGTGGCGCGGCTGAGCCAGCCCGCCTTGATGACCGCCAAGGCGCCGGAAACGCCCAACGATCCCGCGGCCGCCTCCGGGCCGGAAGTCGTTTTGGCCGCCATGTCGCCGGGTTCTTCATCGGCGGAAGCGTCCGTCGCCCGCACCGGCATGCCCGGCCAGATCACGTTCGCCGCCTTGGGGCTCAATTCCCAAGGGGCCAACGCCGACGCCGCTTCCCGTTGGATCCTGCAAGCCGACGAACCGGCGGTTTACGCCACGGTGGAGGAGGCGAGCGCGGCTGGTGAAACGATGCAGGCGTGGCAGGCGCCTACGCCGCAGACCTCCGCGCCGGCCCACTTCAATTCGCGTCCGATCAACGCTTGGGGCCGCTCATCGCCGCAGTCTTCTCCGCAGTTGGAGAGCGTCGCCTACCGCTTCGAGCGCTGACGCGCGGCGCCCGCGTGCGCGTCGTCTGTTTCCCCGCTCGAATCGAGCGCATGAAAAACCCCGGCCGTTTACGGCCGGGGTTTTGTGTTTAACGGGTGATCAGTCCGAAGCCGGCTAGAGCTTGTCGACGACCTTGTCCGCCAGCCCGTAGGTGATCGTCTCCTGGGCGTTCAAATAGAAGTCGCGGTCGGTGTCTTTGTTGATCCGTTCGAGCGGCTGGCCGGAGGCGCGGGCCAGGATGCCGTTCAGTTCGAGGCGGATTTTTTCCATTTCCTGCGCCTGGATGTTGATGTCGGTCGCCGGGCCGATGAAGCGGCCGCTGATGAGGGGCTGGTGGATCATGACCCGCGAGTGCGGGAACAGGAAACGGCGGCCCTTTTGGGCCCCGCTCAGGAGAATCGAGCCCATCGAGGCCGCCATGCCGGTGACGATGACGTTGATCGGGGAGCTGATCAGCTGCATGGTGTCGTAGACGGCCATGCCGGCGGTGATGGATCCGCCCGGGGTGTTGATGTAGAAGTTGATCTCTTTGCCGGGGCCCTCGGCCTCGAGGTAGAGCAGCTTTTCGGTGAGATCCTTGGCTGACTCGTCGGTGACGGGACCCCAGAGGAAAATTTTCCGCTGCTCGATAAACTTGTTCTGGATGCGGGCGGCGAGGGGCGCGGCGTTCTTCTTCACCTCGGCGTCGGCTTTCTTGTCGTCATCGTCGTCGTCATCGTCGTCGGCGCGCGGGAAGAGAGGCTCTTTAAGTCCGGTCTGAAGGTTGGCGAAATGCATCGTGGGCGGAACGTGGGCGCGGCTCGCGGGCTTGGCAAGTCGGCCGACGCGAAGCGGTCGCTCGGTCGCCGGTTTGTCGCCGGCGCCCTGATTCGCGGCGCTGGCGGGGCAGGGCGGGGGGCGCCTACTTCAGGACCTGCTCGGTGGCGGCGTCGAAGAGGTGGGCGGCCGAGAGGCGAAAACCCACTTGGATCCGCTGTCCGGGCTCGGAGCGGTCCGAGGGGCCGACTCGCGCGACGAAACTCGTGGCGCCGGTGCCGAGGTAAAGGAAGGTCTCCGCGCCCATGGGCTCGGAGACTTCGACTCTGGCCTCCGTCGTGGGCGCGGTCGTGTCCGACGAAAGCGTCGTCCGATCGAGGATGTCTTCGGGACGGATGCCGAAGATGATTTCCTTGTCCGCGCGGCCCGCGCCCAGCGCGGAGAGCCGGGCGTCGAGGGGGATGCGGACCGGAGCGGACTGGTCGTTGGTCTCGACGAAGGTCAGGCCGTCCCCCGAGGCGGACGTCCGCTCGAGGCGTCCCTCGAAGAGATTCATCGGCGGGCTGCCGATGAAGCCGGCGACAAACACGTTTTCGGGTTGGTTGTAGAGCTTGAGCGGGGTGTCCACCTGCATGATGCGACCGTCCTTCATCACGCAGATGCGATCTCCCATGGTCATCGCTTCCACCTGGTCGTGCGTGACGTAGATCATCGTGGCACCGAGGCGCGCGTGAAGCTTGGAGATCTCGGCGCGGGTGGAGACGCGCATCTTGGCGTCGAGGTTGGAAAGCGGCTCGTCGAAGAGGAAGACCTTGGGTTTGCGCACGATGGCGCGGCCCACGGCCACGCGTTGGCGCTGGCCGCCGGACAGCGCCTTGGGCTTGCGCGAAAGATAGGCGTCGAGGCCGAGCATGGCCGAGGCTTCGCGGACGCGCCGATCGATCTCCTCCCGGGGGAAATCCCGCAGCCGCAGCCCGAACGCCATGTTCTCGTAGACCGTCATGTGCGGGTATAAGGCGTAGTTCTGGAAGACCATCGCGATATCGCGGTCCTTGGGCGGAACGCGGTTCACGACCGTTCCGTCGATGGAGATGGTGCCGCCGGAGATTTCCTCGAGACCCGCGATCATGCGGAGGGTGGTGGATTTGCCGCAGCCGGAAGGGCCGACCAAGACCATGAACTCGCGGTCCCTGATCTCGAGATCGATGCCGTGGACGATCTTCGACCCCGGGCCGGTCTTGTCGGGGTAGGTCTTTTCGAGGTTGGAAATGACGACGGTGGCCATGGAGCGGGGCGGAAAGGCGGGCGCCGATGATCCCGTGGGCGGCGTGCGCGTCAACGGGAAGCGCCGGGGCGGCCGAAAACAGGTTCGTAAGATTTGCGTTGCCCGCGTCGTTCCGGCGTGGATACGTCACGCCTTCGCTTCCCGTTTCCCCCATCCTTCGCTTCGTTTCACACCCTTCCACATGGCCAAGAAATCCGCTCCCGCCCCCTCCCCGCTGACCTTCGACCTCCCGGTCTCGCTGCTCGAGAAGATCGAGTCCCAGCGCAAGAAGCTCGGCCTGGGCTCGACCTCCGAGGTCGTGCGCCACGCGATCGCCGAGTTCAATCTCGCGAAGTTCGAGTCCTCCGCCGAGGAGCGCCGCCAGATCTCGGTCCGTCTCCCCGCCAGCGACAAGGCCGCCCTCGTGAAGGCCGCCAAGAAGGCCAAGGCCAGCCTCGGCGAGATCCTCCGCGCCGCGGTCGAGTCCCTGCCCGAGAAAAAATCGAAGAAGTAAGCCCGCCTCGACCGCCGCTTCGCTTCGAATCTTTCGTCAAGCCTGCCGTCCGCGGTTCGAGGAACCTCCGTTCCTCCGCCGCGGATTTTTTTGTCCGGACCTCTTCGTTCCCGCACTTTTTGTCCCTCAGACCTTTTCCCTCCATGTCCTCCGCTCCCGCCCCCCTCTCCACCTGGGCCCGTAACATCTCCCCCTCGCCGACCCTGGCCGTCGACGCCAAGGCCAAGGCCCTCGCCGCCGCCGGCGAGGACGTCTGCGGGTTCGCCGCCGGCGAACCCGACTTCGACACGCCCGAGCACATCAAAGAGGCCTGCATCGCCGCGCTGAAGTCCGGCAAGACCAAGTATGCCCCCACGCCCGGCATCGAGCCGCTGCGCCAGGCCATCGCCGACAAGTATGTCTCCGACTACGGCCTCAAGGTCGCGCCCTCGCAGGTCATCGTCTCCCCGGGCGGCAAGTTCTCCTGCTACCTCGCCATCCTCGCCACCTGCTCGCCCGGCGACGAGGTCATCATCCCCGCGCCCTATTGGGTCAGCTATCCCGAGATGGTGAAGCTCGCCGGCGCCAAGCCGGTCTTCGTGCTCGCCGACGACACGACCGGATTCCGCCTGACGCCCGCCCAGCTCGAGGCCGCGATCACGCCCCGCACCCGACTGCTCATCCTCAACTCGCCCTCCAACCCGACCGGCGCCGTCTACTCCCGCGCCGAGATGGAGGCCATCGTCGCCGTGGCGATGAAGCACAACCTCTACATCCTCTCCGACGAGATCTACGAGCATCTCACCTACGACGGCGCCAAGCACGTCGCGCCCGCCACCTTCTCGAAGGACGTCGAGGCCCGCACGATCATCGTCTCCGGCTTCGCCAAGACCTACGCCATGACCGGCTGGCGCCTTGGCACCACCGTCGCCCCCGCGCCCATCGCCAAGGCCATCGCCGAGCTGCAAAGCCAGATGACGAGCAACGCCACCACCTTCGCGCAGTTCGGCGCGCTCGCCGCCCTCAAGGAGCGCGACAAGACCCAGGCCGCGCTCGCCCAGATGCTCGTCGCCTTCGACCGCCGCCGGAAATTCCTGCACGCCGAGCTGAACAAGATCCCCGGCATCAAATGCCTCCTCGCCGAGGGCGCGTTCTACCTCTTCCCGAACATCTCCTCGTTCGGCCTCAGCTCCGAGGCCTTTTGCGCCCAGCTGCTCGACCAGAAGAAGGTCGCGGCGGTGCACGGCTCCGCCTTCGGCGCCGAGGGCTACCTGCGCCTCAGCTACGCCACGAGCGACGAGATCATCCAGAAGGGCGTCACCCGCCTCGCGGAGTTCTGCGCCTCGCTGAAGAAGTAAGGCGAAAACGGATACGCTCCGGCTCCGTTTTTCCAAATCCGAAAGGCCCCGCGGCGCGCGGGGCCTTTTTTATGCCGATTATTCGGCCTTGGCCCGCGCGGAGCCGAGCGGGTGTGCCTCCAGCCATCGCCCGGGCGGAATGTTCGCCCAGAGCTCCGCGTCCGCCAAGGTGTTGCCGGAGCGGCCGAACCGCTGGCACGCGCCGTCGGGCGAGCGCTTTCCGATGGCTCAGGCCTTCGTCCGTGACCGCCCTTGGCGCGTTTGGCGCGGCGGAGTCGGTCGAATTGAGAGCTTCGCATCACCCGCGATGGAACGATGGTCGGGCCGACGATTTGGGATGCGGCGCCGGCCGCGGTTGCTTGCCGCGCGGCGGGCGACTGGCGCGCGGGGAGTTGCCGGCCCGGCGCGTCGAAAGAAACACCCGTCGCGAAGAGCGGGGGGAAGCGAAGCCATGGGGCGGGGGTGGTAGGCCCACGGCAATCGATTCTTCGGAGATGGCTAGCCGTTGATGTTCTTACGGCCGGAGCGACGCAGGAGGTGCGTCGCGGCCCGACGTCCGGATGAGGGCGCAAAGTGCCCGTTTGGCTCGGCCCGGCTCAGGGCACGAGGCTGTCGCCCGAGCGCAGCGCCTGGACGCGGTGGCCGCGTTTGGCCGCGGCGGCGGCGAAGGCGTCGGGATCCTGGGCGATGGGCGGCCAGGTGTTGTAGTGCATGGGCACGGCGAGTCGGGGCTTGAGCAGGTCGAGGGCGTCGAGGGCGTCCTCGGGGCCCATGGTGAAGTTGTCGCCGATGGGCAGCAGCGCGGCGTCGAGCCCGCCTTTCCCGATGAGCTGCATGTCGAGGAAGAGCGCGGTGTCGCCGGCGTGGTAGAGGCGCTTGCCGTCCGCCTCGACGAGGATTCCGCAGGGCACGCCCATGTAGATCGGATTGAGCCCGGCGTTGAGCGAGGAGGTGTGATGCGCGATCGTCAGTTTTACCCGACCGAAGGGAAAGCGGTGCGCGCCGCCCGGGTTCATGCCGTGGGCCTTGGCGCCCTTCGCGGCGTAGTATTCGGCGATCTCGTAGTTGGCCACGATGGTGGCGTCGTTCGCCTTGGCGATGTCGAGGGCGTCGCCGGTGTGGTCCTCGTGTCCGTGCGAGAGAAGCACGTAGTCGCACTTGATGTCGGCGGCCAGCACCCTGGCCTGCGAATTGCCGGTGAGAAAAGGGTCGATGACGAGCCGCGCGCCGGCGGTCTCGACGAGGAAGCAGGAGTGGCCGTGGTAGGTGATCTTCATGGGGAAATCGATGTTCCGAAGGGTGCCGAAAGGCGCACGCCTGTAAAACTCTCCGCACGCTTTTTGCCTTTTCCGGCGACGGTTGACGGGCCGGCCCGGCGCGGGCTCTTTGGGCGACATGTGGACGCTTCAACACCGCGCGTATCGGCTGCCGTTTCGCCAGACGGTGCGGACGGCGCGCGGCCCTTGGGCGGAGCGCGAAGGTTTTTTGATCCGGGCCGAACGCGAGGTCGAGGGTCGCGCGGTCGTGCGCTGGGGCGAGGCGGCGCCCATCCCGTGGTTCGGCACCGAGACGATCGCCGAGGCGGGGAATGCGCTGGCGGGGTTGGAGGGACGGGCGACGGATATCGTGGACGCCTTGGCGCGCGTGCCCGCGGGCTGCGCGGCCGTGCGTTCCGGTCTGACCGCGACGCTTGGCGACACAGCGGGTGCGTGCGGAGCGGAGACGGTGAAATTTCTCCCCGTCGCGGGTCTATTGCCGGCGGGACGCGGGGCGTTGGACGCGGTGGGGCCTCGGCTCGAACTGGGATTTCGCGTGTTCAAGTGGAAGGTCGGCGTGCTGTCCGCGCCGGACGAGTGGGCGCTGCTCGACGATCTGCTGGGGCGACTTCCCGCCGGCGCGAGGCTGCGCCTGGACGCTAACGGCGCCTGGGACAGGCGGACGGCGGAGCGCTGGCTGGAGCGCTCGGCGGAGCGGCCGGTGGAGTATGTCGAGCAGCCGATCGCGCCGGAGACGCGCGGCGCGGAAGATTTGTTGTTCGGGCTGGCGGAGGATTACCCGGTGAAGCTCGCGCTCGACGAGTCGGTCAACTCCGGCCGCGACGTGGATCGCTGGCTCGCCGCCGACTGGCGCGGTGTGTGGGTGCTCAAGCCGGCCTTGCTCGGCGAGCCGGAGCCGGTTTTGACGCGTCTGGCCAAGGCGGGCGCCGACGTGGTTTTCGGGTCCGCCTTGGAAACCGCCGTCGGCGCTCGGGCCGCGCTTCGCCTCGCCTTTGCCTGGGCGGAGGCGGGAGGGGGAGACGCGGCCTCGCGTCGGGCCCTGGGCTTTGGCGTCTGGCCCTTGTTTCACGACGCCCGGGCGGACGCGCCGATTACGGGCGCCTTTGTTCGTCGAGAGGATGTGGAGCGGATAAACCCGGAGGCCTTGTGGAACGCGCTGAGCTGATCGCCGCCTTGCGTGAGTTCGCTGGTCCGGCGCTGGTGGAGCGGGGAAACGCGTGTTTCCTCGTTGATCCGTCGTGGGGCGAGCGTGAGCGGGCGCAATGGTCGGCCTTGGCGGAGCAACCGGTCGTGGAGACGGACGGCGTGTCCGGCTGGCTCTGCATCCCGACGGGCGGCTCTTCGGGCGCGATGAAGCTCGCGCGGCACGACGAGGCCACGCTGGGCGCGGCGGTGCGCGGATTTTGCGTCCATTTTGGCGTGGAGCGGGTGGACGCGGTCGGGCTGCTGCCGGCCTGGCACGTGAGCGGGCTGATGGCCTGGGCGCGCTGCCGCTTCACGGGGGGGACCTATCGTGCCTGCGACTGGAAAGCGGTCGAGCGGGGGGATCGACCGGCGTCACCGCGGGGCGGAGCCGGGTTTTTGTCTCTTGTGCCGACGCAGCTGGCGCGCCTCCTGAAGGATGCCGATGCGAAGGCTTGGTTGCGGGAGTTCCGGGCGGTGTTGATCGGCGGGGGACCTGCCTGGCCCGAGTTGAGGGCGGAGGCGCGCGCCGCGCGGTTGCCGCTGGCTTTTTCCTACGGGATGACGGAGACGGCCGCGCTGGTGGCGGCGCAGCGGCCGGAGGAGTTTTTGGCCGGCGACGAATCGAGCGGGGGGGCTTTGCCCCACGCGCGGATCTCGACGGACGGGGACGGGCGGGTGTGGATCGAATCCACGTCATTGTTTCGTGGATACTGGCCCGAGACACGGCCCGAGGGCCCGTGGATGACCGACGACCTGGGCGAGCTGGATTCGCGGGGCCGTCTGCGGGTGCGCGGCCGGGCGGACGCCTTGATCATCAGCGGAGGCGAGAAGGTGAACCCGGCCGAGGTGGAGGCGGCTTTGCGCGCGGCGGGCGGGGCGGGGCTGGCCGACGTGGCCGTGGTGGGCGCGCCGCATCCGGAGTGGGGGAGCGAGGTCGTGGCGTTTTACCTCGGCGAGCCGGAGCTCGAGGCGGTGTTGCGCGCCGGGTTGGCGGAAACGCTGGCCCCCGCGAAACGGCCGAAACGCTACCTCGCGTTGCCGGCCGAGCGCTGGCCGCGGGATGCGCGGGGCAAGATCAACCGCGCGTTTCTGGCGCGGCTGGCGGCGGACTGAGCCGGACGTGGCTGCGCGGCCGGATCAACCGCCGTCCACCCAGGCGGCGAGCGCGGGCGGCAGGGCCTGGCGCTCGCGCGTGGCGGACGCGATGCACACGTGTTCGGTTCGCGCCGCGGCGGCGCGTTTTTCGCCCGAGGCGGAGCCGGGGGCGGGAAGCTTCCAGATCGCGAATTCGAGGACGAAGCTGTTTTCCGAGAGGCGGCGCGGGGCGACTTCGACGCGGATCTTGTCACCGCAAGCGAGTGGACGCAGGTAGGCGGCCTCGCTTTTGGCGATGGGGACGATGACCCCGTGATCCGAGAAAAACGTGGCGAGCGGCAGGCCGGCTGCGGCGAGCGCCTCCTCGTAGGCCTCGTGGCATATGGCGAGGTAGCGGGCGAAGAAGACGATGCCGGCGGCGTCGGTGTCGGAAAAGTGGATGGTGCGCGCGTAGGCGAAGGGCATGGGCTTGGGTTTATCGCGCTGGGCCCGATGTCCAAGGTCCAATGCAAAAGGCGGCTTGGCCGTGCGCGGGGAGCCTTTGCGGCCTTGCCTCGGTCGCGGCGGAGGGGCCTGATGGACGGCCCCGTTCAACGCTCCATGTGGAATCTCCCCAACCTCCTCACGCTCTCGCGCATTCCGCTGATGTTTGTGATCGTGGGGCTGATGTGGGTGGACCACGAGATGGCGGAGTGGACGGGCGCGGCCACGCTCGCCTTCTGGCTGTTCATCGCGGCGGCGATCACGGACTGGCTCGACGGCTCGATCGCCCGGAAGCGCGGCATCGTCTCCAATTTCGGCAAGTTCATGGACGCTCTGACCGACAAGGTCCTCGTGCTCGGCATCATGGTGGCCTTGGTCCGGCATGACGAGGATCTGCCGGTGACTTTCGTGCTCCTCACGCTCGGCCGCGAGTTCATGGTGTCGGGCATGCGCATGGTGGTGGCGGCCAAGGGCGTGGTCGTGCCGGCGGACGGCGGCGGAAAGATCAAGACGATCACGCAGATGATCGCGCTCGGCTGCCTGCTGGCCACGCCGATGCTGGAAAACGATTTCGCGACCTGGACGGGCGCCTCGATGCATCCGTTTTCGGAGTGGGTGCACAAGGCCGGGCTCGTCGGCTTCGCGCTCGGCACCTTCCTGGCGGTCTGGTCGGGCTACCGCTATCTGCGTCGGAACTGGGCGCTTTTCACCGAATGATCCGCGGACAGCCCTTGTGGCCTAAATTTCTTCCCACGCGCTGGGTGGTCAACCTGGCGATGCTCGGTCCGCTCGGTCGCGTGCGGCGCGGGCCCGGCACGGTCGGCTCCTTCGCGGGGTTGCTCTACTTCACGGTCTTTTTCGCGATGCTGCCTGAGCCCCATGCGTGGTGGCTGACGATCCTCCTCAGCCTGCCGGCGCTTTATCTGGCGGTCGCGATCTGCGGGGAGGCGGAGTTTCGGCTCGGCCAGCGCGATCCCGGCGGCGTGATCCTCGACGAGTTCGTGGTTATGCCGCTGTGCTTTTTGGGGTGGCGCTCGCTGCCCGCCGAATGGGTGCAACACTGGCCATGGGCGATCCTTCTGGGCGGCTTTGCCCTTTTTCGTTTATTCGACATCGCCAAGCCTCTCGGCATCTCGCGGCTGCAATCCCTTCCCGGTGGCTGGGGCGTGGTGGCGGATGATTTCGCCGCGGCTTTGGCTTCTTGCGTGACACTGCACGCGGCGGGCTGGGTTTGGACCCGTTTGAGCTGATTTTCCGCCGCGGGCGGCACGATGTGGGAAAGCGAAAGCCCCCGGCGAAATACCGGGGTTTTTCTGCAAGTGGCTGGAAAAGAGTGTCTTGACTGGGTGGCTCGGACGGGCCAGAAAAAGGCGTGAAGTTACCCCGGCCAAGTCTTCGCATGGCGTTGACCGTTTTGGTCGTGTGGTCGGTGGGCGTGCTGGGCGGCCTTGGCGCCTATACTTTTCACTACGCGGAGGGGCTTTCGTATTTCTCCAACAATCCGAAGGCCTGCGTGAACTGCCACATCATGCGCGAGCAGTATGACGGCTGGCTGAAGTCGCCTCACCACGCTGTCGCCACCTGCAACGACTGCCATACGCCGCATTCCTTCATACCGAAGTATCTGAGCAAGGCGGAAAACGGCTTCTGGCACTCGAAGGGGTTCACGCTCCAGGACTTTCACGAGCCGATCATGATCCGCCCGCACAACTCGGCCGTGCTCCAGAAAAACTGCGTCGGCTGCCACACCGCGCTGCTCGACGAACTCAACCCCCATGCGGGAGACGCGCGTCGCATGCTGGACTGCGTGCATTGCCACCGCGAGGTGGGCCACGGGCCCCTCAAGTGACGCCTTCCTTTCCCCGGTCTTTCGCTCGGAAACCTTTTAACCGACCCGCGCCATGAACACGCCCCCGTCCGATCCTCGCTCCCCCGAAGCCTCCGCGACCTCCGGCGGAGGCCGGCGTTATGTCGGCTGGCTCGCGGCGCTACTCGTCGTTTCCGCGGTGGCGACCTTCGCGGTCTTGTTGCTCTACCAAAACATCGTGAAGCGAAAGGCCGAGGCCACGCAGCACGTGTTTCGCGTGGTCGACGTGGACGACAACACGGTGGACCCCGCGCTCTGGGGGAAAAACTATCCGCGCCAATACGACAGCTACAAGCGCACCGTCGACATCGTGCGCACCAAGCACGGCGGCAGCGAGGCCTTCCAGAAGCTCGACGAGTTTCCCGTGTGGCGACGCATTTTCGCGGGTTACGCCTTTGGCGTCGATTACCGCGAGGAGCGCGGCCACGCCTACATGTTGCAGGACCAGCTCGAGACGGAACGCGTGACGCATTTCAAGCAGCCCGGCTCCTGCGTTCACTGCCATGCGTCGGTGATACCGGCCTACATGCAGGCGGGGCTCGCGGCGGGCGCGCCCGCGGGCAAGGAGCATCGTGAGGAGCAGATCCGAAAGGGCTTCGAGGTCATGTGCGCCATGCCTTACGCCGAGGTGGCCAAGCAAGTGTCGCATCCGGTTTCCTGCATCGATTGCCACGAGGCCGATTCGATGAACCTGCGCGTGTCGCGCCCGGCCTTTCTCGAGGGCATCCGCGCGCTCGCCGCGTCGGGCGAGCCGACGCCCCACCTGCCGAGCATCGAGCGCTGGCGCAATGAGGGGAAGCCGGCGCGCGCCTACGACCCCAACCTCGACGCCTCCCGCCAGGAGATGCGTTCGCTCGTCTGCGCGCAGTGCCACGTGGAGTATTATTTCCGCGGCAAGGAAAAGATCGTGACCTATCCGTGGTCGAAGGGCCTGAAGGTCGAGCAGATCGAGGCCTACTACAACGAGGTCGGCCACACCGACTGGACCCACGCCGAGACCGGCGCGAAGGTGCTCAAGGCGCAGCATCCCGAGTTCGAACTCTGGAGCCAGGGCATCCACGCGCGCAGCGGAGTCGCCTGCGCCGACTGCCACATGCCCTACGTCCGCGAGGGCGCGATCAAGACCAGCAGCCACCACGTTCGCTCGCCCCTGCTCGACGTTTCCAAGTCCTGCCAGAGCTGCCACCGCGTTCCGGAAAAGGAGATCATCGCCCGAGCCGAAGCCATCCAGGATCGCAACGCCGACCTGCTGCGCCGCGGCGAGGCCGCGGTCGTCTCCCTGATCGTGCGCCTGGCCGACGCCAAGGCCAAGGGCGCGGACGACGCCGCGTTGGCGAAGGCCCGCGATCTCCAGCGCAAGGCCCAGTGGCGTCTCGATTTCATCTCCGCGGAAAACTCCACCGGGTTCCATGCGCCGCAGGAGGCGGCCCGCATCCTCGCCGAGGCGATCGACTACGCGCGCCAAGGCGAACTCGCGGTCGACGCCCGGGCAGTTTCCATCCCCGAGAAAACGTCCGAACGCGCCGGTGCCGGCCGCCCGCCCGCGGAGCTGAAGTAGGCGAGGGCGCCGCGCGGAAAAGGTCCGCGCCCCGGCGCCAGCCCTTTTCCGACCCCCAAGGGCCTTTCGTGCCGGCCGCGGCGAGGCGCGTCGGTCGGATTAGCACCTTGTCCGCCGAGCTTCCGGCGTGTTTGAAGCTCGGGACATGCGCGCCTTTGTTCGCTGGCTCCCGCGGTTCACGCTCCTGTCGATCTGCCTGTGCGGCATGCGCGCCGCCACGCTTTCGGACGCGGGTGTGGGGGCGTGGATCTGGGACGAGACGATGAGCGATCGGCAGGAGCTCCGTTTCGTGCGCCGTTTCGATCTGCCCGAAGGCGCGGAGGTGGCCTCGGCCCTCCTTCGCATCACGGCGGACAACTCCTACGAGGTGTTCCTCGACGGACAATTCATCGGCCAGGGCGGCGATTGGCGCGTGTTGATCGAATACGATGTGACGCGCCTCTTGGGCTCCGGGGCGCACGTGCTGGCGGTGCGGGTGGTGAACGATTTCGACGTCGCGGGGTTGCTGGCCGGCCTGCGCGTCGGCTTGCGCGACGGCACGTTCGTGGAAATCGCCTCGGACGAGGCTTGGACGCTCGCGCCCGAGGGCGTCGAGGATTGGCGAACGGCGGCCCGCGGACGCGACGCGTGGAAGCACGCCGTGGTGGTCGAACACTACGGCGCCGTGCCGAACCCGCAGGTCTACCGCGCTCCCGTTTCCCTGCCGGAGCCGCCGAGCCTCTGGCAAAAGCGCTGGTTTCAGACGACGGTGATCGTGCTCGGCGTCGCGGGGGCCGCGGCGGGGCTGATCCTATCCGGGCTGCTGGTCCTCAAGTCGCAGGCGGCGCGGATCGTGCGGCGCGAGCGGGCGCGGATCGCGGCGGATCTGCACGATGGTCTCGGCGGAGGGCTCACCCAGTTGATCTTGCTCGGAGAGGCCGCCCGTCGGGATCTCGCCTCGGACCGTGTCTCCGCGGGCAGGCTGGATCGTCTTTGCGACCAGGCCCGAGCCTTGGCCGGCGGGATGAACGAGACGATCTGGCTGATCAATTCCCAGCGGGACACGGTTCGGGATCTCGCCTCCTATCTTGTGCGTTACGCCGAGGGCTTTTTTCGCGACAGCCCGATCCGTTGCCGTTTCGACATCGCCGAGGATCTGCCCGACGCGCCCTGCGACCTGGGCGTGCGCCGCAATCTCTTTCTCGCGGTGAAAGAGACGCTCAACAACGCCCTCCGTCATTCGGGGGCCGCCGAGCTGCAGATGCGCGTCGAGTATCGTCGTGGATCGTTGCGCATCGAGATCCGCGACGACGGACGCGGCTTTGATTCCGCCGCGGTGAGGGCGGGGGAGGGATTGCGCAACCTCGCGCTGCGCGCCCGCGAGGCCGGGGGACGTTGCCTGATCGACAGCGCTCCGGATCGCGGGACGATCGTCGAGTTTTTGCTGCCGCTCGCCGCGCGCACGCGCCTGGGCACGGTGTGATCCCGGGCGAGGTATTACCCTCATCTGCGGGTATTGGGCCCGGCGTCTTGCGGTGCTAAGATCGCCGGACCCCGCGAGTCTCATCGCGTTCGGCGATGGCGGGTCGTCCAACCCCCACACCCGATGAACTATTCCCCGTCCGCTTCACTGCGTCTGTTCGCGCTTCTCTGCGCTTCCGCCGGCCTGGCCTCGGCTTCCGTCGTCAGCTGGAATCTGGATCGCTACGGCACCGTCTCCGGCGCCCGCGTCGCCGGCGTCGTCCCCGCCGCCAACTGGAACAACTCCTGGCCTGGCGATCCTCGCACCGACCTCGTCGACGACAGCGGCGCCGCCACCACCGTCGATCTCTCGTATACCTCCTTCAACCAGTGGACGATCAATTCGCCCCAGGCGAATCCGGGCGTCGACGCCGACGGCACCTACAACCGCGAGATGCTCAACGGCTACCTCAACTCCGGTCCGGCCGGCTGGAATCCCCCGATCACCTACTCGCAGGTGGTGCTGAGCCAGATCAGCTACGGGCTTTACGACATCATCGTCTACTTTTCCTCCGACGCCGCCGGTCGCGAGGGCAGCGTGAGCGATGGCGTCACGACCTACGCCTTCAACACCGTGGGTCCCGCCAGCGTGAACGGCGCGAACGCCATCCTCGCCGGCACCACCGACACCGCGGGCACCTACGCCATCACCGCGAACTACGCCGTTTTCCACGGCCTGAGCGGCTCCGGCCAGACGATCACCGTCCAGATGCGCGACAACGACGAGTGGGGCGGCATCGCCGCCGTGCAAGTGGTCGCCATCCCCGAGCCGGCCTCGGCCGCCTCGTTGGGCGGGGCCGCCGTGCTGCTCGCCGCGCTCGCGCGTCGCCGTCGCCGGGCTTGATGCCTGTCCTCAGACGGCCACGCTACCAAGACCGGCGCGAATGTTTGGCGCCGGTCTTTCCCGTTTACTCTACTTGAGTTCACCCGGCCTCACTTTCCCCGATTCGTCCGACGCCCGCGTCGCGCGCCCGTGCCGTGTTGCGGTGGTGGAGGACATGGACGGGGTTCGCGCGGAGCTCGTGCGACTGCTGGATTCGCTTGAGGGCTTTGTTTGCGTGCAGGCCTGCGCTAGCGGAGAGGAGGCGGTGAAGCGCCTTCCGTTCCTCAATCCCGACGTTGTCCTCATGGACATCTACCTCTCGCGCATGTCGGGCATCGAGTGCACCGCCCGGCTAAAGGAGCTGATCCCGTCCTGTTTGATCGTCATTCTCACCGCCTCCGACGACGAGGAGTTGGTTTTCCCCGCGCTCGAGGCCGGCGCCGACGGCTACCTGCTCAAGCATTGCCGCCCCGAGGAATTGCGCCGCGGGCTGATCGACGTGCGCCAGGGCGGCGTGCCGATGACGAGCGGGATCGCGCGCCGCGTCGCGGAGTTTTTTCGCCGTCGCGCCAAGCCCGCCGACGAGTCGCGCCGCCTTAGCCAGCGCGAGACCGAGGTGCTCGGCCTCATCGCCCGGGGCTTGGGCAACAAGGAGATAGCCGAGCGCCTCTCGCTCAGCGTCGAGACGATCCGCAGCTACCTGAAAAACATCTACGAAAAGATGCATGTGCACTCCCGCGCCGAGGCGGTGGCCAAATACATCACCGGCGGCGGCGAGGCTCGGCTACCCCCCGGCTGAGGGTATTGGGACTTTGGAGACGGCCTGCTAGGATGGGGCGCTTCTCCGCGCCCGGGCGGAGGATCCAACCCCGCCCAACGCATCCCGCATCCTCGTCCGCCATGTCTTCTTTTCGCCGCCTGTCCGCGTGTCTGCTCCTCGCGACCGCGTCCGTTTTTCCTCTCCGCGCCGCCCCGGCCTTTCACGCCTGGGCCGAGCGGCCCGTCCTCGGCTGGAACAGCTGGGATTTCTACGGCACCACCGTGAACGAGGAACGGACCAAGGCCCAGGCCGACTACATGGCGACCAACCTTCTCGCGCACGGCTGGAACCTCATCACGGTCGATATCCAGTGGTATGAGCCGAACGCGACCGGCTTCACCTACAACGCGAACGCGACGCTGACCATGGACGCGTGGGGCCGCCTCACGCCCGCGACCAACCGGTTTCCGTCCGCCGCCGCCGGCGCCGGCTTCAAGCCGCTCGCCGACTACGTCCACGCGAAGGGCCTCACGTTCGGCATCCACATGATGCGCGGCATCCCGCGCCAGGCCTGGCAGCAAAACCTTCCGGTCAAGGGCACCGCCTACACCGCCCGCGACGTCGCCGACGTCAACAGCACCTGCTCGTGGAACCCCGACATGTATGGCGTCGACATGGACAAGCCCGGCGCGCAGGCCTACTACGATTCCCTATTCGAGCTCGTCGCCTCGTGGGAGGTGGACTTCGTGAAGATCGACGACCTCAGCCGTCCCTACCACCGCAAGGAGATCGAGGCCATCCGCCGGGCCATCGACAAGACCGGCCGCCCCATCGTCTTCAGCACCTCGCCCGGCGAGACGCCCGTCGGCAGCGGAGCGCACATCGCCGCCCACGCCAACCAGTGGCGCGTCAGCGACGATTTTTGGGACACCTGGGCCGCCCTCTACGCGCAGTTTAAGCGTCTGCATGATTGGACGCCCTACCGCGGCCCCGGCCACTTTCCCGACGCCGACATGCTCCCGCTCGGCAAGGTAGAGGCCGGCGGCGTCGCCGCCACGGGCCGCGCCACCCGCTTCACCTCCGCGGAGCAATCCACGCTCATGAGCCTCTGGTCCATCGCGCGCTCCCCGCTCATCCACGGCGGCGATATGACGCAGATGGATGCCGCCACGCTCGCGCTTCTGACCAACGACGAGGTGTTGGCGGTCAATCAGCGCAGCACGCGCAACCGTCAGCTTTATCGCAACGGCGATCTCGTCGTCTGGACGGCCGACTCCGAGGACTCCGGCGACAAATACCTCGCGCTCTTCAACACCGGCGCCGCGACGGCCAACGTGCCCGTCACGCTTTCCTCGCTCGGTTACTCCGGCGCGGTGCAGATCCGCTCGCTCTGGGACAAGGCAGACCTCGGCTCCTTCACCGGCACCTTCTCGCGCGGTATCGCGTCGCACGGCGCCGCCCTCTACCGCCTGTCCGGCGTCGCGCTGCCGACCCCGTGGATCACGACCGCCGCCCCCGGCGACACCCAGGCCATGCTCGCGTGGGACGCCGTCGCCTCCGCCGACGCCTACCGGGTGAAACGCGCCTCCGCCGAAGCCGGTCCCTACACGGTCGTCGCCGACAACCTCGCCGACACCACGTGGACGAACCTCGGCCTGACCAACGGCACGACCTACTACTACGTCGTCTCCGCCATCGTCGCGGGTCAGGAGACGCCCGACTCCGGCGCCCGCGCCATTCGTCCCGCCGGCGCGCCCCAGATCGTGGGCTGGAATTACGACCGCTACGGCACGCTCGCCGCCGCGAACATCGCCGGCGTCGAAGCCGCGGCGAATTGGAACAACTCCTGGCCGAACGATCCTCGCACCGACCTCGTCGACAGCCTCGGCACGCCGACGACCCTCGATATCAGCTACAGCTCCTACAACACGTGGAGCATCCAGGGCAGCTCGCCCGCGCTCGATGGCGACGGCACCGCGAACAAGCGCCTTCTAAACGGCTATCTCAACGCCGGCCCCGCCGCGTGGGGGCCCTCGCCGACGCGCACCTCCGTGACGCTCTCCGAGATCCCGCACGGTTATTACGACCTGATCGTGTATTTCTCGTCCGACGTCGCCGGTCGCGAAGGCTCGGTCGGCGACGGCGCCACGACCTACTATTTCAAGAGCGTCGGCCCGGCGAGCGTCACCGGCGCGAACGCCGTCCTTGCGCAGACCACCGAGACGAATTCGTCGAACTACCCGACCGCCAACTATGCGATTTTCCGCGGGCTGAGCGGCGACACGCAGACCGTCTTCGTGCAGATGCGCGACAACGACGAGTGGGGCGGCATCGCCGGCTTCCAGGTGGTGCCGCGGGTCGACCCGATGGTGGGCGTGGTGCTTTCGATCGCGCGCGGCGCGGCGCCCGATTCCTTGCAACTTTCCTGGCCGGTCGGCCTCGGCTCGGTCGTGCTCGAGGAAAGCGCCGACTTGGTGAACTGGACGCCGACCTCGCCGCAGCCCGCGGCCAACGCCGCCACGGTGACCTTGACCGGACCGCGCCAGTTTTACCGGCTTCGTCGCTGATCGCGGTTCCGGGCCCGCGCCTTGTTGCCGTCGCGAGGGGGAAATCTCAGCGGGCGGTGGAGCCTGCCTTGCCCGTCTCGCGCGCGCCGAGGTCGGGGGCGCCGTCGTGAGCGGACGCGGGATCGTAGGGCAGCTCGGCGCGCAGCGCCTCCGCGGGGAGCTCGCCGGCGTCGATCAACGGCGATCCGGCGACGAGCCGCGCGAAATCCCCGAGCGCGAGCGAGCCGTCCGCGGCGCGGGGAAAGTCGCCTCCGGCCGGCGCCGACAGCGAGACGAAAGAGGCGGCCGTGACGACGAGGCCGCGGTCGTTGCGGTGACGCGTCTTCCCGGCGGTGGACCAGAAGACGTTGGTGGCCCCGGTGGGCGCGCCGGAGGGGCCGCCGTAGCGGTCGCTTTTGCCCGGCGCGCGGCCCTCGGTGAAGAAGGAGAGGTTGTTGAGGAAAAGCGCCTCGGGGGAATCGAACTTGAAGTTACCCTGCGCGTTGTCCCAGGCGAGGTTGTTGATCATGCGGATCGCGCCCGGGTTGCTGTTCCAAGTGAAGCCGTTCTTGCCGTTGTCGAAGGCGATGCAGCGCGTGACGACGTGGGGCACGGGGATCTTGGAGCCGCCGAGCTTGAAGCCGTTGCGATCGCCCTTGGCGCTTTGGGTGCCGTCGGAGAGCGTGCCGTTGGCGTAGGCGACGCACTGGTCGAGGACGACGGCGCCGATGGCGCCCGTCTTCGTCTTCGTGTAGAGGTCCCAGCCGTCGTCGATGTTATGATGCGCCACGCAGCCGCGGAAGACGTTGCCCGGGCCGGTGGTGAGCTTGCAGGCGAAGCCGTCGGCGTTTTCGCCCGCGCCGGGCGGGGCGTCGTAGTTGTCGTGCGACACGCAGTTGATCACGAGATTGTGCGAGGGCCAGGAAGAGGGCTCGGCGTCGGTCGCGGCGGCGCGTCCGATCTGGAGACCGGTGTCGCGGTTGTGGTGGGTGACGCAGCGCTCGACGCGATTATGGCTGCCGCCGATGTAGATGCCGTTGTCGGCCGAGCCGAAGACCTCGAGTCCGCGGATGTGCCACCAGTCGCCGTTGAGCTGGAGGCCGCGGACGTTGTTGTTTTTCGCGTAGGCCTGTCCGGAGAAATCGAGGCGAGGGCGCTCGGCTTCGCCGCCCGGCGGGGCGTAGGCGACGAGCTTTTTGGGGGCCGCGGCGGCGCCGGAGTTTTCCTTGGCGATGGTGACTTGCGAGCTGAAGGCGTAGTCGCCGCCGCGCAGGTGGATGGTGTCTCCGGGCGCGACGCGGGCGAGGGCGCGTTCGAGCGTGGTCGGAGCTTCCAGGCTGCCGGCGGCCTCGGCGGAGCCGGCGGGCGAGACGTAGAGATCGGCGGCGGAAAGACGGGGCAGGAAGGCGGAAAGCGCGAGGCAGGCGGCGAAGAAAAGGCCGTGGCGGGGGCGGGGTGTAGCCATGTCCGAGGGATTGGGCGCGACCGTCGCGCGCGGCAAGACGCGGTTGCGCGGCCATCGTTGCGCAGGCGGGCGGGTCGCTGGGCGATTCTTAATGCCTGAGAAGGCCGGACGAAGGCCCAGGAAAGCCCAAAGCCCCGGCCGTGGCCGAGGCTTTGCTTTCCGGGTCGAACCGGGCTAGACGTCGAAGGAGCTCAAGCCCACTCGGGCGGGTTTTGCAGGTGGGGCTTGAGCACGCCGATGCAGGGGAGGTTGCGATAGCGCTCGGCGAAATCCAGGCCGTAGCCGACGACGAACTTGTCCGGGATCTGGAACCCCACCAAGTCGGCCTCGAACTCGACTTCGCGTCGGCCTCGCTTGTCGAGCAGCACGCAGGTGCGCACGCTGGCGGGGTTGAGCTTCTGGATCATCGAGACGATGAGCGAGAGCGTCTTGCCGGTGTCGAGGATGTCGTCGATCAGCAGGACGTGACGGTTGGCGAGATCGAGGGAAAGATTGCCAAGCACCTGCGGCTTGCCCGTCGACTTGGTCTCGTTGCGGTAGCTGGAGATGCGGATGCAATCGAGGCGGATCGGGTTGTCGATATTGCGCAACAAGTCCGCGGTGAAGAGGATGGCGCCGTTGATGACGGCGACCACGGTGATCTCCTCCTGGCCGTAGAGGGCCATGATCTCGGCGCCGAGTTTCTTGAGGCGCGCCTGGATGTCGGCCTCGGAGACGAGAACCGATTCAAGCGCGGGATAAGAGGAGGGCTCGGACTTGGCGGCGGTGGGCGGCATGGTGGCGTTTTCGAGCAGCTTGGATGCCGCGCCGGTCGCGGGCAAGGGCGGCGGCGGGCGTAGGGTGACGAGGACGTGACGAAAATCTGGTGTTTCGGCCCCGCAGGCCAAAGCGCTTTGACTCGTGGGGGGCGCGGGCCTTGCTAACACTCAGTCGCGTCCCCCGCATGATCTCGATCTCCGTCGCCCAGCTCACCAAGCGTTTCGGTCAGACCACCGCCCTGCACGGGCTCGATCTGGAGATCGGGGCGGGGGAGTTGTTCTTCCTCCTCGGGCCGAGCGGCTGCGGGAAGACCACGTTGCTGCGCAGCATCGCGGGGTTCTACATCCCCGAGGCCGGCGCGATTCGTTTCGGTGCCGAGGACGTGACACGCCTTGAGCCGCACAAGCGCAACACGGGCATGATGTTTCAAAGTTACGCCCTCTGGCCTCACATGACGGTGGCGGAAAATGTCGCCTTCGGGCTTGTGGAGCGGAAGGTGCCGAAAGCCGAGATCGACCGGCGGGTGGGCGAGGCGCTGGAGTCCGTCCGCATGGGCGCCTACGCGGCCCGCAAGCCCAACCAGCTTTCCGGCGGACAGCAGCAACGCGTGGCGCTGGCCCGCGCTTTGGTGATCCGCCCGCGCTGTCTTCTGCTCGACGAACCGCTGAGCAACCTCGACGCGAAGCTGCGCCTGGAGATGCGCGCGGAGATCCGCCGCGTGTGCAAGGAGTTCAAACTGACCACGGTTTACGTGACCCACGACCAGAAGGAGGCGCTCTCGATCGCCGACCGCATGGCGATCCTCGACGGCGGGCATATCCTGCAGGTCGGTTCGCCGCGCGAGGTCTACGGGCGACCGGTCTGCAAGACGGTGGCCAACTTCATCGGCGAGACGGATTTCATCGCGGGCAAACTCGTCGCGCGTCGCGGCCGGGAGGCCGAGGTGGAGACGGGGCTGGGGCGCTTCGCCGGCGTCTTCGGCGACGCGGCGTCGCAGGCGCAGCCCGGCGCGGAAGTCACGCTTTCGATCCGCCCGGAATGCTGGGTGCTGCGTGAGCGCGGTGGCGACACGAACAGCGTGCGAGGGCGCATCGGCGAGGCGACCTACCTGGGCGAGGTCGCGCAATACGACTTCGTGCCGGCGGGCGGCGGGGCGCGGCTCAAGGTCTACGAGCTGAATCCCCGCCACATCGCGGGCGCGGGCGAACACGAGCTGCACGCCGTCGTGGCGGCGGAAGACGTGGTGGTGCTGGAGCGCTGAGCGCGTCACGTCGAAACGAGGAGCCCCGATGATTCGCAACGCGATCCTGTTTGTCCTGCTGGCCGTCGTGCTCGCGCTGCCCTTCGCGCTTCGTCCCGCGGCGGAGACGGCGGCCGGCGCGGACGACACCGTCGTGGTGATCTCGCCGCATAACGAGGCGATCCGGCACGAGTTCGAGACGGCCTTCCGCAAGACCTACCAGGCGCGCACGGGCCGCGGGGTGCGGATCGACTGGCGGCTGATCGGCGGCACGAGCGAGATCACCCGGTATCTGGAAGGCGAATACGTCGCTTCCTTCCAGAATCTTTGGACGGGCGCGCTCGGGCGTCCCTGGAGCGCGACGGTGCTGGCCGCCTTCGCGGACGGGCGGCTGGCCAAGGACGCGCCGGCGGAGGCCCAGGAGGCTCGGAAGGCCTTTCTCGAGTCCACGGTCGGCTGCGGGATCGACGTTTTCTTCGGCGGCGGCACCTATGACTTCATCTCGCAGGCTCGCGCGGGTCGCCTGGTCCCGATGTATGCGGACGGCGAGGCGAAGCCGGACTGGATGAGCGAGGACGTCGTGCCGGTGCGACACGCGGGCGACGATTTTCGTGATCCTCAGGGGCGCTGGAGCGGCGCGGTGCTGAGCTCCTTCGGCATCGTTTACAACCGGGACGCCCTGGTGCGGCTGGGGGTGACGGAGCCCAAGGCATGGGCGGACCTCGCCGACCCGCGCTACGCGGGGCAGGTGGCGCTGGCGGATCCGACGAAGAGCGGCTCGATGAACAAGGCCTTCGAGAACGTCCTGCAGCAGGAAATCCACGCGGTGGTGGACGCTCGTCTGGCGACGGCGCGCTTCGCGAGCGAGGAAGCCCGGGCCGCGGCGGAAAAAGAGGCGGTGGCGGAGGGCTGGGTGCGGGGGCTGCGGCTTTTGCAGGCCATCTCGGCCAACGCGCGCTATTTCACCGACAGCGCGCAAAAGGTTCCGATCGACGTCGCGTCGGGGAACTGCGCGGCGGGCATGTGCATCGATTTCTACGGACGCCAGCAGGTGGAGGCGCTGGCGCGTCGCGCGGGAAGCTCGCGGGTCGGCTATCGTTCGCCGCCGGGCGGCACGGTGTTTTCGGTCGATCCGATCGGCCTGCTGCGCGGTGCGCCCCATCCGGAGGTGGCGCGGGCCTTCATCGAGTTTGTGATGTCGCGCGAGGGGCAGCGGCTTTGGAACCAGCGTCCGGGCACGGAGGGCGGGCCTGAGCGTTTCGCGGTGCGTCGCCTGGCGGTGCGCAAGGACGTCTATGTGGAGCCGGGCGCGGCGGAGCGTCGCAGCGATCCGGAGGAAAATCCATATGCGCTGGAGAATCCGTTGGTGTATCGGCCGGAGTGGACGGCGGGGCTGTTCAGCGAGCTGCGTTTCATCATCCGGGTGATGTGTCTCGATTCGCACCCCGAGCTGACCGAGGCCTGGCGGGAAATCGCCGCCGCGGGCTCGCCTCCGGCGGCGATGGCGGCCTTGGCCGATCTGTCCGCGGTGGACTACGCGGCGGCTTCCGGACGGATCAAACAGGCGCTACGGGCAAAGGACAAGGTGGAGGAGCTGCGTCTCGCGAAGGAGCTGGGCGAGCACTTCCGGGCCCAATACGCGAAGGCGGCCGAACTGGCGCGGGCGGCTCCGCGTTGATACGGGGTCGCGCACGTCCGCAGGCGGGGAAATTCGCGGTTTCGGACTATCCAAGCGTGGCGAACGCGATAGGCTGATCCTCGTCCTTTGCCGCCATGGTCGCGTTCAATCCCGAATACATTTCCAAGCTGGTCGGGCCCGGGCGCCTCGGCTTCATCGCGACGAACGGCCTTCACGATTGTGTCGTGATCGAAGGCGGCGCGCAGGAGGACGAATACCGGGAGCGCATCCGGGAGGGCTGGCGCGTGGCGGAAGTGCGACCGATCTGTCGGAGCCTCACGCCGAAGCTCATCCACACGAACCCGGACCTCCAGCATGCACGGGTGTATTCCTATGTGCTGGTGATTCTTGAGCATCCGGCCCACACGCGGGCGGACGCGGTCTGGGAGCGAACGATCGCGAAACGCTGAGCCCAACAAAAAGCCCCGGCCGTGGCCGGGGCTTTGGTTTTAGGGAAGGCGGTTTTCTCAGGCGCGTGCGCGGCGGCGCGACGCGGCGCCGGCGAGGGCGACGAGGCCGGCGAGGGCGGCGAAGGAGGACGGCTCGGGGACGGTGGCGAGACCGGCGGCCTCGGCGAAGGTCGAGGCGACGACGATTTTGTCGACCGTGACGCCCGCGGCGTTGGCGGCGCTGCCTTGGCGGAGGTTGAAGGCCGTGATCGTCGCGGGCTCGACGGTCGTCGAGGTCCAGAGGTCGGTCACGTAGGCGGTGTTCGAGGTCTGGGCAGAATTCGAAGGGGCGAGGTAGAGGCTGAAGCTGTCGTTGGTGGCTCCGGTGATGACATTCCACGCGACCACGACCTTGTAGCTGGTGTTGAAGCTGAGCTCGGTCGTGCCGTAGGTGGCGGCCGCGCCGGTGCCGGATTGCTCCTGCAGGCCGAGCAAGAACCCGGAGCCGGACGACTTCACGAGAAGCCGGGCGTAGAAGTTGGACGTCGTTCCGACCGGGTCGCTGAGGTGGAAGAAGTAGTCGCCGGCGGCCTGCGCGCTGGCGACCGAGAGGTCCATCGAGTAATAGACGCCCCCGTTGGTGGCCAAATTGAGCGAGGCGCTCAGCGCCTTGTAGGCGTCTTGTCCGGTGGTCGCGAGCGTGACGGCGCCGTTGGACACGGCGAGGGGGTTGACGACGCTGGTGCCGGTGATGGTCCAGCCGCCCTGGCCGAGCAGGGCGCCATCGGAGTAGGCGAAGTTTTCGGAGGCGAGGATGTCGGCGTGGGCTGAGAGGCTGGAGACGACAAGCGCGGCGAGCGCGGCGAGGGTGTGGCGGGGGGAATGAAGCGGGTTCATGGTTTTTTCAGGTAGCAACTCCTCTGCCACGGCAACCGTAATCTCCGGATTGTGCCAATATGGCAACCCGTGGCCCAGGCTAGCTCCACTGCTTGGCGATTTGGCGCTTTCCAGGCGCGGATTTTGTCGCTGCCGCCGGAGTCGGACGAAAAAGACGGAATCAGCACGCCGCGGATCCGTCGGGCAGGCGAAGTCGCGGCGCGGTTCAGCCGGCTTGCGCCCGCTGGGCGGCGGCGGCGAGGAAGTAGTTTTGCGCGGAGAAGGGAGGCGTGGTTTCGCCGCGCACGACGGGGAGGTAGCCGCCGCCGGACGTGAGGACGCGGGCGTTTTCGTTGTCCTGAAGTTCGATCGCGAAGAGATCGTCGACCACCCAGCGGCGCAGGGCGGGATCGAGGAGGGGGAACACGACCTCGATGCGGCGGAAAAAATTACGCGGCATCCAGTCCGCGCTGCCGGCGAAGATGTCGGGCTCGCCGCCGTGGTTGTGGAAGTAGAAGGCGCGGACGTGCTCGAGGAAGCGGCCGACGAGGCTGCGCACGCGGATGTTTTCGGAGAGGCCGGGAACGCCGGGGACGAGGCAGCAGACGCCGCGCACGATCAGGTCGATCTGCACGCCGGCGCGCGAGGCGGCGTAGAGGGCGTCGATCACGGCCTGGTCCACGAGGGAGTTCATCTTGGCCATGATGCGGGCGGGGCGGCCGGCGGCGGCGTGCGCGGTCTCGCGGCGGATGAACTCGAGGACGCGGCGGTGGAGCGTGTAGGGCGCGACGAGCAGGCGCTGGAATTCGGGGGAGCGACCGAAGCCGGTGAGCGAGTTGAAGAGCGCGGCGGCGTCGGCGGTGAGGGCGTCGCGCGAGGTGAAGTGGCTGAGGTCGGTGTAGATTTTCGCGGTGCGCGGGTTGTAGTTGCCCGTGCCGAGGTGGACGTAGCGGCGGAGTTTGCCGTCGGCCTCGCGGCGGACGACGAGCGCGACCTTGCAATGGGTCTTGTGGCCGACGAGGCCGTAGACGACGTGCACGCCGGCCTCCTCGAGCTGGCGCGCCCACTGGATGTTGTTGGCCTCGTCGAAGCGGGCCTTCAGCTCGACGAGCGCGGTGACCTGCTTGCCGTTGCGCGAAGCCTCGATGAGGGCGCGGACGAAGGGGGAGTCGCCGGAGGTGCGGTAAAGCGTCTGCTTGATCGCGAGGACCCGGGGATCGCGGGCGGCCTGCTCGACAAAATCGACGACGGGCTGGAAGGAGTCGTAGGGGTGGTGGAGGAGGATGTCGCGGTCGCGCAGGGTGTCGAAGACGAGCGCGGGCTCGCGGAGCGGCGAGGCGTTGACCGGCTGGAAGGGCGGATACTTGAGGTCGGGACGGTCGATGTCGGCGAGCGACATGAGCCGGAGCAGGTTCACCGGGCCCTCGAGGCGGAAGACGTATTCGTGCGAGAGGTCGAGGTGCTCGCAGAGGGTCGCGAAGATCTGTTCGTCGACGCCTTCCTCGATCTCCAGCCGGACGGCGGCGCCGCGGCGGAGGTTGCGCAGCTCCTCCTCGATTTTTTTGAGCAGATTCTCGGCCTCCTCCTCGTCGATGTAGAGGTCGCTGTTGCGCGTGACGCGGAAGGTGTGGACGCCGTGGATCGCGTAACCGGGGAAAAAGTCGGCGGCGCAGAGCTTGATGATGTCGGAGAGGAAAATGAAGCGGCGGCCGCGCCGGTCGTTGTCCGGCGAATCGATGCCGACGATGCGGGGAAGGACGCGCGGGACGGGCAGGATCGCGAAGTGGCGGTCGAGTTCGGGCGTGGCGGGATCGTCGAGCGAGACGACGAGGTTGAGTGTCTTGTTGCCGAGCTGGGGAAAGGGGTGCGACTGGTCGATCGCGAGCGGGGTGAGGACGGGGAAGATCTGCTCCTCGAAGTAGGTGCGGACCCAGGCGAACTCGGAGGACGTGAGCGAAGCGGCGTCGGCGAAGGTGATCCCCTCCGCGGCGAGGGCGGGAAGAAGCTGGTCGCGCCAGCAGCGATACTGGTCGTCGACGAGCGAGGCGACGACGCCGTGGATGCGGCGGAGCTGTTCGCGCGGGCCGATGATGTCGATGCCGCCGGCGGGGACGACGTTGTTGTCGACCTGCTGGATGAGGCCGGCGACACGGATCTCGAAAAACTCGTCGAGATTGCTCGAGACGATGGCGAGGAAACGGACGCGCTCGAGCAGCGGATGGCGGGGATCGCAGGCTTGCTCCAGGACGCGACGATTGAAGGCGAGCCAGCTGAGCTCGCGGTTGAAATAGGCGGATTTGGCGAGGCCGGCGGCGCGGGCCACCGGGGCGGGCGTGTTGTCCGGCGTGAGGACGGTGTCGTCATCCGGCGCGAGCGGAGCGGGGCGGGACTTCGCACGCGGCCGCGCGGCGCCCTTCGCCGGCGCGGAGGCGGCGGGGGCGGTTTTGCTGGACGCGGAAGGGCGTTTGCGCGGCGTGGCCATGCGTGCTTCGAAACGGAGGAGCGCACCGGGTGGGTGCGCGGGAGACGAGAACAATGCGGCGCGTAACACGTTTGTCACGCGCCGCGGGCGCTTGTTTCGGAGCCGGGGAGGGGCGGCGCCTGCCGCGGTCTCAGGCGATCCAGAGCGTCTTCGGGTTGGTGAAGGCGAGCACGCCGGGGCGCCCGAGTTCCCGGCCGAGGCCGGAGGCCTTGCTGCCGCCGAAGGGGACGGCCACGTGGGAGCGGACGGCGTGGTTCACGAAAACCATCCCGGCCTCGAGGCGCGGGGCGTGGTCGGCGCGGGCGCGCCGGAGGTCCCGGGTGAAGATCGCGCCGCCGAGGCCGTAGACGGTGCGGTTGGCCGCGGCGAGCATGGCGTCCTCGTTGTCGGCGATCTCGACGGCGGCGACCGGGCCGAAGAGCTCCTCGTCCGCGGCGGGCATGCCCGGGCCGACGTCGGCGAGCAGGGTGGGTGAGTAGAAGGCTCCGGGGCCGGCGAGCGGTTTTCCGCCCATGACTAGGCGGGCGCCGAGGCGGATCGATTTCAGCACCTGCGCGTGAAGCTCGTCGCGCAGATCGGCGCGGGCGAGCGGGCCGAGTTGGACGCCGGGCGCGAACGGATCGCCGACGCGGACGGCGGCCATGGCGACGGCGAGGAGGCGGATGAACTCGTCGGCGACGCGCGCGTGGACGACGAAGCGTTTGGCGGCGACGCAGCTCTGGCCGTTGTTGACGAGGCGGGCGGCGGCGCAGGTTTGCGCGGCGGAGGGCAGGTCGGCGTCGGGGAAAATCAAATACGGGTCGCTGCCGCCCAGTTCGCCCACGAAGGGCTTGAGCGCCGCCCCGGCGAGGGAGGCGACGCGGCGTCCGGCGGCGGTGCTGCCGGTGAGGGTGACGCCGCGGACGCGGTCGTCGGCGATGAGCGGTTCGACGGCGGCGCCCCGGGCGAGGATGCAGTCGAAGACGCCGGCGGGGAGGCCGGAGCGGAGGGCGATGTCGCGGAGGGCGAGCGCGGTGCCGGAGACGTTGCTCGCGTGCTTGAGGAGGAGGACGTTGCCGGCGATGAGCGCGGGTGCGGCGGCGCGCACGACCTGCCAGAGCGGGTAGTTCCACGGCATGATGGCGAGGACGACGCCGAGGGGCTCGGGGACGACGGAGACTCCGCGCGGCGCGGCCGGCGGGATCTCGGGCTTGAGAAAGGCCGCGCCGTGCCGGGCGTAGTGCACGAGGGCGTCGCGGCATTTAGCGATTTCGGCGAGGGAGTCGGCGAGGGGCTTGCCCATCTCGGCGGTGACGAGCGCGGCGAGCGGTTGGCGCTCGCGATGGAGGGTGGCGGCGAAGGCGCGCAGGTGGCGGGCGCGCGTCGCGGCGCCCAAGGTTCGCCAAGCGGCTGCGGCCGCGTGGGCGGCGGCCAGGCGGGCCTCGATCTCGCGTTTCGTGTGCGCGGCGTGGCGGGCGATGATTTTGCCGGTGGCGGGATTGCGTGAGACGAGGGCGGCGGCCATGCGGCACGGTCGCGCGCCCTAGGCGCCCGGGCAAGCGCGGGCGACGAACGGACCGGGGTCGATGCGGCGATCCGAGGGCCGGGGAGCGAGGATCAGTCTTCGATCTCGATCAGGAGCTTGTCGTCCACGGCGACCTCGGCGCGGCCGCCTTTGAAAACGGCCGAGTAGGTCTTGGTTTTCTGGCCCGGGCGGCGGACGACGAAGACGTATTCGTCGCCGATGCCTTCGATCGGGGCGATGACCCAGTTGACGCGCATGAGCGTGTTGACGCGTTCGCCCGCGAGGGCGGGTTTGCCGTCGATGACGATGTCGCGTCCGGCTTGCGCGGCGGCGAAGCGGGTGGTTTGCGCGCCGATCTGGATGCTGCACGTGGTGGCGGGGAAATCCAGGGACGCGGCGAAAAGCGGGGAGCCGATCACGAGGGAAAGCGCGATGGCGTGAAGCGGGAGGGGCGAGCGCATGGGCGGGGGTTTGGTTTGGACCGTATGCGCCGCGCGCGGTTCCGGGTCAGCTTTTCAGCCAACGGGAGAGGGTGGCGCGGAGTTTGTCGCGGGCGCGATAGAGGCGGGTTTCGACCGCCTTGGGGGTGGCGCCGAGAATCTCGGCGATCTCCGCGTGGGACTTTTCCTCGTATTCAAAGAGCACGAGGACCTCGCGGAGTTCTTCGGGGAGGTCGGCGATGGCGGTCCGGACCGCGGCGATTTCCTCGATTCGACGAGCGGCGGCGTCGGGCGCGGATCCGGTGGCGGCGAGACCGGCGGTGTCGGCGGGGGCGGCGGTTTCGAGCGAGTCGGTGCGACGGCGCTGGTGCTTGCGGGCGTGGTCGCGCGCGAGGTTGAGGGCGATCTGAAACATCCAGGTCGTGAAGCGTGCTCCTGGCCGGTAGCGATCGCGGTGGCGGTAGATGCGGACGAAAGTCTCCTGCGCGAGATCGAGCGCGTCGGCCTCGTTTTGCAGGTGGCGGAAGAGAAAGGCGCGAAGCGGGGTCTGCCAGCGCAGCATGAGCGCGTCGAGGGCGGGCAGGTCGCCGGCGGCGAGGGCGGACATGAGCGCCTCGTCGCCCGGCTCGCGGGCGGCGGAGTCGTCGAAGGAGGAGGCGGCCGTCGCGGCGGGCGGCATCATCGGGCTTCGGCGGGAGCCAGGGAGGGGGCGCCGTCGCGCTCGTCGCGATGGGCGACGCGCGGCTCCATGAGGGCGAGGAAACGCGAGGCCTGAGCGGGCGCCATGAGCGCGGCGATGGCGTGGAGGTGCGCCTGGGTGGACTCGGCGCAGACCTGTTTCAGGCGCGCGAGCTCGGCTTCGGCGGCGGATCGCGCGGCGGGATCGGACGAGGCGGCGCGGAGCGCGGTTTGGGCGCGGACGATGGCGCCGCAGTGGCGTTCGCAAACCGGTTCGTAGGCGGTTTGTATTTTCGCGATCTCGGCCCGGGCGGAATCGGAGAGGGCGAACTCACGGGCGAGCCAGGCGAGCTGCGCCTCGGTGGCCTCGGTTTCCGCGTCGACCGGCGCGCGCATGGCCAGCCGGGTGGCGCCGTAGGCGAGAAGTCCGGCGGCAAGGGCCAGGCAGAGGAGAAGGAGCGGACGGCGCGACACGGCTAGGGGCGGCAGGGCGCGGTGCAAAAGGTCAGGGGGCGTGGTGTCCGGCGTGGGCGTCGGACGAGTCGACCGCTGCGTGTTTCTGCCACGGGTCGATGTTGCGCGCGTAGGCGGTGGCGAAGGAGTCGGCGCGAACCTCGCGTTCGCGGGCGTAGGCGACGGCGGAGCCGGCGCCGATGGACGCGAGCACGGCGAGCGAGGCGGCGAGCGGGAAAAGCTGCCGGGCCATGCGGGCGAAGGCGTGCGGGGGAGGGGAGTCGAGGACGAGCAGGCGGGCATGCACGCCGGCGGCGAAGTCGCCGGGTGCGAGCGCGGGCAAGTCCGCGGCCGGGTCGGCGCGGCGCAGGAGGGCGCGCAGGGCGGGATCGGGCGGCGTGGTCATTTGCGGGGTATTACGCGCGGGAGGCGAAAACCCCGCCGAAAAAACACATCGGGGGCACTGGAACGATGCGCGGCGCCGGCTTGGGCGAAACAGGCGGCGGCCGTGCCGCCACGGGTGCGGAGGCCGTCGCCGAATTTCCCGGATCAGGCCTTGCGTCGGCGGGAGGAGCGGGCGGGTTTTGCGGCGGCGGCCTCGTCCTCTTCGTCGGATTTGGCGATGCGGTCGATGTTGAGGTAGGTCTTGGCGAGCATCTGGCTCTCGTAAAACTCGAGGAGGCGGACGCCTTCGCGGGGTTTGACGAGGTCCTTTTTGGTGGCGGTGTCGATCTGGCTCTTGATGCGGCGGCAGAGCTCTTCCCACTGGTATTGAACGGTCTCGATGACCTCGTTCATGCGCACGCCGGCGAGGGTGTCCTCGATGTAGTAGCCGTTGGGCTCGTCGTCCTCGAGGAAGACGTGGACCTCGTTGACGCGACCGAAAAGGTTGTGGAGGTCGCCCATGATGTCCTGGTAGGCGCCGGTGAGGTAGATGCCGAGATAGTAGGGTTTTCCGTTAAGCGGGTGGAGCTGGAGGTAGTCCTTCGTGTCCTGGAGATCGATGAAGGTGCCGATCTTGCCGTCGGAGTCGCAGGTGATGTCGACGAGCGTGGCGTTCACGGACGGGTTTTCCTCGAGACGGTGCAGCGGGGTGATCGGGAAAAGCTGCTTGAGTGCCCAGTGGTCGAGGAGGGACTGGAAGACGGAGAAGTTGCAGACGTATTGGTCGGCGAGGAGACGATCGAGCTCGCGGAGTTCTTCGGGCACGTAGCCGGCGGCGCGGTTTTCCTGGGCGATCTGCTCGCAGATCTGCCAGTAGATCGACTCGGCGGCGGCGCGGTTTTCGAGGTCGAGGTAGCCGAGATTGAAGAGGGAGAGCGCCTCCTCCTTTTTCTGCACGGCGTCGTGGAAGCGCTCCAGCTTGCCGAGCTTGGCCTTGTTGCGGAGAAGGGCCTCGAGATCGTGCACGACCTTGTGCTTTTCCTTCGGCTGGTGCTGCACGCCGAGAGTTTCGCGCTTGTTGATGCGCTCGAAGACCTCGACGACGAGCATGGCGTGCGGCGCGACGATGGCGCGGCCGGATTCGGAGACTAGATCGGGGACGGGGACCTGCATCGAGTCGCAGATGTCGCGGACGTTGGCGACGACATCGCGGGCGTATTCCGCCATCGAGTAATTCATCGACGACTCGTAGTTGGTGCGGGAGCCGTCGTAGTCGATGCCCAGGCCGCCGCCGACGTCGAGGTAGCCCATGGGGAAGCCCATCTTGGCGAGCTGGCAGTAGAAGCGGGACGCCTCGATGACGGCGTTCTTGATCGTGAGGATGTTCGGGACCTGCGAGCCGATGTGGAAGTGGACGAGACGCAGCGCGGAGGTGAGCTTGGCTTTGCGGAGCTTTTCGCAGGCGAAGAGGATCTCGGCGGTGTTGAGGCCGAATTTGGCGTTGTCGCCGGATGAGGAGGACCACTTGCCCTCGCCGCGCGTCTGGAGCTTGGCGCGGAAGCCGATCATGGGTTTGACGCCGACCTCCTCGGATACGCGGATGATGTCGTCGAGTTCGGCGAGCTGCTCCACCACGATGACGACCTTCTTGCCGAGCTTGCGGCCGAGGAGGGCGATGCGGATGAAGTCGTGGTCTTTGTAGCCGTTGCAAACGATGAGCGAGTTGGCGCCTTCGTGCATGGCGAGGGCGATCATGAGCTCGGGCTTGGAGCCGGCCTCGAGGCCGTAGTTGAAACCCTTGGACGCGCCGACGATCTCCTCGACGACCTCGCGGAGCTGGTTGACCTTGATGGGGAAGACGCCGCGGTAGGAGCCCTTGTAGCCCTCCTCCTTGATCGCTTGGTTGAAGACGGCGTTGAGCTGCTCGACACGGTGGCGGAGCAGGTCCTGAAAGCGGATCACAAGCGGCGCCTTGAGACCCATGGACACGGCCTCGTCGACCACGTCCATGATGCGGATGGAGCGGCCGTCGGAGAGCGGTTGCACGGCGACGGAGCCGTCCGGGCCGACGCCGAAATGGCCGGCGCCCCAGCGTTTGAAGCCGTAGAGCTCCTCGGATTTTTCGGTGGACCAGTCGGGCGCGGCGGGGACGGATTTGCTTTTCACTAGTGGGAAAGGGAAGTGAGGCCGGGAGCGTGCGGCCTGCGAGGGAAATGCGGTCGGGTTATGGCTTGCGTTCGCGGAGACGGACGCGGTTATTTCGCGATTCCTCGTCTAAAAACCACGTCCCGCAAATCAGAAAATGACTTCCGCGTTCGATTCGTCGCCCATTCTCGCCCAAGCCGCCGCCCCCGCAGGCGGCGGAGCCACCCAGCTCCTGTTCCTGGGCTTCATGTTCGTGGCGATGTGGTTTCTGATCATCGCGCCGCAGCGCAAGAAGCAAAAGGAGCACGCCAAGATGCTCGCCGCGCTCGACCAGGGCGACGAGATCATCACGGCCGGCGGCATCTACGGCGAGATCACTTACAAGAAGGACGACCGCTTTGTCGTTCGCATCGCCGATGGCGTGAAGGTGGAGATCTCCAAGGGCCACGTCCAAGAGGTCGTGCGCAAGGCCGGTTCCTCCAAGAACTGAGGTTTGGGTTTTCCCGCGACGCCGGCGGATCGTCGGCGTCGCGTTGCTTGGCTTTTTCGTCCGGTTTCGTCCGTGCTTTCTTGTCGTTTGGCCCCCTTTCGCCCCGTCCTGTCCGTCGCTCGGCTTCCTTTGCCGACCCGGGACCGCACCGCTTGCGTCCCGCGCCGCGCCCTCGCCTTTTTAAACCAATAAAACACCATGCTTAAACGCAACCTGTGGAAGCTCGTGCTGAGCTTCTTGATCGTGCTGTGGGCCGTCAGCGCTCTCGTGCCCGTGACCGACCGCGACGTGCCGACCTACATCGCCGGACGAGTCGAGCAGAAGGCCACCGAGTTCCAGACCCTGATGAAGGACGCCGGAGCCCGCTACGAGGCGAAGCAGGCCCCGTCCGTGTTCATCGCCCTGCGCGACCTCGCCAACGAGCGAAAGATCGACCTCGCGAAGGAGTATTTCCCCGGCGTGCGGATGGACGCCTCGCTCACGAACATCGCGAAGAAAAACAACGCCTTGCTCAATCACCTCCTCATCCAGTCGAAGGGTCGCCTCCAGCTCGGTCTCGACCTCAAGGGCGGCGTCGCGGTCACCCTCGCCGTCGACGAGGACGCCGCCTCGGCGATCCCCGAATCCCAGCGCAAGGAAAAGCTCGGCAAGGCCATCGATATCATCGGTGATCGCATCAACGGCTTCGGTATCGCCGAGCCCATCATCCGCGCCGTCGGCGCCAGCCGCATCGAGGTCCAGATGCCCGGCGTGAACACCCGCGACAATCCCGAGGTGCTCGAGAGCATCAAGAAGCCCGCCCGCCTTTCCTTCCACCTCGTCCATCCGACCCAGCGCCCCAACGCCTCGGCCCCCGGCGAGATCCCGGTCGGCTACGAGATCAAGACGCAGGATTACGAGACGAAGGACGGCCGCTCGATGACGCTCGAGTATTACGTCAAACGCGTCTGGGAGATGGACGGTCGCAACGTCACCGCGGCCTACGCCACCACCGATCAGTTCGGTCGCTACCGCGTCGTCATCAAGTTCAACAAGGACGGCGAGCGCGAGTTCGCCGACACCACCCGCCGCGTGGCCCAGCTCGGTCGCGAGAGCGGCGTCGACGCCCTCCTCGCCATCGTCCTCGACGGCCGTCTTTATTCCGCCCCGCGCGTGAAGGACGAGATCAACGGCGGCACCGCCGAGATCAGCGGCGACTTCTCCGCCCTCGAGGCGCAGGAGCTGGCCAACGTCCTCAACAACCCGCTCGACCTGCCCCTCCGCGTGCAGGAGCAATACGAGGTCGGACCTTCGCTCGCCCAAGACGCGATCGATAGCGGCGTCCGCGCCGCGATCATCGGCACCATCCTCGTGTGCGGTTTCATGGTGACCTACTACACCGTCGGCGGCGGCGTCGCCCTTGTCGCGCTCGCGGTCAACGTCCTCATCGTGTTCGCCATCATGGCGATCATGGGCGCCACCCTCACGCTGCCCGGCCTCGCCGGCATCGTGCTCACCCTCGGCATGGCGGTGGACGCGAACATCCTCATCTTCGAGCGCATGCGCGACGAACTCGGCGCGGGCAAATCCCTCGTCGCCGCGCACAACGCCGGCTACGACCGCGCCTTCACCACGATCGTCGACGCCCACATCACCCAGCTCGCCATCTGCGCGGTGATGATCGGCCTCGGCACCGGCCCGATCAAGGGCTTCGGCGTCACCCTCGCCATCGGCGTGTTTTCCACGCTGTTCTCCGTGCTCATCGTCGGCCACCTGCTGCTCGATTGGCTGATCAGCGGCGGCATCCTCAAGAAGCTGCCCATGATGAAGCCGATCCGCATCGGCAACGTCGACTTCGTCAAGCTCGGCAAGCCCTCCTTCATCGCCTCCTGGCTGCTCGTCGCGGTTGCCGTCGGCTACGTGGTCTACAAGGGAGACCGCATCTACGGCCGCGATTTCCTCGGCGGCGACATCGCCACCCTTGGTTTCGAAAAGCGGATCGACACCTCCGAGATCGCAAAGATCGCCGAACAACAAGGGCTCAAGGAAATCACCCCCACCTACGTCGCCGCGATCGGCGGCGGCGGGGAGACGCTCCGCATCGAGACCGAGTTCAATGAATCCGCCCCCCTCATCGCCGCCCTTCAGAAGACGCACCCCGAGGCCGGCTTCAAGCAGATCGGCGACAATCGCATCGGTCCCTCCATCGGCGCGGAGGTGAAGACGAACGCCCTCGTCTCCCTCGCGATCTCGATGGTGATCATTCTCCTCTACGTGGCCTTCCGCTTCGAGCTCGGCTTCGGCATCGGCGCCGTCGTGGCCTCGATCCACGACGTATTGATGACCATCGGCATTTTCGTGCTCTTCGGCTACCAGTTCTCCGCGCCCATGGTCGCGGCGATCCTCGCCATCGCCGGCTACTCGATCAACGACACGGTCGTGGTCTTCGACCGCATCCGCGAGGCTATGAAGGAGAACCCGAACGGCCACCTGCGCGACATCATCAACGAATCGCTGCGCCGCGTCTTCTCCCGCTCCATCCTGACGAGCCTGACCACGCTGCTCGCCGCCATCGCGCTCTTCGTCGCGGGCACGGGCGTCATGCGCGACCTGGCCTTCACCTTCATCATCGGCATCGTCACCGGAGCCTTCTCCTCCGTGTTCATCGCCGCCCCGGTCTTCTACTGGTGGCACAAGGGTGATCGCAACCGTGTCGACCACGAGGAAAAGCGCCCGGTCTACGACTGGGAAATCCAGACCAAGGCCTCCCGCTAACCGCCGCGACGCGCCGGCCCCGCGCCAAGCGCGCCGGGCCGCCTCCGTCTTTCGCAGGAAGAACCGATTCCCGGTTCGCCCTGTCCGGACGGCTCGCGGCCGCGGCGGCGTTTGCGCGTAGGGCGTCTCCGCGCGTCCCCGCAGCCCATGCGCTGGATCTACCACGCCCCGCCGCCGGAGCAGGTGGCGGCACTCTCATCCACTCTCGGCACGGGTCCCGTGCTGGCCGAGCTGCTTTTGCGCGCCGGCCACGCCGACGCGGGCGCGGCGGACGCTTTTCTGCGTCCGGCTCTCTCCCGCCTCGCCGATCCGTTTCTGCTGAGAAACCTCGACCGCGCCACCGCGCGTCTGCGTCGCGCCATCGCCGGCGGCGAGCAAATCGTCGTGCTCGGCGACTACGATGTGGACGGTGTGAGCAGCACCGCGCTTCTCGTCAGTATCTTGCGCCGGTTCGGCGCCAAGCCCCGCTTCGTCGTGCCCCGCCGCATGGAGGACGGCTACGGCCTTTCGCGCAGCGCCATCGACCGCGCGCTCGAGCCCGGTCGGCCGCATCTTTTCGTGGCGCTCGATTGCGGGACCAATTCCCACGACGAGGTCGCCTATCTGGCATCCCTGGGCATCGACGTGATCGTGGTCGACCACCATCGCTCGAAGGAAAAGCCCCTTGAGCACGGCATCCTCATCAACCCGCACGCGCACGACCTGCCGGGCGACGACGCGTGGAGGCACATGTGCACCGTGGGTCTCGTGTTCAAGCTCGTGCACGGCCTGGTGAAAGAGCTTCGCGCCGAGGGGAATCCGGAGGCGCAGGCGGTCAAGCTGCGCGACTACCTCGATCTCGTCGCCTTGGGCACGGTGGCGGATCTCGTGCCCCTTCAGCATGAGAATCGCATCCTCGCGAGCTACGGCCTGCGCACGCTCAAGGAGGCCGCGCGGCCCGGTCTGCGCGCGTTGATGGACGTGGCCGGGGTCCGGCCCGGCCAGGACCTGATGCCGGTGGACATCTCCTTCCGCCTCGGGCCTCGCATCAACGCCTCCGGGCGTCTTGCGGACGCGGCTTTGTCGGTGGAGCTCATCCTCAGCGACGACGCCCGCTTTTGCCGCGAGACGGCCAAGCAACTCGACGACTTCAACCGCGAGCGCCAGGACATCGAGCGCGGGATCACCGACGAGGCCGAGAAGCTGGTCGAGCGGGAGTTCGCCGACCAGCCCGGCATCGTTCTCTACGCCGACGGGTGGCATCCCGGCGTGGTGGGCATCGTCGCCGGACGCGTTACGCGCAAATATCACCGTCCCTGCATCGTCCTGGGCAACGAGGGCGCGCAGGCGAAGGGCTCTGGGCGCAGCGTCGACGGCATCAACCTCGTCGAGGTGCTCGGCGCCTGCTCCGATTTGCTCACGAGCTGGGGCGGCCATCCGATGGCGGTGGGCGTGGCCTTGCCGAAGGAAAACCTGGAGAAATTCCGCGTTCGTTTCGCGGAAGGCGTGCGGACGTGGACCGGTGGCAAATCTCCCGAACCGGAGCTCGCCATCGCCGCCTGGCTCAACCCCGGCGATATCCACGAGCGTCTCATGGACGAGCTCGCCCAGATGCACCCCTTCGGCCAGGCCAATCCCGAGCCGGTCTTCGGACTGCGCGGCATCGTGCTCCGCCAGCGTCCCGAGGTCTTCAAGGGCACGCACTTCCGCTTCGTCGTCGAGGTCGGGGACAACCGCCGGCGCCTGTATGGCGTGGCTTGGAAGATGGCCGATCGGCTGCCTCCCGTGGGCCGCCCGGTCGATCTGGCGGTCGAGCTGGCCTGGAACTTCTTCAACGATCGCAAATCGATCCAGCTCGAGCTCGCCGATTGGCGTTTGTCCGAAACCTCCGAATAAACCGGCCCGGCCTGGCGGCGGGGTGGGGGCGTCCCGCGGGTCCTCACCTCCTCGCTTGAGCCGCCGGGCCGACTCGTTACGCATTCTCTTTCATGATGCGTTCCTTCCGCCTTCTCGCCGTGGCGCCCCTGCTCGCGCTTCCGTCCGCTTTGACCGCCCAGCCGACGCCTTCGCCCGCCGTGGAGCTCGCGAATCTGCGCGAGGACGTGCGGATGCTGGTTCAGCGGGTGGGGGAGCTTTCCATCCGCGTGGAGCAGTTGGAAAAGGAGAACGCCGACCTTGCGCGCAGCAGCGCCGGCGCGCAGCAAAACGTCGCCACGCTCAGCCAGCTCAACACCGCCATCGCCGACCTCACGCGCGACATCAAGACGGCCGACGCCCAGACCAAGTCGGAGGTGCTCGCCGTCGTCGCCACCCAGATGGAAAACCTCGCGAAGCAGACCAACGTCGCCCTCGACGCGATGTCGCGCAACCGCGCCGCCGCCGCGCCCGCCTCGTTTTCCGACAACTTCCCCAAGGAAGGCGTCTCCTACACGGTTCAGTCCGGCGACACGCTTTCGAAGATCGCCCAAAAGACCGGTGCCAAGGTCGCCGACATCATCAACGCGAACAAGATCACCGACCCCGCCAAGGTGCAGGTCGGCCAGGTCCTGTTCGTCCCCGGCGGCAAATAAGCGCCCGGCCCCGTTCTCTGTTCTTCGCTCCCCGTTCCCTGCTTTAAATGGCCAACTCCAAATCCCGCCTCGGTCGCGGTCTCGGCGGACTCATCGCCGCCGCGGCCCCCAAGTCAGCCACCCCTTCGCCGGCCGCGCCCGCCGCGGCCCCCGCGTCTTCGGCCGCGCCCGCCGCGCCGACGCCCGCTCCCAACGGCTTCATCGAGGTGTCGGTCGCCGCGGTCGTTCCCAGCCCCTACCAGGCGCGCAAGGAGATCGCCCCTGAGCACCTGCAGGAACTCGCCGACAGCATCCGCGCGGAGGGGCTGTTGCAGCCCATCGTCGTGCGGCGCCTCGTCGACGGAAAATACGAGCTGATCGCGGGCGAGCGCCGCTGGCGCGCCTTCCAACTGCTCAAGATCAAGACCATCCCGGCGCGCCTGGTCGTGGCCGGAGACGCCTCGTCCGCGACGCTCGGCCTGATCGAGAATCTCCAGCGCGAGGGCCTCAACCCGCTGGAAGAGGCCTACGGCTACGCGAGCCTCATCCGCGACTTCGATCTCACCCAGGAGGCCGCCGCCGAGCGCGTCGGCAAACCCCGCGCCTCGGTCGCGAACACCCTGCGTCTGCTCTCGCTCGACGGCGAGCTCCAGGGCTACGTCTCCAAGAGCCTCCTCTCGGTCGGCCACGCCAAGGTCCTTCTCGGCGTCGAGGACGCGGCCCAGCGCGCGTTGCTCGCCCGTCGCGTGATCGAGGACGGGCTCAGCGTGCGCGCCACGGAGGCCTTGGTGCAGGCGAAGAAACTGTCCGCCGTGGCGCCCTCCCCGGGCGCGGACGCCGCCAAATCGGGCTCCAGGAAAATCCCCCCCGCCGACGCCGCGGCGATCTCCAGCATCGAGAAGCGGCTGACCTCCCACCTCGGGGCCCGCGTCGCGGTCAAGCATCAGGGCAAGAAGGGCCAGATCGTCATCCCCTACGCGGGCAACGACGACCTGCAGCGCATCCTCGAAAAACTCGGCGTCGAGCTTTGAGCCCCTTTTGATCCGCGTTAGACTGGGCGTGTAACCGACCGCCTCGACCCTTCCGCTCCAACCCTTACCGGCCGCGCCCCCTCCGACCGCGTCCCCGCATTGGCCACCTCGCCCACCGACCACGCCACCCGCGTCCTGAACCAGGCCGGCGACGTCCTTTCCGACGCCGTCGACTATCTGCGTCTGGATCCGATTCCGCCGGTGGTGCGCGAGATGGGGCGCTACTCGCGGCGGAAGTTGCGCGCCGATCTCCTCGCGGGGGCCACGGTGGCGTTGGTCTCCATTCCGCAGGCCATCGGTTTCGCGCTCATCGCCGGACTGCCTCCGGAGATGGTCATCATGTCCGTCGTCGTGGGCGGTTTTCTCGCCGCGGTTTTCAGCACGTCCCATCACCTCGTCTTCGGGCCGACCAACTCGATCAGCCTGCTGACCGCCAGCGCGGTGGCCACCTTGCCCGCCGCGGGCCTGAAGGCTCCCGAGCTGGCCTTGGTGATGGCCTTTCTGATCGGCCTTTTTCAGCTCGGCGCCGGCTTCGCGAAGCTCGGCAAGCTCACCCAGTTCGTTTCCCGCTCCGTCGTGATTGGCTACGGCACCGCGATCGGAATCCTGCTCGCCGCGAGCCAGCTGCCGCATCTGGTGGGCGCCGAGGTCACGCGCGGCAACCTGCTCCGCTCGCTCGAGGGAACCCTGCATCACATCCTTGCGCTGGAGATCAACGGCTACGCGTTGGCGATCGGCGTGGTCACCCTGTTGCTTTTCCATGTGCTCGAGCGGCTCGCGCGCTGGGTGCCCGCGGAGCTGGTCGGACTGGTCCTGATCTCCCTTTTCACCCGCTGGGTGGGGCTCGACGTCCTCGGGGTGAAGACGATCGCGGGCGAGGGCGAACTGGCGGGCGCCCTGCCGTCCTTCATCGGCATGCCGGTGGGCGACGCCAGCGTGGCGGCGGTGCCGGCGCTGCTGGGCACGGCGCTGGCCATCGCGATCCTCGGCATGCTGGAGGCGATTTCCATCGGCAAGACGCTCGCCGCCCGCTCCGGCCAAAGTTTCAACGCCAACCAGGAGCTCATGGCGATGGGCATGGCGAACCTGGGTTGCAGCGTCTTCGGCGCGATGCCCGGGTCGGCGTCTTTCGCCCGTTCCGCCGCGAATCATCAGAGCGGCGCGCGCACCCAGGTGGCCGCGATCTCCAGCAGCCTGATGGTGCTGGGCGCCCTGTTTTTCGTCGCTCCGCTGATCAACTATCTGCCGATTCCCGCCCTCGCTGCGCACCTCATCCGCATCGGCCTGAAGATGATCAACCGCGAGCAGCTGCGCATCGCGTGGAACGCCACCCGGTCGGACGCCATCGTGCTCGGGGTGACGATGGCCTCGGCCTTCCTTTTCAAGCTCGACGCGGCGATCTACATCGGGCTCGGCCTGTCCCTCGCGCTGTTTCTCAAGAAGGCCAGCGCGCCTTCCCTGGTGGAATACGGCTTCAACGACCAGGGGCAGCTGGCGCAGCTCGAGCCCTCGGCGTCGCGGGGCGAGTCGACGATCTCGATCGTGCACGTCGAGGGAGAGCTGTTTTTCGGGGCCGCAGACCTGTTTCAGGAGGAAGTGCGGCTGCGGGCCGAGGCGGAGAACATCCGTGTCGTCATCCTGCGCATGAAAAACGCGCGCCATCTCGACGCCACGTCGGTGATGTCCCTGTTGCAGCTTCACGAGGCCCTGAAGAACAAGGGACGGCATCTGCTCGTCAGCGGAATCAATCCGGACGTGGAGCGCGTGCTTCGTCGCAGCGGGGCCTGGGCGGTGATCGGGGCGGACAACATTTTCCCGGCCGAGGCGAATCTCACGATGAGCACCAAGCGCGCCTTGCAGCGAGCCAAGCGTCTGCTCGCGGCCGACGGCGCGACCGCGAAGGCGGACGTGCGCATTTTCTACGATCGCAAACGTCTCGAAGCCCAGGGCTCCGGCGCCTCCACGCCGGCGGACGAGCAGGTTTCCGATTACGAGATTTGAAACCGCGACGCGGGTGCGCCCGCGTCGTCGGGCTCCCGGGCGTGAGGTCGCTCCGGGGCCGGGCGTCGCGGATGCGTCCCGGCCGGCGCCCCGACGCTTCCGCGGCGGGGCGAGGGCATGAAAAAGCCGCCGGGCCCGGGGGCCGCGGCGGCGGATGGTTTGAAACCGCGGGCGCGCTCGCCTCAGCGGGCGGCGGCCTCGGCCTCGAGCTGGGCGTTGAGCGCCTTGATGCGGGCCTGGATCTCGCCGTTGGAGAGGTCGAGGGTCTGGTTGTAGTGGGGGCGGCGCTTGTAGTCGGTCGAGTAGATGATGCGGTCGACCAGCTCGGCGCGCAGGAGCGAGATCTCCTTTTGGAGGGCGGCCTCGCGCGCCTTTTGGGCCTCGATGGCGGCGAGGCGGGCGGCCTCGCGATCCGCGGCCTCCTTGGCGGCGGCCTGCTCGGCGCGCAGCTTTTCGAGCGCGGCGAGACGGGCCTTCTCGGCCGCGGCGGCCTCGCGGGCGCGTTCCTCGGCGAGGCGCCTGGCCTCGGCGTCGGCGGCGGCGCGCTGGGCGGCGAGCGCGGCTTCGCGTTCGACGGCGGCCTTGCGGGCGGCCTCCTCGGCGGCGATGCGTTCGGCGGCGGCCTTGCGTTCTTCCTCGAGGCGGAGCTTCTCGGCGGCCTCGCGCTCGGCGGCGGCCTTGCGGGCCTGCTCGTCGGCGAGGCGAGCCGCCTCGGCGGCCTGATCGGCGGCCTTCTTTTCGGCGGCGAGGCGCTCGGCGTCGGCGTTTTGGGCGGCGACATTGCGCGCGGCGTCCGTCTCCGACTGGCGCTTCGTGTTGCCGCGCCAGATCCAGGCGACGCCCAGCAACAGGAGAATAAGGATGAGGATGATCGTGATGCCGCGTTTCATGGTGCGAATTGAAAGATTTGGTGAGACCCGTCCCGAGACGGAGGTTCCGTCACCGGAATGTCAAACCCGGGGCTCCCCCGGGCCGGACGGGGGGCGCGAGGTCAAAGCGGGTTCGTCGTCGAAACGAACTCCCAAGGCAGACCGAAGCGGCGGGAGACCAGCTCGGCGAGGGCGCGGACGCCGTGGACCTCGGTGGCGTAATGTCCGCAACAATACAGGTTGAGGCCGTGCTCCTCCGCGAAGTTATACCACTCCTCCCGGAGCTCGCCGGTGACGAGGGTGTCCACCCCGAGGGCGGGCAGCTCGGGCACGGCGCTGTTGCCGCTCCCGCTGCAGAAGGCGATCCGGCCGGGACGTTCCGCGCCGTGCTCGATGGGGACGACGCGGGCGTAATGGCGTTTCAGGTTGGCGTGCAACTCGTCGCGCGTGCCGGGGTAGGGGGCGGTCCAGGCCACGGGCTCGCTGCCGGGCGGGGTGAGGAAGGTCCGGTCCGGCTCGAGACCGAGCTGGCGCGCGATCAGGGCGTTGTTGCCGAGCTCGGGATGCCCGTCGAGCGGCAGATGGCAGGAATAGACCGCCAGGTTGGCCCGGATGGCGGTGGAAAAGCGCGCGTAGTGGGCGCCGACGAGCGGCTGTGGCGCGCTCCAGTAGAGGCCGTGGTGAACGATCAGGAAATCGACGCCCGCGGCGGCGGCGCGCTCGAAGGGCACGCGGCCGGCGTCGACCGCCGCGCCGATCTTGGCGACGCGGCCGTCGTTCTCGATTTGGAGACCGTTGAGGGCGTTGGGGTGGTCTTTCCAGGCGCCGCGGCGGGTGGCTTGGTCGCAGAAGGCGACGATTTCTGACAGGGTCGGCATGGATGGCACCTTGAGGCGCGTCGCGGTCGATGAAAAGGCGGGAGACGCGTGATGAACCCGGGCCGGCTCCGACACCCACGGCTCGAGGACGATGGAGGGCGCGACGCGCACAGACCCGATGATCAAATCTAGGCGTGGTCCGTCGTTTTCGCCAATGCGAACGCATGCGTGGTTTTCCCCGTCCGGTTTCCATGCGCGGCCGTTTGAAGCGCGGCGGAGGGGGTGGATGCTTATGCAATCAATTAACCAAAATGAACGCCTCTCTTCCGCTTATCTCCCCTCGCGCGGTCGTCCGTGGCCGTGGCTTTACGCTGATCGAGTTGCTCACCGTGATCGCGATCATCGGCATTCTCGCCGCCATTCTCATTCCCGTGGCGGGCAAGGTTCGTCGCACGGCCAAAAACGCCGAGTGCGCGTCGAACCTGCGCCAGTGGGCGCATGCGGTCATGCTCTACGCGAACGACAACAAGGGTAACTACATCCTTCGTGGCACGGCCGAGGATGGCACGACCGGCCAGACCTGGGTGGCGGTTTCCAATGTCATTCCGCGCATGCTGTATGGGCGATACCTCCCGGCCTCGACGACGATCGGAACCTTGCGCAATTGCCCGGCGCGCACCGACGGCAATTCGGGTCCGAGCTACTTCATGAACAGGCCTTACGTGAGCGGCACCACGCCCGCGCCTCTGGATGCGGTTCCCTTCGCGCGGGTGCGCACCCCGAGCCACTTCATGCTTATGGTCGACATCGACCTGAGCGCCACGCCGCCGAACGGATATGCGTTGATCGGCCCGGGCGGCCTGGCGACCTACGTCACTCCCGTGCTGACCGATGCGACGAAGAACAGGCACTCCGGGTGGGTGCACATGTCCTACGGGGACGGCCACGTGGCGAAGGTCACGCAGAACGACATCCTCGCCTACGGCGATCGCTGGACGCGGATCGACAACTGAGCCGTCCGCGCCGGGGCGGAATCATTTGATGAAGTCCAGTTCCTCGGCGCGGTGGCGTTCCGCCCCTTTGATCACGCCGTCGGGCCTTAACTCGGCGGGGGCGCCTTCCAGCGCCGCGGAAAGGTCCGCGGCGCCCAGCTCGTAGGCGAGGACGCCCGGGCTGATCCAAGCGTCGGGTCCTCGTTGGCGAAGATAGGCGCAGAGTCGGCCGAAACGCAGATAATCGAAGTCGCTCAGGCGCTGGGTCCAGACGGCCACGCCGTCTTGCGCGAGAAGGGCGTCGAGCGCCGGCTGGTTGCGCAGAACCGATGTGAGCCCGGCCATGTCGCGCAGTTTTTCCTGATAGAGTTTTTCGTAGCTCGGGCGCCAGGGCCCCATGATCGGCCCGTTGTAGACGCAGCTCAGCATCGTCGCGCTGATGATGTAGGTGCCCGGCCGCAGGTCATAGTAGCCGATGGGCCGGGTGTCGTAGTATTCGGGCAGATGGACCGTCTTGTCGAAGCCGAGGCCATAGTAGGCGTGGTCGGCGTTGCCGAAAAGGGACAGGTAAACGGGAGGGGCGGCGACTCCGGAGGGCTGACGGGCGACGCGTTCGTCCAGCCAGCGGCGGATGTCGGGAAGGGCTTCTCCCCAGTCGCTGGAGCTGTCGACGAGGCTGCGATGCCCCATGCGGGGGCCGCCGGCGAGCGCGTTGAAGTAGCCGAGATGGTGCGGATGGGCGAGGGCGAGCTCCGCCGCCGAGCCGCCCAGGAGCGCGACGAGCAAGGCGACCCGAAGCCGTCTGGCGGGCAGGGGAAGGCGGACGGCCAGGCCCGCGAAGACGAGCGCGGCGGGATAGAGCGGGAGGAGGTGCCGCGCGCCGATGTTTAGATTCCCGGCGACCGCGAAGCCGCCGTAGACGAGGGCGACGACCGCGAACGGGAACAGTCCCCGCCAGGCGACGCCCTCCGCGTGGGCGGGCGTGCGGCGCAGGCGCCAGGCGGCGCAGGCCGCGGCCAGAAGCGCGAGATGGAAGGGCAGCGGATTTTTCGCCAGCCACGCGAAAGGGAAGAAATACCACCAGCCGTGGACGGAATACTCGCCGAGAAGATAGGCGCGGCGAATGTCGCCGGTGTGGGTGAAATTGTGGAGGTCCGAAAGATAGCTTTCGGGCAGGAGCCGCCAGGCGCGGGCTTGCGCGATCAGACGCGGGGCGAGGCCGGCATCGGCGGGCTGGAGCAGCCATGGGGTGGCGTCCTTGGCGGGCGCCGCGGCCGGACCGCCGTAGACCGCCCAGATGACCGCCCAGGCGATCAGCCCCGCGCAGAGCAGGGAGCCGGTGGTCGCGAGGAGGGCGGGGGAATGCGCCTCGCGAGCGAAGCCGCGGCGACCGAGGGCCCGTCCGGCGAGCAAAAGGGCGACCACCGGAATGATCAAAACGCCGCTGATCTTGGTCGCCAGCAAGGCGCCGATCGCGAGCCCGGCGAGCGCCGTTCGGACGACCGAGGGGCGTTCGAGCAATCGCCAGCAGGCGAGGGCGGCCAACGTGAAGAGCAGCGTGGTCTGGAGTTCGGTCGTGGCGAGGGAGCCGTGCGCGATGACCAGCGGGGAGCACACGTAGAGCGTCAGCGAAAGCAGGCCGGCGAGGTCGCCATGCAGTTTGCGCGACCATGCGAAGATCAGCCAACCGAGGACGACCGCAAGAAGCACGACCATGGCGCGGGAGGCGAAGATGAGTCGCTGGGGATCTTGTCCGCCTTGGAACAGCAGCAGTCTCCCGAAGTGGATGTTTCTCTCCCGCGCCTGCGCCTTTTCCTCCGCGCTCGGAAAACGCGGGGCGGGGTCGAAGGCGAGCCAGGGAAGCGCCTCCCAGACCTGGGAAAGACGGAGATTGAAGGTGGAGTAGGCGTGGACGCCTTGAGTGAGGGAGGCGTAGCCGACGCCGACCTGCTCGGGCTCGTCGAAGGTGGGCGAGGACCGGTGCGCGACGTGCAGGCACAGCCCGGCGAAGATCGCGAGGAGCAGGACGGCCAGTGCCGTGACTCCTCGCGAGGAGCGGAGGATGCGGTCGAGGGGGCGGGGCGACGTCATGCGAACGACGAGTGTCAACGGCGAGGCGCGGCGCTGTCGATGCCGGGCTGGCGGGCGTGGTGGCGTGGCGATTTTAAGCCGGAAAAAAGCCCCGGCGTCCAAAGGCGCCGGGGCTTGAGGAGGCTGGTTTGCGCCGACGTGGGATCAGCGTTTGAACTGGCCGGCGATCAGCCCGGTGAGGGCGACGTGCAGATCCTCGTTGTCGAGCTTTTCGAGGACTTCCTCGAAGAAGGCGGCGACGAGCAGGCGGCGCGTCTCGACCGGATTGATGCCGCGGGCCTGGAGGTAGAACTCTTGCTCGGCGTCGATGCGGGCGGAGGTGCTGCCGTGGGAGCACTTCACGTCGTTGGCCTGGATCTCGAGGCCGGGGAGGCTGTGGGCCTCGGCGGTGTCGGAGAGCATCAGGTTGCGGTTCTTCTGGTAGGCGTCGGTCTTCTGCGCGTCCGGCTCGACGATGATGAGGCCGGAGAAGATGGTCTTCGCGGTGTCGAGGAGCGCGTTCTTGTAGAGAAGGTTCGACGTGGTGTGCGGCGCGACGTGGGTCTGGAGCGTGCGTTGGTCGAACTCCTGCGCGCCGGTGGCGACGGTGAGCGCGAGCATCTCCGAGTGCGCGCCCGGGCCGAGGAGTCGGCTGTGCGACTCGTGGCGGGCCTGGCGGCCGCCGAGGTGGAGGTTGAGCGAGAGGACGCGGGCGTCGCGCTCGGCGGCGATGCTGTTGACCTGGAAGGCGAGCGTCTCGGCGCTCCAGTGCTGGGCGCCGACGTAGGTGAGCTGCGCGCCCTCGGCGGCGTGGAGGTCGTTCACACCCGCGGCGAGCTGGCGCTCGGTGGCGGCGCCGCCGGAGATGAAGAATTCGACCAGCGTGGCCTTGGCGCGGGGGCCGAGGACGACGATCGTGTGCGGGAAGGCGGCGACGTTGTTGCCGGTCAACGTGTGCTGCACGACGAAGGGCAGAACGACCTCGACGTCGGCGGGCACGTAGAGAAGGGCGCCGGAAGAGCTGAACGCGGTGTTGAGCGCGACGAACTTCTCCGAGCCGAGCTTGGCCGGGTGTTTTTGGAAATACTTCTGAACGAGATCGCCGTGGGTTTTTAGCGCCTCGTCGAGCGGGGCGAAGATCACGCCCTTGGCGGCGAGTTCTGCGGGCACGGTGCTGCGGCCGACGACCTGGCGGTTGGAGAAAACGATCTCGGCCGTCTGCGGGAAACGCGTGTGGTTCGGGATCGTGTTGGCCGGATCCTCGGGGATGGCGAAGCCGGAGAGGTCGAGGCTCTTGAGGTTGGAAAAACGCCAGGTCTCGTCGGTGCGCGTCGGCATCGGGAGGGCGTTGAATTGGTTGAACGCGGCCTTCTTCGCCTCAAGCCACCAGGCGGGCAGGTAGGCGCGCTGGGAGAGGTGTTGGGCGAAGCGGGCGGAGTCGAGGCCGGGAGCGGCGTCGGCGGAAAGGGCGGGAGCGGACATTGCTGGTGGAGCGAGTGGTGGATGCGGGTGGACCGGAGCCGGCGGCGATCAGCCGACGGAGCCTTCCATCTCGAGGTCGATGAGGCGCTTGAGCTCGACCGAGTATTCCATGGGGAACTGGCGGACGAGGTCGTTGACGAAGCCGTTCACGGCGAGGCTCATCGCCTGCGCCTCGGTGAGGCCGCGCTGCTGCATGTAGAAGATCATGTCTTCCGAGACCTTCGAGACGGAGGCCTCGTGCTGCACGGCGTGGCTGTCGCCGCGGACGACGATGGCCGGGTAGGTGTCGGTGCGGCTGTTGGTGTTGATGAGGAGCGCGTCGCACTCGGTGTTGTTTTTGCAACCCTTGAGGTGCTTCGGGATGTGGACGACGCCGCGGTAGGTGGCGCGGCCCTGGCCGACGCTGATCGACTTCGACACGATGAGCGAGGTGGTGTCGTCGGCGGCGTGGATCATCTTCGCGCCGGTGTCCTGGTGCTGGCCGTCGTTGGCGAGGGCGATGGAGACGACTTCGCCGCGGGCGCGCTTACCTTTGAGGACGACGCCGGGATACTTCATCGTGAGACGGCTGCCGATGTTGCAGTCGATCCACTTCACCTCGGCGTCCTCCATCGCGATGGCGCGCTTGGTGACGAGATTGAAGACGTTGGGCGCCCAGTTCTGGACGGTGATGTATTGGATCTTGGCGCCCTTGAGGGCGACGAGTTCGACGACGGCGCTGTGGAGCGTGGAGGTGGAGAACTTGGGGGCGGTGCAGCCCTCCATGTAGGTGACCTCGGCGCCTTCGTCGGCGATGATGAGGGTGCGCTCGAATTGGCCGAAGTTTTCCGCGTTGATGCGGAAGTATGCCTGGAGCGGCATGGCGACCTTCACGCCCGGGGGGACGTAGATGAAGGAGCCGCCGGAGAACACGGCCGAGTTGAGCGCGGAGAACTTGTTGTCGCCGGTGGGGATGACCTTGCCGAACCACTTCTTGAAAATCTCCGGGTGCTCGCGGAGGGCCTCGGTGGAGTTGAGGAAGATGACGCCCTGCTTGGCGACGATGTCCTTGACGTTTGAATACGCGGCCTCGCTGTCGAACTGGGCCTCGACGCCGGCGAGGAACTTGCGCTCCTGCTCGGGGATGCCGAGGCGCTCGAAGGTCTTCTTGATGTCGTCGGGGACCTCGTCCCAGGTGCGCTTGGGCTTCTGGCCTTGCGCGAGGTAGTAGCGGATCTTGTCGAAATTGATGTTCTCGAGATCCTTCGTCGCCCAGTGCGTGGGCATGGGCTTGTCGAGGAAGGTCTGGTAGGCCTTGAGGCGGAAATCGAGGATCCAGTCGGCCTCCTTTTTCACGCCGCTTATGTAGCGGATGACGTTCTCGTTCAGCCCGGAGCCGGCATCGAACTCGTATTTGACGTCGTAGGTGAAGTCACCGAGCGACTGGTCGATGCCGACGGCGGGATTCTCGACGGCCGCGGCCTCATCGGCGGCGTCGGGCGGGGGGAGGGTGTCGGTGGGAGGCTTCATCGGGATTTCAGATTTGAAATTTGAGATTTGAGAACGCGCGACGGCGGCGCGTCAGGCGGTGGTCGCGGCGAGCTCCTGCTTCACCCAGTCGTAGCCCTTGGCCTCGAGTTCGAGGGCGAGGGACTTGTCGCCGGACTTCACGATGCGGCCGTCATACATGACGTGGACGAAGTCGGGGACGATGTAGTTGAGGAGGCGCTGGTAGTGGGTGATGAGGAGCACGCCGAGCTCGCCGCCCTTGAGCGTGTTGACGCCTTCGGCGACGATGCGGAGGGCGTCGATGTCGAGGCCGGAGTCGGTCTCGTCCATGAGGGAGAACTTGGGCTCGAGCATCGCCATCTGGAGGATTTCGCAGCGCTTCTTTTCGCCGCCGGAGAAGCCCTCGTTGACCGAGCGGGAGGTGAACTTCCGGTCGATCTTGAGCATGTCCATCTTGGCGTAGAGGCGCTTGTAGTAGGCGGTGGCGTCGAGCTCCTCTCCCTCGGCGAGGCGTGCCTGGACGGCGGCGCGGAGGAAGTTGGCGATGGAGACGCCGGGGATCTCGCTCGGGTATTGGAAGGCGAGGAAGAGGCCGGCGCGGGCGCGTTCGTCGGGCTCCATCTCGAGGATGGATTTGCCGTCGAGGAGGACGTCGCCGGAGGTGATGACGTAATCGGGGTGGCCGGCGATGGCCTTGGACAAGGTGGACTTGCCGGTGCCGTTCGGGCCCATGATGGCGTGGACCTCGCCGGTCTTGATGGTCAGATCGAGACCTTTGACGATGGGCTTCTCGGGGGACGAAGCGAGGGCGACGTGGAGGGCGCGGATTTCGAGCGTGGAGGGCATGGTTGAAAAAAGAGGAAAGGGGGATGGGTCGGATGACGGGCGGCGCGGGAATCTGAGGGCGATGTTCAGCTTGCCGGGTTTTTGGCCATCTGGCCGTGGAAAGTGATTTCGACGGACTTGGCTGTGTAGCCGGAGGGAAGAAGCGCCCGGATCCGTTCGAGCAGATCATTCGGGAGATCGATATCGTGGGTGGCGCCGCTGGCCTCGTCGTGAAAGTGCGCGTGGGGGCGCAGGTTCGGGCAGTAACGGGTGGGGCCGCGCTCGAAGTTCACCTGACGCACCAAGTCGCACTGCACGAGGGTTTCGAGACAGTTGTAGACGGTCGCGAGCGAGATAGAGGGCATTTCGACTCGAACGCGTGAGTAGACCTCGTCCGCTGTCGGGTGATCACGTTTTTCCAGAAGGGCCCGATAGATCACCTCGCGTTGCGGAGTGTTTCGCAAGCCACTGTGGGCCAGGCGTTCGGCCAAGGTTGCGGGATGGTCTGGGTGAGAAGGGCGCATGCGCTGAAGAAAAGGTGCGGCGAGCGAAAAGTTCGGCAGAGAACTGGAATCATTCTAGCCCGCAAGCGCGAATTGGAATAATTCCAAATAAGTAGGCCCTCTAAATGGAAGGCTCCGGAGACGCTGATTTTGAATAACCAAGGCTCGTTTTTAAGTGATTCGGAAGGGTTGCGGAGGCGTGGCGGATGGCGGCGCGTGGTCGAATTTAGGGCTTCGTTTTTCTTTGCCCGCGATGTTACCCGAGCCTGACTTCGGTTTGGTCCGATGGGGCAGGTGACGAAACGCGGCGGGATCTTGTCATCCGTGTGTATTAGGGTCTTAGGCTGGCTCTCGTTTGCCGTTTTTCTGGGCACCGGCGGGTTTGCGTGAGCGTCGCGGCGGGTTGGTTAAAAAGGGAAGCCGGGTTTTTGCCTTATAGTGATTACCATTTTTGCATTTTTTAAGAGGCTTTTTTAAATTCACTACATAGTGTAATACAGTATTTTGTGACGGGGCTTTTCTGTGGAGTAGGCGCCGGGCGTCCACTACCCAAAGGAGCACGATTTAGCGGCCATGATTTCGTCCTCTTCCTCCTCGACTTTGTCTGTCCCGTCCGTCGCGACCGCGGAAGAGCGTATGATTCGCAACGCCGGATTAGGAGCCGCCTTGCTAATTGCGTTGATCGCTTTGGGGCGTGGTTGGTGGGAGCAGGACTTGCCGCGAGACGAGCCCGCCTCGGTTATCATGGGGCAGGTGACGGCCATGTTGGTGGCGCTGTTGGCGCTCACGGGCTGGCTTCGGATGGTCGGCAAGGGCAATGGTGGGCGAAGGGCGGGGCGCTATTTGACCGGATTCCTTTTGGGCGCCGCGGTGCTGATGGTCGTTGTCAAGGCGGTGGGCGGGGACGATGGCGTCGAAGGCGAGCGTTTGTTGGCACGCTGGCTCGCGCCGGCCCGCGGAGCTACGCCGGCGCTGATGACGCCCGGGTCTTCCGTGCTCTTGCTCGGCACCATCCTGGCTTTGTGGTGCGCGGGGGAGGCCGCGCCTTGGCGACGAAAGGCGGGGCTGGTGGCGTCGATGGCGGCCGGCGCGCTGGCCTTGGCCGTGGCGATCATGCAGGCGGCGGGCGCGGACGAGGTGTTTCCCGACTTCCCCTGGTTGTCGCGTTTTTGGTGCGCGGTGGCGATCCTGGCGCTCAACCTGGCTCTGACGGCGGAGTTTGGCATGTGGAGCGCGATGACGCGGCTCGCATTCGGGGGGGGGGCGGGCGATGGGCCGGCAGCTCGGGAGCGGAGGTGGGCTATCCTGGGATCTCTGGCGGGCATGCTCGTCCTGATCGGGATGGCCTTCGGTTACCTGGATTCGCTGCGCAAGGAGGCGAAGGACGAAACCACCCGGGCGCTCGCGTCGATCACGGAGGCCCAGGCCGATGCGCTGTCGGTGTGGGTGCGCGAGCGGACGGGGGACGCTCGCATACTGATGAACAGTCCCGGGCTGGCGGAGCGACTGCGCGTCTTGGCGTCCGATTCGGGGGACGGCGCGGTTCGCGGGGAGTTGACCCGGCATCTGGACGGATACCGGACTTTCTACGGCTACTCGGCCGTGGTTGTTTTCGACGCGGAATTTCGACCGCTGCTTCGTGTTATGGACGCGGAGACTCCTGCGCCGTCGCTCGACGCGGAGCGGCAGCGCGCGGCGATGGAGGCGGGCGACGTGTTGGCGGGGGATATCGCGAACGCGGGCGGCGGCTGGGTCATGATGGATTTTGTCGTGCCGTTGCGGGACGCCGCCGGCGGCTTTGCGGGGGTGGTGGCGCTTCGCGTGGACGCGCGACGCAACCTGTTTCCGCTTTTGCGCGCCTGGCCCGAGGCGACCCGAACGGGAGAGGTCGTGCTTTTGCGCCGCGAGGGGGAGTCGGTGCGTGTGCTGAACGACCTCCGGTTCGGATCCGCCGCGCTCGAGCTGAGCGTGCCGGTCTCGCGCAGGGATCTGATCGAGGGGCAGGCGGTGTCCGGGCGAAGGCGCGGACTTATCAAGGCGGTGGACCACCGCGGCGCTCCCGTCATCGGCCTGGCCCGGTCGGTGGAGGGCATGCCCTGGACCCTGCTCGTGAAACTGGACCGCACGGAGGCCTATGCCGAGGTTCGTCATCGCGTGCTGGAGATGCTCGGCGCCCTGGGCTTCGTCTCGATCCTTCTTGGTCTCGGCCTGCGTCTGTCCTTGCGCGGGCGCGAGCGACGGCACCTCGCGCGCCAGATCGAGGCGGAGCGGCAGCGACAGGCGCTGGCGCTCCGGCACGGCCTGCTGATGCAGCAGACGACCGACGGCATCCTTTTGTTCGACGCGGGCATGCGGGTGGTCGAGGCGAACGGCCGCGCGTCGGAGCTTTACGGATACGGCGAGGGGGAGCTGACGGGCGTTTCGGCGCAGGAGTTGCGCGCGCCCTCCGCGCGGGCGGGGGTGGAGAGGGAGTTCGCGGGCGTCCTGTCCGGAGGCGGACGGGTGTTCGAGACGCGGCACCGGCGCAGGGACGGGACCGAATTTCCGGTCGAGGTGAGCGCCCAGCCGGTGGAGGTGGACGGCCGCCGCATGGTGCTTTCCTTCGTGCGCAACATCGCGGCGCGAAAAGAGCAGGAGCGCGCGCTCGAGGAGCTGGGGCGCATGTATCGGCTCGTGAGCGCGCTCAACCAGTGCATGGCGCGGGCCAAGGACTCGCACGCGCTCTTCGCCGACATTTGCCGCGTGCTGGTCGAGGAGGGGCGTTTCAAGATCGCGTGGACGGGGCAATTCGACCCGGTCACGCGGAGGATCCAGCCCGTGGCGAAGGCCGGCGAGGACAACGGCTACGTGACGGAGGTTCTTGTCTCCGCCGACGAGGACGTGCCGGAGGGGCGCGGGCCCTGCGGAAGCGCCTTTCGCTCGAACCGCACCTATGTCTGCGACGATTTCCTGACCGATCCGATCACGCGCCCCTGGTGGGAGCGGGCGCGGTCCAGCGGGTTTCGCTCGAGCATCTCGCTGCCCCTGCGTTGCGAAGGAAAGGCGACGGGATTGCTCACGGTCTACGCGAGCGAGTCCGGTTTTTTCGACGCGCCAAAGCGCGTCCTGCTCGAGGAGGTGGCGGAGAATCTCTCGTTCATGCTCGGCGTCTTCGCCGGCGAGGAGCGGCGGCGCGAGGCGGAGGACGCGCTCGCGTCGCGCGAGCGGCTGTTCTCCAGCATCGTTAGCCAGGCGGTGGATGGCATCGTGGTGATCGACGCGGTCACCGCGCGTTTTCTCGAGTTCAACCAGGCCGCGCACGAAGGGTTGGGATACACTCGCGAAGAGTTCGCCGACCTCGGCCTCGACCGGATCGAGGTCTCCGAAACGCCGGACGTGATTCGCGAGCATTTTCTCGGAATCGCGGCCACCGGCGCGTCCGTTTTCGAGACTCGGCATCGCCACCGGAACGGTTCGGTGCGCCACGTGCGGGTGAGCGCTCGGTTCCTGCAGCTGCTCGGGCGCAATTGTATCGCCGCCCTGTGGTCCGACGTCACCGAGCGCAAGCGGATCGAGGCGGCCTTGCGGGAGAATGAGCAGAGATACCGCGATCTTTTCGAGCTGGAGACGGACGCGATCCTGCTGGTCGAGGCGGATTCGGCCCGGATCATCGCGGCCAATCCCGCGGCGGTGGGGCTTTACGGCTACTCCGACGAGGAGTTGCTGCGCATGACCTGCCTTGATCTGTCCGCCGAGCCGGAGCAGACCGGGGAGGCGCTCCGTTTTGATCCACAGCGTCTGGACGTGGTGGTCAGCGTGCCCGGACGGCGGCACCGGAAGCGGGACGGCTCGGTGTTTCCCGTCGAGGCGAAGCTGCGTTTCTTCGAGCGCGAAGGCCGTCGGCTGTGCCTGGTGGCGATCCGCGACGTCGGCCTCCAGCAGGCCGCCCGGGAGACGTTGGAGCGATTCAACGCCGAGCTCGAGGCGAAGGTCGCCCGGCGCACCGCCGAGCTGGCGGCGCGCAACCGCGAGGTGCAGGCGCTGCTCGACGCGATCCCGGACACGGTGCTGCGTCTGCGCGCCGACGGCACGGTGCTCAGCCGCCGTCCGGCGCATCGGTCGCCGGCCTTGGCCGCCATCACGCCCAGGACGGGCCCGCCGGACCACGAGGGCGCTCCGGGGCGCTTGCTCGCCGCGTGTCAGGAGCTCGGCCGCCGCGCGATCACGGAGGGCTCGACGGTGACGGGCGAGGCGGAGATAGCCACCTCTCTCGGCGCCGTCGCCCTGGAGCTGCGGGCCGCCCAGACCGGGCTGGACGAGATCGTCGTGTTTGTGCGCGACGTGACCGCGCGCAAGCGACTCGAGACCGAGGCCGCGGCTATGCTGGAGCGGGAGCGCCAGATCTCGGAGATGAAGACGCGCTTCATTTCCGTGACCTCGCACGAGTTCCGGACGCCGCTGACGGTGGCGATGGGATCGGTGGAGCTGCTTCAGAACCACATCGACCGTATTTCGAGTGAGAAACGCGACGAGATATTCGGCCGGATCCGCGCAGCGGTCCAGCGTCTCACCGAAATGCTCGACGACGTGCTCACGCTCAGCCGCTTCGACGCGGGACGCGTCAACGTGAAGCCGGCGGGCGTGGACCTCGGCGCGTTTCTCCAGGAGACGCTCGCCGAGATCCGGATGTGCGACCGCGACGCGCATCGTTTCGCCTTCGAGACTACGGGGGACGGCTCGGGCTTCTCCACCGACGAGGGATTGCTGCGGCAGGTCGTCTCCAATCTGCTGAGCAACGCGGTGCGCTACTCTCCGGCGGGGACTGTGGTCACGCTGCGATTGGACGTGGACGAGAAGCGGGCCCGGATCGTGGTGGAAGACGAGGGGATCGGGATACCGGAAGCGGATCGCGCGCGGCTTTTCCAACCTTTCGAACGGGGATCCAACGTCGGCACGATCAAGGGCACCGGTCTCGGTCTCAGCATCGTCAAACGGACGCTCGAGATGCTCGGCGGAGGGATATCCGTCGAGCCCGGCGCAGGGCGCGGAAGCCGTTTCATCGTCGTGTTGCCTCGTTCCGCGGTCTCGTCATGATCGACCGTAAACCGGTTTGTTTTGCGCCGCCCGCGGCCGTCGCGCGGATCGGGAGGCGGAAAACGGCCGCATCCAATTCATGAAAATCGTTTTGATCGAAGACGAGGAGGCCTTGCGTCAGAACATCCAGGAGTTGCTCGAGCTTCACGGCCACGAGGTCGGCGCGGCGGCGGACGGCGAGACCGGTGTTGCGCTCGCGGAAGCGGGCGCGGATCTGGTGCTCTGCGACGTGGGCCTTCCGGGCATGAGCGGCCACGATGTGCTGCGCGTCCTGCGCGAGCGAACCCGGACGCGCGATCTGCCCTTTATTTTTCTGACGGCGCGGGCCGATCGCTCGGATCAACGGGCGGGCATGGCGCTGGGAGCCGACGATTACATCACCAAGCCCTTTACCGAAAAGGAGCTGATCGAGGCCATCGAGGCCCGGGCGCGCCGGCACGCCTCCTTGCGGGCGCGTCTGGAGGAGGTGCTGGCGGAGCGGCGGCGCGAGTTTGGCGCCCCCTGGTCTCATGAACTGCTCACCCCGTTGAACGGCGTGCTCGGCGGCTTGGAGTTGCTCGAGGCGGAGGCGGAGGGGACTTCGCCGGAGGAGTTGCGGGAGTTGCTGGCGCTGGTGCGCGCGGGGGCGGAGCGGCAGCGCAAGCTATCGGCGAAGTTGATCCGCTTTTTCGAGCTGGGGCGGATTCGGGAGGGACTCGACGCGTCCCCCGACGAGCGTTGCAGCCCCGCGGACATCGTGGCGAGGGGAGCGCATCGCGCGGCCTCGGCGGCGGGGGGCGAGGCTCGACTTCGGCTGCGTGTTTCCGACGGGCCCGAGCTCGCCTTGCCCGGATTTTATCTGACCGACGCGATCGCAGAGCTGGTCGAGAACGCCTTCGCCCATTCTCCACGGGAGGCGCCCGTCACGGTGGAGGCGGAGGCGTCGGGACTTGGCTATCGCGTGTCGGTGACGGATTCGGGGCGGGGAATGAGCGAGACCGAACGGGCGGCGACGGGGCCGTTCGTGCGTTTTTCTCGTCCTCGGGAAGTGCGCGAAGGGCTCGGCCTCGGGCTCGCGATCGCGCGGGAAACGGCGCGTCTCGGCGGCGGGACGCTCAGACTTGAGCCCGGGCCTGCCGGCCTGGGGTTGAGCGCGGTCATCGAACTGCCCGCGGCGCCCGCCCGGGTCCGGCAGCCGGAGGCGACGGGCGCAGGCTCCGGGATCGCGCTTCGTTCAGGCCGCGCCTGACGGCGGGGCGGACGGCGGGCGGATGCAGTCGGAGACGAGCGAGAGCAGCGCCTCCACGGTATAGGGCTTGGCGAGAAATCCGGAGACGGGGGGGCCTGAATCGCGGCCGATGCGGCCGGTGGGATCGTGACCGCTGACGGCGATGATCGGCAGCCTGGGCTGGAGGCGGCGAAGCGCGTTGATCGTCGCCTGGCCGTCCATGATGGGCATGATGAGGTCGGTGATCACGAGGGCGATCCGCTCGCTGTGCCGCGCGAAAAGGGCGACGCCTTCCGCGCCGTCGCCGGCGAGCAGAACCTGGTAGCCGTGGGCCTCGAGCGTGCGACGGGTGAGATCGCGGATGGCGGGTTCGTCGTCCAGGACGAGGATGGTCTGGCCGTCTCCGCGCGGGCCGGGGGTGGAGGCGGGGTGAAGTGCCGGGGCCTCGAGTTCGGGCTGGGCGGGCAGGTGAACGTGAAAGACCGCGCCCTGGCCCGGCGACGTGCGCACGGTGATGAAACCGTCGTGCTCGCGGACGATGGCGTGGACGGTGGACAGGCCGAGCCCCGTGCCCTTGCCCACTTCCTTGGTCGTGAAAAAAGGCTCGAAAATCCGCTCGACGTGCTCGGGCGCGATCCCGTGTCCGGTGTCGGACACGGAAATGACGACGTAAGGACCGGGCCGGGCTTCGGGGGTGGTGGCGGCCGACGCGTCGTCGGCGAGAAAGTTGGCGGCGGAGAAGGCGAGCGCGCCGCCGGCGGGCATGGCGTCCCGGGCGTTGAGCGCGAGGTTGAGGAGAACTTGATTGATCTGGGTGGGATCGGCGGAGACGCCCCAAAGCCCGGGGGCGAACTTGGTTTGGACGGAAATGTCGCGGGGAAAGGTCTCGGCGGCGAAACGGGCGGCCTCCTTGATCAGGTGGCGGATCTGGAGCGGCTGGCGCCGGCCCTCGACGCCGCGGGCGAAGGTGAGGACCTGGCGGACAAGCTCGGCGCTGCGCTGGGCGCTGGTCTCTATGGTGGCGATGAGGCGCCGGGCCTCGGGGCCGGGCTGATGCAGGCGCAGGAGGTCGAGCGCGAGCAGGATGGGCGCCAGCATGTTGTTGAGATCGTGCGCGATGCCGCCGGCGAGGGTGCCGATGCTTTCGAGTCGCTGGGCGCGGAGGAACTGGGCCTGGAGCCGGCTCTGTTCGGTGATGTCGGTCATGCCTCCGACCATGCGGTGGGCCCGCCCGTCGGGATCGCGGACCACGCGCCCGCGATCGACGACGGTGGCGTAGGCGCCGTCGGCGCGGCGGAAGCGGTATTCCTCGCGCCAGAATTCGCGACCTTGGTCGCGGGTGCGCTCAAGACTTTTGACCACGCGATCCCGGTCGTCCGGGTGGACGGCGCCGGCCCAGGTGGAAAAGCGGTTGTCGAAGTCGGCGGGTGTATAGCCGAAGCGCGTGTAGAAGGAGTCGTTCCACCAGAGGGTGTTCGCGGCGAAATCCCAGTCCCAGATGGCGTCGCTGGTGGCGCCGGCGATGAGCTGGAACCGTTCGCGGCTGGCGCGCAGTTCCTCCTCGGCGCGGAGTTGTTCGGTGATGTCGCGAGCGATGACGAGTCGCGAGGGGCGACCCTCGAAGGACATGGCCTGGGAAAGCGTCTCGACGGTGAGCCGCGCGCCGTCGCGGCGATGATGGATCCAGCGGCCGGAGCGGTCGTCCTCCGGCTCGAGACCGGCGGCGCGACGCTCGGCGAGGTAGGCGCGAAAGCGGGCCGCCTCCTCCGGAGGACGGATGTCGTGGACGGTCATGGCCAGGAACTCCTCCCGGGTGTGGCCGTAGGTTGCGAGCGCGGCTTGGTTTACGGCGAGGAAGCGAAAGTTCTCCGCGTCGCGAATCCACATCGGGAGCGGATTGAGTTCGAAGAGGCGGCGGAACGCGGCCTCGGTGTCGCGCGCCGATGCCTGGGCGTTTTGGCACCGCGCCTCCGCCTCCGCGAGACGGCGCGCGAAGTCCGCGGGAGGGGAGGGCGAAGGCGTATCGGGAGAGAGAGCGGGCTCGGGCATTTGTGCTTTCCTTGACCGAGGATAATCGCGCGGCCCGGAGCGGGGAAAATAAAAATCCCCCGGGGAGTATACCCGGGGGTGTGGGATCGAGGCAGATCAGGCGACCGGCGCTCAGCCTTCGTGTTCGGCGAGCCAGCGCTCCGTCTCGATCGCGGCCTGGCAGCCCATGCCGGCGGCGGTGATGGCCTGGCGGTAGACATGGTCGGCGCAATCGCCGGCGACGTAGACGCCCGGGACCTTGGTTTTCACCTGGGAGCCGGCGAGGGGCTTGAAGTAGCCGCCCTCGTCGACGTCGAGCGCGGCGGCGAAGGGGCCGGTGTTGGGCACGTGGCCGATGGCGACGAACACGCCCTTGAGCGGCAGGGTGCGCTCGGCGCCGGTGTTGACGTCCTTGACGCGGAGGCCGGACACGGCGCCTTGCTCCACGCCCTCCACGGCCACGGGGACGGCGTTCCACACGCACTCGATCTTCGGGTGCGAGGTGGCGCGATCGGCCATGATCTTGGAGGCGCGGAGGGCGTCGCGGCGGTGGACGAGGTAGACCTTGCTGGCGAAGCGGGTGAGGAAGAGCGCCTCCTCGGCCGCGCTGTCTCCGCCGCCGATGACGGCGACGTCCATCTTGCGGTAGAAGGCGCCGTCGCAGGTGGCGCAGGTGGTGACTCCCTTGCCGCCGTAGAGTTCCTTTTCGCCGGGCACGCCGGTCATGCGCGGGGAGGCGCCGGTGGCGATGATGACGCTTTTGGCGAGGATGACGCGGTCGCCGCAGACGAGCTTGCGCGGAGAGGAGGAGAGGTCGACGGACTGGACCTGGGCCTGTTCGAAGCGGGCACCGAACTTGGTGGCCTGCTCGCGAAGATTTTGCATGAGCTGAAAGCCGTCGATGCCGTGGGGGAAGCCGGGGAAGTTTTCGACCTCGCTGGTGGTCGTGAGCTGGCCGCCCGGCAAACTGCCCTCGATGACGAGGGGATTGAGATTGGCGCGACCGGTGTAGATGGCGGCGGTGAGGCCTGCGCATCCGGTGCCGACGATGACGACGTTTTCGACGGGGGAGGACATGAAAAAAGAAGTGTCGAGGGCGACAGGTTGCCCGCGGCTTGGCAACCCGCAAGCGGGACGGGCCGCTCCGGCGCATGGGGGGGGCGGCGCCCCGTCGGCGCGGCTTGTTTTAAAAGAGCCGGAGGAGCGAGCGGGGCCCCACGTCGATGAAGGTCTCCCGATCGGCGGAGGGGCGGGGGAGGCGGCGAAGGAGGCGGCCTCGCGAATCGAATACGCCGATGGCGGAGGCGTCGGCGAGGGACGCGAAGTATTCGCGGGTGTCGGCGTCGAAGGCGAGCGACATGCCTTGGACCGGCAGTTCAAGCGGAAGCCGGCCGAGAAGCGCGCCCTTGGAGGTGAAGCGGATGATCTGGTCGCTCTTTTCCGAGGGGAGGACGAGGAGCTCGTCGTTGAGCGGATCGTAGGCGACGCCCCAGGCGGGGGCGTCGAGGAATTCGAGTTTATGGTAGTGCTCGAGTTCGCCGTTGATGTCCGTCTCGAAGAGCGCGGGGGCGGTGGGGTCGGTGAAAAACAGGTGCCGGTCGCGGGAACGGATGGCGAGGTCGTGGCCGCCGATCGGAATGGCGGGCGCGAGGAACGAGCGTTTGATCGTGGCGGCCGGACGATCGACGACGCGGACCCGGTTGCCCGGGAAGAGACGGATGAACAGGTGGTCGGTGTAGGGATCGTAGGCCATGCCGAGCACCTGCTCGCCGTAGTCGACGTAAGCGGGCACGCCGGAGATCTCGGCGCCGGTCAGCGGATCCACGTCGCGTATGGTCGGGCCGAGGGCGGGTGAGTAGAGATAGGCATGCCCGGGGCCCGGCGTGCTACAACCCGAGACCAGCCACGCGAGGGCCGAGAGAAGCGGGATCGCCGCCCGCCTGCCCTTGAAAAAGGCGGCGAAGGCGAGGCATCGGGACTCGCTTTGCGGGCGGAGGCTGGGAGCGGCGGATTCTTTCATCGACAACAGGGCTTCGGATAGGCCCGAACGGACGGGCCGGACAGCATATTTGCGTTGCCCGGAGTTAAATCTCGGGGTCGCTCTGGCCGACGCGCGTATCCCCGCCATCCTCTTTCCCACATGAACGACAATCCGGTTTCCCATTCACTGCCCAAGGTCGGCGTTCTGGGGCTTGGCATCATCGGCGGCGTTTGGGCCCGCCATTATGCCGCGGCGGGAGTGTTGGCGGGTTCATGGAATCGCACGCGGAAGCCGGAGGCCCCGGCCTGGCGCGAGACGCCCGAGGACGCCGCGACCGCGGCGGACGTGATCCAGATCGTGGTGGCGGACCCGGCGGCGGTGCGCGAGGTGCTGGCGAGGATCGCGCCGCGGCTCGGGCATGGCAAGGTGGTGGTGCAGTCGAGCACGATCGATCCCGATTCCAGCGAGGAGTTTCGCCGCGTGGTCGAGGGCGCGGGGGCGCGTTACCTCGAGGCGCCTTTCACCGGCAGCAAACCGGCGGCGGAGCAACGGCAGACGGTGTTCTATCTCGGCGGCGAAGCGGCCTTGGTCGCTTGGCTGGAGCCCGTGCTGAGTCTGGTGTCGGCGACACGGCTGCACATCGGAGACAACCGCCAGGCGGCGGCGCTCAAACTGGCGATGAACCTGAACATCGCGGTGCAGATGCAGGGGCTGATCGAGGCCCGGGCGCTGGCGGGCGCGGCGGGCATCGGCGACGAGGTGTTCTACGGGGCGCTGGCGAAAAACGTCGGCTATTCCGGGCTGGTGAAGCTGAAAGAGCCGAAGCTGCGGGCGGGGGATTTTTCGCCGCAGTTTTCGGTCAAGCATCTGCACAAGGATCTGCGGCTGGCCTCGAAGGCGGCGGGCTGCGCCGAGCTGCCCGCGCTGGACGTGGTGCGAGAGCAGCTGAAGACGGCGGAGGCGCGCGGTCTCGGCGACGAGGATTTCATCGCCCTCCAAAAGGTGCTCGGAGCCTGAGACCTCGGCGCTTCGCGCCCATCCCCGGCCCGCGCCTAGGCGCGAGAGATGTTCAGGCTCGCGGCGCGCCGGCGCTGGAATTCGGTCGGGCTGCAGCCGAAGGCGCCTTTGAAAAGACGCGAGAAGTGCAGCTGGTCCGCGAAGCCGGCGGCGGAGGCGGCGTCTTTCACCAGCAGCGGCGAGGTCGAGAGGAGCCGGGCTGCGGTATCGAGCTTCCGGCGGGTCAGGCAGCGCTGCGGGGTGTCGCCGCGAAAACGGGCGAATAGCCGGCAAAGGTGAGCGGGGTCGACGCGTGCGGCGGCGGCGAGTTCGCGCAGAGAGGAGAGCGACGTGTGCCGATGTTCGATCACGTGCAGCGCGCGCTGGAGGGTCGCGTAGGATCGCGGGCTGCCGTTGTCGCCGGAGCGCGGACGCTCTGCGCTTTTGAGCAGGAGAAGGCGCAGATAGCCGGCGGCGATCTCGTGACGCAGAGCGCCTTCGCCTCCCGCGTCGCGAAGAAGCTCCTCGAGCAGATTTCGCAGGCTTTCGGCGTCCGCGATCAGGCCGCGGCAAGGCGGGGCCAGCTCGAGCCTGGTCATCAGTTCCACGGCTTCGCGCCCGAAAAAATCCACGAAATACTTCCTCAGCGGGCGACGCGAATCACTGACGATGAGATGCGGCACGCCCGGGCCGTAGGTGAAGAAATGTCCGGGGCGAAGCCGGATTTCCTCGCCGCCGATTCGCAAGGTGCCGGCGCCTTCCGCGACGAATTCCCAGACGAAGGATCCGTATCCCGGCCGTTCCACGCGATAGTCCGGGAGGCAGCGCTCGAAACCGGCGCAGGAAACTGTCAGCGCGCCGGCCTCCCGCGGCTCCATGTCCAGGCAGGCGTAGCGGGCGTCGGTGACTTGGGTGGAAAACGGCGGTAGCGCCGAATGGGTCATAACCGCGTGTTGAACACGAACGCGGCCGGGCTGGCAATTTCTCCGGCCGGCGCGCCTCGGTCATTTGAACGGGGCCGGAGGGCGACCGTCGGACCGACCCTTGGAGCGGGCGGGAAGCAGCACGGCGACCGCGCCGCCGCCGGGTTGCAGGGAGAGTCTGATTTTGCGGTAAACCAAGGGCCCCTCGGATTCGACGACCTCCTCGGGCGCGGCCGGATCGGCCCCGTCGGCAAAGGTGCGCGCGGTCCATTTCCCCGGCCCGAGGAAGGGCAGCGGGATTTCGAGATCCAGCGGCGCTTCGCCGTTCATCGCCGCCAGCCACCAGACGTCTCCGTGGCGTCTGGCGACGACGATGTGGTCCGCCACCTTGGCGGAAAGCACGTGGCTGTCGTCCCAGACGGTGGGCAGGCCGCGGAGGAACTCCAGTCCGGGCCGCCCCCGGTAGTTCGCCGGGCTGTCGCAGAGCACGAGCAAGGGGCTGGGGTAGACGACGGTCATCGCGAGCTGGCGGGTGCGGGTGCCCATCACCTGGGCGGGATGGGTGGTCTGGAAGGCCGATGGCGTGCGGTTGAGAAACCCGCCCGGCGTGAAGTCCATGGGGCCGAGCAGGCCGCGGGTGAAGGGCAGCGTCACGGTGTGGCGGAGGTCGCAGCGCTTGCCGCCGAGCTTGTTGTATTCGTTCCCCAATACGCCTTCCTGGGTGAGGAAGTGCGGATAGGTGCGGGCTAGGCCGGTGGGCTTGTAGACGCCGTGCAGGTCGATCATCAGGCGGTGGCGCGCGGCGGACTCGAGCAGCTCGACGATCCAGCGCACCGTCTCCTGGGAATCGCTGTCGAAGAAGTCTATCTTCACGCCGGCCACGCCCTGGGCGGCGAGATGGGAGAGCGCGCGGTCGATCCCGAATGTCTTGATGTCGAGGGAGTGCGCCCAGATCCAGAGCCGCACGTTTTTCTCTTTCGCGTGCGACACGAGGCCCGGGAGATCGATCGCGGGGACGGGACGGGTGAAGTCGCCGGAGGGGGTGTTGGGCGGAGACTGGAGTCCCTTGGCGTAGGACGTCATGTGCGCATACCAGAACCAGTCGACGAGCTGGTAGGGCCAGCCCATCTCGGCGGCGAAGTCGATATACTCGCGATGCGAGCGGGTGTCGCCGCGGGCATCGACACCGGTGTGGGCGGGTTGGGTGGGGTTTTCGCCGGTCCACCAGACGTCCCAGGCGGACACGCCGGGACGAATCCAGGAGGTGTCGGCGACGCGTGACGGGGTGGCGAGGGTGGCGACCAGTTCCGACTCGACCAAGGCCGCGGCGTCGCGGGCGACGGTGATCGCCCGCCACGGGCTGAGCATCGGCGCGCGGCCGACCACGGCGCCGCGTCCGTCGTGGCGCGGCGCCAGCGTGGCCCTGACGGCGTTTTCCCCGGTGCCGGAGACAAAGAGGCCGGCCCAGTCGAGCAGGTCGGCTTCGGCGATAGCGACGTAGGCGGCGGGCGTCTCCACCAGCAGCGGGAGGACGGAGCGGTAGGGCCGGCCTTGGCCGCCGTTGCCCGGGCTCCGCGCGGGAATCCGGGAGAGGCGGGTCTCGGGATATTCGGTTTCGGCGGAGGTGGACTCGCCCCCGGCCCAGGCCCGGTGGTCGGCGGGAAACCGGAATTCGGTGAACTCGTCCGATATGACGAACTCCTCGGCGGAAAAAGCCGCGGGCAGTTCGTAGCGGAAGGCGACCCCGTTGTCGTAGGCCCGGAGAACAAGCGCGAAGTCGCGCGGCTTGTCGCCCGCTTCCCGCAGCGCGACGCGAAGCTCGCGCCACGAATCCGGCGCCTGGCGACGCACGCCGAAAGGGTTCTCCCAAACACCGTCGTGGGTGGTGGAGCGGGTATCGCCGATGCGCGCGGCGGGACCGAGGCGAAGACCGTCCGTGAAGCCGAGGCCGAGAGGCGAGTCGACGAGGAGCGGTTTGCCGTCGAGCTCCACCCGGTAGCGGAGGCCGGTCTCGTCGGAGACGACCAGCGCGAGCCGGCCGTCGGGCGAGGCGACCCGGCGTTCGGCGGCGAGCGCGGCGCAGACGGATGAAAACAGGGCGACGGCGAAGAGGCGGAGCGTGGTCATCGGGGCGGGGATCGGTGCGCGGCGCGGCGGGATGGGATGGCTCCCCGTCGGGCGCAAGGAATCCGGACCGCCGGCGTCGTCGGCGGTCCGGAGGGGGGCGGATTTAAAGGGTGACCTTTAGGACGAGAGCGATGTCGGCGCCGGGCTTCGACCCGAGCGGTTCGATGGTCAGTTGATCGTCCGACTGCTTCCAGCGCACCGGTTCGGCGACGCCCAGGGCGGAGATGGCGGAGATCTTCGCGTCGGCGCCCGAGCGTCCGAGCGCGGCGAGGCGGAGCGGCTCGGACGGCACTCCCATCACGGTGACGTAGACAATCTTTCCGTCCTTGCTCGCGGTGTAGCGGACGTCGGCGGGCGTGAAGGGCTTGCCCTTGCCCTCGTTGAAACCCTGGGCTGAGAGGGCGACGCCCTCGCTCGCGGGGCCTTCGCCGAAAGTCTTCCAGGGGCGGGTGGCGAAGATCGCCTCGCCGTTGACGGAGATCCAGGCGCCTATTTCCCGGAGGATGGCCTCCTCCTTCTCGTCGATGGAGCCGTCGCCGCGGACCGGGACGTTGAGGAGCAGGTTGCCGTTCTTGCTCACGATGTCCGCGAGCATGTGGACGACGGTGCGGGCGGATTTGTAACGGTTTTTCTCATACACGCCGCGGTCGTAGTGCCAGCCGCCGAGGCAGGTGTCGGTCTGCCAGGCCTTGGGCAGGGTGGTGGCGGGCACGCCGCGCTCGATGTCCCAGACGAGGGACTTCTGCTGGTCTTCCGAGAGGATCTTGCCGAAAAGCACGCCGGGGTCTTTGCGGCGGGCGAGGTTGGCGTTGTAGAAATGGGCGGCGATCTTGAGGCCGGCGTCGCTCACGGGCCAGAGGGGCAGGGCGGTGTCGTCGAAGTAGATCAGGTCGGGCTTCGCCTGGTTGATGAGGTCGACGGTGCGGTCGTAGAAGGCCTGGCAGTAGGCGGCGTCGGGGATGGTCACGCCGTTTTCCCAGTTCCAGCGGTTGTGGATGGAGCCGAGATTCTGGAAGCCGGGGCTCGGCTCGTGGTTCTGGGCGTAGAGCTTGCGAGGGTCGAGGCCGTCCCACCACTTGCCCTTGCCGTCGGCGGCGGTGAGTTTGCCGTCGTAGGGAACACCGGCCTTTTCGCCCTCGCGATCGGCGCCTTGGGCGACCTCATACCAAGACCAGGCGTGGGCGGCGTGGACGCTGACGCCGAAGGGCAGGCCCTCCGCGCGGGCGGCCTTGGCCCAGCCGGCGATGAGGTCTTTTTGCGGGCCGACGCGCACGGAGTTCCACTCGTGGTGTTTGCTGGCCCAGAGGTCGAGATTGTCGTGATGGTTGGCCATCGCGAAGAAGTAGCGCGCGCCGACTTTCTTGTAGAAGGCGACGAGCTTTTCCGGCTCCCACTTTTCGGCCTTCCAGTCGTGGATCACCTCCTTGAAACCGGCCTCCGAGGGATGGCCGTAGCGTTCGACATGGCGTTTGTTTTGCCCGTGTCCCTGCGAATACATGCTGCGCGCATACCAGTCGCCGGCCTCGGGCTGGCACTGCGGTCCCCAGTGGGCCCAGATGCCGAACTTGGCGTCGCGAAACCAGTCCGGGGCGGACGAGTAGCGCGAGAGGGATTCCCAGGTGGGGGAGTAGGGGCCCCGGGCGGCGGGTTCGGTCTCGGTGTGCACGGTGGAGCCGGGCGTAAGGTCGGAGGAGATGGGGGAGGCGGCGGGGGCGAGGGCCGGGAGGGCGAGAAGGGCGCAGAGCAGGGAGGCGGGCTTGAGGGCGGTTTTCATGGGGCGCGGCGATAATACCGGACGACGGGAAGGTTCGCCATGCATGAGCGCGTTCGCTTTGTGTAGAAAAGACGCATGAAGCCGGCCCAATCCGTTCACCAACGCTGGAGGAGCCTCGCGGTGGCGAGCGCGCCGCAGATCCTGACCTGCGCGCATTGCGTGCTCCTCGAGTGGGAATACGACGAGTTGTCGGCGCCTTTCTGGCGCTGGTATTGGAACGACCGGCCCGGAGCCTGGTTGGTTTTGCCTCGCGAGCGGGTGCCGATCGAGCCGGGACGGGTGGTGCTCATCCCGCCGCACACCTCCTTCGGCACCGGGTGCAAGGGGCCGGTCGGGCATTTTTATGTGCATTTCGCGCTCGGGCTCGACCGGGTGGCGACGCCGGGCCGGGTGTTCCAGCATACGCCGACGCCGTCGGAGCGGGCGATGATCCGACGCCTGGTCGCGATGGCGGAGGGGGGCGGCGAGGCCTCGCCGTTGACCGCGGCGTTTTTGTTGCAGGCGGTGCTAAACGCCGCGCTCGCCAAGATCCCGGACGATTACTGGGAGGGGCGGCTGATCGATCCCCGCATCGCGCGCGCGCTGGAGATCTTGAGCCGGGACGAGGCGGAGGGCGACAACGAGGCGCTGGCCCGCGAGGCGGGGATGAACACGAACGCGTTCATCCGGAAGTTTCTCCAGGCGACGGGCCACACGCCGCATCGTTACCGGCTGCGGCTGCGCACGGAGCGGGCGGCGGCCTGGCTGCGCGAGGGGAAAATGAGCATCGAGGAAGTGGCGGCGGCGACGGGATTTTGCGACCGCTTCCACTTCTCCCGGGTCTTCAAGCAGGTGACGGGGACGAGCCCGGCGCGTTATCGGCGCGCGGAGGGGCGTGGCGGGTGAGCCGCGCGGTGGGCGCGGGGCGTGCGGCGGGTCAGGCGCGGCCGCGTTGGCGGAGGTTGTCGATGGCGACGGCGACGATGATGACGGCGCCCATGACGATTTCCTGCGTGTATTGGGGCCAGCCCATCTTCACGCCGCCGTTGCGCAGGATGGTGATGATGAGCGCGCCGATCATGGTTCCGAGGATGGTGCCGCGTCCGCCGAGGAGGCTGGCGCCGCCGATGACGGCGGCGGCGATGACGAACAACTCGTAGCCGATGGCCTCGGTGGGCTGGCCGATGGCGCCGAGGCGGGCGAAGAACAGCACGCCGGCGAGGCCGCTGAAAAGGCCTCCGAGCATGTAGACGGCGATCTTGGTGCGGGAGACGGGCACGCCGCAGAGGACGGCGGTTTTTTCGTTGGAGCCGAGGGCGAAGATGTGGCGGCCGAGGCGGGTGTAGCGGAGGAAGAGGGCGGTGAGGACGGCGGCGCCGATCACGAGCCAGACGGCGAGGGGCAGGAAGGGCCAGGTGTAGAGGTTTTTCGAGGGGTCGAGCAGGCGGGCGATCCAGAGGTCCTGCACCTCGGCGGGCGGGTAGATGTTTTGCTCGTTGGCGACCAGCTTCGCGAGGCCGCGGGCCATCTGCATCGTGCCGAGCGTGATGATGAAGGGCACGATGCGGAGCCAGGTGACGAGCGCGCCGTTGATGAAGCCGATGAAGACCGAGACCGTGACCGCCGAGGCGAGCGCGAGGAGCGGGAGCAGGACGGGATACTGGGTGACGAGCTTGGCGTCCTCCGGCCCGAGATTGAGCACGTAGGCGGTCGTGATCATCGAGAGGGCGATGGCGGAGCCGGCGGAGAGATCGATGCCGCCGGCGATGATGACGAGGGTCATGCCGATGGCGGCCATGGCGACGACGGCGATGTCCTGCAGCATGAGCTGGGTGTTGGCGTCGGACATGAAGCCCTTGCCGGCGGGCGTGAGGATCGCGAAGAAGGCATAGACCGCGGCGAGCGCGGCGAGCCGGCCGAGCATGGCGAAGACGCGGGAGGATTTTTTCGGAGACGAAGAAACAGAGGCGACGGGCTGGCTCATTTGGGAGAGGCGAAGGCGGAAGGGACGGAGGGAGGGACCGCTAACGCTCGCTAAAGGGCGCTAAAACAAACCGGTTTTGGCTTAGCGAGGGTTAGCGGAATTTAGCGGTCTTATAAATCAGGCGCGTTGGTCCTGGCCGGTGGCGGCGAGCATGAGGGAGTGTTCGGTCCATTCGGCGACGGGGCGGGCTTCGCCGAGGACGCCGCGGGTCATGACGGCGATGCGGTCGCAGATGCCGAGCAGTTCGGGCAGGTAGCTGGAAACGACGAGCACGGCCTTGGGCGCCTTGCCGGCGGCGGGATCGCCGAGGGCGAGTTTGTCGATCCAGGCGTAGATCTGGGCCTTCGAGCCGACGTCGATGCCGCGGGTGGGCTCGTCGAGCAGGAGGACGTCGCAGTCGTGGTGGAGCAGGCGGGCGATGGCGACCTTCTGCTGGTTGCCGCCGGAGAGCGCCTCGACGGGCTGGTGGCCGCCCTGGCACTTGATCGGGAAGGTCTTGATCCAGGGTTCGGCGGCTGCGTTTTGGCGCGAAGGGCGGACGAAGCGCCAGGGGCCGAGTCCCTGGAGCTTCGACAGGGTGAGGTTTTCCGCGATGGAGAGATTTTGCGCGAGACCCTCGGTCTTGCGGTCCTCGCTGACGAGGCCGAGCCCCTGGTTCCAGCGGGTCGCCGGGCCGGCGGCGGGCGCGAGATGGCCGTGGATGCGGACCTCGCCGGAGGCGACCGGATCGAGGCCGAAAAGAGCGCGAAGCGCCTCGGTGCGGCCGGAGCCGATGAGGCCGGCGATGCCGACGACCTCGCCGCGGCGGAGCGTGAGCGAGGCGGATTTGGGCGCCTTGCGGCCGGCGAGTTCGCGGAGCTCGAGGATGGGTTCTCCGGGGTTGCGTTGCGAGCGAGGGTAGAGGTCGTCGACATCGCGGCCGACCATCAGGGAAATGATCTTCGAGACCGGCACCTGGCCGACGACGCCGTGGCCGACGGTCTCGCCGTCGCGCAGGACGGTGAAGCGGTCGCAGAGCGCCTCGACCTCCTCGAGCGCGTGGCTGATGTAGACGACGGCGACGCCCTTGGCCTTGAGGCGGCGGACGAGGGCGAAGAGCGCCTGAACGTCCTTTTGGGTGAGCGAGCTGGTCGGCTCGTCGAGCACGAGGACCTTGCAGCCGACCGCGACGGCGCGGGCGATCTCCACGAGCTGTTGCTCGGCGATGGAGAGGTCCTCGACTAGGGTGGCGGGATCGAGGTCGACGAGTCCCACCTCGTCGAGGGCGCGACGCGCGACGGCGCGGGTCTCGCGCCAGTTCATGAAGGGGCCGCGCGTGGGCTCGATGCCGAGAAGGATGTTCTCCATCGCGCTGAGGTGGGGCGCGAGGGCGAGCTCCTGGTAGATCATGCACACGCCGAGGGCGCGGGCGTGGAGCGGGCCGGACGGCTGGTAGGGCGCGCCCTCGAAACTCATCTCGCCGGAGTCGGCGGAATGGGCGCCGGAGAGCACCTTCATCAAGGTGCTTTTGCCCGCGCCGTTTTCGCCGATGAGGGCGAGCACCTCGCCGCGCGCGAGCCCGAGGTCGACCCCCTTCAGCGCCTGCGTGGCTCCGAAGGATTTTTTCACGCCGCGCACGGTGAGCAGCGCGGGGGAGGCGGGGGCGTCGGGCATGCGCGGCGAGCGGTGAGGGGACGGACGGGCGCGGGTGCGAGGCGACTTACTTGGCGAGGTCGGCCTTGGTCTTCACGGTCACGCCGGTGTCGACGTAGGCCTCGACGGGTTTGCCGTTGAGGTGGTCGACGAGGGATTTGACGCCGAGGTAGCCCATCTTCTCGGGGTCTTGGACGACGAGCGCGTCGATCACGCCGGTTTGCAGGCCCTGGATGAGGAGCGTGGAGTCGTCGAAGCCCACGAACTTGGCGCCGACCTCGACGCCCTTTTTACGCAGGGACTTGAGGGCGTTGTAGGCGCCCTCGGCGGTGACCTGGTTGGAGGCGTAGACGCCGGCGAGCTCGAGTTTGCCGTTTTTGACGTAGTTGTTGAGGAGGGTCTCGGCGACGCGCTGGGCGCCGGCCATGGAGCCGTCGGTGAACTGCTGGGCGACGAGCTTGAGGGCGGGAGTCTTGGCGATCTCGGAGGTGAAGCCCTCCTCGCGGAGGCGGGTGCTGGCGGAGCCCTCGGTGAAGCGGATCATGAGCACCTGTCCGTCGTGGGCGGGGGTGGGGCCGACGAGGTCGACGAGCGTTTTGCCGGCGGTGGCGCCGGCGGCCTTGTTGTCGGTGGCGACGAAGTTGGTGTAGTCGGCGCCGGCTTTTCCGGCGAGGGGCGAGTCGAAGATGGCGACGGGGATGCCGCGCTTGGCGGCGTTGCGGACGTGGGGCGCGAGGGCCTTGTCGTCGCAGGGCGCGAGCATGATGCCCTGGAGGCCGGAGGCGGCGAGGTTGTTGAAGATGCCGATCTGGTCGGCGACCTTCGAGTCGTCGAGCGGGCCTTGCCACTCGAGTTCGACGCCGAACTCGGCGGCGGCGCGGCGGGCGCCGGCCTCGGCGGCCTTCCAGTAGGAGTGGGTGGTGGCCTTGGGAATGGCGGCGATGGTGATCTTTTTCGCGGCCTCGGCGGCTTGGCCGACGGCGGGAAGGAGCAGGCCGAGGGCGGCGATGGCGGCGAGCAGGCGGGCGGGGCGGAGGGGGGAACGGGTCGTGATGTTCATGGGGTTAAAGCGGGTATGGCGGGCGCTAGGAGGCGGACAAGAGTCGATGCGTCGAGCGCCGCGGTGCGGAGATACGGGAAGGGGAATGAAAGAAGGAGACGGGGGTGAGCGAAAAGCGGGCGGACGGTTAGAACGGGCTCGGCCGAGGACGGACGGCAGGAGCTATCAGGCCAGCCCGTAGATGCGGCGCGCGTTTCCTCCGAAGACCGCGGAGTGTTCCGTGGCGCTCAAGGCGGAGAGGGCGGACGCAACGGTGGTTTTCCAATCGGCGTAGCCGACGCCGGCGAGGCAGACGGGCCAGTCGGAACCGAAGAGGAGGCGATCGGGTCCGAAGGCCTCGAGCACGACCTCGAAATAGGGGCGGAGCCGCGCGGGCGTCCAGCTGAGGACGTCGGCCTCGGTGACCATGCCGGAGAGTTTGCAGGCGACGTTCGGGCGGCGGGCGAGCTCGCGGATGTTTTTCGCCCAAGGCTCGAGCTCGTTGGCGGCGATGCGGGGCTTGGCAATGTGATCGACGACGAAGGTCTGGTCGGGGTGCCGGTCGACGAAGGTGATGGCGTTGGGGAGATGGCGTTCGAAGATCAGGATGTCGTAGACGAGGCCGCGGCGGGTGAGGGCGCGGATGCCGCGGTTGAAATCCTCGCGCAGCATGTAGGCGTCGTCGGGTTCGCCTTGGAGCACGTGGCGGAAGGCGCGCAGTTTTCCCGCCACGGCGGCGGGATGGGCGGCGAGACGGTCGAGGTGTTGCTCGAGATCGGGCGCGACGAGCGGCACCCAGCCGACGACGCCGCGGATGAAGGCGTGGCGCGCGGCGAGATCGAGGAGCCAGTCGGTTTCGACGAGGGATTGGCGGGCCTGGACGCTGACGACGCCATCGACGCCGGCGGCGGCGAGTTCGCGCGCCAGATCCTCCGGGAGGAAGTCACGACGCAGGGCGGACCAATCGGGCGGTATCCAGCCGTATTCCTCGTCGGTGTAGCGCCAGAAGTGGTGGTGGGCGTCGATGACCATGGGGTGTTCGCGGGCGGAGGCGGAGGAGCGATCGGGGGCGCGGGGCGTGGTTCAGAGCTCGACGTGAATCTTGGTGACCGCGCCGGGATTCGCGGACCAGTCGGCCAGGGCCTGGCCGGCGTCGGCGAAGGGCACGGTGCGCGTGACGGTTTCCTCGACGGGGTAACGGCCGGAGGAGAGGAGCGCCACGACGTCACGGAAATCCTCGGGCGTGGAGTTTCGCGAGCCGAGTATATCGAGCTCCTTCATCACGAAGTATTTCGTCTCGTAGGAGACGGGCGCCTTGGCGTAGCCGATGTAGACCACGCGACCGGCGAAGCAGACCTCGTCGACGGCGGCGGTGAAGGTGGCGGGGTTGCCGACGGCCTCGATCGCGACGTCGGGGCCATGGCCGTCGGTCAGGGCTTGCAGACGCTCGTGGAGGTTTTCGGTGCGCGAGTTGATGACGTGGGTGGCGCCGGCCTTTCGGGCGACCGCGAGTTTGCCGTCCTCGATGTCGACCGCGATCACGGTGGCGCCGCGGTGCAGGCCGGCGGCGGCGATGGCGCCGAGGCCGATCATGCCGCAGCCGAAAACGAGGACCTTGTCCGAGGCGGCGACACGGCCGCGGGAGACGGCGTGGAAGCCGACGGCGAGAGGCTCGACCAGGGCGAGCTCGCGCAGGCCGAGGCCGGGCGCGGGGACGAGTTTTTCCCAGCGGGCGACGATGAGGTCGGTGAAGGCGCCGTCCTGCTGGACGCCGAGCGTCTGGTTGTGGCGGCAGGCGTTGAAGCGTTTTTGGCGGCAGGAGCTGCACTTGCCGCAGGTGGTGTAGGGCAGCAGCGTGACGGTCTGCCCGATGGCGTATTCGGCGGGGACGCCGGGCGTGACGGCGGCGATCTCGGCGGCGATCTCGTGCCCGGGTATCCGCGGATAGGATACGAGCGGATTTCCGCCTCGGAAGGTGGAGAGGTCGGAGCCGCAGAAGCCGAGACGGCGGACGCGGAGCAGGACCTCGCCGGGGGCGGGCGTCGGGGCGGGCTTTTCGCCGTAGGAAAAAGATCCCGGGCGGTCGATGAGGAGGGTTTTCATGCCGTGGCGTCGGGCTGGGTGGAGGCGCGGTGCGGTCGGACGGGGCGAACGCTGTCAGTTGTTTTCGGGGTGGCCGGAGGTCCAGGTGAGGTTGTGCACGGGGGCGAGGATGGTCCGGACCTCGGCGAGGAGCTGCTCGTCGATCGGGGCCTCGGCGTCGGCGATGTTTTCGAGGACGCGCCTGGAGCTGGCGGTGCCGACGATGTGGGTGTGGATGTCGGGATTGGCCATCGAGAACTGGAGGGCGAGACGGCCGAGGTCGGTGCCGCGGGAACGGCAGAGCGCGGCGGCCTCGGCGCATTTCTGCTTCAAGAGGGCAGGGGCGGGATGCCAGTCGGGCGGGCCCTCGTTGCTGAGCAGGCGCATCGCGAGCGGGGCGGAGTTGAAGATGCCGACGTTCTTGGCCTTGAGGTAGGGCAAGAGGTCGGCGAGCGCGGTGTCGTTGAGGCAGTAGTGGCAGTAGTTCTGGATCTGGTCGACGGCGACCCGGTCCATGACCTGCTTGAAGAGTTTGACGGGCAGACAGGTGATGCCGACGAAGCGGGCCTTGCCGGCCTTCTGGACCTCGCGCAGGGCGGGGATGGTCTCGGTGATGATCTGCTCGATGGAGCCGAATTCCATGTCGTGGACCTGGATGAAGTCGACGTGGCCGACGCCGAGGCGGGCGAGGCTCTCGTCGACGCTCTTCTTCACGCGGGCGGCGGAGAAATCGAACTCCGCGGCGGTCTTGCCGTGGCGGGCGACCTTGGTGGCCAGGACGTAGCGGTCGCGGCGCACGCCCTTGAGGGCCTTGCCGAGCACGGTCTCGGCGGTGGTGCGGCCGTAGTAGGGCGCCGTATCGATCAAGTTGATACCATGATCCAGGGCGACGTGGACGGAGCGGATGCCCTCGGCCTCGTCGATGGGGCGGAATTCGGAGCCGAGGGAGGAGCCGCCGTAGGCGAGGGCGGAGACTTTGACGCCGGTGGCGCCGAGCGGGCGATATTGCATGGGGATGCTGAAAAGGGTGGGGCGAGGGATCTCGCGCGCGCCAGGCCGGCCGCGCCGGGCTGGTTCAGGCGGACTCGAGGATGAGGTTGCCGTATTGGGTGGTGTCGCCGGTGCGGATGAGACCGATGGCCAAGGGCACGCGTTTCTTGAACTCGACGTGGGGCTCGAAGGTGATCGGCAGCCCGTCGAGGGCGGCGAGGTGCCGGGCGAGCTTTTCAGCGGTGTTGGCGCCCTTGAGCTCGGCGGCGGCGAACACGCGACCGACGACGAAGTTCGGGCGCAACGCGGCCAGGACCTGCGCGACCGTGGGGGTGTCGTCGACCAGCGACAGGTCGACGGTCTCGATTTCCGGCCAGAAGGGGAAGCCGCGGTCGGCGATGACGAGGGTGTTGGTGTGGCGGACGCGGGCCAGGAGGGAGAGAACCGCGGGGTTGAGAATGCCGGTGCGGAGCATGACGGGGTGGGGAGATACTATGGACGGAGGGCCGCCGTGTAAATGGATCGGCTTGTCGACGATATGGATAATATTTGCATGCTTGCCGAGATCTTCCCGCTTTTGGGTGGACGCGTGGCGCGGTCGGCATGTTCGCCGCGAAGGGCGTGCGCCGACGGCTCGGGTGCTTGGTGCAAAAGATTCGTCTTCGGTATGGCCCGGTCGTCTGCTCAACTGTTTTTAACTTCCCGAACGACATGCGATTCCCCTCGATCCTCTTGTTTGCCCTGGTGTCTGTGATCGTCTCCCCCGCGTCTTTGCCGGCGGCATTGCTATCCGGCCAGGCGCCGTCTTCGGCCAATCCCATTTTGCCCGGCTATTACGCGGATCCGTCCATCGTTTCGTATGAGGGCAAGCACTACATCTACGCCACTTTGGATCCCTGGGGGGGGAAGACGCTCGGATGCTGGGAGTCGTCGGATTTCAAGGATTGGAGCTTTCGCGAGCTGAACTGGCCGACCAAGGCCGCCTGCACCAGCCGGACCTCGGGCTCGGCGGATGTGTGGGCGCCCTCGGTGGTGCGCCTGCCCGACGGCCGGTTTTTGATGGCCATATCCGTCGGCAACGAGGTGTGGCTTGGCGTCGCCGCCCGGCCCTTGGGCCCGTGGAGCAACGTGCTGGGGGACCGCCCGCTGATAACCCGTGATTACAAGCCGGGGTTTCATATGATCGACGCGGAGCTTTTCGTGGATGACGATGCGTCAGTCTATGTCTACTGGGGCTCGGGGTGGGGGTGGAAGAACGGTCGCTGCTGGGTGGCTCGTCTCTCGGCCGATCTCAAGTCATTCGCGGAGGAGCCCCGCGATGTGACGCCGACGAATTATTTTGAGGGGCCGTTCATGGTGAAGCGCCACGGGAAGTATTTCCTGACCTACTCGCAAGGGGTCACGATCAAGGATACCTATCAGGTGCACTACGCCGTTGGTGACAACCCCTACGGCCCCTTTGCGGAGCCGGACAACAGCCCGATTTTGGTCACGGACAAGGAGATCAACGTCATCAGCCCCGGGCACCACGCGGTTTTTCGCGAAGGAGACCAAGACTACATCCTCTATCATCGGCACAGCCTGCCCTTTGACCCGAAGTTCATCGGTCGGCAGACGTGCGTGGACGAGTTGCGCATCACCGCGGACGGGCGAATCGCCAAGGTCGAGCCCACCCATCGAGGGCCTTCTCTCGTGCAGGGGCGCGCGGAGGGACGGAGCATCGCGGTCGGCGCGATGGTCGAGGCCTCGAGTTCCGATTCCGCGCACGGTGCGCCCGCCTTTGTCGTGGACGACAACTACGCGACCCGATGGGCGGCATCCGCGGGCGCCAAGGGCGCGTGGCTTCGGATCGATCTGGGATCGGTGAAGAGCATCTCGCGGCAGCTCCTCCGCCCCGAGTATGCGACCAAGGCCTATCGATTTTCCGTCGAGGCGTCCGAAGACGCGCAGGCCTGGGTCAGGGTGGCCGATTACACCAAGGATCCGGCGACCGGTTCGCCCCTCGTGATCGACCGGACCTTCCGGGCTCGTTATCTCCGCGCGGTTTTTCCGGACGACGTGGACGGCGCGGACATCTCACTCATCGAGTGGGCCGTGTTCTGATCGTCACGCGACTGAGCGCGCGTGCGTGAGCGTGTTTCGCGCCGCGCCGTCTGGGCGCGTCACGCCGTGGTTTGGTTCCGGCCTGTCGCTTGGCGGTCGGCGGACGAATGGGCGGATGTTTGGCTTCAGCGTTGGGGAAATGCCTGATTCGCGCGGGGCGCTTCGGGGCCATCGCCGGCAAGTGCTTTCGTTCGTCCGAGCCTCGCCGTCGCGGCGCGGGCGCGGCGATCTTGCGCTGTCGGCGCCGTGCCGGTCTCCTGATTCCTTCGTCTAAACTGTCGCCGATTCGGGCTCCGGAGGTCGGCTAAGGAGCCGCACATGACTGCGGCCGCTTTATGGCGAAGTGGAGAAATGGATACGGAAATACCCTGCTGCGCGGATCCAGGCGGCCAAAGCCGACACGTGAGGCGCCGCTGCGCGTTTTCGGTCAATAGTTAGAGCGGGAATTGGGTTTATGCGAAAGGACGCCGGGCAGATAAGCGTCCGACCGAGGCGGATACCCCGCAGCGCCTCGCGTCCCCTCCGTTAGTCTCCCCCAACCCACGCGTTTAATCACGTCAGACCTCGTCGGTCCTCCCCATGAACAAAGTCCTCGGCCAGCTGTTCGCACCCGTCAAAGAATACGGTTTCCCCTACGTAAGCGGCTCCTCGCTGCTCGCTCTCGGTCTGTGTGCCGCCCTCACCTCGATAGGCATCTCCACCTCGGCTATGGCCGCCAGCGCCACGTGGACCGGAGGCGCGGGAGGCCTTCAGACGAGCCTTAACGACAACGCCAACTGGAGCACGGGATCGGCGGCGTTCGTGAGCGGCGACGTGATGACCTTCGACAACGCGACCGCGCTCGGCGCCACGCTGGTATGGAGCGCGCAGCTCGGGCCCGGGTTCGGCGCCACCGACGGCTTGCACGTGAACCACACCGGATCGGGCAACCTCACCCTCGACGGCAATCCGTCCTCCGCTTTCTTCGGCATCGGCAACATCACCATCGCGAGCGGCGCGGGCGTGTTCACCCTAGGAGACGGCGCCGCCGGCAGCACCTTGGTCTATCGCGGCGCCAACAACCAGAGCACGTTTACGAACAACAGCAGCAACCGCGCGGTCATCGCCTCGGACATCCTCTGGCGCGCGGGCGGCGGCGCCGCCAAGACCGTCACGATCGATGGCGCCGGCGACTGGTTGTATAATTCCGCGTTTCGTATCGACGCGACGCAAAGCCAGTCGGGACTTACCTTGGTCAAGAACGGCTCGGGCGCGCTTCAGTTCGCCGCGGCGGACAACTTCGGCACGAGTGTCGGGGCCCTGACCCTGAACCAGGGCTCGCTCACGATTTCAGGCGTCGGCTCCCTCGGCACGGGCGGCAACTTCGCCCAACCCATCTCGCTCAACGGCGGCACATTCAACTTCGCCAGCTCCGCCAACCAGACGCTCTCCGGTATCATCTCCGGCTCGGCGCCCTTCAACCAGAGCGCGGGTAATCTCACGCTCACCGGCGCCAACACCTACGGCGGCAATCTCACGATCAACGGCGGCTCCCTCACGCTGAGCGGGAACGGCACCGTCAATTCCGCGGCGTCGCTGGTCGTGAACGGCGCGTCCGCCCGTCTGACGAACTCCACCGCTTCGGCGGTCTCCGTGCCGGTGTCTCTGCGTGCCGGAACGCTCACCGGCGCCGGCGGCTTCGGTTCCGTGGTCGTGCCCAACCAGACCGGCACGGTGGTTTCCCTCGGCCGCAGCGGCGCCGAGACGTTGACGGTCGCGTCTCTGACGTTCCAAGGCGCCGCCGAGCTCAACATCACCAAGGCGGGCGATCCCGCGACCGCCTCGGTCACCGTCGGCGGCGCGTTGACCACCACGCCCGCCAACGGGAAGGTGAAACTCAGCTCCTCCCTGCCTTTCTGGACCAGCGCGCAGTTCTATAATCTCGTCCAGGCGGGCGGCTTCTCCGGCGGCGCCTCCAGCTTCGAGATCGGCACCATCACGGGTCTCACCAGTCGTCAGAGCGCGTCCGTCTCCGTGCAGGGCGGCTCCGTCGGCATCATGATCAACGGCGACTCCCCGCGCTGGACCGGCGGCGGAAACGCCGCCTGGGACACGTCTTCCGCCGGCAACTGGGCCCTCATGATCGGGGGCGGCTCCACCACGTTCATCAACGGCGACGTGGTGCGATTCGACGACAGCGCCACAAGCACCGCGGTCAGCATCGGCGCCGCGGGCGTGCAGCCGTCGACCGCGCAATTCGACAACAATTCCCTCGACTACACCCTCGCCGGGCCGGGCGGCATCACCGCCGGCGCACTGATCAAATCCGGTTCCGCCCGCCTCACCGTCAGCGCGGCCAACAGCTACGCCGGCGGCACGACGATCAACGGCGGCACGCTCGCCCTCTCCGGTTCGGGCACGCTCGGAGGTTCGAGCGCCAACGTCACCCTCAACGGCGGCGTCCTCGATCTCGGCGGCGCGCCGCGGACTTTCGGCACCGTATCCGTCGCCGGCGACTCCTCGGTCGTGAACGGCGATCTCGCGGCCGTCGAGTTGCTCGGTTCCGGCTCGTCCGGCAACTCCACCGTCTCCGCCCGCGTGACCGGCTCCGGCTCGGTGCATATGAACGGCGTCGGCGGCACGATGATCCTCTCCGCGGCCAACACCTACACCGGTGGCACCACCGTCAACGCGGGCACGCTCGTTCTTTCAGGCAACGGCACGCTGGGCTCCACGAGCGCAAACGCCACGATCTCCGGCGGCGTTCTCGATCTTGGCGGCTCGCCCCAGACGTTGGGCGTGTTGACGATTTCCGGCGCGGGCACCGTGCAGAACGGCACGCTCCACAACACCCCCGTGGTCGGCGCCCTCGGCTCCGGCACCGCCGTCGTCGCCGCCTCGATCACGGGCAACGCGACCGTGACCGGCACCGTTGGCGGAGGCATCCTCGCGCTGGCCGGCGCCAACACCTACACCGGCGCCACCACGGTGAACGCCGGCACGCTTCAGGTCGGCAACGGAGGCGAGACGGGGTCCATCTCGCCGGGCAGCCCGATCACCGTCGCCGCCGGCGCCAATTTCGCCGTCAGCCGCGGCAACGCCGCGGTGCAGGGCGTGGACTTCGGCATGATCACCGGCGCGGGCGGTTTCACCAAGGCCGGCACCGGCACGACCACGCTCAACCAGGCCAACACCTACACCGGCAACACCACGCTCAACGCCGGCACGCTTTTGGTGACCGCCGCGGGCGCGCTCGGAACCGCCCCGCTCAACATCAACGGCTTTGGCAACCGCCTGCATCTCTCGGGCGGCATCACGCTGCCCAACCTCGTCAACACCGGCGGCGGCGTCACCGTGCAGAACGTCTCGGGCAACAACACCCTGACCGGCGCGTTCGAGTTCGGCAACGTCGGCGCCGTGTTCACCACGATCAACTCCGCGGCGGACACCCTCACGCTCGCGGGCAACCTGACGATCTCCACCAACCTCAACTGGACGACCGCCAACCGCGCCTTCACCTTCAGTGGCGCGGGCAACACGACCGTCAGCGGCGCGATCCACAACGGACCAAACGCCCAGATCGGGGTGAACAAGGAGGGCTCCGGCCTGCTCACGCTCTCCGGGGTGAGCGACTACACCCGCACCACGATGATCTACAACGGCGTGCTGCGCCTCGACGGCGCGCTCGCGACCAACACCGCCGCCTCGGCCGCCTCGCCGGTGGTCGTCGAGCTGGATGGCACGCTCGCCGGCACCGGCTCCATCGCCGGAAACACCGAGGTCTACGGCAACCTGCGCCCCTCGGCCGGCGGCCGGCCGGGCGGCGCTCTGCGCTTCGACGGTCCGCTCTACATCGACAGCTTCTCCCGGACCCAATTCGACATCGCCGGTGCCGTCTTCACCGGCGTGAACAGCACCGCGAGCAACGGCCTGACCTATGGCGGCGTGCTCCAGCTGAACTTCACCTCGGGCATCTACAACGGCAGCTACCAGCTCTTCCAGATCAACGGGACGCCGAGCGGAGATTTCAGCCAGGTCACCCTGACCACGACGAACGCGGGCGAGACCGGTCTGCCGTTGACCCGCGACTCCTCCGCCTGGCGCCTGACCTCGGGCGCCGTGAGCTACGCCTTCGATCCCTCGACCGGCGTCCTCACCGTCACCGGCGGCTTGAACGCGGTCGTGCCCGGCTCCACCACGCTCTCCGCGACCGCGGGCGACGGCTCCGTGGGCCTGGGCTGGACCGCCGCGTCCAACGCCGACTCCTATCTGATCGCTCGCTCCACCACGGCCGGCGGTCCCTATGCGACCCTCGTCGACGGCGCGGTCGGCACCAGTTACACCGACGCGACGGTGACCAACGGCACGACCTACTATTACGTGCTGACCGCCAAGGACTCCGCGTCCGGTCTCACCGGCTCCGCTTCCACCGAGGTTTCGGCCACGCCGCAAGCCGCGCCCTACACGTCCCTGCAGGCCTGGCGCTTCGATACCTTCGGGGTGCATGACGACGACGGCACGGTGCTCGCCGGCGACGCCGAGGACTTTGACGCCGATGGTCTGGCCAATCTTCTCGAGTATGCCCTCGGCACCGACGCGAAGGTCCCGAACGCCAGCCCCGTCGTCGTGGCCAAGGCCGGCGACTTCCTCACGCTGAGCTATCCCCGGCGCAGCCCCGTGGATGCCTCCTTGCTCTACACGGTGCAGGGTGGCGACGACCTGACGACCTTCACCGCCGGCGCGGGCGAGACGATCACGACCGGATCCGTCTCCACCTACACGGATAACGTGAACATCAACAGCGCCGGCGCGCGCCGCTTCCTGCGTTTGTCGGTGACCTATCAGGCGCAACCCTGAGCGTCGCCTCATCTTGGTTCTGAATATTCGGCCCCCTCGTTTCGGCGAGGGGGCTTGTTTGTGTCCGCACGGGAAAAGGCGGCCCGGGCCCCGGCCATTTTGTGGAAAACTTCCGCGTGCGGTGTGGTGCCGCAGGGGCCGATCTGTCGTCGCATGACGGTATTGCCGCCGCGGGCTTTCTTGGCGCCGGGCAATCCGCGCCCGCGAACGAAGGCGGCCATGGCCGCGTCCGAACGACGATCCCACATGTCGGGGCAGGACTCAGCCGGCGCTCGCAGCCAAGGGGACGTGCATTGCGGGCTCCCCTCGTTTGCCCGCGCAAAGCGTCGGCCGACCGCGTTCCGCGGTCGCTTGTTCGCCTGGACGCGCGGGACACGAAAAGGCCGCCCGAAACCAAGGTTCGGGCGGCCGGGAAAACGAACGGTGAACGCCGTTTGGGCGATACCTCGTCCGCGTTGGCTCAGAACCAGAAACGAGGGTTGGTCCCCGTGCTTGTCCCGATGGAAAACACCTCGGGGCCGGGGGTGGGCGACAGCACGAACTGCCTCCAGCGCACATGGCCGTCCACATAGCCCGCATGGGCCCCGGAGGGCATGCGCCCGTTCATATGATTGCTCACGTTCACGGATAGACCGCCGATGTTGACGTTTTCGAAACTGGCGGCGGAAACGCCGGTCGAGATGACGGCGTCGACGACCAGCAGGCGCTTGCTCGGCGCGACGGGTTCGGTGCCGGCGCCGACCTTGTTCGTGTAGATATCCTTGATGCGGTCGTTCTTCCAGACGTCCTCGATCTGCTTCGTGCCCTCGAGCAGGAGCACGTAGCTCGCGACGGCGTAGTTGTTCGGGCTGAAGTTATACATGGTCTCCACGTTGGAGCTCAGGAGCATCTGGGAGGAAGGGCAGTAAAGCACCTCGCGCCCGGCGAGGCCCACGGCGTCCTTGATGACCTGGTGCCCCATGTCCCAGGCCCAGTAACCACCGGTGTTTTGCGGGAATTTCTGGTTCTTGTTCTGGTTGGCCTGCGAGATGAGGGAGAGCGTGAGCTGACGCACGTTGCTCATGCATTTCGCCCGCTTGGCGCTTTCGCGGACGCGGCTCACGGTGGGGATAAGAATCGCGGCCAGCACACCGATGATCGCGATAACGGTGAGCAGCTCGATAAGGGTGAAGCCGCGACGGGCGGCCGATTTCCTGGTGTTCATGGGGCGGGGAGGGTGGGGCGGTCTCGGCGCCTCGCGGTCCCGCCTCGTTTGGCGCGGGCCTTGGGACCTGGGCGATGACGACGGCGGCCAATCTGGTTTCGCCAGCCCGTTTCTCCAGCTTGCCGGAGGACTAACATTTGACCGCGATCACGTCCGGCGCGGGATTCCGCTGTATCGAACTACCCGTTACAGAAATCCACCGGGATGCGGATCGCCTCCTTCACGGGGCGACCGGGCTTTCGCGCGGGCCGAGATATGTCGGGCTCGCGTCGGTGAAATCCAAAACGAAACGCTGGAGCACCACGCCGGGATCGACGAACCAGAGCTTGAGGGTGTGTCGTCCCGGGGTGACGCCCCGCAGCGGGATCGTGATCTGGTTGACGCCGTCGGACACCATGCGGTCCCAGGCCGATCCGGACCGGTCCGCGAGCAAATCCGTGATCCGCGGCGTTTCTGCGTCGAGGGACACCGCGATACGCAAACCTCGGCCGGGCGTGTAAGCCTGGGTCGGCGAGACGACCAGGCGCAGGCGCGCGTCTCCCGTGGATTCGACCCATATCGGGTATTCGAGCCGGGGGCCGTCCCCGCCGGGATGCTCGACCGAGGGCCGGTCGACGGGGAAGTAGGTCACGCCTCCCCGCGTGCGGCCATGGTTCTCCAGCACCTGCCAGCTCGCGCCTTCGCCAGCCACGGCTCGCGCGAAATGGGGCGCTTCGACGGCGATGCGTTTTCCCAGCTCCGCGCGGGCTCCGGACGCCGCGGCGGCGAGTTCGGGGCCGGGCTTTACCACGGGCACGTCGATGCGCACGGAGTCCCCGGTTTCGGGGCGCACGGTCACGCGTCCGATCGAGTTTCCGGAGGGGGCCCGGGACCAGTCGACCGACACCTCGACGCGAACATCCCGTCCCTCCAGAACGCCTTTTACGACCGACACGTGCAGCCACTCTTCGCGCGGCTCCACGGTGAACCGAACCGGTTGCGAGCCGCGGTTGAAAATCTCGAACCAACGTGTGGTCGAGTCCCCGGCGGACCAGGCGTGCAGGGCGGGCAGCCGTGCGACGGGAGGCAGGCCGTAGCCGCCGGGGCGCGCGTTTCGATCGCCCTCGACCGCGACGGCGAGCTGGCCGTCCGCGCGAGGCGCCACTTCTCCGACCGGGGGCATCGCGGAGAGGTTTGGCTGCTCCCAGGTGGTGTAGCCCAGGCGCACCTGATCCATGAGGTGTTTCCATTTCCCGTCGAGCAAGGCGTCCCAACGCGCGGTCATCGCCGCGTCGGCGGCGAAGAGCTCCCGGGCGCGCGCGGCCTCGAGGTTTGCCGTGGCGCGTCCCTGCACGGCGTAGAGCCGGTTGCGGGCGACGGCCTGGTGGAGCTCGTTCACGGTGGTGCAGGACTCGATCGGGTGAAGCACGAGCTGATAGAACGCCGGGCGCGTCTTGGCCGGGAGCCTGGCGTCGAGCGCGCGGGCGCGCGCGCGAAGATCGGTCCAGGCGCCGACGACGCGCTCGGACTCGCGTTCGTGGACGACGCTGAAGGTCTCGGGCTCGAGTTGCTCGGGTTTGCGCAGGCCGTTCAGCCGGGTGTAGCCCGCGACGAGGGCGGCGGCCACGTCCGCATGCTCCGGGCCGAATTCGCGCGCTGCCCAGGCGCGCAGGAAATCGTCGGTGGAGTTGGCTGGCCATCGGGCAGGATCCCAGGCGTAGCGAAGGAAGAACTCGATCGGCACCTCCATGGGCTTCAGGTCGCCCACGTTCACGATCCAGATGCGATCGGCTTCATGCCGCCAGGCGAGGTGCATCTGTTCCCAGACCTTTTCCAACGGGACGGTGTTGAGCCATTTGTAGGAGCGGGGGGATCCGACGTAGTCGAAGTGGTAATACACGCCGGCTCCGCCGGGCCGCGAGCGTTCCCCGGGCGTGGGCAGGCGGCGGATGTTGCCCCAGTTGTCGTCGCACCAGAGCAGGGTGACGTCGTCCGGCACGCGCATGCCCTTCTCGAAGTATTCCTGGACCTCCTTGTAGAGCGCCCAGAGCTGCGGCGTCCGGTCGGCGGGCCGGCCGGTCTCGCGGGCGATGATCTCGCGCTGTTCCTTCACGATACGCTCGAGGAGGGCGACGTTGGCCTCCTCGGACATCGGCTCGTCGCCGTCGCCGCGCATGCCGATGGTGACCAAACTTTCGTAGGCGCGATTTCGGCGTATGCCCTCCGTGAAGAAGCTTTTTATGGACGCCTCGTTTTTCGCGTAGTCCCAGGGACCGATTTTGCGGCGGGTCCATTCCTTATGGGCGCGGAGCATGGGCTCGTGGTGGGACGTGCCCATGACGATGCCATATTCGTCTGCGAGGCGGGGATTCTCGGGGTCGTCCTCGTTGAAAGCGTTGTTCCACATCGCGGGCCAGAGGTAGTTGGCGCGGAGGCGAAGCAGGAGCTCGAAGACCTTGGTGTAGAAACGATGGTTGTATCCCCCGAATTTAGCCGAGGTCCAATTGGTCAGCGCGGGGGCCTCGTCGTTGAGAAAGATGCCGCGATATTTGACGGTCGGCTCTCCCGACGCATGGCGCCCGGGAAGGACGTGGGCGGTGGCGCGCTTGGCGACCGGAACGTCGGCCCACCAATACCAGGGAGACACGCCGAGTTGTTCGCTCAACTCATATATCCCGTAGATCGTGCCTCGCTTGTCGCTGCCGGCGATCACGAGCGCCTGATCGACCCCGGGGGCTGGGTGATCGATGACCGTGATGACAAAGCTTTCCCACTTGCCGGCGAGGTCGCCGACGTCGAGGCGTCCGCTCGAGACCAAGCCGTCGATCACGGCGTTTCGGCCGAGCGTGCCGACGATCACCGGGCGAGGATCGGCGGGGCGGGTTTGGGCGAGTTCGGGTCGTTTGGCGCCCACGCGTTCCAAGTCGTCGCGCAGGTCTCCGAGGGCGCGGATCACTCCGGGATGCTCGGCGGCGTCGTGCCAGAGCGGAGCGCTTCGCGCGCCGTCGAAGAGGGGAAAGGCGCCGTCGGGCGGAGCGGATCCGGCCACGATCGACGGCAGCAAATTCAAGCTCGCCGGCTTGGCCGCGAGGCGCGGGCAGAAGGTGAACAGGGCGATGGCGAGGGCGGCGTAGGTGAACAAGCGGATGTGTTTCATCGTCACGGGGCGGCGAGGGGGATGGAAATCACGGCGGGAATGAGCCCTTCGCCGTCGGCGGAAAGTCGCAACTCGCCGGAGGCACCGGCGCGGGCGCGGACGATCACCAGGGCGAGTCCGTTGAAAGCGCGGCGCTCGGGCGAAGGAAACGCGGTCATGTCGGTCGGATCGCCGTTGTCGGTGGCGACGATCTCGCCGGGGCCTGCGAGGGTGAAGCGCAGCGCGTTATCCGCCCGTGGCGCGAGACGGCCGGCGGCGTCGACGACGCTCACCCTTACAAACACGAGGTCGTGGCGGTCGGCGCGCAAGGTCGGCCGATCCGGGGCCAGCGTGAGCGCGGCGGCGGCGCCGGCCGTCTCGACGGAGGCGTCGGCCCATCGGGCGCCGTTTTTGTAGGCGACGACCGTGAGCTTGCCGGGCTCGTAGACGGTCTCGTCCCAGCGGAGACGGTATTCGAAGGGTCCCTTCTTTTTTCGGCCGAGGGAGCGTCCATTGAGGAAGAGCTCGGCCTCGTCGCCCGAGGTGAACACATGCACGGGCGTCACTTGCCCTATACGGTCCGGCCAAGTCCAGTGCGGCAGGATGTGGGCCATCGGGAGTTCGGGTCGCCAGCGCGACTGGTAGAGGTGGAAACGATCCTTGGGAAAGCCGGCGAGGTCGATGATGCCGAAATAGGAGCTGCGCGAAGCGTAGTAGGGGGTGGGTTCGCCGAGGTAGTCCCATCCGCTCCAGACGAACTCGCCGGCGACGAACGGATGACGATCCTGGGCGGCGAAGACCTTGTCGGCGCTGGAGCCGAAATCGGCGGCGTGGAGCTCGTAGGCGCTGACCTGGCGGCTGGCGGAGTCGCCGCCGAGGCCGTCGCGCACGGGGTTGCTCGGGCCGCGCGCGACCGGAAAGAGATACACTCCGCGGCTGCTGAGCGCGGCCGCGCTTTCGCTGCTCACGATCATGCGGTCGGGGAATTTTTCCCGGAACGCGGCGTAGAGCGGCGGCGTTTTTATTCCTTGGAAATTCTCGTATTCGGGCGTGTCGCGAATGCCTTCGCCCTGGTAGTTGAGGCCTATCACTTCTGCGGCGGCGGCGAAGGCGGAGTCCGGCTTGGCACGGTTCATCGAAAAGGTGGAGGGGCGGGTCGGATCCTCCTCGCGGGCTATGGCGGCGAGTCTGCTCGCGACGTCCGCGCCTTCGTCCCCGGTGTATTGCTCGCCCACCTCGTTGCCCAGGCTCCAAAGAAAGACGGAGGGGTGGTTGCGGTCGCGACGGATGAAGGCGCGCAGATCGGCCTCGTGCCAGTCGGGGAAAACGAGATGAAAATCGAAGGGCGTCTTGCGGCGAACCCAGGCGTCGAAGATCTCGTCGACGACGAGAAAACCGAGGCGATCGCAGAGCTCGAGCAATTCGGGGGCGGGCGGATTGTGCGCCATGCGGATGGCGTTGCAGCCCATCTCGCGGAGGAGTTCGAGTTGGCGCAGGGCGGCGCGTTCGTTGAAGGCCGCGCCCAATGCGCCGAGGTCGTGGTGCTGGTTGACGCCTTGGATACGGATGCGTTCGCCGTTCACGAAAAGCCCCTCGGGCCGGCATTCGATACGACGGATGCCTAAGGGCGTCTCATAGCGGTCGAGGACGGTCTTGTCCTGGGTCACGGTGGTGACGCCGACATAGCGATTCGGCTGTTGGGCGGGCGGCGGGCCCCAGAGGCGCGGGCGCTCGAGCGATGCCGCGCCTTCCGACCAGGCCTGATCGCCGGGTGGAATGAGCACGGTGGTCGGCGGGATGCGAGCCAGGGCGAGGCCTTCGGGGCGGCCTTGCGAGTCGAGGGCGAAGAACTCGGTCGCGACGGAGACGCGAGCCGGCAGGGTGCCCGAGTTTTCCACCGCGACGCGCAGGCGCAGCGTCGCGCGATCGGCGGAGACCTCGGGCGTGGTGATAACGGTTCCCCAATGGGCGACATGGACCGAGGCGGTTTTGACCAGCCAGACGTTGCGGTAGATGCCCGCGCCCGGATACCAGCGGGAAAAGTCGGGCGGGTTGTCGAGGCGGATGGCGAGTTGGTTGTCCCCGCCGGGCACGAGATAGGGGGTGAGATCGAGCCGCCAGGAGGCGTAGCCGTAGGGCCAGCCTCCGGCGCGGCGACCGTTGATCCAGACGGCGGCGTGCGACATGGCTCCGTCGACATCGAGGAACAGACGTTTCCCGGCGTCGTCCGCCTGTATCGGCAACTTCCTCCGATACCAGCCGACGCCGGGGCTGGGCAACCTGCCCATGCCCCCGCCGACGCCATCGGATTCGAAAGGACCGGCGATGGCCCAGTCGTGTGGCAGGTCGACGCGTGCCCACGTGGAGTCGTCGAAGTCCGGGCCGACGCAGGCGAGCTCCGCGCCGGGATCGCCCTCGGGTCGGACGTGGCGTCGAGCGGGGTCTTTGATGAAAGCATTCGCCGACGGCAGTATCCACGGCTTGAGGACGCGGTGGGCGGGCGGCGCGACGCGCACCGCCTCGGCGGTGTGCTCCGCCGCCCGCGCGACGCGGTCCTCCCGGCGGGATTCCGGTCGGGCGTCGTAAAGCAGCGCGGAGGAGTCGACGCCCGCGGGGTCGCCTTTGCGAAAGCGCCAGCCGTCGTTGAGCGAGATCCGTTCGCGCGGCGCCTCGGCGCGGGCCAAGATGGCGACGAGGGCAAGGGCCGCGGCGCCGATCAAGCCTCGCGCGAGCGTCTTCATCGTCCGGCTTTCAGGACGGAGAAGAAGGCGGGTTTCGGCTGACGATCCCGGTCGAAGAGCAGCGGGTGGTTGGTCCGGCCACGCACGGGGAAACCGTTGAGCCAGGTCTGGCCGTCGTGGAGACCCCAGAGCGTGACGCGGGAGATGTTCGCGCGGTATTTGACGAACAGCGCGAAAAGATCGGCGTAGCGTCGGGCGAGGTCTTGCTGCACCCCGTCGGGCAGGCCTTTGGCGTAAGGGTTGATCGATGCGGAGTATTCCTCGCGGCGCGAGATCTCGGCGTTTCCGACCGGGCCCCGGGAAGGCAGGACGTCGACGTCGAGTTCCGTGACCATCACCTTCAGGCCGAGGGCGGAGAAGTCTTTGATCGCCTGCTCGATTTCGTCGATCTCGGGGGCCTCGAGCTGATAGTGGCCCTGCATGCCCACGCCGTCGATCGGCACGCCGCGTTCGATGAGCCCGCGGAGCATGCGGATGGTCCGGGCGCGTTTCTCGCGGTGGAACATACCGTAGTCGTTGTAGTAGAGCTCGGCCTTCGGGTCGGCCTCACGCGCGAAGCGAAAGGCGTGATCGATGAAGTCGTCGCCGATGATGCGTCTCCATGGCGAGTTTCGCAGCATGGGGGCGTCCTCGCCACCGTCGGAGATGGCCTCGTTGACGACGTCCCACCCCTTGATCCGGCCCTGGTAGCGGCCCGCGACGGTGTGGATGTGGTCGCGCATACGGGCGAGGAGCAGCTCGCGCGAAGCGGGCTTGCCCTGGTCGTCCTGGAAAACCCAACGAGGCGTCTGGCTGTGCCAGACGAGGGTGTGTCCGATGACCGCCATGCCGTGCTTTTCGCCGAAGGCGACGTAGGCGTCGGCCGTGCCGAAGTCGTATAGCCCCGGATCCTCGTTGATGGACTGCCATTTCATGTCGTTCTCCGCGGTGAGGCTGGAGAACTGCCGAGCTGCGATCTCGGCGGATGCGGTGTCGCGTCCTTCGACCATCGCGGTGTTCATCGCGACACCGATCAGAAAGTCGTCGGCGTAGGCGGAACGGAGGGTGGTCTCGGAACGCGTGGTTTTCACGGAGGCGCAGCCGACTTGGAAAGCGAGCCAAGGCAGGAGCGGGAGAACCAAAAACCGGGCGAGACGAAGGGGCGGCATGCGGGGAGGCGGGGAACGTTGGAGCGCGGGGGGACGCCTTGCGGCGGGCGGCGACGGAGAGACGAGATGGAGCTTTCGGGGTTTCGCGGACTTCGGCCGCGCGCGGAGGTTCCGGCGTGGCTGGCGGAGGAATTCAGGGCGCGGGCGCCGGGAGGCTGACGCCCTCCGCGGTTTGCTCGACGGGAAGGATCGCCCCGTCGGGGCCGTGTCGCAGATACTCGAGGCTGACGGCGCGCCGGCCGAGCGCGCCCTTTTCGCCGTCGAGCGCCATGCCGGCGTAGTGGTAGAAGAAATACCACTGGCCCTTGAACTCGATCACGCCCGGATGGATGGTGAAGCTGTTTTTGGCCGAGCCCGTGACGCGTCCGCGATGGGTCCAGGGGCCGGTGATCTTTTCCGCCGTGGCGTAGCTGATCTGTTCCCAGCCGCCGGGCGGGATCATCGACGCGTAGACGAGGTAGTAGAGCCCGTCGCGTTTGTAGAGCCAGGGACCCTCGACGTAGTGGGGCGGGGTGATCTTTTCGATCGGGCCGTCGAGCTCGACCATGCTCTTCTTCAGTTTGACGAGGTAGCAGTCGCCGTTGCCCCAGGACATCCACGGCGTGCCGTCGTCATCGACGAGGACGGTGGGATCGATGTCTTCCCACGGACGCTTCGCGTCGGGGGTCATGGCGTTGGTGATGAGCGGGCGGCCGATGGCGTCCTTGAATGGGCCGACGGGGCTGTCGGCGACGGCGACTCCGATGTTGTTGCCCGGCGCGGACGCGTCTCCGCGGGCGGTGACGTAGAAGTAGAACTTGTCGCCTTGCCGGACGACTTGGGAGGCCCAGGCGGAGTTGGCCTCGCCCCAGGAAAAGTCGGTGGGGCGCATGACCTCGCCGTGCCCGGTCCAGGTTTTCAGGTCCTTGGAAGAGTAGCAGAGCCAGGCGGGCATGGTGAACATCTCCTTGTCCCGGGCCTGGTCCTTGCCGGCGTAGACGTAGACCGTGTCGCCGACGACGAGCGGGGCGGGGTCGGCGGTGAAGGAGTCGCGGAAGATGGGGTTGGATCCGGGCGCGGACGGGAGCGGTTTGCCGTCGAGGTCGGTTGCGACGGGCTTGGCGGCGGATTCATCGGGAGACGGCGACACGTGGTAGTAATCGAAGTCGGCGTGGCCACCGGTCTCTCGGGTGGCGTAGCAGAAGAGGGCGAAACGATAGCCCATGAAGTGGGGGAGGGTGTAGGCCATCGGGGCGGGGCGTCCGATCGGAGTCCATTCGCGGCCGTCGAGGCTGTAGGAGAAGCGGGCGAATTCCGGCGAGGGCTGGAACTCGCAGTCGGCGCGGAGGTGGACGACGTCGGCGGAGAGCGGGACGGAGGCAACCTCCACGGGGATGTCTTTCTCGGCCGAGACCATGACGAGGTGGCGCGCGCCCTTGTCCTGTTTCACGGCGACGTAGCCGTAGTTGCGTTGGAGCGCGGCGAGGCCGGCGACATCGCCGTCCTTGAGCGCTGAGACGTCGACCCGGATGGTGGCGACGCTGCGCGGTCCGAAGGTGCGCTGCGTGAGGGTGTTTTTGGCGTGGAGGAGATCGGTCGCGACCTTGCCGGCGGTGAGACGCAGGTGGCCCGGGCGGGCGCTAAGGGACCAAAACGCGGGCTCGGGGTTGTGGTTCCATTGCCAGGCGAGCGGAAGCGGGCGATCACCGGCGGCGCGGTTGAATTCGTCGGAGGCGACGACACCGGAGACTCCGGAAACGCCCTGGCCGCCGGCCGGGATGTCGAGCGTCATCGGGACCTTGCCGTTTTCACCGAGGATCGGCCAGCCGTCCTGCCAGCGCACGGGGACGAGGTAGGGGATGCGGCCGACGGCGCCGTTGTCCTTGAAGAGATAGGCATACCACTTGCCCTCCGGGGTGTCGATGAGGCTGCCTTGGGCGACTCCCTTGTCCTGGAGAATCACGCGCCCCTCGTAGGGGCCGGTGATCTTGTCGGCGCGGTGAATGATGGCGGTGCGCATGCCGCCGCGCGGCCAGGTGATGTTGACCACATAATAGCGGCCCTCGTGTTTGAACATCTGGGAGCCCTCGGCGGGCAGGCCGATGTTGGCCGAGGCGACGCGGCTCGCGTCGGGGATGACCACCTGGTTGAAGCCGCCTGGCTTGAGCCCGGTCAGATCGGGGAGCAGCTCGACGAGGCGCAGGTCGCCGCCGCCGTTGATCATGTAAACGCGGCCGTCGTCGTCGAAAAAGAGGGAGTGGTCGTGGAGCGAGGGCGCGAAGGAAGTTTCCTTCCACGGGCCTTTCTCGATGTCGCGCGTAGTGTAGACGTGGGTGCGACCGCTGGTGCTGGAAAACGTGGTGGCGTAGAAGACGCCGTCGTGGAAGCGCAGGCTGCTGGCCCAGGATCCCTGGCCGTAGGCGCCGCGGTCGGTCTCGAGCCGCATGGCGGGATTGTCGACCAAGGTGTCGTAGGCGTAGCCCACGGTCGTCCAGTTGACGAGGTCGCGCGACTTCATGATCGGGAGACCCGGACTCATGTGCATGGTCGTGCTGCTCATGTAGTAGGTGTCGCCTACCCGGATGATGGCGATGTCGGGGACGTCGGACCAGATCAGCGGATTGTGGGCGGCCTGGGCGAAGGCGGCGGGGCTGGAGGCGGAGACGGCGACGAGGCCGAGGGCGGCCAATCGCCGGGCGAGGCGGAGCAGGAATCGCATGGGGGAGGGGGCGGGGAATAATTCCCGCAGGGCTGTTTCAACGTTCAGGAGCGGAAAATGGGGTTCAATCGACAAAATGTGCTAATTATAGAGCGCGGGACTTGTGGATCATGATCGCGAACTTGGGCCGCGCGTTCTCGAGCATCGCCGCATACCATGAGAACTCCGGATGACCGGAGTTCGGAGAGCAGAGCGCCGGGGGCGGCCGGGATGGGCCACCCCCGCGCTCGTTCGGGCAATGCGTGCAGGGGGATGCGCGAAAGAAAAAACGCGGGTCGGCGGCTGGCCCCCCTGGCGCCCGCGTGGAATTGTCGGTGCCGCCGGCGCGCGGCGTCTGGACCGGGTGATATCAGCGGTCGAAGCGCCAGTGGTTCACCTTGAACAGGGTCTTGCCCTTTTCGCCGGTGAAACGGAGGCAGAGATCCTGGACGCCCGAGAGGTCGGAGACGTCGGCGGAGACGTCGGCCCAGTGGCGCGCGCCACCGGTGGTGGTGATCTTGACGGTGCCGGCCACGCGGCCCTCGGGGCCGTCGACGCGGATCTCGATGGCGCCGCTGTCGTCGTTCTCGGAGGCGACGCGCGCGTGGAATTTTTTTGCGCCGCCGGAGCCGAAGTCCACGCCGCGGATGCGAATCCAGTCGCCGTCCTGGAGATCGGCGAGATTCATGCCGCCTTCGTAGCAAGGCTCGGTCTCGACGCCTTGCTGCGCGGCGAAGGTCTCGGCCTCCACGCGGACGTAGGGGTCGAGGTGTCCGACCTGGGAGACGCCGTCGGGGGTGAAGGCGACCTTGCGGATCGCCCCGTCGGGTTCGTAGGTGAGCTCGTCGATCGCGAGGTTGCGCCGGAAGCCGGCTGGGATGCCGGCGTCGCGCGCGACGATGCGATTGTGGTAGGCGTGATACCAGCGGCCCTTGAACTCGAAGCTGGCGGCGTGGTGGTTGTTGTTATTGAGCGGAGGCTGGTCTGAGAGGACGCCCTTGTAGGTGAAACCGCGGTCGGGCTTGTCGCTGGTCATGTAGTCGAAACGCATGCCGGCGCCGGGCGTGGTGGAGTAGGAAAAATAGTAGACGCCCTTGCGTTTGTGGACGAAGGCGGCCTCGAAGAAATTGGGCGCGTGCATCTTCATGATCTCGCCGTCGATGCCGACCATGTCGCGGTTCAGGCGGGCGATGCGGACATTGTCGTCTCCGTTGCCACCGAAGTAGAGGTAGGCCTGGCCGTCGTCGTCGACGAAGACGCCGGGGTCGAAGAGCCACATGTTTTTCGCCGGTTGCACGCCGGGGCTGTTGTGGGTGACCAGGGGCTTGCCGAGCACGTCCTTGAAGGGACCGACGGGGCTGTCGCCGACGACGACGCCGATGTTCGCGCCGCCGTTGCCGAAGTAGATATAGGTTTTGCCGTCGCGCTCGATGGCGCCGGGGGCCCAGGTTTTCTTCGCCCAGGTGGTCTCGTCGGCGGCGCGGAAGACGGAGCCGTGGTCGGTCCAGTTCTTCATGTCGGACGAGGACACGAGAATGATGTTGGGAATGTTGTAGCTGCCTCCGACCGGGCTGGCGTCGTCGTTGGAGCAGTAGAGGTAGACGCGATCCGCGGCGACGAGGGAGGTCGGGTCGGCGAGGTAGCGGTGCGACGCGATCGGGTAATCGGCGAAGCCGGTCAGCGAGGAGCCGATAAGGGTGGCGAGGAGGGGAACGAGATGGCGCGGGCGGATGGCTTGCATGGGGGAATGGGTTCTTAGCGACGGCGGATTTTCTTGGGGAGCTCGGGTCCTTTTGGCGCAGGCGCTTGCGATGTCCGGGTGTTTTGCTCGGCGATGAGGCGCAGCATGACGTCGGCGTAGCGCCGGCCGAGCTCGCGATATCCCTCGGGGGTGAAATGCAGCCGGTCGGGGAGGGCGGCGCAGCCCTCGGAGGAGACGAAATGGGCGGTGGGGATCGTGGCGGGGAGGGCGGCGATGATCTCGTTCATGCTCGCGCAGCGGCCGTTCTGGTCGGCGGCGACGACGCCGCCGGCGAGCAAAGGAACATCCTCGGCGCGGAGCCCGAGGTCGCGGAGGAGGTTTTCGTAGACGCGCCTCACCTTGGCGGGCCATTCGCGGTCGTTGGTGTTGGATTCGCCCTGATGGAGGAGGATTCCCTTGATCACGCCGTCATTGGCGGCGATCCGGGCCATCTGGACGAGGCGATCGTAAGGGTTTTGTCCATACGCGGCGAGCGGTCCGCGCATCCAGTCGGGCGCGGTGGCCATGTAGTTCGCGGCGGTGCCGGAGTCGAAGAGCTCTATGCGGCAGCCGCCCACGGCGATGTTCACCACGCCGACCGAGACCTTCGGCGGCAGTCCCTCGATGATGGCGCGGCCGAAGTAGTCGGCGGGGCCGAGTCCGGCGCCGGGGCGGGAAAGGGGAGGGGATGCGGGATACCAGCGGCCCTTCTCGCGTTTGAGCTCCGGGAAGTCGACGGCGGCGAGGACACGGAAACGCGGATCGGTCCAGGTGCGCTCGTTTTCAGGGATGCCGGGAAACCCCTCCATGTTCGACTGCCCGAGGCAGAGATAAACGTGGAAGTCGGGGTTGGGGGCGGCGGAAACGGCCGCGGGCAGGAGAAGGGCGAGCGGGAGCAGGAGGCGGGCTAAAAAGCGCATGAAGAGACGGAACTCAGCGGAAGATGCGTTGGGAAAAGTGATAGAGGTTGCTGCCCCAGTGGTCGGCGTCGTGGCCGAAGTCGTCGACGTTCCAGAGCCGCGGGATCTGGTTGCGGTCGAGCAGGGCGAGAACGCGGCGTGAGATGTTCATGAGCCCGTCTTTGTTGCCGCAGGAGAGGTAGAGCAGCTTCACGCGAGCGCGGGCTTGCTCGGGGTCGGGCAGGAGGGCGGCGTCGGGCCGGGTGTTGGGCGCGGGGGAGAATGCCCCGATCCAGGCGAAGGTATCGAGGTGGCCGAAGCCGAAGTTGAGGGTTTGACCGCCGCCCATGGAGAGCCCGGCGATGGCGCGGCTCTCGCGATCGACGCGCACGGAGTATCTGGCCTCGACGGCGGGGATGAGGCAGTCGAGCAGATCGCGTTCGAAGGCCGCGAAGCCGGCGACTTTTTCCCGGGAGTAGATGTCTCCCCCGGCCCGGTCGTCGCCGAGCGCGCGGCCGTTGGGCATGACGACGATCATCGGCTCGGCTTTTCCGTCGGCGATGAGGTTGTCGAGGATCAGGTTGGGTGAGGTGAAGCGCAGCCACTCGGTTTCGTCGCCTCCGATACCGTGCAGGAGATAGAGGACGGGATACTTGCGCTTAGGCGTGTAGCCCGGGGGCAGGTAGATGTTGGCCTTGCGCGAGCCGCCGGTGACGCTCGATGCGTAGTCCATCGGTTCGAGGCGACCGTGCGGCGTATCGGGCCGGGCTTGCCGGTATCCCGCGGGGGCGTCCGGGAAAAGCCGTTCGGATCGTGCGGCGGGCGCCGAGGCGGTGGACGTCGGAGCGGGGCCGAGGGCCGGCGGCGGCGGGGTTTGCGCCCAAAGCGGCGAGGTGACGAGTGGAAGAACGGACAAGAGCTGGCGTGCGTAAGAGAGGGACATCGAAGAGAGGAAGGGGCCGGTGAGACGGGGCGAATCGGGCCGGGCGTAACGTCGACGGAGAACGGGTCACCGATCGTCGATGACGTTGCCGTAGGTGAGGGTGCCGCGGGGCTTGGCGGCGACGTGGCCGTCGACGAAGAGACAGTTCACGGTGTTGTTGTGGCGGTAGCGGAGAAAGCCGACGGTGGCCCGGCCATCACGGTTGGGGTTGGTTTGGTCGAGCGTATCCGTGAGCGACTTACCCGCGGCGCCTTCGTAGGAGCGGTTGAAATATCCGCCTGCTCCGTCGCTGGCGCCCCCGTAGGTGGAGAAAAAGGATTCGTCCCCGGTGTCGTTCTGGCTGCCGTCGGCGATGAGGACGACCTGGGACGGGCGCTGGATCTTGGAGAGCTTGTAGTGCGGTCCGGTCGTGGTGTCGCCGCGCATGATGATCGGGTGCACGGCGTAGTTGCCCCAGGAGCGTCCCTTCACCTGCAACGGCGAGCCGGGGCACATGTAGAAGTAGGCCGCGATCTGGGAGTAGTCGGTGCCGGCGGGCATCTCGGGGAGCACGGGGCTGCCCATCATGCTTCCGCCCTTGATGTTCACGTAGCTGATGAGCGCCTGATACCAGAGCACGCCTTGGGCGCCGGTGATGGTGGGATCGGTGACTTTGCCGCGCCACGGAGGGGCCATGCCCTTGTTTTCGTCGGCGAAGAGACGGATGGCGATGCCGAGTTGGCGGAGCCGGCTGCTGCAATCGGCGGCGCGCGCCTTTTGCCGCACGGAGCTGACGGTGGGGATGAGGATCGCGGCCAGAATGCCGATGATGGCGATGACGGTGAGCAGTTCAATCAACGTAAACGCTCGCTTGGGGTGCCTGCGGGTGTTCATGGGGCTCGGACGGGGTTGGATGGCCCTGCCGCGAACGACAGGTTTCGCGATGGGGTCAGGGCCGTTCTGCCAGGCACGCTTAGGGGAACCGGCGGGGGGCTCTACTCCATTTAGAGTCTAACTGTAGACTTGGGGCGGCCCGGCTCGGCCGGGTAGACGCGACACCCGCCCCTTGCGCCCGTCCGCGGTTCACGGCACGATGCCGTCGAAAAGGAGCGGGGAGGCGGGTTTGGTCACCTTCGGGCAACTGGCGCCGTCGAACCAGGTGCCCTCGACAAAGGTCGTGGTGGGAATGGCGGGCACTCCGTATTTGTTGTGTTGCAGCTGACCCGCGAGCAGTTCGACCGCGAGTTCGCCGACGGTGGTGTGGTTCTGGCGAACGCCCGCGACGAGACCGGTCGAGTCGTCGAGAAAGAGATCGGCGAAGGCGATGTCGTGCGGGATGCGGAGCTTGAGCGCCCTGAGCGCGGGGAGGACGAACTCGGCCTTGCTGAGCAGGATCTCAGGCCGGTGTTTGTCCAGCCAGCGCTCGAAGTGGACGGTGTCCACCACCCCCGGCATGCCGTATTCGTTGAACCAGCCGTCGACGGGCTTGGCGTCGGGGAATATGTAGGCGGGGATGCGATCCTCCTCCGCGAGGTTCTGCTGTTCGCAGAGAAAGCCCGCGGTCCAGTAGTTGTCGACGGCGTGGTCCCAGCCGCGGTGCATGACGAAGCCGATGCGGCGGTAGCCCGCCTCCATCACCCGCTGCATGGCGAGCCGCGCGATGTCGCACTGGTTGTTGGTGACGTTGTGTAGCAACGGCTGGTGGGGATAGTAGTCGATCTTGACCGCGCTGTAGCGCGACCAGTCCAGCTTGAGCGCGTCGCCGAGCGCGAAGCCGTGAGAAGCGATGATCAGGCCGGTGATGCCGCGAGCGCGGAAGATGGAGTTGAGGCGCTCGTGGGTGAGACCCGGCTCGCCGAGCCAGAAGTGGTCCAGCTTGAAGCCGAGCTGCCGGGCCTTCGCCTCCGCGCCGGCGTAAAAGTCGGGGTGGGCGGTGATTTTCTTCCAACCCCAGCGCGTTTTCCAATTGGTGACGTAGGCGAGCGTCGGCGGATTGCGGCGGGCTCGGGTTTGGGCGCGGTAGGAGATCAGCGCGCGCATCATCGGGTCGGGCACGTAGCCGAGTTTCTCCGCGAGCTGGCGGATGCGGGTCTTGGTGGCCTCGGGGATGCGCGGATGATTGCGCATCGCGAGCGAGACGGTGGTGACGTGCACGCCCGCGGCGCGGGCGATGTCGGATAGGGTGGTCCGACGCGAGTTGTCCATGGTCGAGAAAGGCAGTGGATGGCAGGCGAGGCCTCAAGTCATTCCGCCTCGCCGGTGGTTTGTCGCGGAGACGACGGCGGCTGGCGTGATCAACGCTTCGCGTTCAGGCGACGCAGGCCGCCGGGGCGGGCGACACGACCCGCATGCGTCCGTTGGCGTCGTAAACCAGCTCCTTCACCTTGATGCAGCGGAGGTGGTTTAGCCCGCCGGACAGGCTCGAGTCGTGGTGGAACAGATACCACTTTCCCTTGAATTCGACGATCGAGTGATGGGTGGTCCAGCCTACGACGGGTTCGAGGAGTCGGCCTGCGTAGGTGAAGGGGCCGAAGGGATTGTCGGCGGTGGCGTAGGCGAGGTAGTGGGTGTTGCCCGTCGAGTAGGAGAAATAGTAGACGCCGTCGCGCTTGTGTATCCACGCGGCCTCGAAGAAACGCCGATCATGGTCGCCCGCGCGGAGCGGCGCGCCGGTTTCATCGAGGATGACCAGTTCGCGCGCCGGATCCTGGAACGACTTCATGTCGGGGGCGAGTTGCGCGATGCGCGGGCAGAGCGCGGGCTGGTCGCCGACGGGCTCCGTGCGGGCGGGATCGTGCGCGTTGCCCCGCCAATGTTGAAGCTGTCCGCCCCAGAGTCCGCCGAAGGTCAGATAGGCTTTGCCATCGGTGTCCACGAAGCAGCAGGGGTCTATGCTGTAGCTTCCCGGGATGGGGGCCGGCTCCGCCTGGAAGGGGCCTTGCGGGCGATCCGCGACGGCGACGCCGATGCGAAAAACGCCCTGTTTGTCGCGAGCGGGGAAATAGAGATAGTAGCGACCGTTTTTGCACGCCGCATCGGGAGCCCAGAGTTGTTTCGAGGCCCACGGCACGTCCTTGAGGGCGAGGACGACCCCGTGGTCCGTGACCTTACCGCCGGGATCCTCCATCGAGAACACGTGGTAGTCGACCATGTCATACTGGTCTCCGAGGTCGTTGTCCGGAATGTTCGATTCCCGGTCGTGGGAGGGGTAGAGGTAGAGCTTTCCCTCAAACACATGGGCGGAGGGATCCGCCGTAAAAATGTGGGTGATCAGAGGGGCGTCTGCTAATCTCATGATTGATGCCTTGGGTTGTAGCTTCGCCTCGGCTGGGGTCAAAAGACATGCAGGTCTAACATTTGCGCCCTTGGGGTGCGCCCGCCCGGGCTAAAGTTGGACGGAACGCGTGATTGCCAGGGCGCGCGCCGCGATTGCGAAGATCATCGTCCCATGATCGAGCCCGTCCCTTTCCGTATCCGCGTATCGACGGGGCTCGGGCTATTCGACTGCCCTTCCGTGTGCGCCTGGGCGACGAGGTGCGCGAGGTGAAGCTGCGCAAAGACGGGGTCTACCGCTGGCGGACTTGATCCGGCTGCGCCGGCTCAGCGCCCGAACTTCCGCCAGTCGATCTTCCGGGGGCCGGGAGTTCCGCGGAAAACGAAGCAATGGTCACGCCCGCTCGTCAGGTTGTCGAAACCGAGGGCGAGTCGTCCACGGGGCGGGGGCCGCGGCGATCTCCAGCGTGGCGACGGAAGGGTGGTCTATCCGGTCGAAGTGAAGCATGGAAATTTGCCGGTGGGCAGCGAGCCTGTCGCCAGGGCGAAGACGAGGCGGGCGCGGGCGACGCGCGTCATGCGGAAACGTGAGCAGGCAGGCGTCTTATTGCTGTATCAGGGCGACGAAACCGCCGCGCGCGGCGAGACGAAGCCGGAGAATGTCGCCGGCTTTCACGTCCCGGGACGAACGATCCCACGCGTCGGGCCGCGCTTCCGCGTCGCCGAGAAGGTCCGCCCGCCAGGAGCCGGGGCCGAGAAAGTCGAGGGCGATCCCGATCTCGGTGGCGTCGACGCCATTCAGGATCGCGACGAACCACCGCTTGCCGTGGCGGCGGGCGAAGGCCGCGATCTTGCCGGGCTCGCTGCCGGGCAGCACGCGGGTCTCGTCCCAGACGGCGGGCAGGGCGGATATGAGGTCCTTGGCCGGATTCGCGACATGGTCGCGAGGATGGCCGCCGAGACAGAGGAAGGGGGCGGTGAACACCACCGCCTGCGCGAGCTCGTGCGCCCAGGTGTTGCCCTGCAGTTCCTTCGGGTCGAGGACGACCGGCGTATAGTCGCCGTGGCCGATCACGTAGCGGGTGAAGGGCAGGATGGTGTCGTGCGCGGGCTCGAGCACCCGGCGGTAGCGGGTCATGTGCCACTCGTGGCCGCGCACGGCCTCGCGGGCGAGCTCGTTGGGCCAGGTGCGCTCCATGCCGGTGGGCTTCGTCGCGCCGTGGAAGTTGACGAGGAGCCGGGCGGCGGCGGCGTCGCGGGCGGTGTCGTGATACCAGGTGGCCCACTCCCGGTTGGTCGGCGGCGGGAAATCGATCTTCACGCCGACGACCCCGGCCTCGACAGCCCGTTGAAAATAGGCGCGCCGGGCCTCGGGGTCTTTCACCTCGTTGCTGTGGACCCAGAGCCAGATTTTTATGCCCTGGCCGCGGGCGTGGTCGCAGACGGATTTGAGCGAGGCCCAGTTGTCCGGCCAGTTCTTCCAGCCATCGTCCACGAGGTAGTATTCGTAGCCGAGCTCCTTGGTCCAGTCCACCCACCGGCGCTGGTCGTCGAACTTGGGCGCTCCGACCGCCATCCACTGCCAGGTGGATCGGCCGGGACGGATCCAATCGGCGGAGAGGAGCGCGGGATCGGCGGGCGGATTGAGATTTTGGACGAGCGTGCTGTTGACCAGCGTGGTGAGGTCGCGCGCGACGATGGCCACCCGCCAGGGTTGCACGACCTCGGCGTCGGTGGTCCATCCCTGCGCGTCGTGCGGCAGGAATCCGGCGAGCGCGCCGTCGGAGCGGCGCCTGAAGGCGAGATCGCCGTAGTCCTTGAGCGCGGCCTCGGTGAGCGTGACGTAGCGGCCGTCGACGCGCGCGGTGAGGGGAAGCCCATAGGCCGCGGCGTCGAGCGCGCTCAACCGCGTGGTCCGGTAAGAGTGCTCGTAGGCGGGATCGTGCGTGGTGGCCCAGACGACGGGATCGCCGGGCAGAGACCAGGTGGAGACGTCGGCCTCGACGCGGCGGCCCGGCTTGGCGGGCAGTCGTAGGCGGACGCCGACGCCGTCGTCGGCCACATGCACCTCGAGGGCGTAGGTCTCGCCGTGCGAGGTGACGGGGAAGGTCGCGACGCGGGCGCGGTTTCGCGCGGTCGATTTCGCTCCGAGGAAAGGGTAGCTTTCGTCGACCTCGCGGATGGCGGGCTGCTGGAGCGCGGCGTCGGCGCCGTAGTGCCGGCCGTCGCTCCGGATGCCGGGTGCGGAGGGGGCGAGCACCGGGTGGCCGTCGAGCGAGACGGTGTAGTAGATCGCGCCTCCGGTTTCGCCGACCTCCGCCCGGAGGCGGCCGTCTGGGCTCGAGACGGTGAACGGGGTCGCGCGGGCCGTCGCGGGCGACGCGAGCCAGATGAAGGAGGCGATAAGCGCGGAGGCGAGCGCGCCGGCAGAGGGAAAGGACGTTTTCAACGGGCGGGGATCAAGCGGATGAGGACGACGCCGTGCGGGGCGACCTTGGTCTCGAATTTGCCCTGATGTTGCCCGAGGTCTTTCTGGCGCCAGAGGTCACGCACGGTGAATTTCGAGCCGCCGTCCTTGGTGGGGAGGTTGCCCCACGGGCCCCATTTCACCGCCACCGTCGCTTCGGCGTCGCCTCGGTTGAAAAGCCCGACCGCGTGGGAGCCGTCCTCGAGCGTCTTGGCGTAGACGACCTTTCCGCCCTCGTTGCTGATCTGCGTGGCTTGTTTGCCGAGGGCGTCCTGATTTATGGCGATCACCTCGTCGTTGGTGAGCAGGCCGAGGGTGAAGTCGTCGAGCTGGGCGAGATCGCAGCCGAGGAGGAGGGGCGCGGAGAGCAGGCTCCAGAGGCTGATGTGGCTGTATTGTTCGTCCGGAGTGAGGCGGGAGGGGTGGAGGTTCGGTCCCCAGCCCACCATGCCGACGACGAGCATGTCGGGGTCGCTCCAATGCCCGGGCCCGGTGTAGGCCGCCCAGCGGTCTTGCAGGAAGCCGATGCGGCTCACGCTTTCCCAGGTGTCGACGATGTCGCCGGTGGTGCGCCAGAGTTCGGCGAGGCGCATGTAGTCGGGGGCGTTGTCGTAGAGGGCGGTGTTGGAGAGGCTGTAGACGATGTCGCGGCCGGTAGCGCGCAGGGCCTCGCTCATCTCCTTCACGTGGGGAACGTCGTTGGGAAACCAGTCGTATTTGAGGTAGTCGACGTTCCACTCCGCCCACTGGCGGGCGTCGTTGGCGGCGAAGGAGTGTTGGCCGAAGGTCCAGTTGACCCAGTTGGGTTTGGCACCGGGAGCCTTGGGGTCCTTGTTGAGCCTGAAGTCCTCGTTCACGTCGCCGGACTCGACCCAGGGATAGGTGCCGTCGGCGTTGTCGGTGGAGCCGCCGACGTAGCCGGCGTAGGTGCCGCGCCACGGGCCGGAGTAGATGCCGAATTTCAGCCCGAGCCCGTGAACCTCCTCGGCGAGCTGCTTCATGTCGGGGAACTTTTTGTTCGGCTGGATGGCGTTGTGCGGGCCGCCGCGTTTGCCCTGCCAGCCGTCGTCGATGTTGATGTAGGTCCAGCCGTGGTCGCGCAGACCCTTTTGGACCATGGCGCGGGCGGAGCTGAGCACTTTCTCCTGGCTGACGGCGTCGCCCCAGCAATTCCAGCTGCTCCAGCCCATGGGCGGGGTGAGCGCGATCCGGTCGCCGACCTTGATGCGGAATTTCTTCTCGCCTTGGCCGAGCTCGTTTTTGGCGCGAAGGACGACGGTGTATTCGCCCGGTGCCGCGAGCTCGCCGGTGATCCGGCCTGTCGCCTCGTCGATGCGCAGGCCCTCGGGAAGGTCCTTGGCCGAGAAGGACATGGGCCGAAGTCCGGTCGCGGGAACGGTGTAGAGGAAGGGCGCGCCGGGACGGACGCCGAAGACGGCGGGGCCGTTGACACGAGGCTCCTTCGGGGCGGGCGGGGTGAGAATCACGCGATCATCCATGGCATGAGCGGAGACGGCGCAGCCGAGGAGGGCGACACACGAGGCGAGAGCGAGGCGGGATGCTTTCATTAGGGCGGAAAAAGGTTGGCGGGCAGGGAGGTTTTAACGTCGACGAGGCCCGTTCGAGGCGGAGACGGGGCGGTTGCGCGAGCCGGCCTCGAAGCGCCACCAATCAAAGCCGAACGGGGTGGCCGCGACGTCCGGGAAAACGAAGTAGAGATCGCGCACCCCGGCGGCTTCGGAGACCGCGCAGGATCTGGTTTCCCAGCGGTCGGAGCCGCCGGTATCGCCCACGACGAGCGTGCCGACGCGGGGGCCGTCGGGACGGTCGAGGCGGAGCTCGATGACGCCGCCGTTTCCGGTCGAGGCGACCAAGGGGACGAACGATTTTGCGCCGTCTCCGAAGTCGACGCCCTGCACCTTGATAAAGGCGCCGGAGCGGACGGGGTGCGCGATCATCCCGCCGTGGGCGGCGGGGCGGGTCTTCACGCCTTCGCTCCACGCGATGGTCTCGGCCTCCTGGCGCGTGTAGGGATCGAGCACGCCGAGCTGCCGCACGCTTTCGGCCTCCTCCCACCAGGGGAGCTCGCGGATGGTGCCGTCGGGGTTGAACTCCAGCTTGGCGACGCAGACGGAGCGGCGTTCGTGGTGTTTCTCCGTCTGGGCGAAGTTCAGCTTGAAGTTGAAGCCGAAGACGTAGGTGCCGCCCTGGTAGTCGATGATGCCGGGGTGGTTGCCGGTGGCGCGGCGGTCGGGCTTCATGATGTAGCCCTTGAACTCCCACGGGCCGGCGGGCCCGGAGCCCATCGCGTAGCCGATGCCTTCCGGGCAGCAGGTGGAGGCGTAGGCCATGTAGTAGTGCGGCCCGCGTTTGTAGGCCCAGGGGCCCTCCTGGTAATGGAAGGTATCCGGGCCGCCCTTCACCTTGGCGAATTGCGGGTCTTTCACGATCTCGCCCGAGGTGGAGATCATGTCGCGGTTGAGCTTCACATACCAGAGGTGGGGATTGCCCCAATAGAGGTAGGCCTGGCCGTCGTCGTCGATGAAGGGGGACGGATCGATGTAGCCGACCTCCTTGTCGATGAGCGGACGGCCGAGGGCGTCCTTGAAGGGGCCGAGCGGATTGTCGGCGACCGCGACGGCGATGACGTTTTTGGGCCAGCCGGGGACGCTGACCGGCGCGTAGAAAAAGAACTTTCCGTCGCGCTCGATCACCTGCGGGGCCCAGGCGTCGTTTTCCTGCACCGCCCAAGGGAAGGTTTTCAAGGACGCGACGGCGCCGTGGTCGGTCCAGTTGACCATGTCGGTCGAGGAGTAGCACCGCCAGTCGAGCATCTTGAAACGTCCCTGCCCGGGCGGGGCGTCGTCCTCGTCGTGGCTGGTGTAGAGGTAAACCACGCCGTCGTGGACGAGCGGCGCGGGATCGGCGGTGAACCTGGTCTGGACGATCGGATCCGCGGCGTGGGTTTCCCGCGCCAGAAGCGCTGCGAGGAGAGCGAGAAACGAAATCTTCATGCGTGGCCTGATCGAGGTTTTGCAGGGGGCGGACGTTCGGGGCGGATGGGTTGTTAGCGCTTTTCCTCGGCCGAATCCGCCAGAAATCCCGCGCGATTTTCGCGTTTCCGCGCTCGACGAAGCGGGAGGGGCGGGACTTCTCCGCCGCGCGTTCGCCTCTGGGCTGGAAAAAGGTCGCGCATGTTTTCTTTCTGGTGCGCGTGACCGCCGATTCTCCGCCGCGAGCCCCCGTTTCCCGAGAGGAGGTCTTGTCGCCCGAAGTCTATCAGGAGTTGCGGCGCATCGCGGTGCTACGCATGGCCCGTGAGGCGGGCGCCCACACGCTTCAGGCCACCGCGCTCGTCCACGAGGCTTGGCTGCGACTCTGCGGGCGGGGCGCGGGGGCGTGGAACGACCGCGGACATTTTTACGCGGTCGCGTCCGCCACGATGCGGCGGATCCTGATCGATCGCGCCCGGCGAAGGGCGCGCGCCCGGCATGGCGGCGAACGGGTGCGGGTGCATCCCGACGTCTTGCAAGGCCTCGCCGAGCCGGTGCGCGAAGACGAGTTGCTGCGCATCGACGAGGGTCTGGCCGAGTTGGAAAACGTCCACCCCGTGCGGGCGCGCGTCGTCGTCGCGAAGTTTTTCGGCGGTTTGACCAGCGAGGAGACGGCCGAAAGCCTCGGGTTGAGCGTGCGCGGCGTGGATCGTCATTGGGCCCTGGCCAAGGTGTGGCTGTTGCGCTGGATGGAGCGGGATCGGCGGACATGAGCACGATCCCCCCGTCTGGCTCCGGGATTCCGCGGGACGCCGAGTCCGTGTTCGATGCGGCGCGCGAGATCGTCGACCCGGACGAGCGCGAGACCTTCCTGCGCCGGTGCTGCGGGGCCGATCCAACCCTGCGCGCCGCGGTCGATTCCCTGCTCGAAGACCACGAGCGGGCCAACGCGCTTTTCGCCCGCGTCGAGAGCGGGCTGCGTCCGCCGGACGAGCTTTTGTCCGCGGATTTTCCGGCGCCGGAACTGGGGCCGGGGGATCGGGTCGGGCCATGCCGGATAGAGCGAAAACTCGGCGAAGGCGGGGCCGGCGTGGTCTATCGGGCGGTGCAGGAAAGGCCGGTGCGGCGCGTTGTGGCGATAAAGCTGCTCAAGCTCGGGATGGACACGCGCCGGGTGATCGCCCGCTTCGAGGCGGAGCGCCAGACGCTCGCGCTGATGGAGCATCCGAACATCGCGCGCGTGCTCGACGCGGGCGCGACCGAGACGGGGCGGCCCTACTTCCTGATGGAGTTGGTCCACGGAAAGAAGATCACCGACTACTGCGAGGACGCCGCGCTCGGCTTGCCTGAGCGGCTGCGACTTTTTCTTCAGGTCGGCGACGGCGTGCGGCACGCGCACCTGAAGGGGGTCATCCATCGCGATCTCAAGCCCTCGAACCTGCTCGTCGCGGAGGTCGACGGGCGACCGGTGGTGAAGGTGATCGACTTCGGCATCGCCAAGGCCCTGGCGGAACCGCCGGGGGAAACGGCGCAAACGCAGCACGACCAGCGGATCGGCACGCCGTCCTGCATGAGCCCGGAACAGTTTCTGGGCATCGATCTCGATACGCGCAGCGACATCTACGGGCTTGGGCTGGTCCTCTACGAGTTGCTGGCCGGACGGCCGCCTTACGCGCCGGAGGAGCTGCTGGCCGGCGGGTGGGAGCGGCTGCGGCATCTCATCCTGCATCAGGATCCACCGCGGCCATCGGTCCGGACGCCGCGACTGGCGGCCCGCCTGCGCGGCGAGCTCGACTGGATCGTCTTGCGCGCGCTGGAGAAGGACCGCGAGCGGCGTTATCAGAGCGTGCGCGAGCTGATGGACGACATCGAGCGGCATCTCGCGCACGAGCCGGTGTCGGCGCGGCCGCCGAGCCGGCTTTATCGCTTCGGCAAGCTGCTGCAGCGAAACAAGCTCGCGTCCGCGGCCTGCGCGGTGGCGGTGGTTGCCCTCGCGGCGGGCTTCACCGTCTCGACCGCGCTCTACCTGCGCGCCCGCGACGCGGAGCGCCAGCAGACGCGCCTGCGCGTCGAGGCGGAGGAGCGCGAACGCATCACGCGGGCCGCGATCCTGATCATGCAAAACCGGCACGCCGACGCCGACGCGGAGATCCGCAAGCTCGACGGGGCTCTCACCCAGCCCTCGCTCGAGGCGACCGGCGTGTTTCGCCGGCTCGCCATCTGGAACGCCTTGCGCGGGGATTTTCAAACGTCGGCGCGACGACTCCTGGCGCTCTCGCGGGTGAATCGTTTCGACGACACCGATCAGACCGACGCCGCCACGCGGGATCTGGTGCCGCTGGCTCCCGTCTTGGTCGAGTCTGGCGAGCTTGGCGAGTTTCGCGCCTTCAGCCGCCTGCTCGTCGAGCGTCTTGGCCGGACGACGAACCCGATCGCCGCGGAGCACGTGTTGAAGTGTTGTCTGCAATTGCCTCCCGAGCCGGCCTTGCGTGAACCCCTGGCCTCGGTGGTGGCGACGGCGGAGCGATCGCTCGCGCATTACGACACGGAAACCGGACCGATCACGGATCTGCTCGATGCGTGGCGCTGCACGGTGCTCGGCCTCTGGTGTTATCGGCTGGGCCAGGATGAACAGGCCCTGCGCTGGACGAAGCTGGCTTTCACCTATGAGCCCGGGTTGGGCGCGATGGAGGCGTATGGGCGCGTGGTGCGCGGTCGCGCGTTGAAGCGGCTCGGACGTGGCGTGGAGGGCGACGCGGAGCTGGCCAAGGCCACCGCGATGGTGGGGGAGCTTTTCGGACGACCTTTGGAATTCAACCGCAACGGCGCGTGGCACGATTGGCTCGCCGTCCGATTGCTGCTGGCGGAAGCCGAGCGCGACGCGCGGTAGCGAAACGGTCGCGCCGGCCGCGCGGTCACTCGGCCGGCTTCGCGGCGAGGAATCCGTTCACGTCGAGCCAGTGCATGAAGGCGTCGAACCAGCGGTTGCTCGTGCGGCCGGGATAACCAAGACCGAAGCCGTGCCCGCCGTTTTGGTAGAGGTGAAACTCGACCGGCACGCCGGCGTCGAACCACGACTTGATCACCCCGAACTGGCCGCGGAAGAGGAAGTCGTCGCTGGCGATGGCGGCGAACATCGGCGGGGCGTTCTTCGGCACCTCGACCGGGCCCATGCCGCCGTAGATGGGGCCGATGAAGGCGAGCTTCATGGTCTTCGAGTGGAGCGTGCTGTGCATGGTCAGCCCTGCGCCGGCGGAGAATCCGACCATGCCGATCCGTCGGGTGTCGACGTGCCACTCGGCGGCGCGGCTGAGAATCAAGGCGTAGGCGGCCTCGGCGTCCGCGAGCTGGTTGGACAAATCGAATCCCGGCGGGCGTGGCCGCGCTTCGCCGGCCGGGGCGTCGGATTTTCCGGCCGCAGCCGAGAAGCTGCCGCTCATCGCGCGCTGGAGGTCCTCGATGGTTTCGCCGGTCGGCTGGAGGCGGTATTTTAGCACGAAGGCGGCGACGCCGCGGTCGGCGAGGGCCTTGGCGACCTTCCAGCCTTCGTTGTTCATCGAGAGCCAGCGGAAGCCGCCGCCGGGCGCGACGAGGACGGCGGCGCCGGTGGCCTTGGCCGGATCGGGGAGGAAGGGCGTGAGCGTGGCGGCGGAGATGTTGCGCGCCATCGGCTCGCCCCACTGGCGAAACCAGCTTTCGGGCGCGGTTTGACCCTCGACGCCGCCGGTGTTGAGCGGGATGGCGTCGGGCTCGGCGGGCGTTTCTAGCGGATAGATCGTCCCGTCTTGCGCAAAGGCGGGAACGGCGAAGGCGAGCAAGGCGGCGAGGGCGGCGGATTTGAGCATAGGGGAGGAAAAGGTGGCGGGGGAGGGGTGAACGGATGTCCGGGGCCTGGTCTTATTGCGCGGTCATGCGCAAGCGGACGAATAGGCGAGGCGCGCCGACGAGCGGGATTCGGACTCGCAGGCGTTGGTAATCGCCTTCGTCGGCTACAAGCTCGGGCGTAAGGCCGGTGTCGGCCCAAGCGGCGAGGTCGGTCGTGGTCTCGACGGCGAGGCCGATTGCGGCGCGGCCTTTGGCGACGCGGAACTCGAAGACCAGATTGCCGGCGCCGTCGGCGGAAATCGATGGCCGGTCGGAGGAGGTGGCGCCGGCGGTCAGGGGATCGGTGGCGAAGGCATATTCGAGCAGATTGGCCAGGCCGTCGGCGTCAGGGTCTGCGTTGGCGCCCACGAGATTCGTATCCGTCGCTCCGGCGAACGCGTCCGCGCTCCACGCGGCGTAGCCGAGGAGCGGCGTGGCCGAGACGGCGGCGGACATGGAGCCGGCGCCGACGCCGTTCGCGATGGCGACGCGGTAGTAGTAGGTCGCGCTGGGCGAGACGGCGCGGTCGCGGTAGGTGGCGCCGTCGACGGTGGCGAGCGTGGCGTAGGGACCGGCGAGAGCGCCGGCGCGTTGCACGGTGTAACCGACGGCTCCGGGGAAGGCGGTCCAGCCGAGCGAAACGGTGGAGTCGGCGGCGGCGACACCGGCGGCGAGGCCCTGCGGCGCGACGGGCACGGAGGCGAGAGCGGCTATGTCGGACGCGGTGAGCGCGGTCTCGTAGATCACGAACTCGTCGAGCGTGCCGGAGAGGTTGGCGTCGGCCGAGGAGGCGGATTTGCCGAGGTAGTCGTTGGGCGTCGCGCCGAGCCCGGAGGGGTTGTTGGTGAAGGTGGTGCTCGTGGCGACGGCGGCGCCGTTGAGATACATCGTGGCGGTGTCTCCCGCGAGGGTGATGGCGACGTGCGTCCAGGCGCCGGCGGTGAACTGCACCTCGGCGGGAGCCTCGAGGAGCTGGCCGTTGAGCCCGAAGCGCACGCGCGAGCCCGAGGTGCGGGGCACGAAATACATGCTGCTCGTGGTGTTGCCGTTGTTGAAATCGAAGACGCGCGCCCAGGTCGCGACCGAGTCGAGTTTCACCCAGAAGGCGACGGTGCAGTCGTCGAGTCCCGAGACGATTCCGGAGGGCAGGGCGACGTGTCCGCCGGTGAGCCGGAGCGCCGAGCCGAGGCGGGCGCCGGAGCCGCCGGCCCATGCGGCGGAACCGTTCAGCGTGCCGTTCCAGCCGCGGCCGGTGGAGTCGGCGACGACGGTGCCGGCGCCGTCGTTGAAGCGCAGGTGAGCGACGACGGGGCTGGGGAGCGCGGAGATCGGCGCGGAGGCGGTGCCCTCGGCCACGCCGTTTCCCGCGTTCACGATGTAGGAGTAGCTCGTGCCGTTGACGGCGGTGGTGTCGGTGAACGAGGTGCCGGTGACGGTGCCGAGCACGGTGGAAACACCGGTGGACGTGGTGATGCGCACGATGGTGTAGCTCGAGGCGCCGGAAACCGCGTTCCAACTCAGGACGACCTTGGAGTTGGTCGCGGTGGCGGTGAGGTTCGAAGGCGTGGCGGGCGGAGCCGCGAGCAAGGCGACCTCGGCGGCGGTGAGCGCGCCGTGGTAGAGTTGAAACTCGTCCAACGCGCCGTCGAAGGCCGGATCGGAAACCGACGACGATTTGCCGAGGAAGTTCGCGGTCGTGACGCCGAGATCGGCGGGTGTGAGGGTGAAACTCGAGTTCGTGGCGACGAGCGCGCCGTTGACGTAGAGCCTGGCGGTGGTGTCGGTGAGGGTTACCGCGACGTGGGTCCATGAGCCGGCGGTGAAGTAGGCGGCCGACGGAGTCTCGAGGGTTTGCGCGGAGCCGTTCACGACGAGGGAAATACGCGCCGATCCGCCCGTGGCGCGCGGCGTGAAGGACAGGCTGTTTTGCGAGGAGCCGGTGCTGAAATCGAAGGCGCGGGCGCCGTCGGCGAGCGTGCCGGGCTTGAGCCAGAAGGAGACGGAGAAATCGTCCAGGCCCTCGACGATGCCGGCGGGCAAGACGACGTGGCCGCCGGCGTTCAGGCCGAGGGCGCCGTTGACGCGCGCGACGGCGCCGGAGAGCCAGGTCGTGGAGCCCGCGAGCGTGCCGTTCCAGCCGCGGCCGGTGGAGTCGGCAGCGGTGGCGCCGCTGCCTTCGTCGAAACGGAGGTGGGCGGTTTTCACCGCGCCCGGGCTGACGGTGGGGACGGTGTATTCGAGGACGGGGCGGAAAGCGGCGGTTGCGCTTTCGCGCGAGTGGAAGCCGATGAAGTTCCAAGAGTCGTTCGAGATCCGCAGCGAAAGCGTGCCGTCGCCGGCGGCCTCGGCTTTGGCGGCGTTGGTCAGGTCGACCTCGATTTGCTGGCCGACCGCGTATCCGGCG
>CAYTLL010000003.1:13048-15883 GCA_964438755.1 uncultured Akkermansia sp. | reverse complement strand
TTTGGCGGCGTTGGTCAGGTCGACCTCGATTTGCTGGCCGACCGCGTATCCGGCGAGGCTGGCGAGGAGCGTGCCGGCGGCGACGGGCCGGTTGTTCCAAGTCATGGCGGTCTCGGACCAAGTGTCGTCGGCGATGCGCTCGTAGGCGAGGGTGGCGGCGCCGTCGACCTGGAAGGGAACGAGTTTCAACTTCACGCTCTGGGCGTTGGCGAGGCCGGCGACATCGAACTTCAGGTAGCTGACGCGGGTGAAACCCGAGTTGGCCGCGGTGTCATACTTGGCGATCAGTTGGGTGGCGGTGCCGAAGTTGGTCGCGGCCGAGCCGCCGTCGCGCACGTAGACGTCGGCGAGAGGAGCGCGGCTTTGCGTTTCCTCGGCGCCACCGACGCCGAGGAAGTCGATGTTCGGCAGGCCGGCGGTGGAGCTCGCCTCCAAGCGAAGGCCGGTCGAACCGGCGCCGACGCTCGCGTGGACGGTGACGAGTTCCCAAGCGGAGAGCGAGCCGGTGGCGGGGAAGCGGGCGCCGGAGACGACCTTGACGCCGTTGATGAACAGGTCGGCCGTGCGATCCTCGAGGCAGGCGTAACGAAAGGTGAATGACGCGGTGGTGGCCGTGGGGAAATCGAGTTTCCAGCCGATGCCGGAGCCGGCGGCGTCGGTGGTGTCGGCATAACCCGCGCCGGTGAAGCCGGCGGACTGGGCGGCGATGCCGCCGTCCACGCCGACGAAGCCGGCGGCGCTTTCCTGGATGACGAGGCCGTTGTCGAAGGTCGTTGGCGCGACGACGATGCTGTCGAAATAGAGCGAGTTCGACCGGGTCGCGGTCGCGCGAAACTCGATGGTGTTGGCGCCGGCGTTGAGGGAGACGGTCTGTTTGAGGACCGCCCAGTCGCTAAGCGTGGGCGTCTGGGCGAAGACGGGAGTGCCGACTCTGGCGCCATTCACGTAAAGATCGACGGAGCCGATGTCGGCGCCGGTGACGGCGTAGCGGGTTTCTAGCCGGTAGGCGCCGGTCTTGGGAACGCTGACGGTGTCGCGGACGGCGGACCCGGCCCCGGTGCCGAACTGAAGGTAGCCCTGGCCGGTGTAGTTGCGGATGGCGCCGGTGTTGCCGCCGCGGACGATGCCGCCGATGTTTTTGTAATCGAAGCACTCGGCCTCGTATTGGCGCGGGCCGACGTAGAACGAGGGGCGGGCCGGCGCGGAGATGGCGGCGGGCGTGTAGGCGGCGAGGCGGCCGGCGGCGGCGCCGGAGCAGTTCACGGTGATGTCGAGCGGGCCGTTGTGCTGGACGCTCAAGGTGAAGACTCCGCCGCTCCAGGTCTTCGTGATCACGCTGGCCTGATGGTTGCCTCGCTCGACGTAGGACCAGGTCGGTTCCGAGGTGGCGCCGTGGATGGTGATCGTGTCGGTTTTGAGGCCGGTGTTGAGCACGTTGTCGTAGTTGCTGAGGTAGAAGGTGACGCGGTCGGCGTATTCCTTCACGACGCCCGCGGTGTATTGGGCGTAGGAGAGCTCCATGCGGTCGCAGGTGTTGTATTTGAAGGGGATGCTGGCGCTGGCGGTCTGGCCGGTCTTGAAGGGGTTGTAGGTCACCCAACCGTTCTCAAGGCGCCCGGCGTAGAGGTCGCCGGTGTATTCCTGCGGGAAAAGCGCGTCGAACTCGGCGGTCTTGGCGGCGACGGTCGGCCAACGAGTGGCGTAGGCGGATCGGTTGACCTTCACGGCGAAGGCGTTGGCGTCGGCGTCGTCGAGCTGGAAGACGGTCGGGACGGTCGGATAGCGGCCGGTCTTTTTGAAGAAGGACTTGTTGTTGAGCAGGTTTCCGTCGCCATCCATGCGGTAGAGCCCCTCGAAGAGCGTGTCGGGGGAGCTGTAGATGGTGTCGGCGGAGCCGGAGTTGACGTTGTTGACGACGACGATCTTGGTGCGGTCGACGACCTCGCGGCGGCCGGGGATGCGGACGGTGCCGTCGAGGACCTTGCGGAAGAGGTCGACGCTGACGTTGTCGAACTGGGGAAAGGTTTCCCAGCGTCGCATGGTGTAGCCGTCGGTCGTGGCGCCGGCGCCGATCTCGCGAAAACACTGCGTCCAGATGAGCTCGGGCGCGTCGATGACGGTCTGGCCGGTGAGCATGACGTGTTCGAGAAAAGGCGCGCTGTAGGTGGCCATGGTGAAATTGGCGTGCTCGCCGGTGGTGTCGGTCCAGCCGGTATCGTCATAGCGGATACCGTATTGGCCCGAGTAACCGGAGAGCCAGGCGCCGAGGCAGAGGCTCTCCATGTCCGACTGGTAGGACTGCTGGGTGTATTTTTCGCAGAGTATGTAGTTCTCCGTGTAGTCGCGGCAGGCGGCGGCGAAAGCGGGCACGCGCTTGAGCATGCCGATGGGATTGATGCTGGGGGACCACTGGTTGCCGCACCAGCTGACGACGAGGTAGCCGCCGTGGCGGTTGCTCAGCTCAAGCAGGCGGGCGAAGTGGTTGATGCGATCGGCCCACCTCGCGGAGAGGGGATCGGTGGGGCTGTCGTAGCCCCAGAACTGCTCGGCGTAGTTGAAGCCGATCATGTTCGGGAAATCGCGGTAGAATTCCTCGTAGACCGAGAGATTGAAGTCGGAGAACTGGCTGTATCCGCCGCTGGAGGGCTGGACCATGGCCCACATCTGGTTTTCGGCGCAGGCGCGGAGCCAGGATTTGGCGACCTCGTAGCCGTATTCGGCGACCTGGAACTGGCTGGTCGTCTCGTCGTGGCTGATCGAGAGCGAGATGTTCATCACCACGAAGGGCCGGATGTCGGCCGGGATGAGGGCGATGATCTTTTGCGGATCGGCGTA
>CAYTLL010000003.1:0-12948 GCA_964438755.1 uncultured Akkermansia sp. | reverse complement strand
TCCTCCTGCTGGGCGACGTGGCCGCCGGGGAAGGTGCGGATCGTCCAGCCGCGGGAGACGGCACGCTGCCAGCTCTTGTCGGTCTTGGCGCGCTCCTCGGCGGATTTGTCCTTCGGGACGAACGCGACGTAGGTCACGTCGAGCGCCTTGGCCGCGGGGTTCTTGTAGGTGACGGGTTGGTTGAAGCACTTGATCGACTGGGCGACGTTGTGGGGCGGCTTGGTGTCGGCCGTGACCCACGGGACGGTCATCATGCCGTCGACGATGTTGTTGCCGGGCGGACGCGCACCGCCGAAGAGATCCCAGATGGACATGCCGTCCTCGGGCACGGCGGCGTCGAGGAAAACGACGTGGCGGATGCGGTCGGGCACGCGGTCCATGACGCCGGTGATCACCATGCCACCGTAGCTGTGGCCGGTGAGCACGACGTCATGCAGATCCTCGAAGAGGATGGTGTTCACCACGTCTTTGATGTGGGTCTCGAGGTCGATTTGGGGGCCGTTCAGATGCTTGCGTTCGCCCAATCCGGTGAGCGTGACGCGATAGACGACGTGGCCGTCGTCGCTGAGAAACTGGCCGGTGCGTTTCCATTCCCAGCCGCCGGCGGTGGCGCCGTGGACGACCACGAAAGTGAGTTTTTCCTTTGCTTGGGTCGCTTCGGAAGCGCGGACCCCGACAAAGGCGGAGATCAAAAGCAGCGCGGTTACGAGGCGGCGGAGAAACGAGGATTTCATGGGGCAAATCGGACGGGCGCGAGGTGGGGCGGGGTGGCGGACGCCTGGCGGTCGGGGGTGGCGGCCGGATTGACGACACAGATTCCGTCGCCCGGTGACGGGCTCAAGAGGCGATCCGCGCTAACGTTAGAGCAGCATGTGGCGACCAAGCTCCGTCTCCGGTCTATTTTTAGCGCGCCGCGGATGTGGCGGCGCCGGTCTTTGGTTCGCTGGGATGCACGCCCCCTCCTCGCTTGCGACCCGGACCTGCGCCGGCGTCGCGCATCGTTGATCATGAGACTACCCCGCCTCGCAATTCGTCCGCTTCTTCTGCGCCTGTTTGGGATCGCGATCACATCGGCCGCATCGGCGGCGATCGTGCAATTTGACGTCGTCGACAACATCGGCGCTTCGCCGACGGCCTCGGGCTGGGTGGCGGTTACCGGATCGTCGGACAACGCCGATACGATCAGCGGAAGCGACGGGGTGCGCGGCCTCGTGCTTGCAACGACAGGGGACGGGCAGGACCGGGATCGCAACGCGGCGCAGTTTCCCGCCGACGCGACGATGTGGCGCGATTTTTGGTTCGTCGCCAACAGCACCGCGGGCGGCGCGCAGGCGACGGCCACGCTCTCCGGCTTTGCCGCCGACACCAAATACACGGTCGAGATCTGGGGCTATGACTTCAACTCGACCGGCAACCGCGCGGTGACGTGGACCGATTCCGTGACCGGAAACAGCGCCGGCAGCGCGTTCGACGGCGCGACCTCGCCGGCGCCGGCAAGTCTCGCCAACTATGTCACGACGCTCACCGCGAAGACGGACTCCGCCGGCGTGATGCGCCTGACCGGCGCGGCGGCGACGGGCGGCGCGGGCGGACTGCCAAACATCTTTGTGAACGGGCTGCGCGTGTCGGCCTATGGCGGCGCGACTTTTCCGCTGATCGAGACGGAGTCCGGGGCGCTCGGTTCCGACTATGTCGTGTCGACCGTGGCGGGCTCGACCGCGATCTCCCCCGCGTCGAACAACAGCGCTTTCACGCCGGGCGCCGCATCCCGGGTGGCGAGCTACTCCGTCGACTTCCCCAACGCGGATGTTTATCAGCTTTACCTTCGGGTTTACGTGGGGCCGGGCACCTTCAACGACGACAGCTTCTTCTACGCGGCGAGCTTTGGCGCGAAGTCTCCCACGACCGGATCCGACTGGGTCGCGGTGCTTTCGGGACTCGTCGAGACCGGCTACACCGGCGCGTCGGACCAGATCGTCGTCGGCGGAGGATCGGCGGGCGCGCAGGTGTGGAAATGGGTGAAGTTCGGCACCTTTTTCACGGTCGACGAGGGCGCGCTGAAGAAAACCTTCCAGATCGGTTCGCGCGAGGACGGCTTCTATATCGATAAACTCGCCTTCGCGCCGGCCGACGTGCCGCTCACGGTGGCGGAACTGGAGTCGGGCGTCCTGCCGGAGCGTCCGCCGACCGCGAGCTACGCGGGCGCGGACGGCATGGCGCTCCACCGCTTCGACGAGCCCTACAAGGCGACGAATTTCGAAGGCGCACAGCCCGCGTCCGCGTTGGTGTTGCGAGACGGCTTGCTGTGGGGGCTTGCGACGGGAGGCGGTCTTCAAGGCGCAGGGACGATATACCGGCTCGGCCCGGACGGGGCGGCGTTCGACGCGATCAACACCCTGCCGGCGGAAATCGGTCCCGGCCGGCCGGAGGGCGGTCTGACGCCCGGGGCGACGGGGATTTTCTATGGCGTGTCGAAAGCGGGCGGGGCGAACGGCACCGGCACGGTTTTCCGGAGGAACGCCGACGGCACGCTCACGGTGCTGCGGAGCTTCGCCGCGCTCGCGCCCCACACCGGGCTGAACGTCGGCGGCGCCGCGCCGACCGGGCCGCTCGTGCTCTCCGGAACCACGCTTTACGGAACCGCCCCGCTCGGCGGCGCCAACGGGCAGGGCGTCCTGTTTTCCCTCGGAATCGACGGAACGGGTTTTACGGTGCTGAAAGAGTTCGGCGCACTGTCGCCCGTAACTGGATACAACGTCGACGGCGCGCAGCCTTGCGGCGGGCTGACCCTTTCGGGATCGACGCTTTACGGCGTCGCCTCCGTCGGTGGCGCAGGCGGAACGGGCGTCGTGTTCGCGATCGATACTTCGGGAGCCGCCTACTCGGTGTTGCACGCCTTTGCTCCGCTTGACGCCGCGACCGCGACGAACTCCGGCGGCGCGTTTCCCGGAAACGGGCTCGTCGTGCTTGGCGGTCGTTTGCACGGAGCCACCGTGGGCGGGGGAAGCGGCGGGCGGGGCGTTCTCTATGCGCTATCGACGATCGGGGACGCATTTTCCGTGCTGCACGACTTCTCCGAGACGGATCCGGCCACGGGCGTAAACGCCGACGGCGCGGTGGTGGTCGGGCGGCTGGAGGCTTCGGGTAATGTGCTTTTCGGCGCGGCAGCCGCGGGAGGCGCGGGCGGAACCGGGCTGGTTTTCTCGCTCGATGTGACCGACCCCGTCCTGCGCACGCTGCATCACTTCGAGCCCCTGGGCGCGGGCGGCGTGAACGCCCGGGGCGCGTATCCGGTCGCGGAGTTATTGCGTGTCGGCGACATGCTCTACGGCTCGGCGGTCGCGGGCGGGCCGGGCGGGACCGGTGTTGTCTTCGGGGTTCCTTTGCCGGTCTCCGCCGAGATTTCCGCCGCGTCCCTCGGCGGCGGGGCGCCGACCCTGACCGTGACGGGGCGGGGAGGTCCATTTTCCAACTACGTGATCGAAGCGACCTCGGACCTGGCCGCGCCCGTCTCGTGGCAGGCCGTGCTCGCCGCTCCGGCGGACGCCAGCGGGCGCCTGATCTACACCGAGCTTCTCCAAGGCGCGCCGCGTCGCTTTTTCCGGCTGCGCACGAACCCCTGAATATATCCGCCCATGCGCTTTCTCCTTTCACTCATGATCCAGGCGGTCCGGCCCGTCGCGGGCATTTGCTTCTGCGTCTGGTTTGTCCTCGCGCCGCTCGTCGCCCGGGGGGCCGAAGGGCGCTGGGTGACCACTTGGACGACCGCGCCGCAGTCGACGAGCGCGGACAACCTGCCGCCCGCGCCGCTCGCCCACAACACGCTCCGCCAATTCGTGCGCGTCTCCATCGGCGGAGGGCTGGTGCGTTTTCGGTTTTCCAATGCTTACGGCAGTTCCCCGGTGACAATCCAGGCCGCGGCTTTGGCCTGCGCCACGGGCCAGCTGGGATCGGGCGAGGTCGACGCGGGCACTTCGCGGGCCCTGCGCTTTCGCGGGGCGCCGGGCGCGGTCGTTCCGCCGGGTGGCGTGCTATATTCGGATCCGCTCCTTTTCGACCTGACGCCACTGGCGTTGGTCGCGGTGAGCGTGCATTTCGGCGCGGTTTCCAGCACGGTGATCACCGGCCACGGCGGCTCGCGGACCACCTCGTTTATCCAGAACGGCGACGTGGTCGCGGCGCCGACGATGAACGGGGCGACGCGAACCGATCGATGGTATGTGATCACCGGGCTGGAGGTTCTGGCCCCTGCGGCCGGTTCCGGCACGGTGCTCGCGATCGGCGACTCGATCACGGACGGCCGCGGATCGACGACCAACGGGAATGATCGATGGACCGATTTCCTCGCCGGCCGTCTCGCGGGCAACGCGGCCACGGTGGACGTCGCGGTGGGCAATGTCGGCATCGGCGGCACGGGCATTTCGTTGGCTCAGGACCGTTTTCGCCGAGACGTCCTCGATCAAAGCGGCGCGCGCTGGGTCGTCGTGTTCATCGGGGTGAACGACATGGGCGGATCGAGCGCCGCGCCCGCGACCATCGTCAACAACCTAGTCTCCGCCTACACGAGCATGGCCGCCCAGGCTCGGGCGCGGGGGCTCAAGGTCTACGGGGCCACCCTCACGCCCTTCGGCGGCAGCGGCTACTACTCGGCGGACCACGAGACCGCGCGCCAATCGATCAACCAGTGGATCCGCACGACGGCCGTCACGAGCGGAGTTTACGACGCCTGCATCGACTTCGACGCGGCGGTGCGCGACCCGGCGAACCCGGTGAACCTGTCGCCCGCCTATAACTCCGACAATCTGCACATCACCCCCGCCGGCTACTCGGCGATGGCCGAGGCGATCGATCTCGCGCTGTTCGCTCCGTGAGCCGCGAGCCTCCGGCCGGCGTTCTTTGGGCGTCCGGGCCTCGGTCTTTGCGCTATTATTAGACTCAGCGGGCGATTGAGCGGATTTCCCGGCTCTGATTTCCCGATGTCCTCTTGTCGCCCGGCTCTTGTTCGGACGAGCTTTCCTCCCCCTTATCCCAGCCCCGCCCTCCGGTGATTCGCCGTTTTCAGTCCTTTGCGCCAACATTTGACGTCGGAGACGCGTGCGTGGCGGGGCGGGGGACGGCGTCCGGTAAACGGCTGGCACGATTCTCTTTTCTGCCCCGATGAGCGATACCCACTCCGTCAAACTCTCCTTCCGCGAAAAAGCCGGCTATGCGCTGGGCGACGCGGGGGCCAACTTCGTCTTTCAGACGCTGATGGTCTTCCAGATGACCTTTTATTCGAAGGTCTTTGGCATCAGCGTGGCGGCGGCGAGCTGGCTGTTCCTGATCGGACGACTGTTCGACGCGGTGACCGACCCTTTGATGGGAATCATCGCGGATCGGACGAAATCCCGATGGGGACGTTTCAGGCCGTGGCTGCTTTGGTCGGCCGTGCCCTTCGCCCTGGTTTTCTGGGCCGCTTTCACGACGCCTGATCTGGGGCCGCAAGGGAAGCTGCTCTACGCCTGGGCCGCGTATCTCGGGCTGATGGCGGTCTACACGGTGAACAACGTGCCGTATTGCGCGCTCAACGGCGTGATGACGGGCGACGTCAACGAGCGCACCAGCCTGTCGACCTATCGCTTCTTCGCCGCGATGGTCGTCGGTTTCATCGTGTCCGGCATGACCTGGCCTCTCGTCGAGAAGTTTGGCGGCGGCAACGACGCGAAAGGCTGGTCGATCACGATGGGCGTCTTCGCGGCGATCACGGTCGTGTGTTTCGTGGTCACCTTTTTCTCCGCGAAGGAACGCGTGCAGCCCGACCCCGGGCAGAAGAGCTCGGTGAAACAGGACTTGGCCGACGCCTTCGCCAACCGGCCCTGGGTCGTGCTGTTCGTCGCGACGATCGCGATCTTCATGATGCTTTCGGTGCGCGGCGGCTCGCTGCCCTTGTTCACCCAGTTTGTCGTCGATCACGCCGCGCTTGGCGAATTCATGCGCAAGGCCGGCTTCGTGCAGGCGGCGGTCGGCGAGCCGGCGGGCTGGCAGCGGATCCTGGATTCGGTGGGCTATCTCATCCGGCCGGACCTCTCGAACGTGCAGGCGGTCGGGTTTGGCTTTTTCAACATGTGCGGCAGCGCGGTCACGATCCTCGGCGTGCTGATGTCGAAACCGCTTTCGCAACGCTTCGGCAAGCTCGGCGTGTTTGCCGTGTGCCTCGCGCTGACCGGCGCCGCGACGCTCTGGCTGTATTTCATCCCGGCGAACGCGATCGGCATGCAGTTTTTCCAGGGCCTGGTCTGGGCTGCCGCCTACGGGCCGACGATTCCGCTGCTCTGGTCGATGATCGCGGACGCGGCGGATTACGGCGAATGGACCACGGGACGCCGCGCGACGGGCTTCGTTTTCGCCGGCGTGGTGTTTGCGTTGAAGGCGGGTCTCGGAGTCGGCGGCTTTGTCGGCGGGCAGGTGCTCGCCGCGCACGGATTCACCGAGGGATCGGAGACGGCCGCCGCGAGCCTGCAGGGCATTCGGATGACCGCGGCCGTCTATCCGGCCGTTTGCCTGGCCATCGCGGTCGTCGTCCTGCTCCGCTACCCGATCACGAAGGAGCTAAACCTCCGCATCGGGCGCGAGCTTGCCGAACGTCGCGCGCGTTTCTCCGCCTGAGCGCACTCCGTTCCTGACGTTTTATGAAAAGATCCCGGCGCCCCTTTTTATCGTCCCTGCTGATCGGCGCGTCGGTTTGTGGATCGCTCGGCGCCGAGCCCTCGCGACATCCCGCCTATCCGCCCTGGAGCGAGAACGGGCGGATCGGGCACGAGCGGATGGTCGCGAAGGCGCGTTCGGGGAAGATCGACCTCTACTTCCTCGGCGACTCGATCACACGCCGCTGGGGCGCGACCGACTATCCCGAGTTTCTCGCCCACTGGAAAAAGAACTTCCATGGCTGGAACGCGGGCGACTTCGGCTGGGGCGGCGACGGCACGCAGCACATGCTCTGGCGCATCCGCAACGGCGAGCTGGACGGCGTGAACCCGAAGGTGATCGTCCTCCTCGCGGGAACCAACAACATCGGCAAGGGCGACAAGCCCGAGCGGGCGGCGGACGCCGCCGAGGGAGTGGCCGCGCTGGTCGAGACTTGCCGCGCCAAGGCGCCCGAGGCGACGATCATCGTCATGGCGATCTTTCCCCGCGACGACAGCCCCGCGAGCAACGGATTGATCGCCGAGGCCAATCGCGCCATCGCCCGACTCGCGGACGGAAACAAGGTCCGCTTCCTGGACATCAACGATCGTTTGGCTGACAAGAACGGCAAACTCTTCGACGGCGTGACCGTGGACCAGCTGCATCTCTCGCTCAAAGGCTACGAGATATGGGCGCGCGCGCTGGAGCCCTTGCTCACGGAGCTGCTCGGCCCTCGCGCCTCGGAAGACCGCGCCCCCGCGTCGACGGGCGATCCGAGCGCGGCGAAACCGAATCCGGCTTCGTGAGGCGAATCTGCACGACATCTTTCCGCGCCGGGGCCCGCTGGGCGCGCCGGCTTGTGCGTTTGTTTTGATCGGTGCCGGCTCCCTGCTCGCCAAGCCGGCGCAGTCCGGCCCCCTGAAGGATGCCTACCGGCCCTTCTTCCGAGTCGGAACCTCGGTGAATCCGGACGACCACGCCGACGAGGGGGCCGACGAGGCGCGGATCCTCAAGCGGCATTTTCGAGTGGTCACCCCTAGAACGCGATGAAGCGGGACGCCTTGCAACCGCATGATCTCGGCTCAGGGCGCAGGCGTGCTCACGCGAAAAAAGCGGCGCGTCTCGCCAGAGGCTGCGGGGGCGTAGGTGGCAGTGGAGCCGGTGGCGGTGAGGCTGGCTACCGGAGTCCATCCTTCGATGGCTAGGTCCGAGCAGAACTGAACCTGGTAGGTCTGGCCGACGACGGCGGGCCAGGAGAGCTGCAAGGCCCCCGGGACGGAGGAGATGGAGAGAACGAAACGCGAGCGCGGGTCGGTGGGATCTGTGCCGGCTATCTGCTCGGTGGAGTTGGCCTGGCCGTCGCCGTCAGGGTCGGCGCTCGCCGCCGCGGCCGGCGAGGTGGTGGATCCAAACCACTGGATCTGCCAGCGCTCAAACGCGGAGAACGGCATCCAGGAAAGCGTGGCGCCGGTGGCGTTGGTTTGCAGGGAGAAGGCGCCATAGGCGGATGTGGCGCGGCCGAGAGAATCGGGGCCGACCGATCCAAGGGAGAGCGTGCCCGAAATGGAGCCGGCGCTCAGCACGGGCCAGGAGCGTGCGGACGTCCAGAAGCCAGAGGAGAAATCGACGGCGGACCCGTTGGCGGCGAAGCCGAGGTCGAGCTTGGCGCCCTGGCCGAGCGAGGCGCTGCCGGCGACGACGACGCCAAGCGCGTCTGCGGTCGTGGCGTTGGCTGCGAGCTCGGCGCGCCACGTCGAGGCGGTATCCGCCGTGAACGCGCCGGTCACGGAAAGACGGGAACCGCCGGAGACGGCGAGGGAGCCGTTGTGCGCGAAGTCACCGGTAACCGATAGTAAGCCGCCGGAGACGGAGACGGCCTCGTCGTTGACGACGGCGGCGGTGAGCACGCCGTGACCGGAAAGCGTCCCGCCGGCGCCGACATGGACGGTCCCGGCGGCATGGGAGCCGCCGGCAAGCGAGAGGGACGCGGAATCCTCAATCTCGGTGACGGATGAGCCGGAGGCGGCAAGCGATCCGGCCAGGCGGAGCGTTCCGGCCTGCACATCGAGGGACCCGTTTATGGTGGCGGCGCCGGAGTAGGTCCAGATTCCGGCGCCGACCTTCACCAGATTGGTGAGACCGTTGGTCTGCTCCGAAATGGCGCCAGAGTAGGAGGCGTCTGTGTTCAAACTTCCGATACGGTAAGTGATCTGCCGGCCGCCTGTGGCGCCGCCCTTGAGTCCTCCCGAGCCAGAGAGCTCTCCTATGCTCACAACGGTGCCGAGACCTGAATTGACGATACCCGAGTAGTAAGCGGTGACGCCCGCGCCAAGGTTGAGCGCGGCGGCGGGCAGGCCGGGCCAGGAGTAGTCGAGCGCCATGCGGAAATCGGCGGAGGAGCCGACCGGGGCGGTGGCATTGACGCGGCCGGTGAAGCCGGACCAGTCACCCTTGAGATCGGCACGGGCGGCGCCGGAAGGCAGGGCGTAGTTCAGGATGCCGCCGCCGGTGAGCTTGCCGGTCAGCGTGCAGCGCCAGCCGGCGTTGAGCGTGCCGGAGGATGCGGCGGGCACGTCGATATTCCACGCGCCGGTGCTGCTGACTGGATTGTTTGACCGCGTATACATGGTAAGCGCGCCGCCCTGCAGGCTCACATCGCTGGTGCCGAGACCGTTGGTGTTGGCCGAGTCGCTACCGAAGGCGATCGCGCCGCCGGTGATGGTGGTTGTTCCGGTGAAAGCATGGACTCCGCCGACGGCGAAAGTGATCGCGGAGCCGGATGCGGTGGCGTTGGCGGAGAGGGTAAGCTGGGTGGCTGAATCTACGGTCTGGATACGGGTTCCGGCGGGGACGCCGGTGCCAGTGATGGACAGACCCGCGAGCGCGCCCGCCGTGCTGGTCACGGTGACGATCGGGCTGCCGGCTATGGTGGCGCCGCCGGCGAGCGAGAGAGAGGCGGGCGTGAGCGTGAAGGAGCCGGAGCCGGATTTGATAAGGCTCATCTGGCCGCGCAGTTCGCCAATGCCGGCGAGGGCGTAGTTTTTCGCGCCGGACACGGTGATTTTTTCCGGCTCGACCGGGGCGCTGAGTGTGAGACCGGTAACGTTGGAGCCGGTGTCGTCGAATGCCACTTTGTCGCCGGTGCCGAAGGCGGTCGCGGAGAGAGTGGCGGATTCGATCCAGGCGGCGGTCGCACCGTTGTCCCAGGTGTTGGCGGCGGAGGTGGCGCCGCCCTTCCAAGTGACGGTGCGACCGGAGGAGGGCGGAGGCGGAGGAAAGGCCGGTAGCTCAAGCCGCAGGTAGTCATACATCACATGTGTAGACTGGTCGGAGCCATTGAAGCCGAAGGTGAAGGAGTTGGCGCCGATTTTGAGACGGGAGACGGGGATGCTTATGTCGACGCGACAGTATTTGGCGTGTATGCCCTGGCGGAGGAGGGCGTTGCCGCCGTCGACGGGCGGGGAAATACGCGCGAAGGCGTTTGGCTCGTCGTTGAGAGTGAGCCAGAGGCGGGCGTAGTTTGAACTCGCGACGGCGACGGTGAGGACGGCGTTGCCGCTGGCGGGGACGGCGGGCAGAGTGAAGTTTACCTTCCAGTTCCAAGGCACGGCGGTGGTGACGCCATTCGCATCCTTGGTGGCGTAGAGAGTGTGGACATAATTCCAGTCGGTAGCGGGGTTGCTGACGCCGACCGTGTAGACAAGCGGGTTGGGCAACTCGGCCGAGAATCCGTCCCAGAGGAAGGGCTCGAAGTAGTCGTTACCGTGGCGGAACTCCTTCGCGGTGCGATCGGGCGTGCCTATTTCCCACGCGATGCTCGATCCCGGGTGGGTGACGGTCCAGGTGAGCGTGCCCTGGGCGTTGACGCCGCCGGCAGTCACGGCGACGGCCGTCTTGGAGTATTCGTCGACGACGCCGTCGTTGAAGGCGTAGAGCGTGTAGGATCCGGGACGGACTCCGGAAATCGTGAAATTCCCCGAGGCGTCGGCTACGGCCCAGTATTGGTAGCCCTTGCTTTGGAACTGCCAGTTGCCGGCGGAGTCCTCGGGGGCGGCGAGGCCGACGCGGGCGCCGGCTCCGCTCACGCCGGGCTTGAGGGGGTCGTTGATGATCAGTTTTCCGGTCACGGTTCCGCGTCCGCTGGCCGAGGGATGGTCGGTGTTAACGAGCCACGAATAGGGCCAGGCGGCTTTCTCGGCGGCGACCTGGGCCTTGGCGTCGGCCCAGAGGGCGTCTCCAGCATTGCTCGTCGCCGTAGTGCTGTTGCAATACAGCAGGAAAGGGCCGAACATTTTTCGCCAGGCCTCGCCGGCGGCGACGCTTATGCCGGAGGCGTTGTAGTGGTTCCGGCCAAAGTGCATGAGGATGTAGCTCTCGGACGTGGTAAGGTCCTGCTTGGCAGGGCCGTCGTTGAAATAGTCGTGTCCGCCAAGGACGAACCATACGCCCTTTTTGGCGATGTTGCTGGCGTGGCCCCAGGTGCCGATGTCGAAGTAGCGCGCGGCGTAGGAATACTTGCCGTCGTATTTGCCGGCGCGCACGCCGGTGTTTAGTTTCACGATCTCGGCGATGCTCGTGGGCGACGACAGTTGATAGTCGTAGTATGAAGGCATCTCCCAGTTGCGCAGGGCGTCGACATAGGCGCGCTCGAAAGTGAATGTAGTGGAGGTGCGCGGGAGCTTCCAGACGATGCGCCACTCGCCGACGGTGGCGGCCGGATAGGAGGCTGGATGGTCGAGGATGGCGTAGGCGTAGAGCCCGGTATCGCCGCGGCGCAGCACGTAGTGGAGATCGATGTCGAAGATATGCTTGTAGCCGGCGCTGGCGCTCCACGTGCGCTTGCACGAGATGTCCACCATGTCGGTGGTCTGGGTCGTCACCGAGTAGACGCAACCGCTCGGCTGCTCATAACTCGCGCCCCCGTCCATGCTGTAATAAACGGGATTGGCGGTATCCACCATCTGGGTGCCGTTGAGCTTGTAGCTCGTAACCTTGCCGGAGGCCTTGTCGATGATCGCGTTGATGACGCCGTTGTCGAGGGTGACGGTGGTCGAAGTGGAGGACAGCGTGGCATTCGCGCCGACCCCGGCGGCGCCGCCGCCCGGATCGTTGGCCGCGAAGACGGTGCAGACAAAGAACACCCAGAAGCCAGGCAACGTCGGGAGCAGACGCTGCACGATTTCTGGCCGGGGGCGGCGGAGGGGAAACATATACCGACCTAGTCGATCCTGAAGAAGTCGGTTTACGCAAAGCGGATTAAAGGAACCGGCCGGAATAGGACTACGGAGAGAAGACGCCAAAAGGCCAAAACGAAGCGCGGAAGCATCTGCGAAGTTCATGGCTGCGACGTCGAGGGACACGTTGAGGGCGTCGCTGGAAGTTCTCGTCAAGCGGTTGCGCATCCAGGCGGTGATCGCTTTTAGGTGTCCGATAGTCGGCTCCACCGCAGGCTGAGGTTTCCCCGATTTGACGGACACGGGTTGGGCCCAAGCAAAGGGACCAACGATGACAAAGAAGAAGGAAGCCGGGGCGAAGCCCCGGCAGTATGACGAAGCGTTCAAGCAAGAGGCGGTGAGGCTGTGGCGGAGCAGCGGGCGGCCGGCAGAGCACACGGCCAGGGAGCTGGGGATAAGCGTGTTCAACCTCTATGAGTGGGGATGTGGGGGACGGCCGGCCCGGGCCGCCGGGCCGGCCGTCTCCCACGTGAGCAAGGAAGAGCTTGAGGCGGAGAACGAGCGGCTGAGACGGGAGCTGGCGAGGATCACCGAGCAGAGGGACATCCTAAAAAAAGCCGCGGGCATCCTCCCCGGTGCGTGAGGTCAGTCAGCTCGGCGCTGACCTCGACGCTATACTGGTGAGATGAATACTGGGGCAGCCCCAGCTTCTTCACGTAGGTGGCCTTGATGAATACGGCCATGATGGGTGTCCTTTCCTTGCCGACCGCTCAAAAGCAAAACGCCTCCATCGCGGTCGGGCGAAGGAGGCGTTTAAGCGGAGGACGTGGTGTCCCGCTCAAAAACATATGACACAAAAGGCGGTCTCGTTGCGGGGTGGGGTAGGGGGGGAGTCCAAGGTGGCCCAAATCTTGTCTGAGACATCCACGGAATTCTGCGCAATGTTATCAAAAAACCCCCATTTTTGTTATCAGTCGCAGCCCGACTTCATGTCGGAATGAAGAAGGCGAATTGTGGAAACTACCAAACAACAAAGCCCTCCCGAGCAGTTGGGAGGGCTTTAAATTGGGTGCAGGGGTTGGATTTGAACCAACGACCTTCAGGTTATGAG
>CAYTLL010000002.1:186348-202497 GCA_964438755.1 uncultured Akkermansia sp. | reverse complement strand
TGTAGCGCTCCTGGCCGCGGGACTTGATGATCTCGACCGCCTCCTCGCGGGAGACCTCCTTGCGGCGGAAGGGCTGGTTTTCGTCGATGACCTTCTTCATCTCGGCCTCGAGCTTGGCGAGGTCGTCGTTGGTGAGCTTATGCTCGAGATCGATGTCGTAGTAGAAGCCGGTCTCGGTCGGCGGACCGATGTCGAGCTTGGCGTCGGGGAAGACGCGGAGGATGGCGGTCGCGAGGATGTGCGAGGCGGAGTGACGGATCTCGTCGAGGGGGGACATGGGCATGGTTGGAAAGGGTCGGAGGTGGGCGGGGGCGGAGGATGAATTTGGAACCGCTCAATAACGCTAAAGAGCGCTAAATAAACCGGGCGGAAAAACGCTCGGCGGTTTGGGCTTAGCGTTCTTCAGCGAGCTTTAGCGGTTAATCGGTTTGAGGGATGGATGATTACTTCTTGGCGGGTTCGAGGGAGTAGCCGTCCTTGCGGTCGAGCATGGTCCAGCCGAGGGCGGCGATGGCGCCTCGGAGGCGATCGGCCTCGGCCCAGTTCTTGGCGGCCTTGGCGGCCCAGCGCTGCTCGGCGAGGGCGATGACTTCGGCGGGCGTTTCGGTTTTCGCTTTGGCGGGCTCGGTGAGATCGAGGCCGAGGGCGAAGAGGAAACGGTCGAAAGCCGCGGCGCTTACTCCGGCGGGGCCGGCGTGGACCGCGGTGAAGACGATGCCGAGCGCGTGCGGGGTGTTGAGGTCGTCGTTTAGCGCGGCGAGGGCGGGCGCGAAAGGATCGGCGGCGCCGTCGGGCTTGAGCGCGGCGCGGAAGGCGCGGAGTTGCGCCAGGGCCTTTTCCGCGGCGTGGAGCGAATCGAGGGTGAAGTTGAGCTGCTTGCGCGGGTGGCCGGCGAGGAGGGCGTAGCGGAGGGCGGCGGGCGAGTGGCCCATCTCCTTGAGCTGGTCGAGGGTGTAGAGGTTGCCCAGCGACTTGCTCATCTTCTTGCCGTCCACGAGCAGGTGCTCGCTGTGATACCAGTGGTGGGCGAAGGTCGTGCCGTTGCAGCACTGGCTCTGGGCGATCTCGTTTTCGTGATGCGGGAAGAGCAGGTCGACGCCGCCGGTGTGGAGGTCGATGGTGTCGCCGAGGTGCTTCTTGCTCATCGCGCTGCACTCGATGTGCCAGCCGGGGCGGCCCTGGCCCCAGGGGGACGGCCAGAAGTTGTCGCCGTCGTCGGGTTTATGAGCCTTCCAGAGGGCGAAGTCGGAACCGTCCTCCTTTTCGTCGGCGTCGTGGGTCTGCGGTTTGCCGGCGAGGGCGGAGCCGACGCGGAGCTCGCGCTCCTTCACGCGGGAGAGCGCGCCGTAGCCGTCGAAGGAGGATACCTTGAAGTAAACGGAGCCGTCCTCGGTGCGGTAGGCGTGGCCGCGCCTTTCGAGGGCGGCGATCATGTCGATCTGCTCGGGGATGTGGCCGGTGGCGGTGGGTTCGACGTGGGGCGCGAGGCAGTTGAGGGCGGCGCAGTCGGCGTGGAATTTTTCCGTCCACTGCTTGGTGACCGCGGCGAGCGAGCGGCCCTCCTCGCGGGCGCGGCGGATGGTCTTGTCGTCGACGTCGGTGAGGTTGCGGACGTGTTTCACCTTGTCCTTGCCGAACTCGAGTTCGAGGAGGCGGCGGAGGAGATCGTTGACCACGAAGGTGCGGAAGTTGCCGATGTGCGCGGGAGCGTAGACGGTGGGGCCGCAGTTATAGAAGCGGTAGACGCCGTCGGGCTGGGCGGGGCGCAGCTCGCGGGCGGTGCGGCTGAGGGAATCGTGGAGGGTGATCGGCATGGTCTGAACAGAGCGGAAAAACGACAGAACGACAGAGGGCGGAACGACAGAGGGATGGAGCGCCGGAGGCGGGATCGAAAGGAGCGCACGAGGCTCCGAACGTGGGTGGCGAAACGACTCCGTCGTTCCGCTACGCAGGGGAAATGGCCGCCGGAAGGGGCAAGGCGCTTACACGGCGACACGCGCGCACGTAGTTCGCCAGGTGGCGACCTCCCGGGCGCAAGCGGTGCTAAGACGTGTAGCGGGCGTGGGCATCTGAATCCGTAAGGGCGGGAGAAAAAGGCCTGCGGCGGCCCGGTTCAAGAGCGGAAAGCGAAGGCGCGGACGCGTTCCGTGCGTGGCTTGCATACGGGCCGCGTGACGAAGGATAAACAGGGATGTCCACCCAACACGTCCTGCATGTGTTTCGCAGCCTGGATGTCCCAGGCGCGTTGGACATAGGCTTCGAAACCCGTGGACGATGGATGGACGCGCCGGCGGGCAATTTTTATTTAACCGAGGCCGGTGCGAACGAGTTGGCGGTGGCTATCTTGAACTCGGGAAGCGCGGATGCAGGGGAGTTGATGCGTCTCGCGAGTGTTTGGGACGGGGTGATTCTATTGGAGAAGTTGCAGGACGCCGAGGGCTCCTACCTCAGGCTGCGCAAGGAGCAGGACCGCGAGGCGATCGAATGGACGCTGGCTCACGACGAGAGCCTAAAGCTGGCGTCGATGATCCAGCGTGAGACGAGGGCCTGCTAGGGCAACGCGACCTGCAGGCGCAGGAACTTGCGCGGGGCGGCGGCGAGGGGGGCGGTGAAGCGGATCGTTTGCACGCTGCCGTTGTCGGCGAGCACGGTGCTGGCGCCGACGGCGGCGACCCAGGCGCCGACGGAGAGGTCGGGGCTTTCCTGCACGGTGAACTGGAGGTCGCTCGCGGCTTTGGACTTCGGGTAAACGAGGCTGAGCAACGGGGCGTCCGGGTCGATCACGGGCAGGAGTTGCGGGTCGGCGGCGTTGGGATTTCCGCCCAGGGCGCGTTCGAGGAGGTTGGTCACGCCGTCGCCGTCGGGGTCGGCGGCGTCGGCGGCGGGGCCGCTGTCGAGCGTGGCGCCGAAGTTTTGGCGGCGCCACGTCTCGGCTTGGGTGAGCAGCGTGAGCGTGAAGCTACGCGAGCTGGTCGTGGCGCCGTCGCTGACGGTGATGGTCACGGTGCTCGTGCCGGAAGAAATGGCGGGCGCGAGCGTGGCGGTGCGCGAGGCGCCGGTGCCGGAGAAAGTGATGTTGGCGGCGGGGAGGAGGGCGGTGTTGGTCGAGGCGGCCGTGAGGGCGAGGGCACCGACGGCGGTGTCGGCGTCGGAAAGAGTGAGCGGGACGGCGACCGTGGTGGTGCCGTAGTCGAGGACGAGGTCGGAGAGCGCGGCGAGGGCGGGCGTGGCGTTGGCGGGGGCGCCGTCGGGGCCGAGGGAGTAGTTGCCGGCGACTTGGGCGGCGGAGAGCACGCCGCCGTGGACGCGCACGCGGTTGAGGTAGCCGCTGTAGTATTTGGAACGCGTGCCGCCGGCGCTGTCGCGTTGGCAGGCGAGGTTGATCGGCTGGCTGGCGAAGGTGGCGAGCGGGCCGGCGAGCGTGCGGGTGTTGGCGAGGACGCCGTCGATGTAGACGCGCACGGTGGTGGCGCCGTCGTAGGTGTAGACGAGGTGGTGCCAGGCGCCCGCGCTTGGAGGGACGGAGCCCCAGCCGGTGTCGTAGCCGCCGCCCCAGTGGGTGACGGCGCCCCAGACGGAGTTGGAGGCGAAATTGAAGCCGAGGTCGCTGCCGTCGGGGGCGCCGCCGCGGTAGGCCCAGGAGACCATCGTCTCCTCGTCGGCGAGGGACGGGTTGTAGGCCCAGACCTCGATGGAGCGGTCGCTGGCGCCGTCGAGGTCGGCGGGCGTGTTGGCTGCGCTGGCGTAGGCCTGGGTGCTGCCGCTGAAGAGGACGCCGGGAACGCCGGCGACGGTGGTCTTGGTCGGCGTGCCGGTGCGGGCGAAGTTGCCCAGGGCGCTGCCGACGGCGACGTTGGTCCAGGTGGCGGCGCCGGCGCTGGCGTCGGTGGCTCGGAGATCGACATGGAGCGTGCCGGCGTCGGCGAGCGTGGCGGCGGGCTGCATCGCGGCGATGTCGGCGGCGGACAGGGCGGCGCCATGGAAACGCACATCGTCGAGGGCGCCGCGAAAGAACGGGAGAAGGGCGCCCTCGGAGCGGGCGAGGTAGTTGTGTTGTGGAGACGTGCCGGTGTTGGCGGCGAGAAGCTGGTCGGGGCGGATCGTGACCGCGCCGCCGGCGGCGAGGGCGCCGTTGACGTAGAGCGCGCCGGTGGCGCCGTTGAGCGTGACGGCCAGGTGGGACCAGACGCCGAGGGCGAGGGGCGCGGAGGCTAGGAGTGTTTGCTCGGCGCCGCCGTTGACGATGGAGAACCTGGCGTGGCCGGCGCCGTCGTCCGGGGTGACGTAGAGGCGGCGGGTGGATGTGGCGCCGAGCCAGAGGACGGGCTGGTTGGCGGCGCCGCCGAGGGGTTTGACCCAGGCGGTGAAGGTGAACTCGCGCAGGTCGGCGACGCTGCGGTCGAGGGCGACGGCCTGGGTGGCGCCGTCGAAGCCGAGGAATCCCTTGCGTTTCGCGTCGGCGGAAATCCAGGCGGGCGAGCCGAGGGTGAAGGCGTCGGTGGCGCCGTATTGGTCGAAGACGCGGGAGTCGTGCGCGGCGGCGAAGTCGTAGGCGGCGTAGAGTCCGGCGGGGAGGGCGCGGAGATGGGAGTCGGGCACGCCGACGTAGGGCACGTGGCCGAAGGCGACGCTGTTGGCTACATCGCGGCCGGAGAAGAAGTCGCCGTAGTCGCCCTCGATGACGGCGTTTCCGCTGAGGACGCCGGTGCTCGAGGCGGCCGCGCCCTTGGCGGTGGCGAGGTCCTGGAGCGTGCCGCCCTTGATGTTGGCGTGTTCGAGGACGCGGGCGTTGCCGGTGATCGTGCCGCCCTCGACGAGGGCCCAGTCGCGGATCTTGGCGAAGCCGTTGATCGTGCCGCCGCGCACCCAGGCGCGGCCGGAGAGGGTGGCGTTGCCGGAGATGACGGGCGAACCGGTGACGAGCGCGTAGTCCTCGAGGCGAACGTTGCCGCTGATGTTGGCGGTGTTGAAGACGCGGGCGCCGGGCGCGAGGTAGACGGTGGAGGCGACGGTGGCGGTGCTGGCTTTCCAGCCGCCGCCGTTGGCGTGCTGCACGAGGCCGGTGGTGGTGTTGATGTTGTCGCGCTGGCGCGGCACGGCGCCGGTCACCTGGAGTTCGTAGGGGAAACGCGTCTTCGACGGGTGAGAGCGGTAGGGGGCGACGGCCTCGTCGAAGTCGGGATTGTAGAAGGTCGAGGGCGTGGCGGCGACGGAGAGGTGGAGTTTGTTCTCGGTGGCGGCGAGAGTGACGGAGTTTTCTCCCGCGCCCCAGAGCGTGCCGTAGCGTTCGGCGCCGCTGTCGGAGATGACGATGAAACTCGCGCGCCAATCGGCGCCGCGGGCGGCGTCGGGCAGGCCGTGGAGATTCACGGTGACGACGCGTCCGGCGGTGCCGGTGGTCGAGGGGACGAGTTCGTGGATCGCGTAGGCGCCCTGCATCGGCGCCATCTCATAGGGCACGCGCCACCAGGACGGGTCGTCGGCGCGGCGCACGAGGTCGGTGAACTGCCAGCGCTGGGTGGCGGCGTTGTCGAGCGGGGCGCCGAAGGCGGCGAGCGCGGCCTGGATGTCGGTCTTGAAGGCGTAGTTGTAGGTGGCGCCGCGACGGGCGAAGTAGCCGACGATGTCCTTGAGCGAGGTGGTTGGCGTGAGGTTTTCGAGGAGCGTGAGCGGATACTGGCCGGAGGCGGTTTGCTGCCAGAGTTTGACGTTGGTGCCTTCGCCGAGGTCGGGGAGCGCGTCGGGGTTTTCGTCGAGATACATGAACAAGGGCCACGAGAGGTAGTAGTCGCGACCGTGGGCGATGACCTGGTGGGCGCAGCGCAGGTAGGTGGGGTCGATGCCGGAGCGCTGGTTGGAGGCGTAGAGGAGGCGGTAGTGCTGGTTGTAGCGTTCGCGGCCGTAGTTGGCGTGGCCCTCCCACCAGGCGCCGGGGACGTTGCCGCTGGTGTTGTGGAACTGGAAGCAGTGCATCAACTCGTGCGGGATGACGCCGGAAGGCGGGTTCTCGCGCAGGCCGTCGGGGGTGATGTTGAGGCGGGCGTGGGAGCCGTCGCCGCCGGCCCAGTAGCCGGAGTGCCAGGTGGTGATGTTGAGCTTGTAGCGCGTGCCGGTGGTGCCGGCGCCGGTGGCCCAGGCGGGCTCGCGGTAACCCATTTTGGCGACGTAGACCTGCCAGCATTCCTCGGCGTTGCGGAGGGTGTTGCGCGCCATGGTGGAGGTCCAGGAGGCGTGGGCGATGATGGCGTCGTTCCATAGAATGCGGAAGCGTTTGGATTCGAGCGAATAGACGGTTTGGCCCGGGCCGAACGCGGTGCCGCCCGGGGTGACGCCGCCGGCTGCGGGGCACTCGGTGGTGTAGCGCGGTTGATAGACGGGCGCGGACGGCTCGTCGCCGACGCGAACGTAATCGAGCGCGAAACTCATGCCGCTCGTGCCGGCGCCGTCGACGGGGTCGATCCGGAGGTCACGCAGGGTGCCGCGCCAGTAGACCTCGAGGCCGAGGTTGAGGCGGTAGGTGTGGAAGGCGCCGTCCTTGGGGATGAGCGAGGCGGGGATGTCGATCTGGCGCGTGGCGGCGAAACCGGTCGTGAGCGTGGTGCCGTAGTAAATCTGCACGACGCCCGCGTAGCCGGCGGGCACCTGAAGGCGCAGCTCGAGGAAGTCGTTGAAACCGAGGTCCAGATCGGGGCCGGAGGCGATGGAGGTGCGTTCGACGCGGCCGTCGGTGGTGGCGGTGACGCCGGAGAGAAGACCGCCGGAGACGGTGGTGCTGGCGTTGACGCCGGCCCAGCTCTCGAGCGCGCCGTCGGTGGCCCATTCGCTGGTCCATAGGCCGGTCAACGGCGTGGCGGGGTCGACCTCGACGGTGACGCCGGAGGCCAGCGCGACCGGCGCGGCGAGGGCGCGGGCGCCGATCCAGAGGCTCAGCGATGCGCAAACGAGCAAAGAGACGAGGGCGGTGCGGCGGGGCATGGGGAAGGGTGGCGATGTTTGACGCCGCCGTGGTTTGGGCAACGGCGGCCGTCTTGTATTATCCCAATACATCATGACACGGCCGGCGGCGCGCGGCGGGCGCGGGCTTGCGCTTCGGACTGGCGGGGGCGCGGAGCGGCGTTAACTAGTGCGGCATGTCTTCGCACGATTCCCTCCGTCTCGATCTCGCCGTTCGTCCGCGCCGCCTGCGCCGCTCGCCCGCGCGCCGCGCGCTCGTGGAGGAGACGCAACTGCGCGCCGCGGACCTGATCGCGCCGCTTTTCGTCGTCGACGGAAAACCCGCGCCCGAGGAGATCGCGTCGATGCCGGGGCAGTTCCGGTTGAACATCGCCGATCTCGTGAAGGAGTGTCGCGCGCTTTGGAAACTGGGCGTGAAGGCGGTGGCTCTTTTCCCGAAGCTGGACCCGAAGCTCAAGAACGCCGAGGGCACGGAGGAGCTCAACGAGGACGGGCTCATTTTGCGCGCGGTCCGCGCGGTGAAGAAGGCGGTGCCGGAGCTCGTCGTGATCACCGACGTGGCTCTCGATCCCTACACGAACCACGGGCACGACGGCGTGCTCAACGCGGCGGGCGACGACGTGGACAACGATCGCACGGTCGCGCGGCTCGCGGCGATGGCGGTGCGTCAGGCGCGGGCGGGCGTGGATTTCGTGGCGCCGAGCGACATGATGGACGGGCGCGTGGCGGCGGTGCGCGCGGCGCTGGACGCGGAGGGTTTTTCCGAGACGGCGATCCTCGCCTATTCGGTGAAGTTCAACTCCGCCTACTACGGACCCTTCCGCGACGCGGTGGGCAGCGCGCAGGCGGCGGGCACGAAGCTGCTCAGCAAGGCGACCTACCAGCTCAATCCCGCGAACCGGCGCGAGGCGTTGATCGAGGCCGCCCTGGATACCGCGGAGGGCGCGGACATTCTCATGGTCAAGCCGGCCGGCGCCTACCTCGACATCATCCGGGATGTGCGCGAGCGCAGCGACCTGCCGCTCGCGGCGTATCAGGTGTCGGGCGAATACGCGCAGATCCACGCGGCGGCGCGGCTGGGTTGGCTCAACCTCGAGCGCACGCGCGACGAGTCGCTGCTCGCGATCAAGCGCGCGGGGGCGAGCCTGATCCTGACCTATTTCGCGAAGGACGTGGCGAAGGCACTGGCCTGAGCCGGCGGGGCGGTTCGTGACCCGCGGGGCCTACTTTCGTCTCGGCCACCAAGCGGGGCGCCAGTCGCGGCGGCCCGGCTTTGGCTTCGACTCGAGCGCGGCGACCTTCGGCGCCGGGGACGGTTCCGTGTAAAGTCGGAGCAGGCCGGCCACGGCGGATTCGAGGCTGAGATCCTCGAGCGAGACGACGAGGCGGGCGTAGGGCACGCCCGAGGCCACCGCCGAGCGCAGCCGCGCGCTTTGTTCGTCGAAATATTCGATGAGCCGCGCGGCCTTGGATCGAAGCTCCGGAGACGGCGAGGCGGAATCGCGGGCCAGCGCGATCCGCTCCTCCACGCCGAGGGGACGGACCAGGTGTCCCATCGCCTCGACGAGATGAAGCCCGTGGTTGCGCGGACGAAAAGGCAGATGGCGGGCGAGCGTCTCCTCGTCGACGTGGGTGACGGCGTTGAGCAGGTCGCGAAACTCCCCGCCGATGATCACGGCCCGGGACGCGCCGCGGGAGAAATCGAGGAAGGCGCCGAGCGTATGCAGGCCTTCGCGCTCGCAAAAGTGAAGCGTGCCCGGAGGAAGGTTGCAGAGGGCGAGGGGGAAGTCGGCCGGGATGCCGAGCCGATCAAGATTTCGGCGGATCGGATCGACGGCGGCTTCCGCGCCGCTGGCCACCTCGGCCATCTCGCCGAACGACGCGTCGAAGGTCAGCGTGCCCCGGAGGATTTCGGCGAGCGCGTCCAGTCGCGCGGGCGCGAGGCCTTGGGCGCGGAGCCGGGCCAAGGCCTCGCCGTAGGAAAGGTCGATGTAGGCGGAGGGTTTTTCGTCCTGTCCTTCCATCGGCCAGGCGCAGCCGTCGATGTTCTGGGCCAGCGCGTGGAGCGGCGCCTCGAGCAGGGGCGAACCGTGGAAGGCGAGGCGGAGGGAGTCCCATTCGGCGGGCGCGATACGAGGCGGAAGCGAGGCGGGAGCCGGCATGGCGGGGAGGGCCGAGGGAGGGCGGAGCAGGGAGTTCACAGGAGCGAGTGGCGCACGAGTTCGAGCGCGAGGGCGCGGTAGTCGCCGACGATGCCGGCCGAGTCGGCCGCGGAGTCGGCGGAGACGAGCGGCACCGGCAGGCCGAGCGTCACGGCTCGGCGCACGAGCGTGGCGTCGCGCACCATGGCGGAAAAAATCCTGGCGGTGCGGGAGACGCGGCGGGCGGTCTTGAACTGGTTCAGTCGAAGCTGCATTCGCATCTTCGGCACCTCGACGTCGGTGTTGGCCTTCACCGCGTTGAAGAGGATGCCCTCGACCTGGGCGGCGGGTCCGTAGACGGTGCGGCGAAAGCCCGCGGAGGCGTCCTGGAACGCCGCGAGCTTTTCCACCAGAAGGGTGAAGCCGATCAGCGACAGCGCGTCGGGATTGGCGGGGACGTAGATCTCGGAGGAGGAAAAGACGCCGCATTGCGACGCCCGCAGGACGTTGGGAGGGCAGTCGAACAGGATGTAGTCGTAGTCCTTTTCCACGCTCGCGAGCTGCTCCCGGAAAAGCGCGTAGGGCGGCTTTCGCGGATCCACGACGAAGTCGGCCTCGAGGTCGACGAGGTTGAACGAGGTCGGAAGCAGATCCAGACCCGGCAGGGCGGACCGACCTTCGCGGTCTTGCACGACGTCGCGCACGATCAGGTCGGTGATCGGCGGCGGCGACGGCTGGAACAGGCGGAAAAGCGTTCGCCCCGGATCTGAGGCGATCGGATTCCAGCGCTCGAGACGCAGCAGCCAGATGGAGGCGTTGGACTGCGTGTCGAGGTCGCAAAGGAGCACGCGGTTGCCCTGCTGCGCGAGGCAGGTGGCGAGGTTGACGATCAGGGAGGTTTTACCCACCCCGCCCTTGTAATTCACGAATGCGATGCGACGCGCCATGGCTCCAGATAAGGAATACGCCTAGGAGGACGTCCGGGCCGGAGGCGGGCGCAATCCGCAAGCGGGCGCGGGCGGTTACAAGTGCGTAACGGTAATGTGAATACGCATTGTTTTTGCGCGGGCGGTTACGGGCCGGTGACGCGGGGGTTAAATCGAAAACCCGCGTCCGATTGAGGTTTGCCGGAGCGCGACCGGGGTAACATCCCCGGCGACGTCATGAGCGTCCCCGTCGTCCCTCTCTCCGCGTTCGGCAATCTGGCCGGCTCCGCCCTGGCCGACGATCTGCGCCGGCTGGTGGCGAATCCCGGGTATGTGGCGCTGGTCCTCTACTCCGACACGCTGGGGGAACAGCTCGCGATCCTGCCGGTCGGGGCGGGGCAGGTCCACGAGCGTCTGGAGGAGGTGGGCGGCGGCGAGATCGAGGGGCTGCGTCCGCTCTGCGCGCTGCGCCTTCGTGGCGAAGCCGCGACCCGTTCCAGGGACGACGACCGCGAAAAGGAACTGGCGCGCACGGAGGAGAGCCTGCGGGCGAGGGAGCGCTACATCGCGGAGTGCGAGCAGCGGCTGGCCGAGTTGGGGCAGGGCCTTTCCGAACGGGAGGCGATGCTCGAGCAGCGCGAGCAGATGCTGATCGAGAAGGAGCGGGAATTTTTCCGCCGCAGCGGCGAGGCGGCGCGCCGGGCGGCGCAAGCCTGAGCGGTTTCCTCCTTGCACGCGGATTTTCGATGAGCTCCCAGTCCAATAACTCTCCTTTCGCCGCGCGGTCCTCCACCCGTCCGGCGGCTCCGGTTTCGACCGTTTCGCCGGCGGTCGCGGCGTCGGGGTCCTCGCGGAAAAACACCCCCGCGATCATCGCGGTCTCGGCGGGGGCCTTGCTTCTGGCCGGCGCCGCGGCCTGGTGGCTGACCCGCTCGGGCGCGGCCGAGCCGGCGTCCGTATCGCCCGCCGCGGTCGCGCCGGAAAAACCCGCGACGCCGGTCGAGGCGCCCGCGGAAAAAGCCGCGCGACTGTCGAAGGCGTTCGCCGCCGTGCAGGCGCGTGGCGCCGGCCTGAGTCTCGACGACACGGCGCGCGCCACGCTCGCGGACGCGACCCTGCTCGCCGGCCAGGCCCAGGGCCGGGTCGAGGCCGGCGACGCCGCGGGCGCGGCGCGCGAGTGGGAAAAGGCCCTGGCCGGGGCGGGGCCGGTCGTCTTTGCGGCGGTCGGCGCGCTCTACGATGCGGAGACGGCGTCGCTGCGGGACCTACGTCTCGAGGATCAGGCCGCTCCGGCCGTCCAGGCCTTGGCTCGCGCGCTCGCCGCCGCGGACGAGTCCGCGCGGCGAGGGGATTGGGCGGACGCCATCGTCCGGCGCGACGAGGCCCGGGGGCTGGCGCCCGCCGCGGCGAAGGCGGTGGCGGTCCAGTTCGCCGAGGCGGCGCGGAGCGCGGCGACGCGCGGGGACGCGGCGATGGCCGCGCTCTTCCACGGGCGCGCGCTCCGAATCGACGGCGAGCTCGGGTCTTCGCGCGAGTATCTTTACCGGCACAAATACTCCGCGGGCCAGGTGATCCGCAGCCCCGGCGGACTGGAGCTGGTCTACGCTCCCCCCGCCGAATTTTCGCGCGGCAGCCCGAGCGGAGAGCCGGGGCGCGACGCGGACGAGACGCCGCAGCGCGTCATCCTGACGAAAGGGTTTTTCGTCGCGGTGAACGAGACCACGCAGCGGGACTGGGACCGCGTGATGGGCGCGGGCTCGGCCATGAAGATTCTCCGCGCCGCGAAGGCGAAGGCCGAGACGATCTCGCCCGACCTGCCGATGCACAGCGTGACCTGGTCGCAGGCGGCGGAGTATTGCCGCAAGCTGTCGGCGCAGGAAGGAATGGGTTTCCGTCTGCCCACCGAGGCGGAGTGGGAATACGCCTGCCGCGCCGGGACGACGACGGCGTTCAACCTCGGCGCGGACGGCTTGTCCGCGCGGGACGCGAACATCGACGACGGCACGAGCGCGGCTCCCCTGGCGCCGCGCGCGCCGGGCGCCTCCGGACGCGCGAACGCGTGGGGGCTTCGCGACATGCACGGCAATGTCTGGGAATGGTGCGCCGACTGGAGCGCGCCCTATCCGCCGTCGACCGCGGCGCTCCGCGATCCGGAGGGGCCGGCGAGCGACCGGCTCGGGCGCCTGGATCTGGCGCTCAAGGTGGTGCGTGGCGGCGGTTGGAACGCGCCGGCCAACGACGCGCGTTCCGCGAACCGCTGGGAATACGCGCCGGATGTGGCGACGGCCTACATCGGCCTGCGCGTCGTGCACGATCCCGACCTGACGAAGTGATTTTTCCATCCGCCCGTTTTTCTCCATGAGCCTACACCCTTCCCGTTTCGCCACCCAACGCGCCACGCTCGCGCTGGCCATGCTGGCCGGCCTTTCCGGCTGCCAGACGCCGGTCGTGGTCACGCCGTCCCAGCCCGCCGCCGCGCCCACGGCGGACCGCAACGCGGAGATCGCGCGCATCCTTGAGCTGAAGAAACGCGGCGTGATCACGGACGCGCAGGCGGTCGAGGTCATGGCGGCGCTGGTCGCGTCCGATTCTCCGGCCGCGGCGGCCGCGCCTTCGGCCACGGCGTCGGGCGCGCCGAAGGCCGTGGTTCCGGCTCCCGCTCCCGCCCCGGCTCCCGCCGCTCCGTCCGCGCCCGTCGCGGCCGTAAAAACGGCCGAACCGGCGCCCGTCGTCGCGGAGGCCCCGGCCAAGCTGGATCCGCGCTATGCTCCCCGCGCGGCGCTGACCGGTCGGTTGCGCTCGATCGGCTCGGACACGATGGATCTGATCGTGGCGAGTTGGGAGCGGGTGTTCACCCAGTATCACACGGGCCTGCGGATCGTCCACGAAGGCCGCGGTTCGTCCACCGCGACGCCGGCCTTGCTCGAAGGGCAGGCGGATTTCGGGCCGATGAGCCGCGCGATGCAGGAGCCCGAGGTGGCGAAGTTTCGCGAGCGTTTCGGCTACGAGCCCACGCAGGTGCGGGTGGCGATCGACGCGCTCGGCATCTACGTGCATCCGAGCAATCCCGTGTCGCAGACCGGGCTCAGCCTCGAGCAGATCGACGCGATCTTTTCCTCGACGCGCAAGCGTGGCGGCGCGGCGCGAATCGCGACGTGGGGACAGCTGGGCGTCGGCGGCGAGTGGGCGAGCGCGCCGATCAACGTCTATGGTCGGAACAAGGCTTCGGGCACCTACGGGTTTTTCCGTGATTCGGCGTTGTCCAAGGGCGAGTTCGGCGAGTGGGTGCAGGAACAGGCGGGAAGCAGCCAGGTGGTGGACCAGGTGATGGCGGACAAGTTCGGCATCGGATACTCGGGCGTCGGCTATCGTCGCGTCGGCGTGGAACTGGCCCCCGTGGTCACGACCGCGGGGGAGCCTGCCGTCGAGCCGAGCGAAGAGAGCGCCACCGACGGCCATTACCCGCTGGCGCGGCCGCTGTATCTGGTGACCAACCGCAACCCGGCCGCTGCGCCGAGCGATCTGCAACGCGAGTTTCTGACCTTCGTGCTCGGGCCGATCGGGCAGGAGGTGGTGAAGTCCGAGGGGTATTATCCGCTGCCCGCCAAGCTGCGCGAGGAGGAGGCGGCGAAGCTCAAGTGAGCGCGGCCCAGCCGGCGCCGATCGCGGCGGTGGCGACGAGCACGGAGGCGGCGCGCCCGCGGTAGGCCGGCGCGCCGATGCTCCAGGCGAGGCCGGCCTTGAGCAGGGAGTTGGCGGCGGCCGCGAGCAGGACGGCGCGCAGCGCGAGCGGGAGCTCCACGGAGGCGTCGCGGGTGGACTGGGCGAGCGTGAGGGAGATCGCGTCCATGTCGGTCAGGCCCGACACGAAGCTCAGGGGGAGCAGACCGGCGTGCCAGTCCTGCTCGAGGGCGAGCTTCACGAGCAGGCCGATGCCGGCGTAGAGCGCGGCGAACTTGATCGCGGTCAACGGGCCGAGCGGGTTGGCCACGGCCGGGGCCTCGACGCCTCCGGCGGCGGGGCGGCGAAGGGCGAAAAGGACGGCGAACACGAGCGCGGGCGCGGCCATGAGCGCGAGCGGCAGGATGAGCGCGCGGGCGAGCGCGGGACTGAAGACCGCGATGGCGATCGCCACGCGCGGAAGCATGACGGTGCAGGCGGCGACGGTGGCGAAGGCGTGGTGCGCGGCGAGCGCCGGCTCGTCGCGGCTGCGGCGGGAAAAGGCCAGGGTGCTCGCGGTGCTGGAGGCGAGGCCGCCGAGGAGCGCGGTGAGCGTGAGACCCGCGCGGGGCCCGAGCAGGCGCATGGACACGTAGCCGGCGAAGCCCAGGCCGGAGATGAAGACGACCATCAGCCAGATCTTGAACGGATTGAGCGCGCCCCAGGGATCGAGGGCGCGATCGGGCACGAGGGGCAGCACGACGCCGGTGATGGCGGCGAACTGGAGCGCGGCGCGGATGTCCGCGGGGGTGAAGCGGCGCGTCCAGTCGTGGATGGGCTGCTTGAGCCCGAGCAGGACGACGGTGAGCGCGGTGACGAGGGCGGCCGCGCGCGTTTCGCCGGCGGACATGAGCGCGCCGACGAGGATCGTGATCAACGCCGCGGCGAAGCCGGTGCCGCCGGGCGCGCGGTCGGAGGCGGGGGCGGGGCTCCAGCGCAGGGCGACGAGGTGCGCCGCGACGAGAACGAGCACCGCGGGCAACGCCCACGGGAAGGCGGCGGCGAGGCAGCCGAGGAGGGCCCAGAGCGTGTGGGTGCGCACCCCGCCGAAGTCGGCCCCGGGGTCGGCGTGGCGCGTCTGTTCGCTCCACTGGCGGATGCTGCCGATGAGGGCGCCGCAACCGGCGGCGGCGGCGAGGGCCGAAAGCGTGGGAGCCATGCCCGGAGCATGGCGCGCGAAGGCGGCGAGGGCAAGCGGGCGCGCGGCGGGTGCGGGGGCCTTTGGCGGTCGATTGCCGGGCGCCGGGATCAGGCGAGGCAGGCGTGGGTTTTGACCGGCACGACGAAGCGGCCGGTGGTCTTGATGATGCGCCCGACGGCGCGGTTGGCGGCCTGGTCGAGGCCGCGCAGGAGGATGTCGGTGGCGAGGGTGGAGCCGGTGCGGACGTAGTTGCTGCAACGGCAGGGGCCTTCGGGGGCGGCGGCGGGGTCGTCGCCGGCGGCGCAGGGCGAGCGCAGATCGAGGAAGTCGAGGTAGTCGTCGAGCACGCCGGGGAGGCGAAGCGGATTGGAGGGCTGGTCCTCGCCGACGAGGCGCTCGCAGGGGTAGAGGCGGCCGCTGGGAGCGACGGCGACCTCGCCCTCGCCGAAGCCGCAACGGGTGGAGGGCGCGGGGGAGACGAGGCGGGCGAGGGCGGCGACGCGCGTATCGAACCAGTCGATACCGGCGTGGGGCAGCCAGGAGCGCCAGAGGTCGGCCAGGGTGTCGACGGTTTTCTCGAGCCGGGAGAGATCGTCGGCGCTCCAGTTGGTCCAGAGGTCGAGCGAGAGGCTGAAGCGGGCGGCGCCGAGGGAGCGCAGGTGGGCGAGGCCCTCGGGCAGGCGGTCGAGGGTGTCGGGGCGGACGACGGTGACCACGGTGAAGGCGGTGCCGTCCCGCACGAGGTCGGCGAGGATGGACTCGACGGAGGCGGCGGTGCGGGCGCCGTAGCGGTTGCGACGGTGGAGGTCATGGACCTCGCGGGTGCCGTCGCTGCTGACGGCGAGGTCGAGGTCGGGGCTGCGCATCACCTGGCGCGCGGCGGGGGTGGCGATGGTGCCGTTGGTGGTGAGGTTGAAACGGACGCTTTTGCCGCCGGTGCGGGCGAGGCGCCGGGCGAAATCCATCCAGTGCAGGATCGAGTCGGCCTCGAGAAGCGGTTCGCCGCCGAAGAAGCTGAGCGAGAGGGGCCCGCCGTCGGCGACGCTGGCGAGGGCGCGCCGGATGGCGCGGTCGCCGACGGGACGGGGCATGGGAGAGGCGAATTTCGACCCGGTGTAGCAGTAGGTGCAACGCAGGTTGCACGCGTGGTTTACCACAAGACTGAGGCCGAAGGCAGGGTAGGGATGGCGTCGCATTCAGATGAGAGGGCTCATCTGGATTACACGCGAGGAGCGGAAATCTTACGGGAGAGGGCGAAGAAAGTTTT
>CAYTLL010000002.1:158770-186248 GCA_964438755.1 uncultured Akkermansia sp. | reverse complement strand
GGCTCAGGCCTTGGGGGCGGTGCCGACGAGGCCGAAGGTGAGCTGGATGACGGGGGCGACCTTGTCCTCGTTTTCGCCGGGCTTGATGCCGAATTCGCCGCGATTGATCGAGAAGGCGCCGCGGACGACGAGGAGATCGCCGCCGAGCTCGGGCTTGCCGACGCGCTCGCCGGCCTTGCCGGGCAGGTAGCTGAGCGTGACGGGGACGGAGACCTCCTTGGTCACGCCCTTGAGGGTGAATTTCCCGGCGGCGGTGGCGGACCACTTGTTTTCGCCGGAGGGTTTCACGTCGGAGAGCTTGGCGAACTCGAAGCTGATCTCCTTGTGGGTGGCGGCGTCGATCCAGCCGGCGCTGAGGAGGTGCTCGGTCATCTTGTCGTTGGAGACCTTGAGCGACTGGGCGGCGACCTCGACCTTGCCGCTCGTGGAGGCGACGTCGGCGGAGTCGAAGGAGACCTGTCCGCCTACCCCTGACGCGGTGCCGCTGATCGGCTCGAGGATGGAGTCGAGGTGGAACTGGATGTTGTTCACACCCTTCGGATCCTTGAAATCGAAGGAGCGGGGGGCGGCGACGGCCGAGATGATGGTGAAACCGGCGAAGACGATGGATCGGAGGATTTGGGTCATGGGAATCGGGATGGGAAAAGGGAGGAGCGGGATCGGGAGGCGGATTCAGGTCCGCGGGGCGACTGGACCGCGACGGCGGAGGAAGGTTGCGCCGAAAATCGTCGCGCCGAGGAGAATGCCGCCGGCGAGGTAGTCGACGCCGGGGACGAAGCGGCGCTCGAAGGTCTCGTATTCGAGCTCGGTGACGGGGTCGACCTGCTTGATCGCGACCTGGTTTTTGGTCCAGCCGCGGTTGTAGCCCTTGGCGGCCCAGATGCAGATCACGAAGAGAACGAGAAAGGCGCCGAGCCCGCGCAGCAGGATCCGCCAGGCGGCGATGGTGGTCGGGGGGGCGATCTGGGCGGCGGGTTCGCTCATCTGGCCGGGACGCAAGCGCTTCGCGGGAAGGGCGCAAGCGGAGGCGGCGTTTTTACCGGAGGGGATTTCCCGGGAGCGCCGCTCCCCCGCGCGTCAGAGGATGAGCATGGCGTCGCCGTAACTGAAAAACCGATACTCGCGCGCGACGGCCTCGGCGTAGATCTCCCTGAGCCAGGCGATCCCGTCGGTCGAGCCGGGGGCGAGGAACGCGCTGACGAGGCAGAGGAGGGTGGAACGCGGCTGATGGAAGTTCGTGACGAGGGCGTCCACGGCGGCGAACCGGGTGGGCGGGTAAAGGTAGATGGCGGCCTCGTCGAGGACGGGGCGGGCGGAGGCGGGGGATCCGGCGGGGTGCTTGCGGAGAAAATCTTCGAGGGTGCGCACGCTGGTGGTGCCGACGGCGACGCGGCGGGTGCCGGGCGCGGGGGCGAGGACGGCGGTCTGGGTGGCGGGCGGGATCTCGTAGATCTCGCGATGGATGGCGTGCTCCTCGACGGTGGCGGTGGCGATGGGTTTGAAGGTGCCCAGGCCGACGTGGAGCGTGAGGTCGGCGGCGCGGACGCCGGCGGACTGGAGGCGGGCGAGGAGTTCGGGGGTGAAGTGGAGGCCGGCGGTCGGCGCGGCGGCGGCCACCTGGCGGGCGCGGTCGGCGTAGACCGTCTGGTAACGCTCGAGATCGGCGGCGCGTTCCTCGGGCGTATGCTGGCGCTCGATGTAGGGCGGGAGCGGCACCTCGCCGACCCGGTTGGCGGCGGCGACGATGTCGCAGGCGGAGCCGTCGGGCGCGGGTTCGCAGACGAAGGTGACGCGCGCGGCGCCCTCGGGGTCTTTCTCGCGGACGGTGCCGGTGAAGGCGCCGGCGATGCCGAAGGTGGCGCCGACGGGGAGTTTTTTCCCGGGGCGGAGCAGGCACCACCAGTCGTTTTCGTTCCCGGAGGCGGCGGGTCGGAGGAGGAGACACTCGACGGCGCCGCCGGTGGGGCGGTGGGCGAGGAGGCGGGCGGGGAGGACGGCGGCGTTGTTGCGGAAGAGGGTGTCGCCGGGGCGGAGGTAGTCGCCGATGTCGGCGAAGACGCGGTGCTCGATGCGGCGCTCGGTCCGGTGGACGACGAGCAGGCGCGAGGCGTCGCGGCGGGCGGCGGGCGCCTGGGCGATCAGGCGCTCGGGCAGGTCGTAGTCGAAGAGGTCGGTGGAAAGCGGCATCGGGGCGGGAAAGGAAGCCCGCGGGGCGGCGTGGCGCCAGTTCGTTCCTTCGCGAACCGGCGGGGTGGCGGGCGTGAACGGGAACGCGGGTGGTCTACCTTAAACCCATCCCGCGGGGCTTGTCGCTCGTCGCGCGGGCGGGGCGGCGGCATTTCTTGGTTCCTGCCTCACCCCTCCGGCGGGAAGCGCCGCCAAGCGCCCGCCCCGCCGGTTCCCTCGAGGCTCCGGAAAAAGAAACGATGAACACCGCCTGTTTCCCCAAGCGCTTTTGCCCCGCCGTCTTGTCGCGGGCCCTTGTCTTCGCCGCCCTGGCGATCGCCGGAGCGAGCGGCGCCGCGGCGCAGGCGACTTCCTACAAATTCGACTTCGGCGCGGCGACCTCGGCGGCGGGTTACCTGGCGGTCGACAACACCGCGACTTACAACGCCACCCGCGGCTACGGCTGGACCGCGACCACGGGACTCCTGCTGCGCGACCGCGGAGTGCCCGAGGACCTGCGTCGCGATTTCGTTTTCAACAACACGGTGGGCGCGACTTTGACCTTTCGTGTCAGCGGGCTGCCGGCCGGCCGCTACCTGATGAAGGTCCTGTGCGGCGACGCCTCCTACGGCGATCACGTGATCACGGTGAGCGTGCCGGGGGCCGGCACGCTGCCCACGATGGCGCCGAAGACGGGCCAATACCTGCAACTCTCCGCCACGGTGACGCATACCGGCACCTTGGACATCACCTTCAGCTCGACCGCGAACAACTGGGTGGTGAACGCCCTGACGCTGGAGCCGGCCGCGGCGGACATCACGCCCTTCGTCGAGAGCTCCCCGGTGAGCGAGTGGCAAAGCTCGGTGTTCTCGTCCGACCCGACGACGGCGCTGATCAACGCCTTCGCCGGCGCCACGACGGGTAATTTCCAGTCCACCGGTCTGACGCGCGCGGATTACCTGCGTCTGATCGCGAGCGAGATCGATTTTTGGAAGACGAAGCAGAACAGCAGCGGCGCGCTCATCGACCCCTACGCCAACTCCGAGATCCAATACAGCACGCCGGCCTTCGCGCAGGCGGCGGGCGTGTTGGTCGCCTACGCCGGGCGCAGCGATCTGATCGAGCCGGCGGCCAAGGCGATGGACTGGGCCACGGCGCGCCTGAAGGCCCGCCTCGCCGCCGGAGGGCACGAGGACTTTTACCCGCCGATGCTCGCACACGGCCTGATGCTGTTGAAGCCCTATGTGACGGCCACGCGTGCCGCGACCTGGGAATCGAACCTCAACTACGATCCCTACGCCATCTACCGGCAGGCGATGGGCAGCATGAACTGGAACATCGTCTCGTCGTGCGGCGAGGCGCTGCTCCAGAAGCTCGGCATCCGCCCGGCCAGCAACGGCTACGTGGCGGAGAGCTGGGCGGCGCAGGGGCGCCATTTCACGTCGCCCTACGGCCTCTACATGGAGGGGCCGATGCCCTACGATCACTTCCCGCGTATCTTTTTGGCGGACGCGATCGAGCAGGGCTACACCGGGCCTTACAGCACGGAGGTGAAGCAGGCGCTCGGGCGCGCGGCGATCGCCAGTCTCTTCATGCAATCGCCCTGGGGCGAGTTGCCCGCTGGCGGACGCTCGGCGCACCACCAGTGGAACGAGGCGGAGCAGTGCGTCACCTACGAGATCTACGCGGCGAAGGCGGAGGCCGCGGGCGATCTGCGCCTGGCGGCGGCCTACAAGCGCGGCGCGCACCTCGCGCTCTCCTCGATGTTCCGCTGGGTTCGCCCGAGCGGCGAGATGCAGGTGGTGAAGAACTGGGTCAACCCGGCCTCGCGCCACGCCTACGAGAGCTACTCGTATCACTCGCAGTATAACCTGCTGCCGATGGCGATGCTCGCCACCGCCTACGAATACGCGGCGTCGTCGGAGGATGTCGCCGAGCAACCCGCGCCGGCGGACACGGGCGGTTTTGTTTTCCACGTGCCGGGTGTCGACAAGGTCTTCGCCAACGCCGGCGGCACCTACGTCGAGCTCGATACGATCGCAGACACCCACTACGACGCGACCGGCCTGAATCGCGTGCACGTCAAGGGCGTGCCGCCGCAGCTGGGGCCGAGCGACAGCCTTCTCTCCTCGTCCTCCTACACCTCGCCCAATCCCTCCTCGATCACCACGGGCGTCGGCGTCTCCTGGAAAGATTCGACCGGCGCCTGGCGCACGCTCGGCCAGATGAGCTCGACCGAGATCACCTCGGTGACGATGACCCCGATCTCGCAGGCTCCCTCGCGCGTGGTCTTCGACGTCGTCTACTCCGGCAGCCTGCCGGGAGTGAGCAGCATCACCGAACGCTACACCGTGACGCCGGACGGCGTGCAGCTCGCCACCAAGCTGGCCGGCTACACCGGCGCCCTGCGCTACGTTTGGCCGGTGCTTTCCAACGACGGCCAGACCGCCAGCACGATCAACGTGATCGGCAACACGGTCTGGGTTTCCCAAGGCGGCGTGCCGCAGACCTTCCGGGCTCCGGGCGCGCAGAGCGTGCGCGTCGAGGCGACCGCCTACTCGAACCACAACGGCTGGGCCCGCCTCGGCGTCGCCGAGTATCCCAACGGAGGCGAGATCACGCTCCTGATCTCCCAACTGTCTCCGACCGCCGAGGGCGCGGCGCTGTTTTCCGACGGCTTCGGGCGCGACGACTCCACCGAGCCCGGCCGCAACGACAACGGCCTCGGCGGCACGCTCACCGCGAGCTACGCGAAGGGTGGCGACGTTTCCATCTCGTCGGGCCGGCTGTCCTTGAACGGCCCCGACGCGTGCGTCACGCCGCGGGTCAACTTCACCCACGGCGCGATCAGCTCCGGCGGCGGCATGGACATCGAGTTCGACTGCAATCCGGTCTCCGACACCGCGACCAACGGCGCGGGCTGGATCGGCGTGACCCTCGGGCAATCCGCGCCGCCGACCGGCGCGGCCTACAACACGAGTGGAACGGGCAAGGACTTCAGCCTGCTCGTGCGGGACAACGGCTTCTTCCAAGCCCTGTCCACCGGCGCCACCGTGGTCGCCGCCGACACCGTCTTCGACCTCGTTCCCGCGCCCGCGGAGCCGGAGTCGTATCACGTCAAGTTGCGCGTCACGACGAGCAGTTTCGCGGCGGGCTCGCCCTTCGTCATCAGCGCCACGATCACCGGCGAGCTCGACGCCACGCCGGGGCCGGACACCGCGACGCTCGATCTCAACGGCGCCGCGGAGGGCACCGACTACGCCGGAGTCTGGACCGGCGAGGGCAACTACCTCACCTTCGAAAGCGACGGCGTGTCGACGCTGGACAACCTGAAGATCAGCGCGCCGCTCGGCGGTAACACCGCCTACTGGAAGGGCGATCTGAGCTCCACCTGGAGCGCCAACGTCTCGGGCAACACCAACTGGACCGAGGACGCGGCCGGAGCCGTCGATCCCGCCCTCTTGCCCGACGGCCTGAGCGACGTGGTGTTTTCCGCGACGGGCGCGTCCGGCGCGAGCGCGACGCAACTCGGCGCGGACGTCGCGGTGCGAGGTTTGACGGTAAACGGATCGGGTGCGGTCGGCATCGGCGGCACGCATTCCCTTTCGCTCGGTGTCAACGGCATCACCCTGGCCGCCGGCGCGGGAGCCTTGAACATCGCCACCACCGGACAGCTCGTCCTCGCGGCGAATCAGAGCTGGAGCAACGCCTCCGCCAATTCGCTCGATGTGAGCAGCGTCATCTCCGGCGACTTCGGCCTGACCAAGGCCGGATCGGGCGGCCTGGTTTTGAAAGAGGCCAACACCTACTCGGGCGCGACGACGGTCGCCGGCGGCACCTTGCGCCTCGATGGCAGCCTCGCCGGCGCGTTGACGGTCGAGGCCGGCGCCCTTTTGACCGGCACGGGCTCGGTCTCCTCCGCCTCGACGGTCCGGGGATCCCATCGTCCGGGCTCCGGGGTGGGCTCGCAGACTTTCGCCGCCCTTTCCTACGGAAGCGCGGCCCGGCTCGAGTGGGAGCTCTCCGGCAACAGCGTCGACTCCGGCCTCGCGGATCGCGTGGTGGCGGGCGGGCCCGTCTCGATCTCGGATGGCGCGCGGCTCGACATCGTTCTCAACCGCGCGGGCAGCGGTGTCGCTTTGAACGACGCGTTCTGGAAGCAGCCGCGCAGCTGGGCGCTCGTTTCCACCTCCGCGCTCACGGGCTCGTTCACGATCGGTGACATCAGCCTGGATCCCGCCGGCCGAGACGTCTCGGCCTACGGCTCCTTTTCGCTGGCGGCGAACGCGGATGGCCTGAACCTGGTTTTCACGCCCCTTTTGACGCCGGACCAAGCCTGGCGACAGGCCTGGTTCGGCGACGATTGGAACACGTCTTCCGTCTCCGGCGACGCGGCGGATCCGGATGGCGACGGCGTTCCGAACCTGCTGGAGCGCGCCTTTGGCGGAAATCCCACCGTGGCGGAGAACCAGCTGACGCCGGCCGCGGATCCCGCCGCGCCCTTGCTCTCGATCGTCTATCGTCGGGCTCTCGCGGCGAGCGATCTGACCTTCACGGTGCAGGAGAGCGCGGATCTGTCGGCGGACGGATGGGCCAACGCGGCCGGGAGCGACGAGGTGCTTTCGAACGACGGCGCGGTGCAGCTTATCCGCTTCACCGCCCCCATGGGCGGAGCCGCGCGGAAATTCCTGCGCGTCCAGGTTTCCCAAGAGTAGGCGCGGCGCCCGGCTTTTCCGCGTCGGCGGTTTCGCCGGCGCGGGTGGTTTATAGGTAACGCACCCGCGGGCGTGCCCCGGGCTTCGCCGGTCGGGAGACTCCGGGTTTTTCGTCCGCATCGTCGCGTGACCGCGGCGGCGAGGCGGAGACCGAACCCGACATGAGCTCCCTGCGCAAATTGGCCGCCGACCTCGGCGTGTCCCACTCCACCGTCTCCGCGGCGCTGCGCGGCCTGCCCGGGGTGCGGCCGAGCACGCGCGAGCGGGTGCGAAGCTTCGCGGAATCGAGCGGCTATCGGCTGAATCCGCTGGCGAGCGCGGTGATGGGCGAGCTGAGGCGGGCGCGCGGCGGGGTTTTTCGCGGCGTGCTGGCGGTGCTGCGGCTCGAGCCTCGGGCCTTGCTGGCGCGGGAGACGGAGCGCGCGCAGCGGCGGGCGATGGCGGGTATCGCGGAACGCGCGGCCGAGCTGGGCTTTCGCACCGAGGAGATCACCCTTGGGCAGCGAGGCTACCTGCCGGAGAAGCTCTCGGAAATCCTCGCTCATCGCGGCGTCGACGGCGTGCTGGTTTTCGCCCCGGAGGACGACGGGCAGATGCGACGGGTCGATTGGAGCCGGTTTAATGCGGTGGTGATCGGCCTCGCGGCCGTGGCGACGGGAATCGGAGCGGTGTGCGTCGACCCTCTCGACGCGCTGACGCGGGCGTTGGCGCGCGTGGGAGGGCGGGGATACCAGCGTCCGGGGTTGTTGTTGCGCGCGAGCGAGTCGAAGGAGGCGCGTCGGCGCTGGGAGGCGGGCTTTCGCGTCGCCTGGACGTGCGGCGGGGATGCGCCGCCTCCCTTCGTGCTCGAGCACGAGCACGGCGAGGCGTTTCGGCGCTGGGTGGAGACGGAGCGGATCGACGTGGTGCTGAGCGGATCGGACCGGCGCCCGCGGTATCCGATTCCCTGTTACGACTTGGATTCTGCGCCGGAGGCGTCGTCCGGCGAAGGCATCGACCAGGGCCAGGAGCGCCTGGGCGCCAAGGCCGTCGATCTGCTCGCCGAGCAGCTGATGCGGAGTCGCGGCGAGCCGAGGGAGTCCTGCCTCACGCTTTTGCCGGCCCGGTGGCGGTGAGCGGCGGAGACTCGGCGACGATGCCCGCTTCGCGGTCGGACGGACGCGCCGCCGGCCTCAAGGGCGGGCCTGGTAGCGGAAGGTATCGAAGCCGACCTGTCCCGAGCCGGTGGCGACGAGACCGGGGCGGAGGGCGAAGAAGCCCTTGAAGGCGTTGTGGTGCATGCCGGACACGTCCACGTCGGAGAGAAGTCCGGTCCACAGCGCGCCGTCGGGGCTGATGAAAAAGGAGCAACGATCGCCGCGCTGGGAGATCTTGAGGAAAACGCGATCGCCGACGGGCCAAGGGCGTCGCTCGGAGCGGGCGGCGTCGTGATGGAGGGTGAGACCCCGGCGGTCGGCGACGATGCCGGCGAAGGCTTTTTCGTTGTAGAAAAGCACGAGTCCGCCGCCCGCGCGATCCCCGGCGGGGAGGGCGACCTCGACCTGGATATCGTAGGCGGCGTCGGTCGCGGTGGCCAGAAGGAGGCGGCCGTCGCGCGGGTCGGAACCCTTGGCTTCGAGCAGGAGCGAGCCGTCGTGAAGGGAGACGCCGGCGTGGTCGCGCCAGGACGTCCATTGCAGTCCAAGGGACGGTCCCGTGAAATCGTCGGAAAGCGGCAGATCCGCGCCGGTGTTTTCGCCGGCGTCGCCTCCGGCCGGAAGCGGATGAGGGGCGCGGGCGAGAACGGGCCAGCCGTCGTCCGTCCAGTCGAGGGAATCGAGGAGCGTCTGGCGGCCGAGCGGGTAGCGGCCTTTTTCGTAGGCGTGGTAGACGAGCCACCAGTGGCCTTTCACGTCGTCGACCACGGTGCCGTGGCCTTTCGACCACCAGCGTTCGTCCGCGCCGTAGGTGTGGACGAGCGGATTGTGCGGCGAGTTTTCCCACGGTCCGTGGATGCTTTTGGAACGGGCGACCACGGCCATGTGGCTGGTCGCGGGCCCGGCGGTGCCGCCCTCGGCGGAGACCATGTAGAAGTAATCGCCGCGACGGAAAATCTTGGGCGACTCGAGATACATGCCCTCGGTTTTCCAGTCGGAGGGGTAGTCCCAGCCGGCGTAGACGTCCTCGAGCTTGCCCGCGACGGAGAGGCCGTCGTCGGAAAGCGGCACGCGGCCGCCGGCGGAGACGAAGAGGTAGCGTTTGCCGTCCTCGCCGACGGCGTGACCGGGGTCGATGCGGCCGACCTCGAGGCGGACGGGTTTGCTCCACGGGCCGCGGATATCGTCGGCGACGAGGACCCAGTTTTTGCCCGCGGCGGGGAAGTAGAGGTGGTATTTTCCGCCGACCTTCACGAGGTCGGGCGCCATGGCGGATCCGACGACCTCGGTCATGGCCCGCGCGACGGGGCGCCAGTTGACCAGATCCTTCGAGTGCCAGATGAGAAAGCCGGGCGTGTAGTAGAAGGGCGAGTGCGTGAGGTAGTAGTCGTCGCCGTCGCGCAGGATGGACGGGTCCGGGTAGTCGCCGGGCAGGATGCAACGCGGCCAGCCGGGGGCATGCACGGCGGGCGGCGGGGCGGTCTTGGCGGCGGGATGTTCGACCGATGGCTGCGCGGCGGACGCGATCGCGGTCGAGAGCACGAGGAGCAACGCGAGGGATGCGATCGGTCTGGGCATGGGGCGGGGCCGGCGGCCGGGCGTGTCGGCCGGATCAATAGGCGCGGAATTCCCAGAGGCCGGGCGCGCCTTGCAGGAAGGTGACGCGCAGGTAGCGGGCGCGGCCGATTTTCTCGTCGGTGTGCGGGGAGCGGATCCGAACGTCGTCGTGGCCGCCGACGATTTTCCACTTTTGGCCGTCGGTCGAGGATTCGAGGCGGTAGGCGTGGCCGACGGTGGGCTTGACGAAATAAAGCTCGGTGCGCGCGACGCGGCGGGTCTTGCCCAGGTCGATTTGATACCACGGCCGGGTGTCGTCGGCGCCGGCCATCCAGCGGCTGCCGTTGGAGGCGTCGACGGCGTTGGCGGGCGCGAAGGTCTCGATGCGGTTGAGCGTGGGATCGGCGGCGGGCGGGATGCGTTGATCGGACAGGGTGGAGGAGGCGGACGTGGTCGCGCCGAGGGCCAGGTTGGGCTTGGCGTAGGCGGGGTCGTCGCGGAGGGTGCCGACGCCCTTGGCCGAGAGCTGGATCGGCTGGATGGAACCGTCGGCGTTGAACCGCATCTCGGCGGCGAGGATCTGGCGGTTGGTGCTGGATCGGCCGTATTCGAGGTAGACGAAGAACCAGCGGGGAGTGCCTTGGAGATTGAAGAAGCAGCCGTGGCCGGGGCCGTAGATCCCCTGGGCCTTGTCGGTGGTGGAGATGATGTCCTGCGCGGGCGATTCCCAGGGGCCCATGGGCGAGACGCGGCTCGTCATGTAGGCGTATTGGTAGGCCTCGCTGCCGCCGAGGGTGTAGAGGTAGTAGTAGATGCCGTCGCGTTTGAAGAGGGCGGGGCCTTCGGAGTAGCCGGAGCGTTTGGTGCGGATCTCGGTGACGGGGCCGTCGAGGCCGGAGAAGTCGGGCTTTAGTTTCGCGATGCGGCGGCGCGAGAGGAGCATGTAGGCCTGACCGTCGTCGTCGCGGAAGATCTCGGCGTCGATCGGGTGGCCGGTGCCGAGCGGGAAGGGTTTCCATCCGGAGCCCTTGCGGACTTCTTTGCCGTCGAGGGTGAGGAAGGGGCCCTCGGGGGAGTCGCTGGCGACGGCGGTGATCTCGTTGTCGAGGGTGGGGAAGAGATGGTAGCGACCGTTGTTTTTCGCCAAGGCGCTCGGCGCCCAGTATTTCGCGTCGAAGCCCGGGGGAAAGATGGAGCCGTTGAAGCTCCAGTTCACGAAGTCCTTCGATTTCCAGACGACGGGCAGGCCGGAGGTGGAGAGGCCCTGGCCCATGCCGTCGGTGGTGGCGTAGCAGTAGAAGGTGCCGTCTATCTCGACGATGTTCGGATCGGCGAGCATGTCGGGGACGAGGGCGTGGGGAAACTCGCGCTGGGCGTCTTTGTCGGAGGGACGGGAGGCGGTCTGGATGAGCGTGCCGTCGAGGTAGGCGCGGACGGTGTTGCCGGCCAGCTCGACCTTGATCTCATACCAGCGGGTGGTGGCGATCTGGCCGCGCTTGCGCGCCTCGGGAACGCCGGGCGACTGGATGGCGTGGGCGGTGTTGCCCCAGCCTCCGATGTTCCAGAACGATTTTTCGGCCGAGTCGGGGGCGGGCAGGCCGAAGATCGCGAGGAAGCCCTCGCCGCCGCCGAGTTTGCGGGCCTTGAAGGTGAGCGTGTAGTCGCTCCACGTCGCGTCGCCGATCACGGCGCGGGCGTCCTCGTCGAGGCTGGTCTGGCGGAGGGCGCCGTCGACGATCTCCCACTGGCCGCGCCAGGTTTTCCAGCCCGCGAGGCCCTTGGAGAAATCGCTCTCGAAGAGTGTCCGGCCGTTTTTGACGACCTTGATGTCCTTGAACTCGGCGCGCGTGGCCCAGGTGCCGACGCCGGCGAGACCGGGGATGGCGTCCTCCGCGGCGCGCAGGGCCGGGGACACGGAGGCGAGCGAGAGGCCGAAGGCGACGAGGCCGAGGAGGCGTGGGAGCAGGCGAGCGAGGGGCATGTGGGTATAAGCGAGATTCCGGGGCGATAAGCGCCAGAGGAAAGATGGGACGCGGAAAATCCACGGGACCGGCTCACCACGCGAAGGTTTGCCGCGCCTCCTTGGCCAAATCCGGTTTGCCGCCGGTAAGGGGGCGAAGAACGAAAGCGTAGGCGTAGTCGCGATCCGTCTTCAGCAGGAACCTCGCGTGCGGCATGGCGCCCCAACTGTCGTCGCCGCCCAGGCCGCGTTGGACGAGGTCGAGGTTGAGGACCGTGCCTCGCGCGCGGATCGCCGAGTGTGGCGGGTAGTTGACCTTCATGTCGCGCGGCGCGGTGAGCGCCTCGGAGGTGTAGAGCGAGGCGGTGGCGCTGAGCAGGGGCCGGCCGACCGCGAGGAGGCCGACGCCGTCGGCGTCGGTCACGGCGATCCAACGTGCGTCGGCTTTGTTGCCCGATTCGGACACCATGAGGTAGGGTGTGAACTGCTCCGCGACCGTGCCGGAGTAGAGGCCGACGCGGGCTTCCTTGCGGTCCGAATAGGTGTCCATGGGACCGGGGCCGAACCAGGTGACGCGACCGTATTCCGGGGACAGCTCGGCGACCATGCCGACGCGCGGGATGTCGGGCAGGCCGGACTTGGGCGCGAGCCGATAGCCGACCTCGACCCAGCCGTCGGGACGGATGGAGTAGGTGACCTCGCAGGTTCCGGCATCCTGCCGCAGAGCGCCGGAAAATGCGACTTTCGCCCCGCCCTCCGGCGTGGGCTCGATGCCCTTCGTCGAGGGCGACCAGTCGCGGCCGGCAGAGCGCCAGACGGCGTTCCTGCGGATCATCTGGTTGCCGCGGTCGTTTTCGTTCGGAGCGCGCCAGAAGTCCGGACGGAAACCGGCGAGCAGCAGTTCGCGGCCGCCGAGTTTCCATGATTTCATCGCGCCGAACGCGCGGTCGAAAACGATCTCGAAATCCGCGCCCTTGACCGTGTCGCCGTCGACCGAGAGTGCGCGGCCTTTGGCGGCGGCGAGCTTGGCGGCGGAGACGGGCGAGTTGAGCGGGAGCTGTTCCCAGGCGATCTCGAAGTTTTTTTCGGCCCAGGGCGTCGCCTTGCGGAGGCGGAACGAAAAATCGAGGTGGTATTCCACGCCGGGTTTGCGGGCGAAGGGCTTCACGTCGAGAGCGAATTCGCGCGTCTCGCCACCGGGTGGCACATCGAGCGCGGGCAGCGGGCCTCGCTGGACGATCTTCTCGCCGGCGAGGAGGCGCCATTCGCCTAGCAGCCAGTCGGCGGGGGAACGGAACGAGCTCCAGTTCGTCACCGCGATGCGGGTGGGATCGCCGGTGGTCGGCAGCGCGACGGCGACGTCCTGATAGACCTTCGACATGGTGAGCGCGTCGCTGGTGATGTTGCGATCGCTGTCGACGATGCCGTCGGAGACGGTGGTGCCGTCGCTGGGCGTGCTCGAGGGGCCGAAGTCGCCGCCGACGGCGAAGAACCAGTCCTGGTTGATCTTTCCCTTTTTCAGAGCGGGGTCGCCTACGAGCGAGGGGAGCATGGCGCGGCCGGGCTTGCCGATGAGCTCCTTGGGCAGCGGGGCGCGGATGCCGGCGTCGACGAAGTCCCAGATGAAGCCGCCCTGGGCTCGGCTGTCCTTACGGTAGAACTGGTCCCAATACGCGCGGACGTCGCCGTTGCTGTTGCCCTGGGCGTGGACGTATTCGCAGAGGATGAAGGGACGCGTCGGGCTCGACGCGAGATAGGCGGGGATCTTGTCGGGCGGCGCATACATCGGGCAGACGATGTCGGTGTGGTTTCCGGCGCGCTGCGGATTGTATTGGACCTCGCCCTCGTATTGCACCGGGCGGGAGGGGTCGCGGCGTTTCGACCAGTCGTGGCTCGCCACGAAATTTGCGCCGCGGCCGGACTCGTTGCCGAGCGACCAGATGATGATGCTCGGGTGGTTTTTGTCGCGTTCCACCATGCGGACGAAGCGGTCCATGATGGCGGGTGCCCACTCGGGTTTGTTGGCGAAGTCGAGCTTACCCTGCCAGGCACCGTGGCACTCGATGTTGGCCTCGTCGACGACGTAGAGGCCATATTCGTCGCAAAGCTCATAGAAACGGTAGTGGTTGGGGTAGTGCGAGAGGCGGACGGCGTTGATGTTGAGCCGCTTCATGAGCTCGATGTCTTTGCGCATGCGCTCATCGGTCATCATGTGGCCGGTGTCGGGGTCGTGCTCGTGGCGGTTGGTGCCTTTGATGAGCACGCGCTTGCCGTTCACGAGCAGCATGCCGTCGCGGATCTCGACCTTGCGGAAGCCGACGCGCTGTGGAATGACCTCGAGCACTTTTCCCGCGGCGTCGCTGAGCGTGAGTTGAAGCTGGTGGAGATTGGGCGTCTCGGCGGTCCACTTGGCGGGATCGACGATGTTCACGGAGAGTTTAGCCGGGGCGGATTGACCGGCGGGGACCTCGACTTTCCGCTGGGCGAGCTGCGCTATCGTCTGGCCGTCAGCGTCGCGGAGCACTCCGGAGAGCGTGAGCGACGCCGGCGTGGCGGTGGAGTTTGTCAGCTCGGCTTCGACGGAGAGCGTCGCGTCGCGGTAGTTCGCATCGAGTTCCGGCTTGATGAAGAAGTCGCGCACATGCTGTTGCGCGGGCGCCCACAAATACACGTCGCGGAAGAGGCCGCTGAGGCGCCAGTAGTCCTGGTCCTCAAGCCACGAGCCGTCGCTCCAGCGGAGCACCTGCGCGGCGAGCAGGTTTTCGCCGGGCTGCACGAAGTCGGTGATATCCCATTCGGCGGGGGTGCGGCTGTCCTTGCTGAAGCCGAGTTCGCGGCCGTTGAGCCAGACTCGGAGAAATGAGTCCGCGCCGTCGAACACGAGATGCACGCGTCGGCCGGTCCAGTCGCGAGGAACGGTGAAGGCGCGGCGGTAGAGGCTCACCGGGTTGTCGTTCGCGGGGACCTTGCCGGCCAGATCCGGCGTGGGCTTCTGGCCGACCTTGAGGAAGGGGTAATTGATGTTCTCGAGGATCGGGATGCCGTGGCCGTGGAGCTCGACGTTCGCCGGCACCGGGATCGTGGTCCAGGAGGCGGTGGAAAAATCGGGTTTCCAGAAGCCCTCGGGAACGGCGGACGGTTTGGGCAGCCAGAGGTAGTTCCATTCGCCGTTGAGCGAGCGATGGAAGGGCGAGTCGGTGCGGTGCGTGGCTTTTGCGGCGCTTTCCCGGTCGGGAAATACCGTCATCGTCGCGTGCGGCGGTTGGGTGCCGCGGCTGAGCGCGCGCGGGTTTTCGTAGTCGGCGGGAGCGGCGGCGGCCGGCGATTCGTAGGCGCTTTGCACGCGGGCGAACTCCTCTTCGGAGATCGGCAGCACGGAACCGTGCGGGGTTTTGACCGAGAAGGTGATGTCGGCGGCCGGTTCAAATTTGCCACCGGCGAGGTCGCGGGTGACGAAGGGCGCGTAGCCGGTCCCCTGTGCGTAATAGTCGACCAGGAGGCACCAGGAGCCGGGGCGGCCCTCGGCGGAGGGCGCGAGGGCGTAGCAGGCGGGGCCCTCATAGCCGGCGCCGTTCGCGAGGGAGAAGGATGGGATGTCGGTCCAGGGACCAGCGAGCCGGGCGCTCGTTTCGAGAAAGATTGAGCGTCGGCGTTCGTGTTTGGTGAATCGATAGTAGCGGCCGTTTTCTCGGATGATGGTGGTGTCGATCACCGGGTGGTCGCGCTCGAGGAAAACGAAGGGCTCGCCGAAGGTGACGAAGTCCTTGGTGCGCGCGGCCCAGATGCGGTGTTTGGAGTAATCATCCCCGGCGGTGGTCGAGGCCCAGTAGACGAGGTAGTCGCCGTTTTCTTCGTCGTAGGTGGCCTCGGGGGCCCAGGCGCAACCGGCGTCGTCGGGCGCGACTTTGACGAGACGGGGCCCGGACCAGGTGGCCAGGTCGGCGGATTCCCAGACGAGGATGGAGCGACTCCCGCTGGTGACGGCACGCTTCCAGCCTGGCTTTAGGCGAATGGAGAGATCGGTGGCGATGAGGTAGGTTTTCCGACCGTCCGGGGAGCGAATGAGGAAGGGGTCACGCGCGCCCTTGTCGCCGATCTGGCTGACGAGGGCGGGGCGGTCGGGATGGAGCGTTCGCCAGGAGCGGCCGTCGCGACTCAGGGCGAAGTAGATCTGCTCGTCCGGCGCGGACGGGGCGCCGCCAAAGGTGGCCAGGAGGTAGCCGCCGGAGTCGCCGGCGAGGGAGACGGAGGCGAGCAGGACGGAGGCGAGCAGGGCGCGAAGGCGCATGGTGTTAACGCGAGGCGATGCGGAAAAGGGTGAGGGAGTGGGCGGGCGCCTCGTAGTCGAAGGCGGACGTGACCGTGATGGAGGCGGACTGGGGGCTCGCGGCGGGCGGGCGGCCGTCCTCGTTGGCGACATCGGCGTCGGCGTGGGCGAGGACGATGCGCGTCGCCTGCGCGGGCAGGCGGGGGAAGCCGCGGAGATCCAGCCGGAGCGGGCGGGCGGAGGCGGCGCCGTTGACGATCTTGAGGATCACGTCGCCGGTGGCGCTGTCGCGAACGGATGAATACGCGAGATCGGTCGGGAGCCCGGCGCCGGCGGCGGGCGCGAGGCGGGATTCGATCCAGTGGTCGCCGCTGTTGTTGCCGAAGAGTTTTTGGATCTCGTAGCTGAGGGTGGGGAAGACCTCGGTGTTGTTGAAGTAGATCAGGTCGGGGGTCCACTGGGTGTGGCCGCGCTTGGCGAGGAGCGGGGCGTAGGAGGCGAAGCGCACGACGTCGGCGTTGCGTTCGAGCGAGGTGAGACAGGCGGCCTCGGCGAGGGCGGCGCGAAGGGTGGAGCGGCGCTTGACGTCGTGGGCGGCGTATTCGCCGAGGTAGACGTGGGGCTTGGCGCGATCATAGGAGTCGTAGCGCGAGAGGTTTTCCCAGAACCATTGCGGCGCCTTGTAGTAATGCTCGTCCACCATGGCGACGCGCTCGGCGTCCGCGAATTTCCAGCCGCGCGTGAAGTCGGGGCCGTCCGGGGCGGGGCCGACGGTGCCGATGACGACGATCTCGGGGTGCTTCGCCCTGACCGCGTCGTGGATCATCTTGAAGCGCTGCTCGAAGCCGTCGGTGATGTGGTCTTCGTTGCCGACGCCGATGTGGCGGAGTCCGAAGGGGGCGGGGTGGCCGGCGGCGGCGCGCTTGGCGCCCCACGTCGAGGTGGCGGGGCCGTTGGCGTATTCGATCAGGTCGAGCACCTCCTGCACGTAGGCGGGCATATCCTCCAGCGGGAGGCATTGCTGGCCGGTGCCGCGGGTGCGGGTGGAGTTTTGGCAGGTGACGCCGGCGGGCACGACGGGAAGGGGCTTGGCGCCGATGTCCTCGCAGAACTGGAAATACTCGAAGTAACCGAGGCCCATGCTCTGGTGGTAGCGCCAGATGTTGGGCAGTTGTTTGCGCTGTTCGACCGGGCCGACGGTGTCTTTCCAACGATACATGTCGGGGATACCGTCGCCGTGGGCGAGGCAGCCGCCGGGGAAGCGCATGAACTTCGGCTTCAGGTCGGCGATGGTTTGAGCGAGGTCGGCGCGGAGACCGTTTTTGCGGCCCTTGAAGGTGTTTTGGGGAAAGATGGACAGCTCATCGAGGGCGATCAGGCCGGGCGCCTTGGCGAGCACGACGAGACGCGCGTCGGCGACGGTCTGGCCGGCGGTGAGCGTGGCGGTGAGTTTGCGCCATTCCGCGGGGCTGGAGGCCTCGACGCCTGTTTCGGCGATGACGGCGCCGTCCTTGGACTCGAGGCGGACGATGAGCGGAAGTTTCCCGGCGGGGCGGCTGTCGCGACGGCCGCCGACGTTGAGCAGGCGGGCGAAAGCGGAGAACTCGTATTTCTCGCCGGCCTTGACCGCGATGCCATCGAAGCCGCTGTTGGCGAGGCCCACGCCCTCGCCCGCGTTCGTGATCTGGATGAGGGCGCTGTGCGGATTGTTCGGGTGGACGGGCCCGGAGGTGTCGATCCAGAGGTCGCCCGCGCCGCCGCCGCGTTTGACGAAGTCCCAATTGGTCAGGGGACCCCAAGCGGCTTGCTCGACGGCGCTGTATTCGAAGGAGCGGTTTTGGACCAACTCGGCGTAGAGGCCGCCGTCTGCGGCGTAGTTGAGGTCTTCGAAAAAGATGCCGACGAGATCGGGACTGATGGCCTTGCCGGGAGCGGAAGCGTCGACGGTGAGCGTGAGCGGCTGGGCGAGCGCCAGGGCGGGGAGGGCGGCGAGGAGCGCGAGGGCGGAGAGGCGGGGGCGCGAGCGAGCGGGCATGGGGAGTTTGGGGAGATGGGGCGGCGGAGTTGCGCGGTCTTCCTTGAATCGAAGAGCGCGGGATCTGGCCGGGGTCCGGCACGCCTTTTGGGGAAAATAAATCGGGCCGGACGCGGCGTGTGATTTTCCCGGACGATCAACCGAGGGAGGGATGCGCAGGGAGCGTAGGCGCGGGACCGGGATCAGCGGGTGATGAGGACGCGGTAGAAGCGGCGCGGCTCGGAGGCGTCGTAAGGGGCGGAGAAAATGAGCGGTGAACCCGTGCCCTCGACCGCCTCGCCGACATCGATCCAGGAACCGGCGACGAGGTCGGTGGTGGTCTGGAGCTGGTAGTTGTGTCCGAGGACGCTGGTCACGGTGGCGAGCGTGGCGGTGGCGGGCGTATCGCCGGAGGCGGGGGTGAGGACGAAGGCGGGCGTGGCGGCCTCGGAGGCGGAGAGAAGGGCGGAGGCGGGCGTGGCGGCGATCTCGGTCGAGGCGGGGCCGTCGTAGGCTAGGTTGCCGGCCGAGACGACGTAGTAGGTGGTCGTGCCGTAGCCGAGGCCGGCGTGGGTCTGCGCGAGTGCGGACGAGCCGGAGGACAGGGTGGCGTAGGGGCCGCCGCTGACGGCGGAGTATTTCAGCGTGTAGCGCGTGGCGTTGGCGACGGCGTTCCACGCGAGGTCGAGCGAGAGCGGGCCGGGGGTGGCGCGGAGGTTTTGCGGCGCGGCGAGGGGCGAGGCGAAGAGCGCGATGTCGGAGGCGGCGAGGGCCTGGCTGTAGATGCGGAAGTCGTCGATCGCGCCGTTGAAATAGGGGTCGGCGGCGAACTGGGATCTGCCGAGGTATATATTGGTGATCGTGCCGAGGGCGGCGGGCGTGAGCGTCATCGCGGTGTTGCTGCCGACGAGGGCGCCGTTGACGTAGACACGGCCGACGCCGCCGGAGAGGGTGACGGCGACGTGGGTCCAGACGCCGGCGGCGAGCGGGGATGAGCCGGAGATGCGTTGCTCGTTGTTGTAGCCGGAGGTGGTCAGCGAGCAGCGAAGCACGCCGCCGTTGCTCGGGGAGAGGAAAAGGTATCCGCCGGCGGTGGCGGTCGGCGTGACACCGTTGCCGAAGTCGAAGACGCGGGTGTTGGTCACGATGGTGGCCGGCTTTACCCAGGTCATGATCGTGATGTCCGTGAGGCCGTCGAGGGTGCCCGAGGGGAGGGCGACGTATTGCGACGAGGCGGAGGCGAGGGCGAGGGCGTTGTCGAGTTTTCCGGCCGACCAGGTCGGAGCGTTGACGGCGTTGCCGTCGACGGCGCGTCCGCTGGAGTCGACGGCGACCGCGCCGGCGGTCTCGTCGAGCTTGAGGTGGACGTGTAGGGGCGAGGGCACTACGGAGGACTCGGCGGAGTCGGTGCTCTCGGCGCCGGAGGCGTTCACGGTGCGGACGACGTAGAGGTAGGTCGCGCCATTGGTGAGGCCGGTGTCGAGGTAGGTCGGAGCGGTGACGCCGGTGGCGACGGTCGCGTAGGGGCCGCCGCTGGAGGCGGCGCGTTTCACGATGTAGGAGGAGGCGGCGTTGGCGGCGGTCCAGGAGAGGCGTGCGCCGGCGTTTTCGGGGCGGGCGACGAGGCTGGCGGTAGGTTCGGGGGCGGGGGTGGAGAGGGAGACGAGTTCGGCCGCGGAGAGGGCGCGGCTGTAGACGCGGAAGTCGTCGAGCGCGCCGTTCAGGTAGGGATCGGCGAACTGGGAGCGGCCGAGGTAGTTGGCGGTGGTGGAGCCGAGGGCGGAGGGGGCGGAGGCGATGGTGCCGGAGCCGGCGAGGGCGCCGTTGACGTAGAGCGAGACGGTGGTGCCGGAACGGGTGACGGCGACGTGGGTCCAGGCGCCGGCGGTCAGGGCGATGTTGGCGCCGCTGACGCTCTGCTCGGTGGCGGAGTTGACGCGGATGGCGAAGCGGAGTTTGGCGGCGTTGGGCGCGGTGGCGGTGTATTGGGTGGTGAGGAACATGTAGTTCGTCTGCCCGGAGCCGAAGTCGAAGATGCGCTGCCAGGTGGCGAAGGCGTTGATCTTGATCCAGCTGGAGATGGTGAAGTCGGCGAGGCCGCTCGCGATGCCGGTGGGGAGCGTGAGGTGCTGGCCGGAGGTGGCGGGAAGATTGACGCCGTAGCCCAGGTAGGCGGGGGTCCAGGCGGGGGCGTTGACGAAGGTGGCGTTCCAGCCGTTGCCGGTGGAGTCCAGGGCGGTCGCGCCGGTGTTTTCATCGAACTTGATGCGAGCGAGCAGATCGGAGGGCGTGGCGACGGCCTCGGGGGAGTGGCCGCTCTCGCCCTTGGCGTTGGTGGCGGAGACGACGTAGTAGTAGGGCGTGCCGTTGACCACGGCGTTGTCTGCGTAGGAGGCGGTAACGAGGCCGCTGGCGACGACGGTGTAAGGGCCGCCGGAGACGAGCGCGCGTTTTACGCCGTAGGTCTGGGCCCCCTGGGACACGCCCCAGGTGAGGTCGATGCGTCCGGTGCGGGGCGTGGCGGTGAGGGTGAGCGGAACGGCGGGGACGAGGTCCACGAGCGCGGCGATGTCGGAGGCGGAGAGCGCTTGGTTGTAGACGCGGAAGTCGTCGATGCGTCCGTTGAAGAGCGGGTCGGCGGCCCACTGGGAATCGCCGATGAAGTTTTGCGTGGGGCGGATGTCCGATGGGTTGAGTGTCATCGCGGCGTTGGTCGCGACGAGGGCGCCGTTGACGTAGAGGCGGCCGGTGTCGCCGGCGAGCGTGACGGCGACGTGGACCCACCGGCCGACGGGCATGAGGGTGGTGTTGAGCTCTTGGCTTACGCCGTTGTTGACGATGGCGAAGCGGAGATTGGCGCCGCTGGAGGGCGTGAGCATCAGGTATTGGCCGGTGCCGGTGCCGAAGTCGAAGATGCGCTGCCACGCGGCGCCGCCGTTCCAGTAGACCCATGTCGCGATCGTGAGGTCCTGGGAATCGGCGACGCCGGCGGGCAGGGAGAGCGTGTCGTCGACGCCGTCGAAGATCAGGCCGCGGCCGACGCGGCCGGTGCCGAAGACGGGCGAACCGGTGGCGGTCGCGGCGTAGTTGCCGAGGGTGTCGGCGAGGGTGTCCTCGAAGGCCAGGCCGGCGCGCTGCTCGAACGGGTAGACGGTGATGGCGAGCGTGGCGTCGGCGAAGGCGCCGGCGAGGTCGGTGACGCGGACGACGAAGGTGTTCGCGCCGACATCGGCGGCGCCGGGCGTGCCGGAGAGGGTTCCGTCGGCGGCTACGGAAAGCCAGGCGGGGCCGGAGATCTTGGAGAAGGACAAGGTGTCGCCGGACGGCGCGTCGACGTCGGTGGCGTCGGGGGCGAGCGATACGCCGGCGTAGTAGGGCTGGTCGCGGGTGAGGGCGGGACGGGTGAGCGAGGCGGAAGACCAGACGGGGGCGTCGTTGCTGTTGACGACGGCGATCTTCAGGCGGGCGATACTGCCCGCGCCGGACGGATCGGTGACGCGCACGAGCACGGTGTTGAGCCCGACATCGCCGTTCGCGGGCGAGCCGGAGAGCGCGCCGTTCGCGGCGACGGAGAGCCAGGCGGGGCCGTCGAGTTTGGCGAAGGTGAGGGCGTTGCCGTCGGGATCGCCGGCGCCGGTGGCGAGCGTCTGGGCGGCGGTCGCGTAGTCGGCGTCCTCGGTGGCGTCGGGCCGGGTGATTTGTTCGCCGGAAAAAAACGGGCCGCGGTTGGCGTTGCCGAGGAGGTTGTAGACCGCGGCGCCGGAGAGCGCGTAGTCGTAGATGCGGAAGTCGTCGATGCGGCCGTTCAGATAAGGATCGGCGGCGAACTGGGACCGGCCGAGGAAGTTCTTCGGTGTCTCGCCGAGCTGGAAGGGTTGCAGGAAAAAGCCGGTGTTCCGGCCCGCCTCGACGCCGTTGACGTAGAGGATGGCCACGCGGTCGGAGAGCGTGACGGCGACATGGACCCACTGGCCGACGGGCAACGCGGGGCCCTCGACGATCTGGTCGTTGTAGCCGTGGACGGTGCCGAGGACGAAGCGGGTCGTGCCGGAGCCGGAGCGCGGGGTGAGGAACATGTAGGCGCCGGGCTTGCCGCCGAAGTCGAAGATGCGGGCCCAGGTCTGCGTGGTGTTTAGGTAGACCCAGCTGGCGATGGTGAAGTCGGAGAGTTTGGAGACGACGTCGGCCGGCAGGGTGGCGTGTTGCCCGGAGGTGTTGGCGAAATTGAGCGCGTTGCCGGTTTTTCCGGCGCTCCAGGTGGCGCCGTTGACGAGCGCGGCGGCGTGGCCGCGGCCGGAGGCGTCGGCGGCGACGGTGCCGCTTGTTTCGTCGAACTGGAGATGCGTATCGAGCGAGGCGGGGAAAGATGCGCGGATCTCGTTGGAGGGACCGGTCTCCTGCGCGGAGGGCAGCACGCCGGTGACGACGTAGTAATAGGTGACGCCGGCGGCGGAGGCGTTGGCGTCGGTGTAGGTGGTGTTGAGGACCGGGACGTTGGTCGCGATGGTGACGTAGGGGCCGCCGGGGCTGGTCGCGCGTTTGACGTGGTAGCTCGCGGCGTAGGCCGAGCCCCACCAGGAGAGAATCACGTCGCCGGCGCGTTGGCTGGCGGTGAGCTTGGGCGCCGCGCCTTGGGCGATGGGTTCGCGGGTGAAGGTGAGCGTGCCCAGGCCGAACTGGTCGCCGTTGCCGCCTCCGCCTTCGGGGCGCAGTTCCTCGGCCTCGGCCTTCGTGTAGGGCGCGGCGAGGCCGAGACGATTCACGTAGTGGTTGTAGACCATTTCCCAGCCGGCGCGATTGATACCGCGGGATGCGCCCGAGACGCCCCACTGGACCTGCCACGAGCCGGACTGGCCGGTGCCCCACATGTAGGGCGTGAACGGGACCTCGTTCCACGCGTTGTATTTCGCGACGTATTCGGCGCCGGCGAGGAAACGGTTGTCACGGTAGCCGTAGAGGTCGACGCCCTGGTTCCAGGCCATCTCGCAGATCGGTCCGGTCAAGGCGATGCCGAGCGTGGTGTGGCCCTGGTCGCGACCCGACTCCTGCCACTGGCCGAGGTTGCCGGGGTGGAGGTAGTAGACGGCCTTGTCCAAGGCGCCGTTGCCGGCGCCGCCGTAGATGTAGGCGAGGGCCTCGTCGTAGATGTCGCGGCGATCGCAGAACACGCCGATGGCGAGCATCGAGGCCATGTTGCATAGATCCCAGTTGGCCCAGTAGTTCGTGATCGCGGCCCCGTTGTGATTCACGAGGAAGTCGTGGTTCATCGGGTAGAAAATGGTGAGCAACAGATTCTGGAACCGTGTGACATCGGCCGCGGCCCAGCCCGGGTAGGTGCGCATGATTTCGCCGACATTGGCCCACTCGTAGCCGTGGAGACCGGCGGCGAGGAAGCGGTCGGCGTTGCCGGTGAGCGAGGTCATCGTCGACGACCACGCGTTGAGGAAGACCACGGTCTGATCGGCGTAGCGCGTGTCGCCGGAGACCTTCCAGCGGAGCGCGCATTGGTAGGCGCGGTAGATGTCGATATACATCTGCGCGACGTTGCCGGGGCGGGTGACCTCGGCCAGCGGACGCGGGCTCGCGCCGAGCTGGGAGTAGCCATTGCTCGTGAGGGCGTTCCAGCCGGAGAGCCAGGGTTCGGCGCCGAGGTTCACCTTGGTGCGCATGCGGTCGAAGTCCGCCTCGGTGTGGAGAAGGCCGGGATGGATAAACTCCTGCGCGGTCGCCCGCCACGTGGAGACGCAAGCGAGCAGGCAGCCGAAGATAAGCCAGCGGAGCCGCCGATGAAGCACGGAGGGGACGGGGCGGGCCGACGAGCCAGGGGATGAGGCGGACATGGGAAAGGGGATGCGTGGGACGCGGGCGGTGGGAAAAGCAGGCGGGGTCTAGTCGCGGGTGGCGGGCGCGACGTCGACCTGCTCGAAGAGGCCTCGGCCGGGTTTGGACGAAGACGAGGCGCAAACGACCACGCCGAGAAGGTAGTCGGCGGGCAGGGCGATCTTGGCCGAGCCGACCTCGAACCACGTCTTGCCGTCGACGGAATGGGAGGCGGTGAAAACGTCGCCGCGACGCGCGAGCCGGAACCAGACCGGAGCCCAGGTGTAGTCGTTGCCTCGCGACACGGAGGGGCTCGAGCCGCGCTCGGCGCGGAAACGCGCGCGGGTGCCGCGCAGGCCGGCCTCGCCGAGGGTGAGGGCGACGCCGCGCGCCTCGGGGGCGGCGGATTCGCGCATGACGAGCCCGAGCGCGGACAGGCCGGAGCGGCCGATCTCGTCGGGCGGGGGTTCGGCGAGACGGGCGGTGAAAACGAGATCGCCGCGCGCGGGGCGCAGCGCGAAGGCGCCCGCGTCCGTGTCGTCTCCAAGGCCGCCGGGCAGGCCGACGATCGTCAACGTATGCGAGCCTTCGACGCTGTAACCGGCGGCGGGGGCGGAGGGCGGGGACGCCTTCGACGAGGGAGAGCCGAGCGCGAGGGCGCGCCAGCCTTCGGGCAGGGGGCCGGCGCGTCCGGCGGTGGCGACGACGGGGGACGATGCGGGTCCGACGCCGCCTCGGTTGAGGGCTTGCACGTCGTAGCGGTAGGCGACGCCCGGCGCGGCTTTACGGTCGGTGTAGCGCGGCGCGGTGTTGCCGCTCCATTCGGCGATGGTCTCGAACGCACCGCCCTCGGCGGGGGCGCGGCGCACGAGGTAGCCGGCGGCGTCCATGGCGGGGGCGGGATTCCAGGAGAGATACACGCGTTCGAGCCCGGGCGTGGCGACCAGGCCGGCGGGCGCGACGACCGGGGCGGCTGGCGGATAGGGGGACGCGGCGGCGTCGAGAGTGAAGGCGAGCGTGCCGTAGCCGAAGTGATCGCCGCCGCCGGTTTCCGGGCGGGACAGGCGGGCGAGGGCGGCGACGTGCGGGGCGTTCAGCCCGCGGCGAACGACGTAGTGGTTGTAGAGCAGTTCCCAGACGGGCGCGGAGAATCGGCCGAGCGTGTGGTTGGAGAGCCAGTGGTTTTTCGCGTCGGAGCTGTTGGTGTAGGCGCGGTAGGGGACGGGGAGGGACAAGGCGGAGCGCGCGACGTATTCGGCGCCGGCGAGCAGACGGTTTTCCGAGTAGCCGAAGAGGTCGACGCCCTGGTTCCAGGCGATCTGGCAGGCCTGGGCGAGCATGCCCACGCCGAGTTGGCCGTGGGGCTGGTCGCGGCCGCTTTCCTGCCACTGGCCGAGTCCGCCGGGATGGAGCTGATAGATCGCGTGGAGGATCGAACCGGTGCCGCGGCCGTTTTTGAAATACTCTACGCCCTCGTCGAAGATGGCGCGGTCATCGAGCAGCACGCCGATGGCGAGCAGGGCCTCGATGTTGGCGATGTCCCAGTTGGCCCAGAAATGGGAGTCGCCGCGACGGTTGCGCTCGGCGAGGAAGCGGCTGACGGACGGGTAGAGCCAGGCGCGCACCATGGTTTCGAAGCGCGTCCGATCCTCCGGCCGCCAGTCGGGGCAGGAGCGCAGGAGTTCGCCGACCATGGAGAACTCGGCGGTGAAGATGCCATTGAGGCCCGGGATGTCGGCGCCGGCCGGCTCCTGATCAACAGCGGCGGACCATTCGTTGCAGATGCGGATGGCGGCGGCGGCGTGGGCGCGGTCGCCGCCGACATACCAACGGATGAAATTGAGGTAGGCGGCGTGGGCGTCGCGCGAGGCGCGTTGGCGGCTGGCCCCGATGTTTTTCTGCGCGCCAGATCGGTAGTCGGCGCGCGCGAGCGGATCGCGGAGCAGAGCGTCCCAGCCCTCGATCCACGGTGTCTCGCGCGCGGCGACCTTGGCTTTCATGCGCTCGAGGTCGGCGAGGGAGTGCAGGCCGCCGGGATGGACGAAGGTCCGGGTCTCGGCCGCCGCGGCGTGGGCCGCGCCGATCGCGAGCGCGAACAGGCAGGCCGCGAGCGGGCGCATGAAACGGACGATGCGGGGGCGAAAAAACATGGGAGGCGCGGGATTCGCGGGGAGCGGCAGGGCGAGCCAGGGCGGGGTGGGGAGCTTAGCGCGCGAGGAGTTGAAAACTTTGTTCAACCGGGGTCGCGGTGCGAACCGCGTGCGCGCCATCGCGGCCGAACTGCCAGGCGACGACGGTGATCCTGAGCGGGAATCCGGCCCGGGGCGGAATCGCGGTGAAGCGCAGCGTGGAGCCGTGGATTTCGGCCGGACCTTCCCGCACGTAGTAACTCACGGGCAGGCCGGCGGAGCTGGTGGCGGCGAGTTCGAGGGAGGAGGCGGCGCCGACGCGTTGATCGGGGATGGCGGGAAACACGATCGTTTGCGGCGCGCCTTCGGAGCGGGGGGCGGCGTGGACCATCGCCTGCTGGACGATGCCGCGGACGTGGTCGTCGCCCGGATGCGAGGCGACGAGCCAGAGATCGTGGTTGCGGCGATTAGCGGTGTATTCGGCGCGGCCAAACTCGAGACGAAAGGTCTCCGGGCCGGTTTGCACGAAGGGACCGACGATGCGGGCGAGCGTGACAGGACCTACGCCTTCGGGGCGGGTGAGCGCGGCGCCGACCGGCAGGCCGGTCCAGAGCGCGCCCTTGGGCGAGTTGTCGGGAACGTGGTCGAGAAAGGCGGCGTGGATGCGGAACGTGATGCCGTCGTCCTCGGGCAGGAAACGCGGCGTGACCGGTTCGCCGTTGCCCTTTTCCGGGGGTTGGCCGACGTCGGTGACGGAGAGGAGCGCGGGCATTTTTCCGCGGCCCTCGGCGTGGATGGCTTCGGTGGCGCGGGCCATTTCCTCGTCGAAACACCAGAAGGCGGTGCGCGCGTCGCCGGCGTAGTCCGCGAAGGGCGCGGTGGGTGCGGCCGGCGGGGCGTCGGGATGCCAGCGGTCGATGCGCCAGCCCGTGCGCGGATCGACCGGGCGGAGTTTGGCGGAGGTGGGCGCTCCGGCGGAGGCGTCGCTCGCGGGCAGCCGGGCGGCGGCGGCTTTTTCGATGAAGCCGGCGAGGAAGGCGACCGTGCGGTCGGAATAATCGAAGTGGCCGCGGCCGGTGTCGGCGAGAAAGGCGACGGGGCAATCGGGGTGCGCGGCCATGAACTCGAAGGCGGGCGCGAGACGATCCTCCCACCACTCGTATTGGCCCATGACCATGAGCGCGGGGACGCCGGCGATGCCTCGGTCGCCCCAGTCGATGCGTTTGCGGCCGTTGCCGGTGAGCGTGGTGCGGGGCGCGTCGCCTTTGTAGGAAATGAGCGCGAGGGTGCGCTCCGGGGCCCAGGCGGCGAAGTTCCACGGGAAGGTGGCGCAGGCGGAGTGGCCGAGCGGAACGACGGGCGCGGTCGCGAGCTCGTCGTAACCGGAGGCGGCGGCGAGGGCGGACACGATCCGGTCGAAGCGCTCGCCGGCGCCGGTGTTGAAGTCGAAGGTGGCGTCGAGGTAGGGCACGACCCAGAGCTCGGCGAAGCCCAGCCGGCCGAGCGTCTCCCGCATGGTCGGGTGCTCGAGGATGCCTTGCTCGACCATGTTGTGGCTGGAGACGACCACGCCGCGCACGCGCCCGCAGTTTTCCGGAATCCAGAGGTAGGCGCGCGCGTCGCCATCGGGAGCGGACCATTGCCAGACCGCGGCTCGCAACGGGCCCCGCCCGAGGCAAAGGACGAGGGCGAGGCTGCTGAGGATCAGGCGCGG
>CAYTLL010000002.1:141145-158670 GCA_964438755.1 uncultured Akkermansia sp. | reverse complement strand
ACGCGGGGGAATCCCAGGTCGCCGTCGTTGATGAGGGAGGCGAGCACGAGGACGCCGACGCGGCCGATCTCCTCGGCGTTTTGATCGATGCCGGCGCTGATCGGGCAATCGAGGACGGTGAGCGCGGCGAGCCCCGTGTCCCGGGGCGTGCGGATGCCCATGGCGTTCAGTTTTTCCGGCATCCAGGCGAACTCGGTCAGGATGGCGTCGGGGCGATGTTTTCGGAGCCAGGCGTCGAGGCGCAGACGTTCGGTCTCGGGCGCTTCCTCGTTGAACAGGAAGGGCGGGAGCGGGGCGGCGTCGGGATGATAAAACTGGTCCCACGCGTAGCCCGCGCCAAAACCGCGGGGCTTCCAGTGTCTCGCGACGAGACCGATGCGTCGGTAGCCGCGTGCGCGCATTTCCGTCATCGCCCGCATCGTGTTGTGCACCTGGTGGGAGGTGACCGAGTGGATGGGGAGCGAGTCGGGCAGGTTGGTGAGGCCGACGAGCGAGAAGCGGCTCCAGTCGAAGCGTTTCAGCCACTCGTAGTTGAAGGGGCCGGGCGGGAGGAGGATGCCGCGGATGTCGCGCGTGTGCAGGATGGTTTGCAGGCGTTCGGGCGGCATCGAGTCGCCGATCGCGAATTCCTCGAGACGGAAGCCGAGTTTTTCTGCGGACGCCTGGGCGCCTCGCCAATAGAGGTCGAACTCGCGAAAGCCGCGGAGTTTTTTCGGGTCCGGCCACTGGTTGAACCACGCGAGGACCGCGTTGATCGAGGTCGGCGCCTTGCCCTGCCGGTAGCGCACCAGCGCGGAGAGCGCCGGGTCGGGCCGGTAGCCGAGTTCGCGGGCTTTTTGGAGCACGCGCTCGCGGAGATCGGGCGAGGTGCGGGGCTGGTTTCGCAAGGCGCGGGAAACCGACATGGCCGAGATCCCGAGCGTGGCGGCGATGTCGCTCAAGGTCACGCGCCGGGCGGGGGAGGCGGTCGTGGCGCGGCCGAGGCGTGGCGCGGGGGATGGGGAGGGGCGGCTGGCGGACATGGGGCGGGAAAGAAAGAGCGGCGCTTCGAGGCCCGGGGATCGGGTCGGGGTAACGCCAATCTGCGGCGCCTGAAGGCGAAGGCGAGGTTCCGTCTGGGTTATAGTTAACGCAAGATGTCTCTGGGACTGGTTTGGAGGGACCGTCTGACTGGGTTCGCCCGGAGCGCGCCTCGTGCGCGCCACGGTTTGCGCCGATCATGAAACGCCGTCTCAAAGGTTTGTATCTGTTGGAAGCCCGTTCCTTCGCGCGGGTGTATGGACCGGAGGAGCGGCGGGATATCGAAAAGCATGTCGAGATCATCGCCGCGCCGCAGACGCGCGAATCGATCGCGGCGCAGCCGGGGCCGCTGGCCGAGGCCGAGGTGATTTTTTCGGGTTGGGGCGCGCCACGGATGGACGAGGCGTTTCTCGCGGCGGCGCCGCGGCTCCGCGCCGTGTTTTATGGTGCGGGCACGACCGGGTATTTCACGACGGACGCGTTCTGGGCGCGGGATATCGCGCTCACCAGCGCCTACGCGGCCAACGCCTTGCCGGTGGCGGAATACGCGCTCGGGACGATCCTCCTCGGGCTGCGAAATTTCTGGGCCTACGCGGCGCTGGCGTGTTCGGGCGCCGACTGGCCGGGCACGGACGCGCCGATGCCGGGCGGGTTTCGTTCCACGGTCGCGCTCATCGGCTGCGGCATGATCGCGCGGCGCCTGATCGAGTTGCTGAGGCCTTTCGACCTGCGCGTGCTGGTCCACGATCCCTTCGTCGACGACTACGAGGCGGGAAAACTCGGCGTGGAGCGGTGTTCACTCGAGGACGCGTTTCGCCTCGCGGACATCGTTTCGCTGCATGCGCCGAACAAGGCGGAGACGCAGGGGATGGTCGGGCGGGAGCACTTCCTGGCGATGCGTCGGCGGGCGACCTTCATCAACACCGCGCGCGGGCCGATCATCCGCGAGGCGGAGCTGGTCGAGGCGCTGCGCGCGCGACCCGACCTGACCGCGATCCTCGACGTGTGCGTGGAGGAGCCGCCGCCGGCGGGAAGCGCTTTGTTCACGTTGCCCAACCTGATCCTCACGCCGCACATCGCGGGCTCGCATGACGGCGAGTTGCGACGCCTCGGGCGCTACATGGTCGAGGAGCTCGAGCGTTACGTGAGCGGGGAGGAGCTGCGCTGGCGCATCACGCGCGAGCTGTCGGCGCGGCTGGCGTGACACGCTTCTCATGCCGGGCTCTTTTGGGGAGTGACCGACGAAGGCCAAACTTTGTCTTGCCGCCCGGGAAAAAGGGCCCGTAGTAACCCGCTCCCTTGGAAACCATCCAGGCCGGCGAAAGCCGGTGCTTGGCCGATGTAGCTCAGTGGTAGAGCAGCGGTATCGTAAACCGCTGGTCGTCGGTTCGATCCCGACCATCGGCTCCAGCTTAGAGGCGAAGACCTCCTCAAACGCGACCGCGGGGCGCGGGGAAGGCGCGTGAGGGACCGGTTTCGTCCAACGCGATGAGGACTCGATCCTACGTGCGAACGCGCGCGCCCGGCGTCGATGCCGACGTCGGGCGCGGAGCGTCGTCGCCGCTCAGCGGGTCGGGACCGTGAGCGCGGCGGATTCGAGGCCCTCGGCCTCGGCTTTCAGGGTGATCTTGCCGGGCTTGCCGTCGGCGGCGGGCCGGAGGATGGCGAGGCAGCGGCCTTGCCAGGTGTCGCGCAGCGGACCGCGGAAGCTGGCCGGTTTGTTCGGGACGGCGCTGGCATGGCCGGCAAGCTCGCCTGCGCCCTCCACGGTGAAGCGCACGGCGACCTCGGCGTAGGGCACGCGGCGGCCGCGGGAATCGACGACCTCCACGCTCACGTAGGCGAGATCGGCGCGGTCGGCGCGGATACGTTCGCGGTCGACGGAGAGCTTCAGCTTTTTCGGCGCGCCGACGGTCTCGAGTTTCGTCTCGGCGACGACCTTGCCACCGATCAGGCCGAGGGCGCGAAGCTCGCCGGGCTGGTAGGGAACTTCGAATTTGGCGGTGAGCTTGGTCGCTTCGGAGACGGGCTGCTCGCCGAGGACCTTGTCGTTGAGCTCGAGGCGGACGCGCTCGCAGCGCGAATAAACGGAGACTTGCAGCGTCTTGCCCTCCTGACCGGGCCAGCTCCAGCTCGCGGCTTCGTCGGGCCAGGCCCATCCGCTGAGGTTTTCGGCGAGGCCGGCGGGGATGGGCGCGTGGACCATCAGCTCGAGTTGGCTGCGGCGCCAGACGACGTCGCGGTAGTGGGACTGGGGCTTTTTGAAGCCGCAGAGATCGAGGTCGCCCGACCAGGCGTTGAACCACGGCCAGGGCATGAAGAAGGGGGCCTTAACATTGCTGAGCGTCGCGTGGGCGAGGCCGGATTCGCCGAGGTAGTCCATGGCGGTCCAGACGAAATCACCGATCACGTAGGGGTGTTTTTCGACGGCCTGCCAGTAGGCGAGGGCGTCCTTCGGGTAGGATTCGCTGCCATACATGACGCGGTCGGGATGGCGGGCGTGATCGCCCTCGTATTTCTCCGGGAGGTAGTTGTAGCCGGCGACGTCGAGGTGGGCGAAGCCGGGGTCGGAGAGCCCGTCCCAGTTTTTCACGACCTTGCCCCAGTCGGAGCAGATGGCCTGGGTGACGGGGCGCGAGGTGTCGTGCGAAAGGAGGGCGTGGCGGAGACGCATGCCTTTGTCGCCGGCGCGGAACTGCTCGGGGATTTCGTTGCCGACGGACCACATGATCACGGACGGGTGGTTGCGGTCGCGGCGCACCATGGCGGCGATGTCGTGCTCGGCCCACGGGTTGAAGAATCGGTTGTAGTCCTGGGGATTCCGCTCCTTGGACTCGGTCCACTGGTCGAAGGCCTCGTCGATGACGAGCATGCCGAGGCGGTCGCAGGTCTCGAGCAGGGCGGTGGAGGGCGGGTTGTGGCTGGTGCGGACGGCGTTGTAGCCGTTGGCCTTGAGGAGCTCGATCTTGCGCTCCTCGGCGCGGTCGATGGCGGCGGAGCCGAGCGGGCCGTTGTCGTGGTGGATGCAGCCGCCCTTCAACTTGAGAGACTCGCCGTTGAGGCGGAAGCCGTGCGTCGCGTCGAACTCGAGCGTGCGAATGCCGAAGGTCGTGGAGACGGTGTCGACGCGCCGGTCCGCGACGAGAATCTCGACCTCGGCGGTGTAGAGCGCGGGCGAGTCGGGCGACCAGAGCCGGGGCGAGCGGACGGTGACGAAACGCTCGACGGATCGGGTTTCGTTGGCGACGAGATGTAACGAGCCTTCGGATACGCCGAGCTCCTTGCCCTTTGCGTCGCGGATGCGGACGCGGACTCGGGCGGGCGCGGAGGCGTCGGCGGCGTTGCTCACCTCGACGGAGGTCTTGATCAGGGCCTGGTCCTTGGAGACCTCGGGGGTCGTGACAAAGACGCTCCAGGTCGGCACGTGGACGGGTGAGGTGACGGTGAGCGAGACGTGGCGGTAGATGCCGGAGCCGGAATACCAGCGGCTGTTGCGGCCTTCGTTGCGCACGCGGACGGCGAGGACGTTTTCCCGGCCGGCCGGGGCGAGGTGGGGCGTGAGGTCGAAGCTGAAGGCGGTGTAACCGTGGGGGTGTTCGCCGAGGCGGTGGCCGTTGAGCCAGAGTTCGGCGTTCATGTAGACGCCGTCGAAGATGACGGAGACCTGGCGGCCGGCCTCGGGCGAGGGGAAGTGTTTCCGATACCAGCCGATGCCGCCGAGCGTGTGGCCGGTGAAGTGTTCGCTCGCGCTCTCGCCGGGGGCGAAGGGGCCGATGCGGCGGGAGGCTTTGCCCGCGGCGTAGATGCCGCCGTTGTTGGCGCCGTCGAAGACGCGCACGGCGATCACGTCGGTGCCGTCGCCGCGGACGAGCGCGGCGGGCACGCGGTAGCGGCGGTCGACGGTGTCGGCCCATCTGTAGTCGGGCGGGAATGAGCCGGTGCCGCCGATGCGCTGGCCGTTGAAGAACACCTCGTCGACGTCGTCGATGCGCCCCATGAGGAGATCGAAGTCCTTGCCGCGGCAGTCGGTGGGAATCGTGACGTGGCGGCGAAACCACCCGTAGACGTTGGCGGCGGTGTGGCCGGAGTGGTTTTCCCAGGTGTCGGGCAAGGTGACCGTTTGCCAGTCGGCTTCGCCGAGCTCGCGCGCTTTCCAAGCGGGATCGTCGCCGCGGTGAAAAAGCCATCGGCCTGTCACTGCCTCGAACTCGGGGACGTCGGCGGCCTTCGCGGGCAGATCCTCGATCGACCAGTCGTGCGGGACATCGAGCGCGCGCCAGCTCGAGTCGTCGAAGGCGGGCTGTTCCGCGCCGGGGGCGTCGCCGCGGAGGAATCGCCAGTCGGCGTCGAAAGGCTGGTCGCGCGGAGTGGCGAGCGCCAGAAGCGTGCCGGCGTGGGCGAGGACAAATCCGAGGACGAGGGATCGAAGAGGGGCGGGCATCGGCGAGATTTTAGCGGGGCGGGATGGGGCCAGTTTGGCGAAGGGAAGACGGCTGGCGAGTGTAGCGGGGGGAGCTGAAGACCGTAACCTATCACAAATGATAGTTTGGCGACGACGCAGGGCCGGCGGTTTGACGCGCGGGCGGCTTTCGGCCAGCGGAGGGAGCGCCCGCGATGTCTCGTCTCCGAACGCATTTCCCAGTTTCAGGGGCCTTCCGTCCCGGGCTCCTCGCCTTGGCGCTTGTCTGCGCGTCGGGCGCGAGCGGGGCGAAGTCCGAAAGTCCGGCGGAGGCGATGGACGTGATCATGGACGCGGCGCGGGTGCGCGCGCTGCGCCCGGATGAGGCGGGGCGGCCCTTTCGCGTGTCGATCCGCGGCGTGGTGACGACGGCCAACGCCGACTCCTGCGTGGTGCAGGACGCGAGCGGGCCGGTCTTCGTCCGGCCGCATGGGGGGGCGTGGCCGGAGCGGCCCTCTGCGGGGGAGATTTGGGAATTTTCGGGCCGGTCGGATCCGGGCGAGTTCTCCCCGATCGTGACGGGCGCGCGCGGCGTTCGGATCGGTCGCGCCGAGATGCCGAGGCCGCTTCGCCCCGGTTGGGAGCAATTGAACAACGGCGGCCTCGACGTGGAGTTCGTGGAGCTGCGGGGCATGCTGCTGGAATGGGCGGCGGAAAAGATCACGCTGCGGGTGCCGGGCGGCGTGGTGGAGATTCTGGCGCACTCCGGCTATCCCTTGCCGGAGCGGCCCGCGTCGCCGGAGGCGGAGGCGATTTTGCCGGGGAGCCTCGTGCGGGTGCGCGGCGTGTTTTTCGCCTATCGCGATTCGACGACCCGGCGGCTTATTCCCGGGCGTTTCGTGCTGGGTGGCGCCCGGCTTTTCGTGGACGAGCCCGCGCCCGAGGATCCTTTCTCCCGCCCCCTGCGGCGGGTGGAGGAATTGCTGCGTTTTGACGCGAACGCCGACGGTCCGCGCTGTTTCAAGATCGCGGGCCAGGTGCTGCACGCGGGGGCCGGGGAGTATCTCCTGCGCGACGGCGAAAACAGCCTGCGCGTCCGCGGTGAAGCGCCGCCGGGGCTCGGCGCGGGAGATGTGGTCGAGGCGGTGGGTTTTCCCGAGCTCGGCGGGGGCGTCCCGGTTTTGCTCGAGGCGACGACGCGTCGCATCGGCCGGTCCGCTCTGCCGGCGGCCGTCGATCTTACGGAGAGGGATCAGGGGGTCGACCGGCACGACGCCACGCGCGTGCGTCTGGAGGCGCGTCTGGTCGGCGAGCAAACGAGCCACGGCGAACGCGTGCTCGAGTTGCAGGCGGGGCGGCATCTTTTCCTCGCTCGCCTGCGGGGCGGCGAGGCGTCCGCGGAGCGTGTGCGACCGGGGGCGCGCCTCCGGCTCACAGGCGTCTACGCGAGCTGGCGGATGGGCGCCTCGCGGGACGCGTTCGGCGGGTTCGAGCTTCTGTTGGATTCGCCCGCGGACATCGAGCTGCTGGCGAACGGTCCCTGGTGGACCCGGCGGCATACCCTCGCCGCCCTCGCCGCGCTTTCGGCGGGGTTGGCGGCCCTGCTCGCGTGGATCGTGGCGCTGCGGCGCACGGTGGCGCGTCGCACCGCGCTCCTTGAAAAAGAGGTGAGGGAGCGGCAGGGGGTCGAGCAGCGCCGGCTCCTGGAGCAGGAGCGGGCGCGGGTCGCGCAGGATCTTCACGACGAGCTCGGGGCGGGGCTGACGCAGATCGGTTTGATCGGCTCGATGGCGGGTCGGCCCGGCGTGTCTCCGGATAGCGTGCGAGGTCATGCGACCCTGATCGCGGAGAAGGCGCGCGAGCTGGTGGCGAAGCTCGACGAGATCGTGTGGGCGCTCAACCCCCGGCACGACACGGCGGGTTCGGTGCGCGGTTATCTGTGCGATCATGCGGAGGAGTTTTTCCGCGCCTCCGGTATCGAGTGCCGTTTCGAGACGGAGTGCGCGAAGCCGGAGCTGGTCCTCAACGCGCAGCAGCGTCACGAGCTGTTTCTCGCCTTCAAGGAGGCGCTGACGAACATCGTGAAACACGCCGCCGCGACCACCGTCCTGGTGCGGATCGTGTCGACGGACACGGAGCTGACGGTGGGCGTGGAGGACGACGGGCGCGGCGTGGGCGTCGGATCGGCCGGCCCGGGTGGCGACGGCGTCGTGAACATGAAGACGCGGCTCGCGAAAGTCGGGGGACGTTGCGAGATCGTCGCGCGTCCCTCGGGCGGCATGGCGGTCACGCTGCGTCTGCCGGCGCGCAACCTGGATTTCCCATGATCACCGTCGCCTTGGTCGAGGACAACGCCGGTTTGCGGCAGGGCCTGGCGCTCTTGCTCGGGCAGACCCCGGGGCTGGTCTGCGCGGGCGCCTACGCCGACGCGGAGGAGGCCCTGCGCGAGCTGCCCGGGCGGGCGGCGGACGTGGTGTTGATGGACATCCATCTGCCGGGCATGTCGGGGATCGAATGCACGCGCCGGCTGCGCGAGATCCTTCCGTCGACCCGGGTGATCATCATCACGGTGTATCGCGACAACGAGAGCATCTTCAGCGCGCTCAAGGCGGGCGCCTTCGGCTATCTGCTCAAACGCGCCACGCCGGAGGAGATCGTTCGGGCGATCACCGAGGTGCACGAGGGCGGTGCGCCGATGAGTGGCGAGGTGGCGCGCAAGGTGGTGGAGACCTTTCAGCCGCGTCCGCCGTCGCCGGCCGGCGAGGAGACGGGGGAGTTGTCGGCCCGGGAGCGGGAGGTGCTGGAGCTGCTTTCGCGGGGACGGCTGGACAAGGAGATCGCGAACGAGCTGGGCGTCAGCCTGCCGACGGTGCGGTTCCACCTGAAGCACATCTACGAGAAGCTGCACGTCCGCACGCGGGTGGAGGCGGCGTTGAAGCACAACGCGGGTCGCGCGGGGAGACGGCCGTCGGGAATGGACGGGCCGTAGACGCGGTGATCGCTTTTTCGGGTCGAACGAGGCGGGCGGACGCGGCGGCGCCGCGCGGTCAGCGCAGGCGGATGGAGTGGCGCCGGTCGGCGGTATGGCCGAGATCGAGGTGAAGCGTGCCGGCGGGGAGCCAGTCGGCGACTTTTTCCGGCCACTCGACCACGGCCCACCACGGGGCGACGAGGAAGTCGTCGATCATGAGATCCTCGAGGGCGCGGCCGCCGTCGAGGCGGTAGGCGTCGACGTGGACGAGGGTTTTCCCTCCGCCGCGGTGCAGGGCGAGGATGGCGAAGGTGGGGCTTGTCACCGATTCCCGGATACCGAGGCCGCGCGCGAAGCCCTGGGTGAAGGTGGTCTTGCCCGCGCCGAGATCGCCGTGGAGGGCGAGCACGGAGCCGGAGGGCAGGGCGGCGGCGAAGCGCGCGGCGAGGGCCTGGGTCTCTTCCGCCGACGAGGTGGCGGGCCCGGCGCGCAGCTCAGTGAAAATGCTCGAATCCATGGTAGGCGGAAAGATCGAGCGCGCCGTGTTCCGCGGGATCGGCCGCGGAGGGCGCGAACTGGCCGACGACGGTGAGGGGGACGCGGGGGAATGCCCGACGCCAGGCGGCGAGGAGCTTCCGCAGGGAGTCCGGTGTGCCGCGGAGCGCGACGAGCAGTTCGTAGTCCTCGCCGTCCGCGAGCGCGCCGCGCAGGTCGACGCCGGCGTGGCGGGGAAGGAGTTCACCGAAGAGAAGGGGCTTCGCGCCGGACGGGGTGAGCGAGTGGATGTCCTTCGCGAGGCCGTCGCTGAGATCCATGAGCGCGGCGACCTCGGGGCGGCGGGCGAGCCATCGGCCCTCGGCGAGGCGCGGCGTGAAGGAGTGGTGCCGGCCGCTCGGCAGGCTGCCGCCGAGGCGGCCCGTGACGGCGATGAAGTCGCTGACGAGCGCGCCGGAGCGGGTGAGGGCGCGGGCGCCGGGCGCGGTGGTTTCGCCGAGCAGGGTGAGCGTGGCGACGAGTCCGCCGCGGTGGGTGGCGAGATCGCCGCCGACGAGCGGCACGCCGAAGCGCCGGGCGTCGGCGGCAAGGCCGCGGTAGAAGGCCTCGAGCCAGTCGAGCCGGGTGCGCGGATCGAGGGCGAGGGCGAGCACGGCCGCGCGGGGACGCCCGCCCATCGCGGCGATGTCGCTCAGGTTGCGCCGGAGGAGCTTGCGGCCGACGGCGCGGGGCGGGACGGCGGCGTCGAAGTGTTCGCCGAAGATGACCGGATCCACCGTCACGAGGGCGGCGGGGGCGCCGGTTTTTCCACGGGAACGGGCGGGGTTTTTCCCGGCGGGCAGCACCGCGCAGTCGTCGCCCATGCCGGCGGGAGAGGCGGGCGCGGCGGCGCCCAGCCAGCGGCGGATGCGGGCGAGCAGCTTTTGTTCGCCGAGGGAGGCGATGGTTTCGGAGGTTTTTTCGGAGAAGGGGTTCACGCGGTGAAGCCGGCCAGGACGAGGACGACGGTGTTCAGGTTGAAGAGAGCGTGCGCGAGCATCGGCACGGCGGGATGGCCGTAGTGTTCGTAGCCCAGCGCGAGAATGACGGCCAGCACCACGAGCGGGCCGAAGATGGAAAGGTATCCGTGGACGGCGGCGAACACGAGGGCCGGCAGGAAAAGCGCCAGCGCGCGGGGAACGCGTCCGCGCAGCCAGCGGAAAAGGCCGACGCGAAAGGCGAGTTCCTCGGTGAGCGGGGCGATGACCACGGCGAGCAGCGTCAAGATGGCCAGAGCGGCGAAGTCGCCCGTCTCGGCGAAGAGAACCACGAGATCCTGGGGGGGCGCGTCCACGCCGCACCGCTCGAGGAGGGTTTGCCAGAGCACCGAGACCGGCCCGACGACGATGAGCGCGGTCAGAAAGGTGAAGACGGCGCCGCGGAGGATACGGGATACGGGCAACGCGGCGTGCGGCGGCGTGGGCGTGAGCGGGGCGGGCCGACGCCCGGGGCGCAAATGCCAGAACCAGACGTGGCCGAGTCCGGCGAGCAGGCCGAGCTGGAAGGCGGCGCCGGCGAAAATGTAGAGCGGACCGGGCTGGTCCGGCGTTTCCGGCCGGAAGATGCGGGCGCCGAGGAAGACGGCGGCGTTTTGAAGGATGACGGCGCCGCCGAACGCGAAGGCGACCGCGAGAAACAGCTCGGAAGGGCGAAATTCGGAGGGGGTGAGGGGGGACGGCGCGAGCCCGAGCAGACGGGGCAGCAGGACGCGTCGCCGCGCGAGGAGCAGACCGGCGCCGGCCAGCAGGAGCAGCCCCTCGAGGCCGAGGAGCAGGGGAAGCGCGGGCGTGGAGTCGATGGCGGGAGCGGCGGACACGGCGAGGAAGCGAAGAGGGCTAGGCGGGGCTTGGCGAGCGCGCGGAGGCGGACGGGGCGTCGAGGCGCGAAAAAGCCCCGGCCGAAAGGGGCCGGGGCCGGGCGGGGCGCGACGCGGCGTCGCCCTTGGCCGGATCAGGCGGCGACGAAGGAGATCGACTTGATCTCGACGCGCTCGGAGGGGGTGCTGCGCTCCGGGCCGGAGGTCGGCACGGTGGCGATGGCCTCGAGGACGTCGTCGCCCTTCACGAGCTGGCCGAACGCGGTGTATTGGCGGTCGAGGAAGCGGGCGTCGCCGTGGCAGATGAAGAACTGGGAGCCGGCGCTGTCGGGATTGGACGAGCGGGCCATGGAGAGGACGCCGCGGGTGTGGGGCTTGGTGTTGAACTCGGCCTTGATCTGGTAGCCGGGGCCGCCGGTGCCGGGCATGCCGCGGCCGCCGGACTTGGTGTTGGGGCAGCCGCCCTGGATCATGAAGCCCTTGATGATGCGATGGAAGGCGGTGCCGTCGTAGAAGCCCTGCTTGGCGAGCTTCTTGAAGTTTTCGACGTGGCCGGGGGCGACATCGGGCCAGAACTCGAGGGTGAGATCGCCCTTGGTGGTGGAGATGACGGCCAGTTCCTTGGTGGTGGTGCTCATGGATGGAAGAAAGGGGCAGCGTGGCTTCGCGCTTTCGTCCCGCAAGCCCGCGTTGTAGTTTGGACGGCTCCGAGTAATCCCGCGCGCATGCCCTATTTCGACCACAACTCCACCACGCCGCTCGCCGACCAAGCCCGCGAGGCCTGGCTGCGCGTGCAGGCGGAGAACTGGCACAACCCGTCGAGTCCGACGCGCGCGGGGGCGCGGGCGCGCATCCGCCTCGATTCGTATCACGAGGCGCTGGCGATCCTGCTCGGGGGGAAACCGGAGGAGTATGTCTTCAACTCGGGCGCGACCGAGGGCGCGCACGCGGTGCTGGCGCACTGGGCGAAGACCTTGTCGCCTACGGCGCGCATCGCGGTGGCGGCGACGGAGCACGCCTGCGTGCTGGCGGCGGCGGGGCGGTTTTTCGGCGGCCGGATCGACTGGCTCGCGCACGACGCGGCCGGCGTGGTCTCGCCCGATGCGGTGCGCGCGGCGATCGCGGCCGGCGCGGCGGGGGTCGTGGTGATGGCGGCGAACAACGAGACCGGCGTGCTCCAGCCCTGGGTCGAGATCGCGGCCGTCTGCCGCGCGGCGAACGGAGGCGCGGGAATTCCCTGTCTGTGCGACGTCACGCAGTGGCTCGGCAAGCTGCCGGGCGCCGGGCTCGGCGATTGCGGCGCGTGGTTGATCGCGAGCGGGCACAAGTTTGGCGCGCCGAAGGGCGTGGGTTTCGTGAAATTGCCCGCGGGCCGGGCGGAGCCGGATTTCATCGCGCAGGCGGGCGGCACGCAAGAAGGCGGCCACCGGGCGGGCACGGAGGACGTGGCAGGCGCGGCGGCCCTGTGCGCGGCTCTGGGCGAGTGCGAGCGGGTGAACGTGATCTGGGAGTGGCAGCGCGAGGAATGGCGGAAGGCCTTCGAGCGCGGGCTGCTCGCGGCCCTGCCCGGCGTGCGTATCGCGGGTGCGGATACGGGGGCGTCAGGCGCCGGAGGTGCGGCGCCGGTGGAGCGGTTGTGGAACACGGTCTTCGCGGTGATGCCGCACGGCGAGTTTTCGCGCTGGATCGCGCGGCTCGACAAGCGGGACATCCAGGTGTCGAGCGGGGCGGCCTGCACGACGCGCAAGGACGGGCCCTCGCATGTGTTGGCCGCGCTGGGCTATGCGCCCGACGAGGCGCGGCGGGCGCTGCGTTTCAGCGCGGGCTGGTCGACGACGGAGGCGGACTGGGCGGCCTTGCTCGCGGCGCTGAAGGAGATCGCCCCGGGGTTGGCGGCGGTCTGACGCGAACGCGGGCGCGAAAAAGCCGCGTCCGGGGCGGACGCGGCGTGATGGCGAGACGGGCGTGGGCTCAGCGGCGGCCGCCGCGGGTCTGCCAGTGGGCGCCGGGGCGGCCCTTTTGGATGAAGGGATTCGGGGCGCGGTCCTTGTCGCGCTGCTGGCCGCCGCTGCCTTTGCCGCCGGTCGTGCCGGGGAGCGGGGCGCGGGGGCTGGCGTCGTCGGCGTGACGGTGCTCGGTGCGCTGCGGCTGGCCCGAGGTCGGGCGGCCGTCGGGACGGTGGCCGTGGTGGCGTTGTTGTTGTCCGCCGGCGCCGCCGCCAAAGCGCGGGGTGCGGAAGCCGCGGGGGCTGTCGCCACGACCGCCGCCGGAGCCGCCTCCGCCGCCCTGGCCGGGGAGCGGGGCGGGCGCCTTGGCCTTGTAGTCGAAGCCGTCCATCGTGAGCTGCGGGATGGTGGCCTTGATGAACTTCTCGATCGCGCGGACCTCGCCGGTCTGGTCGGGGGTGACGAGCGTGAAGGCGTCGCCCTCGGCGGCGGCGCGGCCGGTGCGGCCGATGCGGTGGACGTAGTCGTCGGGCGTGCCGGGGATGTCGTAGTTGATGACGTGGGTGACGCCGGCGACGTCGAGGCCGCGCGCGGCGATGTCGGTCGCGACCATGACCTCGAGCGTGCCGTCCTTGAAGCCTTCGAGCGCGGCCTTGCGCTGGCCCTGGCTGCGGTCGCCGTGGAGGAGGGCGACGGTGTGTCCCTCGGCCTTGAGTTTGCGGGCGATCTTGTCGGCGCCGTGCTTGGTGCGGCTGAAGACGATCACGCTCTTGTAGTCGGTCTTCTTGAGGAGCTCGAGGAGGAGCGGGAACTTGAGGTGGTGCGCGACCGGATAGATGGCGTGGGTGACGGACTCGTTGACCGAGCGCTGGCGGCCGATGGAGACGGTGGCCGGGTCCTTGAGCGCGAAGCGGGCGATCTCCTGGATCTCGGGCGGGATGGTGGCGGAGAAGAAGAGCGTCTGGCGCTGCTTGGGGCAGAGGGAGACGATCTTTTTGACGTCCTTGATGAAGCCCATGTCGAGCATGCGATCGACCTCGTCGAGAACGAGCACCTGGAGGTGGTCGAGGCGAAGGATGCGCTCGTTGAGGAAGTCGAGCAGGCGGCCGACGGTGGCGGTGACGATGTCGGCGCCGGCGAGGAGGTCGGCGCGTTGTTTGCCGTAGCCGACGCCGCCGTGGAGGAGGGCGCGCTTGAGGTCGGTGAACTGGCCGAACTCGGCGAAGTTTTCGTCCACCTGGGCGGCGAGTTCGCGGGTGGGCTCGAGGACGAGCACGCGGGGGCCGGGTTTCTTGTGCGGGCCGAGGCGGTTGAGGATCGGCAGGGCGAAGGCGGCGGTCTTGCCGGTGCCGGTCTGGGCGGAGGCGACGAGATCGCGGCCGGTCAGCACGATGGGGATCGCCTGCTCCTGGATGGGGGAGGGCGTGGTGTAACCTTTGGCCTGGACGGCGCGGAGGATGCTGGAATGGAGGCCGAGGGAATCGAACGACATGCGAGGGATAAGCGCGTCCGAAGGCGGGCGACGCGAGGGAAAAGAGGGCGGACGCCCCGGCCCGATCTATCGCCGACGCGAGATCGTTGCGACGGACGGCCACGGCGGAGGGGGCGTGGCGGCGCGAGTCCGAGGCGGGTTGATCCATGCCGGTTCCGGGCCCCGCGGGCGGGTTTTTCGCCGCAGGATGGCGACAGTCGGGCGGGGCGGATATGCGAAGGTTTGCCGAGGGGAGGCGGGGCGGGGTGCGGAAAGGGACTGGACGCCGAGGGGGGCGGGCGGAAGCGTTTGCGCATGGTTCGCGTCTTTGTTTCCGGCTGTTACGACATCATCCACGCAGGGCACGTGCAGTTTTTTCGCGAGGCCCGGGCGCTCGGCGATCATCTCACGGTGAGTTTCGCGTCGAGCGACGTGCTGTGGCTCCACAAACAGCGTCGCAGCTCCCTGCCCGACGAGCACAAGAAGGCGCTGATCGAGGCGCTGGAGTGCGTGGACGAGGTCGTGGTGGGGCGCGGGCTCGAGGAGGGCATCGATTTTCGCGAGGACTTTCTCCGCATCCGTCCGCAGATCCTGGCGGTTACGGACGACGACAAATACGCCGGCCTGAAAAAGGCGCTCTGCGCGGAGGTGGGGGCACGCTACGTGAAGCTCCCCAAGACGCCGCCGCAGTTCCAGCCGATCTCGACCACCGAGATCGTGCGCTGGATCCAGGCGCCGCAGGAGGCGCCCTTGCGGGTGGATTTCGCCGGCGGCTGGCTCGATGTGCCGCGCTACGCCCGGGCGGGGGCCTTCGTGGTCAACTGCGCCATCTCGCCGACCGTCTCGTTGCGGGACTGGCCCTACGAGCGCAACGCCGGTCTCGGCGGCAGCGGCGCCTGGGCCCTGCTCAACGGCAAGAACGGCGTCGGCTCCGAGCTCGATCTCGGCGTGGGCTGGCAGGATCCGGCGGTGATCGCCGAGACGGGGCTTTGCGTCTGGAAAAGCGGCGCGCATCCCGAGCTGGAAATGAAGACCTCGGGCGAGATGCTTCGCGGACGTCTCGCGATCTATTGGACCGGCTCGCACCACGACACGCCGGGCAACGTCGGCAAATGTCGCGATTACGACGCGATCGAGCGGGCCGGCCGCGTCGCGCGCGACGCGGTGTGGAAAAACGATTACGCGGGGCTCGCCGAGGCGGTGCGTATTTCCTACGCGATGCAGATGGGCGAGGGCATGAGGCCGCTTCCCGGCGATCCGGCCTCGGGGGCGGAGGGCGCCGCGGCGCTCGGCGGGATCGTCCCGCTGGCGTGGAAATACTGCGGAGGCGGGCACGGAGGCTACGCGGTCTACCTCTGCGAAACCGGGGCGGACCGGGACCGGCTTTGCGCCCGGACCGGATTCCGTCCGGTGGAGCCCTACCTGGCCTCGGCCGGAAACTGAGGCGACGCTCGCGTTTTGTTCTCTCTTTCCTCGGGCGTCGCGGCCAAAGTGGCGTCCATGGAAAAACGTCCGTTCACCGAACTCGGCCTCTCGCCGGAAGTCCTCAAGGCCGTCGACAAGATGGGTTTTGAGGAAGCCTCGCCCATCCAGACCGCCGTCATCCCGCTGCTCCTCGAGGGGCGCGACGTCGTCGGCCAGTCCGCCACGGGCTCGGGCAAGACCGCCGCGTTCGGCATCCCCGCGGTGGAGCGCATCGATCCGGCGCTCAAAAAAGTGCAGGCCCTGATCCTCTGCCCGACGCGCGAGCTGGCGATCCAGGTCGCGGAAGAGATCGCGAAGCTGGCCTTCTTCAAGCGCGGCGTGCGCGAGGTGCCGGTCTTCGGCGGCCAGAGTTACGAGCGCCAGTTCCGCGCGCTCGACGCCGGCGCGCAGATCGTGATCGGCACGCCCGGTCGCGTGATGGACCACATGGAGCGCGGCACCATCAAGCTCGACCACCTCAAGATCGTGATCCTCGACGAGGCGGACCGGATGCTCGACATGGGTTTTCGCGACGACATCGAACGCATCCTTTCCGCCACGCCGCAGGAAGGTCGCCAATCGCTGTTCTTCTCGGCGACCATGCCGCCGCCGATCAAGCAGCTCATCCAGCGCTACACCAAGGATCCGGCCTGGGTTAAGATCGAGGCGCAGGCGCAAAACGCGCCCAAGGTGGACCAGGTCTACTTCGAGGTGGATCGCCGTTCCAAGGTCGAGGCGCTCACCCGCCTGATCGATCTGCACGATTTCCGCTACGGCATCGTTTTCTGCGCGACCAAGAACATGGTCGACGAGCTCGCCGAGATCCTCGGCTCGCGCGGCTACGCGGTCGACCGCCTGCACGGCGACATCACCCAGGCCGTGCGCACCCGCGTGATGGACAAGTTCCGCCGCCGCGGCTTCGAGTTCCTGATCGCGACCGACGTGGCGGCGCGCGGTCTCGACGTCGACGACCTCGAGGTGGTGTTCAACTACGACCTGCCGAACGACGCCGAGGATTACACGCACCGCGTGGGGCGCACCGGACGCGCGGGGCGCACCGGACGCGCGTTCACCTTTGTCAGCGGCCGAGAGATCTACGGGCTGCAAAACATGATCCGCTACGCGCGCCTGCCCTTGCGCCGCGAGCGCGTGCCCTCGCTCGACCAGGTGGAGGAGGCGCGCGAAAACGTGTTTTTCGAGCGCCTGCGCGCGACGCTAGACGCGAAGCAATTCCGGCCGCAGGACCGCGTCGTCGACCGCCTGCTTGAGCAGGGCTACAACAGCACCGATATCATCGCGGCCTTGATCCATCTGATGCAGGGCGGTCAGCCCGGTGGCGGAGAACCCGAGGGCGAGGACGCCCGCCCGCCCGCGCCCAAGATCTCACGGCCCTACGACGACGAGAGCCGTCCGCCGATCCCGGTTCCGATGCCCGCGCCCAAGGCGGCCGCGCACAAGCCCGCGCCCAAGTTCCAGCCGCGCGAAAAGCCGGAGGCGTATTTCGGTGGCGACGCCCGGGAGGATCGTCCTGAGCACGAGGAGCGGTCCGCACGTCCGAGCAAACAGAAATTCGAGCGTCCCGCGCGCACCGGTCGCGAGCCCGGTTACACCACCCTTTACCTCAATGTGGGGCGCAAGAGCCTCGTCACGCCCGCCGACGTGGTGGGCAAGATCGCCGGCGTCACTCGCCTGCCCGCCGCGGTGGTGGGCGCGATGGACATCCATCAGCGTCACACGCTCGTCGACGTGAAGGCCGAGGAGGCGGCGCGGATCGTCGCGAAAATGGCGGGCATCCGCGTGAAAGGCGTGGCGCTCGAGCCGGCGATCGCGACCGACGCGCATCGCGCGGAGCCGCAGGACTGATCAGCGGCCGATCCCGTTCGGGATTCGGAGCTTTCCGCCCG
>CAYTLL010000002.1:0-141045 GCA_964438755.1 uncultured Akkermansia sp. | reverse complement strand
CGCCCGCCGGTCCGGGGATGCGTCGCAAAACCGACGGGCGGCGGATCCCGCCCGTCCCCCAAAAATCCGATACGATGGGCGGACGTGAACCGCTCTCAGCCCAGCCGTTCGAGCAGCTTGTCGGCGGGCGGTCCGATGCGGCGGGTGGTGTTCCCCTCGATCCAACGGCCCTCGACGAGCAGGCGGACGGGCGTGGCCGGGGCCCCGCGTTCTCCGCTGTGGAAAAGACTGACGAGGAGCTCGACCGCGCGGCGGCCGATCTCGAGCTCCTGCTGGTCGATGCCGGACCAGTCGCGATCAAAGACGCGGGAGAGCGTCGCGAGCGACACGTCCTTCGGCACCGATCGGCCGATGCTCTCGAGCCAGGTCTTCACCTCGCTGACGTGGCAGACGATGGCGGTGGGCTTGTGACGTTTGAACCAGGCGAGGAACTCGTCCCGGGCGCCGGCGATGTTTCGAGGATCCTCGCGACCCTTGATGAAAAAGATCGGCAGGCGTTGGGCCTCCTCCTGCATCGACTGGAAAAAGTGGTAGGGGGATTCGAAGGTGTGGTTGGCGCGGCGCAGGGTCTCGGTGGCGGCGACCATGCCGATGCGGGTATGGCCGAGCTTGGCGAGCTCGCGCAGGGTGCGGAGGGTGGCGTTGTGCTGATGGCTGCCGACCAGATGAAGGCTGGGGGCGGCGAGCGAGTAGCCGATGGCCACGCAGGCGAAAGGCTCGACGTCGAGATCCAGCTCGGTGCCCGAGAAAGGCTGGGGCGGAAACACGAGCCCGCGGATGCCGCGGGCGAGAAGGACCTCGCGGGCGCGGCGCAGGGTCATGCCCGGCTCGGCGAGCCAAAACTCCTCGAGCTTGAAGCCCATCTGCGTCGCGTGGCGCAGCGCGCCCTCGTGGCAGCCGGCGATGTTGACGAGCTCGCGGCCCTCGCGCCGGTCCGGGAAATTGTTGATCCAGGCCAGCGTGGATTGAAAAGCGGCCGGCTGGTGCTTGCGCCGGTAGTTGCTCAGGGCGGTGAGCATCGGATCGGGCGCGTAGCCCAGCTCGTCGGCGATGGCGCGGATGCGGGCGCGTTTCGAGGCCTCGACGTAGGTATCGTTTTTCAGGGCGCGCCACGCGGTCGAGACGTGGACGCCGGCGCGGGCGGCGACCTGCTTCAGGGTGACTCGGGGTTCGAACATCGGAAACGACGTGGGTAAGGGCGGGTGAGACCGTTTGCAGTCTCGGGGGTATCGCAGCCCTTTGGCCATCGTTTTCCGAGCGGAAGGAGCGCCTTTCCCCCTGAAAATGTTCCCCCACGGGATGCGCTCGTGAGTCGCGTGGCTTGGTCTAGGCTTCGCGGACCATGCCCGCCCCATTCCTCCACGAAGACTTTTTGCTCAGCACCGCCACGGCGCGTCGCCTTTACCACGAAATCGCGAAGCCGCAGCCCATCTTCGACTACCATTGCCATCTGCCTCCCGACCAGATCGCGGCGAACAAGCAGTTCCGCAATCTCGCGGAGATCTGGCTCGGCGGCGACCACTACAAGTGGCGCGCCCTCCGCTCGGCCGGCGTGAACGAGGATCTGATCACCGGCTCGGCCAGCTCCGACTACGAGAAGTTCCTCCAATTCTGCCGCGTGGTGCCCCAGCTCGTGCGCAACCCGCTGCACCACTGGTCGCACCTCGAATTGCGCCGCTACTTCGGCATCGACCTTCTGATCAACGAGGCCAACGCGCCGAAGATCTGGGAGCTGGCCAACGCCAAGCTCGCCACGCCCGACTTCACGACCCACGGCATCCTGACCTCCAACAAGGTCGCGGTGGTCTGCACCACGGACGATCCGGCCGACTCGCTCGAGCATCACGTCGCGATCGCGAAGAGCGGGCTCAAGACCCGTGTCTACCCGACCTACCGCGCCGACAAGCTCATGGCGGCCAACGTGCCCGCGGTGTTCAACGCCTGGTGCGACCAGCTCGCCGCCCGCGCCGACGTCGACATCAAGAGCCTCGACGCGCTCCTCGCCGCGCTCGACAAGCGCCACGCGTTTTTCCACTCCATCGGCGGTCGCGTCTCCGACCACGGCATCGAGAACATCCCCGACGCGGATTGCACCGACGCGGAGGCGAAGGCGATCTTCGAGCAGACCCGCGCCGGTCGCGCCGCCACGCCGGAGCAGACCGGCAAGTGGGTCTGGTATATGATGCTCTATCTCGGCCGCCTCGACGCGAAGCGCGGCTGGACGAAGCAGCTCCACCTCGGCGCGCTGCGCAACAACAACAGCCGCCTGCTCAAGCGCCTCGGCGCCGACGCCGGCGTCGACTCGATCGGCGACTTCCCGCAGGCCCGGGCGCTGTCGCGCTACCTCGACACGCTCGACCGCGAGAACCAGCTCCCGAAGATCGTCCTCTACAACCTGAACCCGGCCGACAACTACGTCTTCGCGACGATGATCGGCAACTTCCAGGACGGCTCGATCCCCGGGAAGATCCAGTTCGGCAGCGGCTGGTGGTTCCTCGACCAGAAGGAGGCGATGGAGTGGCAGATCAACGCGCTCTCCTCGCTCGGCCTGCTCTCGCGCTTCGTGGGCATGCTCACCGACTCGCGCAGCTTCCTCTCGTATCCGCGTCATGAATACTTCCGCCGTCTGCTCTGCAAGCTGATCGGCGAGGACGTCGAGGCCGGCCTGATCCCCGACGACGCGGCCGCGCTGAACGCGTTGATCTCCGACATCAGCTTCGGCAACGCGAAGAACTACTTCGGCCTCGAGCTGGCGAAGTAGGCGGGGCGTCGATCCCTCGGAAAAGAAAAAGGCGGCGCGACAGCGCCGCCTTTTTCGTGGTCCCCCGGCGGCGTCGTGGCGTCGCCTCCCGTCCCGTCTCCGATCAGCTGCTCACGAGGAGCATCAGGGAAAGGATGACCAGCGCGGGGCCGGCGGAGAGGGCGGTCATGCCCAGCGAGGCGAGCCAGCCGGGAGGTTCGCCTTGGTCGCCATGGATATTGAAACGAAACGAGATGACTCCGGTGGCGAACGAGACCGCCAGGGTGGTGGCGAAGACCCGCAGGAAGTAGGTCGACGATTTGGGTTCGTAGTTTTCCACCGCGAGGGAAAAGGACAGGCCGCAGACGCCGGCGGTGAGCATCGTGGCGATCAGCGTGTGCATCCAGTGCGCGCGCAGGCCGAGGAAGAGCTTCATGGCCTGCTGCACGACGAAGGATGCAAGAAAACCCAGGACGAGGCTGATCGCGAGGTTGGTGACCATGTAAGCAGCGGAACGGCCGGGCCTGAACTTGGCAACAGGAGTTCCGTCCATCGTTGGGCGCGGCGCCGCGCGGGAGACGTTTCGCCGTCGGAAGGCGATAAAAAGCCCCCTTCACGCGTTTCGCAGAAGGGGGCCGTCGATTCAGGCGGGCCGTGGCGTCACCAGGCGAAGGTGTTTCGCGCCAGTTTCTCCAGATCGCGCTCGCCGCCGGTGAGCGGGCGAAGGACGAGCGAGTAGCCGTAATCGCGATCCGTTTTCAGCAAGAGCCGCGAATGCGGCATGGCGCCCCAGCTGTCGTCGCCGCCGAGGCCGCGCTGCGCGAGGTCGAGGTTGAGGACTGTGTTCGGCGAGCGGGTGAGCGAATGCGGCGGATGGTTCACCTGGTTGCCGCCGGGGGCGGTCAGGGCTTCGGAGCCGTAGACCGAGGCGTTGGCGCTGAGCAACGGACGACCGACGGCGAGCAGGCCGGCGCCCTTGGCGTTCGTCACCGCGATCCAGCGGGCGTCGGCCTTGTTGCCGGATTCGGAGACCATCAGGTAGGGCGTGAACTGCTCCTCGACCGTGCCCGAGTAGAGGCCGACGCGGGCCTCCTTGCGATCGGCGTAGGTTTCCTGCGGGCCGGGGCCGAACCAAGTCACTCGGTCAAACTCGGCGGGCAGGGCGCCCACGAGGCCGACGCGCGGGATGTCGGGCAGGCCGTTTTTCGGAGCGAGGCGGAACGCGACCTCCACCCAGCCGTCGGGACGAACGATATACGCGACCTCGCAAACGCCCGCTTCGCGCGGCAAGGGGCCGGAGAACACGATCTTTTGGGCGCCGCCCGGCAGCGCCGCGAGGCCCTGCGTCGCGGGTTTCCAGTCGCGGCCCGCGTGACGCCACACGCTGTTCTTTTGGAGCATTCCGTTGCCGCGGTCGTTCTCGATCGGCGCACGCCAGAAGTCGGGGCGGAAGCCGTCGGCGAGGAGATCGCGGCCGTCGACCTTCCACGTCTGCATCGTCCCCGTGGCGCGGTCGAAGCGGATCTCGAAGTTGCGGCCGCGCACGGTGTCACCCTCGACCGAGAGGGAGGCGCCTTTGGACGCGGCGAGCGCGCGCGTGGCCTCCACGGCGACGCCGTTCAGCGGCAGCTGCTCCCATGCGATCTCGCGGCCTTTTTCACCCCAAGCGGCGGATTTCTTCAGGCGGAAGGAGAGGTCGAGGCGGTATTCGACGCCGGGCTCGCGCTTGAACCGTTTCACGCCGAGGGCGATCACGCGCGATTCGCCGCCGGGGGGGACATCGAGGTCGGAGAGTTTTCCGCGTTGGATTTCCTCCGTGCCGGCCAGCAGGCGCCACTCGCCGACAAGCCAGTCGCCGATGGTGCGGAAGGAGCTCCAGTTGGTCAGCTCGATCCGGTCGGGCTCGCCGGGGGTGACGAGCTTGGCGGCGACATCCTGGTAGATCTTCGCGACCTCGTGGGCCTCGGGCTGGAGCCGTCGGTCGGCGTCGACGATGCCGTCGGAGCCGGTGGTGGAGTCGCTGGGCGTGTCGGCCGGGCCGAAGTCACCGCCGATGGCGTAGAACCAGTCGACGTTTTGTTTGCCGTTCCGGAGCGCGGGATCGGCTTTGAGCGAGGGGAGCATCATGCGCCCGGACTTCCCGATGCGGTCCTTCGGCAGAGGCGTGCGCACGCCCTGATCGACGAAGTCCCAGATGAAGCCACCCTGGCCGCGGCTGTCCTTCTTGTAGAACTGGTCCCAATACGCGCGGACGTCGCCGAAGCTGTTGCCCATGGAGTGGGCGTATTCGCAGAGGATGAGCGGACGCGTCGGATTTTTCGCGAGGTAGCGAGCGACCTTTCCGGGGCTGTCATACATCGGGCAGACGATGTCGGTGTGTTTGCCTTCGAACTCCTGCTCGTATTGCACGGGACGCGAAGGGTCGCGGCGCTTCGACCACTCGTAGGTGGCGTGGAAATTCGAGCCGCCGCCGGCCTCGTTGCCGAGGGACCAGATGACGACGCTGGCGTGGTTCTTGTCGCGCTCGAGCATGCGCACGTAGCGGTCCATGATGGCGTCGGCCCAGTCGGGATGGCTGGCGAGGCCGAGGCGGGCGTCGCGCGCTCCGTGGCACTCGATGTTGGCCTCGTCGACGACGTAGAGGCCGTATTCGTCGCAGAGCTCGTAGAAGCGCACGTGGTTCGGATAATGCGAGAGACGCACGGCGTTCATGTTGAGCTGCTTCATGAGCACGATGTCCTGGCGCATGCGTTCCTCGGTCATGACGTGGCCGAGGTCGGGGTCGTGTTCGTGGCGGTTGACGCCCTTGATGAGCACGCGTTTGCCGTTCACGAGCAGCAGGCCGTCGCGGATCTCGACCTTGCGGAAACCGACGCGCTGCGGGATGACCTGAAGCACCTTGCCCGTGGCGTCCTCGAGCGAGAGCAGGAGCGAGTAGAGGTGAGGTGTCTCGGCGCTCCATTGAGCGGGGGCGGTCACCGCGGTGGAGAGAGTGATCGGAGCGCCTTGGCCGGCGGGCACGGTGGCCTTGGTCGCGGGCAGGCGGGCGACGGTGCGGCCCTTGGCGTCGCGCAACACGCCGGAGAGCGTGAGCTCGGCCGGAGTCGCGGCGGTGTTGCGGAGCTCGGCCTCGACGGTGAGGCGGGCGTCGCGATAGGCGGCGTCGAGCTCGGGTTTCACGAAGAAGTCGCGCACGTGCTGCGCGGGCGGGCTCCAAAGGTAGACGTCGCGATAGAGGCCGCTGAAGCGCCAGAAATCCTGGTCCTCGAGCCAGGAGCCGTCGCTCCAGCGCAGGACCTGGGCGGCGAGGAGGTTTTCGCCGGGCTGGACGAAGTCGGTGATGTCCCATTGGGCGGGCGTGCGGCTGTCCTTGCTGAAGCCGAGTTCCTTGCCGTTGAGCCAGACGCGCAGGAAGGAGTCGGCGCCGTCGAAGACGATGTGCACGCGCCGGCCCGTCCAGTCCTTCGGAATCTCAAAGGTGCGGCGGTAGAGGCTGACGGGGTTGCTCTCGGCGGGGACCTTGCCGGCCATTTCCAAGGTCGGCTTCTGGCCGACCTTCAGAAACGGGTAGTCGATGTTCATCAGGATCGGGATGCCGTGGCCCTGGAGCTCGACGTTCGAGGGCACCGGGATCTTGGTCCAACCGGTGATCGAGAAGCCGGGTTTCCAGAAGTCGGCGGGCACGTCGGCGGGCTTGGGCAGCCAAAGGTAGTCCCACTGGCCGTTGAGCGAGCGGTGAAAAGGGGAGTCCTCGCGGCGCTTCGCGGAGGCGGCCGAGGCCGCGTCGGGGAAGACCGTCATGGTGGCGTGGGGCTTCTCGGTGCCGCGGGAGAGCGCGCGCGGGTTCTCGTGGTCGGGGAGCGACTGGGCCGAGGCGGCGGCCGGGAACGAGCCGGCGATCAGCGTGATCGCGAGAAGGGCGCGTTTACCGAGAAGCGCGACGCGGGGCGCCAAGGATGACCAGCGGGCGGATTGCGGGGACGGAGGAGCTTTGGAGCGGAGGGACATGAACATGGCGGACGTAATGGCGTTTTTGGCGGCCGTTTTCCCTCATGTGGGGGATGTTTTTTGGGGGAATTCCGCAACTTGCCGGATTCGAGCATGAAATATCATGAGGGAATCGGCAGGCGACCGCGCCGTGATGTCTGGCGGCGTTATGTGACGTAGCGGAACGGCGGAGCCGTTTCCCGGCCGCAAGCGGTCGGCGAAAGCGCTCCGCGCTTCCTCTACGTCAGGATGCGGGCGTGGAGGCGTTCACCAGCGTTTCCGCTTCCTGGCGCAGCAACTCGGTGATGACCCAGTCGTGCCACATGTCGGGGGCGAAGCGGCCTTGGGAGACGATGCGTTCGAGGCCGACGGGGAGGTGTTTGGCCACCGGGGCGGCGGCGGTGTCCAAGGCGTCCCGGGCATCCCGGGGCCGATTTAGCCGGGCGTGGGCCAGGGCGAGGAGGGACTGCGCCATTGCGAGACGGGCGTCGGCGCGGTCGCGGTAACCGTCCAGGCTGCGTCGGGCCCAGGCGCGGGCGTCGTCGTAGTGGCCGAGTCGATACGCGTGGAGGCCAAGAGCGAGGGCTTGCCACGCGATATGCCGGTCGTCGGGGGTGACCGCGGGATCGTGTCGGGCGACGGAGGCGCGGACCACGCCGACGAGCGGTTCCAGGAGGCGGAGGGTCTCGGCGTCGGCGGGCAGGATGAGGCTGTTCTTGACCACCTGCTCGGCCGCCACCGGGTCGGAGGTGCCGGCGAAGCGGAGGGCGGTCTCGCGCACGAAGCGCCGGTAGGTCTCCAGGTCGCCGGCGACGATGAGGGTGGGGCCGGCGCCGAGGAGATCGCGGGTGATCTCCTGCGTCGTGTTGGACGGATCCAGCTGGTTCGCGCGCTCGAGCTGGACGAAGCGGTCCGCGGCGCTGCGCCAGTTGCCTTGGGTGACATTCCAGAGCCCGAGCGAGCGGAGGACGCTGGCGGCCTCGAGGGAGGGTTCGGTGACGGGCACCTCGATCCTGTCCACCAGCCGGTCGGCCTCGGGCAATTTGTCGCGACTGATCAAGAGGGCGGCCTGGGCGATCTTGGCGCGCGCGTCGGCCTCGCCGCGGAGGCGGGTCTCGTTGCGTCGGGCCAGCTCGGCCTCGCGATAGGCGGCCTCGGCGCGGAGAAAGAGCCAGGTGGAGGTCCCGGTCCCGGCGACGAGCGCGAGGGCGACGGCCGCGACGGCGGCGAAGACGACGCGGTGGCGGCGGGCGAGTTTTCGGAGGCGATAGAGACGCCCCGGGGCGCCGGCGGAGATCGGCTCGTGGTTCAGGTGACGACGGATGTCGGCCGCGAAATCGCTGGCGGTCTGGTAACGCCGGGCGCGGTCCTTCTCGAGCGCCTTCATCACGATCCAGTCGAGATCGCCCTCGAGCGTCGATTTCAGCCGGGTCGCCTCGGTGTCACGACGGAGCGCGACCTGCGAGCGTTCCGTCTCGGGCATCGCGCGCAGGCGGGCGGAGGGCGGGAGCGGATCGCGCTCGAGCAAGGTGCGCCGCATGCGGTCGGGGCCCTGCTGCAAGAGCTCGGCTTGCTCGAAGGGCGTCTTGCCGGTGAGCAGTTCGTAGAGCAGCACGCCGAGGCTGTAGATGTCGCTGCGGGTGTCGACGTCGACGCCGTCCGTCTGGGCCTGCTCGGGGCTCATGTAGGTGGGCGTGCCGATGAACTGGCCGCCGAGCGTGTGGAGGGTGGCGTCGCCCAGGCGGTCGCCGTTGGCGGCCTTGGCGATGCCGAAATCGATGACCTTGGGCGTCGGTTTTCCGTCGAGGGTGGCGACGAGGATGTTCGACGGTTTGAGGTCGCGGTGGACGATGCCCTTTTGGTGGGCGTGCTGGATGGCGCCGGCGATGTCGACGAAAAGGTCGAGCCGTCGGCGGAGATCGAGCCGGGCTTCGTCGCAGTAGGCGGTGATGCGGACGCCTTGGACGAGCTCCATCACGAAGTAGGGGCGGCCGGTCTCGGTCGCGCCGGCGTCGAAGACCCGCGCGATGTTCGGGTGGTCCATGATCGCGAGGGCCTGGCGTTCCGCCTCGAAGCGGGCGATGACGCCGCGGGTGTCCATGCCCAGCTTGATGACCTTCAGCGCGACCTGACGGCGGAGCGGGTGCTCCTGCTCCGCGAGATAGACGACGCCGCAGCCGCCTTCGCCGAGTTTTCGTCTAAGCACGTAGGGGCCGATGCGGGTGCCGACGAGACGATCGGCGTCGAAGTCGGCGCAGGCCCCGGAGTTTTCCGCGGGCGGAGGCGTTTGCGCGAAGGTGCGGATGGCCTCGGTCGCGTCGTTCAGGACGGGCGGGCGGCAATCGGCGAGGAAGGTTTCGGCGTCGCGATGTTCGGCCCAGATGCGCGCGACCTCGGCGCGGAGCGAGGCGTCGCCGGCGCAGGCTTTGTCCCAGAACGCGGCGCGCGCGGAGCCGTCGGCGATGGCGAGGCCATCGAAGGCGAGGTCCTCGGCGTGTGGCGCGGGGTCGGACATGACGGGGACGGCCTCAGGCCGAGGCGCGGATTTTTTCGAGCAGCGAGCGTTTCGCGCGGAACCAGTGGCGCTCGATGGTGCTTTCGGCGAGGCCGAGGGTTTCGGCGACCTCGCGGTTGGTCAGGCCGCCGAAGTATTTCAGCATCACGACGCGAGCGTGCTCGGGATTTTCGGTCTGCATCTGCTCCAGCGCGTCGTTGAGGCGGAGCAGTTTCTCGTCGGGCGTCTCGGCGGCGGGTTCGACGTCGCCCAGAGGGACGGGGCGTTGCCCACCGCCGTGTTTGAGGCGGGCTTTGCGTCGGGCTTCGTCGATGAGGATGCGGCGCATCGCCTCGGAGGCGGCGGCGAAAAAGTGCCAGCGGTTTTGCCAGACGCGGTCCTTCTCCGCGACGAGTCGCAGCCAGGCCTCGTGGACAAGCGCGGTGGGCTGGAGAGTCTGGCCGGCGGCCTCGGAAGACATGCGGGCGGCGGCGAGGCGTCGCAGCTCCGCATACACGAGCGGAAGCAGCTCGTTTGACGCGCCTTGGTCGCCGCGGCCGGCGGCTTGGAGGATCACGGTCACGTCGTTCATCGGTCGGGGAGACCGAAACGGAGACCGGGGGCCGGGCCGCGGGCGAGGTGTTTTTTAGGGGGCGTGTATCGGGGAGGCGGAGGGCCGCGGTCGTGCAAGAACCGCGCCCTCCAGTCTCCGAGACGCGATCAGGCCGGGCGGATGCGGACGAGCAGGTCCTTGGCCTCGACGGTGTCGCCGAGGGCGATGTTGAGCTCGCCGACCACGCCGTCGCAGGAAGCGTAGACGGTGGTCTGCATCTTCATCGCCTCCATCATGAGGAGCTTGTCGCCCTTCGCGACTTTGGCGCCGACGGAAACGAAGAGCGACGCGATGAGGCCCGGGATGGGCGCGGCGATTTGCGCGGGGTCGGCGAGGTCGGCCTTGGGGCGGGCCTTGGTCTGCGGGGCGACGCGCTTGTCGGTGACGGTGACCTCGCGGGACATGCCGTTGAGCTCGTAGCTGAGGGTGCGGCGGCCCTCCTTGTCGGGGGCGCCGATGCTGACGAGGCGGATGATGAGCATCTTGCCTTGCTCGATCTCGACCGTGATCTCCTCGCCGGCCTGGAGGCCGTAGAAGAAGGCGGCGGAGGGCAGCACCGACACATCGCCGAATTCGCGGCGGTGTTTGTCGAAGTCGGCGAAGACCTGCGGATACATCAGGTGCGAGTAGACGTCGTCGTCGGTGGGCTCGCGGTGGAGCTTGGCGGCGAGTTCGGACTTCAGTTTGGCGAAGTCGACGGCGGGCGCGGAGGATTTGGAGGAAGCGGCCGTCTTCTTCTTCGCGGACGACACGGCGGTCGTCCCTCCAAGGCTGGCCTTGTAGGCGGCGCGGGCGGCGGCGTGGCGTTTCTCGCCGAGCACGGCGAGGGAGACCTTCTCCGGCCAGCCTCCCTCGGGCCAGCCGAGGCCGCCGGAGAGCATGTCGATGACGCTCTCGGGGAAGGGCGTCTCGCCGGGGGGCAGGTTGACCACGTCGGCGGGCTTGATGCCGCGCGAGAAGAGGAAGAGGGCCATGTCGCCGACGACCTTCGAGGACGGGGTGACCTTCACGATGTCGCCGAAGAGCGTGTTCACCTCGGCGTAGGTGCGGGCGATCTCGGGCCAGCGGTGGGAGATGCCGAGCGAGGCGGACTGCTCCTTGAGGTTGGTGTATTGGCCGCCGGGCATCTCGTGGAGGTAGACCTCGGCGGAGCCGGCTTTGGGGGCGGTGTCGAAGGGCGCGTAGACGGCGCGGACGGCTTCCCAGTAGTCGGAGAACTCGTTGAGCGCGTCGAGGTCGAGGCCGGTGTCGCGAGGCGTGTGCTGGAGCGCGGCGACGACGGAGTTGAGGTTGGGCTGCGAGGTGCTGCCGCTCATCGAGGCGATGGCGAGGTCGACGACGTCGACGCCGGCGTCGGCGGCGCGGAGGACGGAGGCGGCGTTGATGCCGCTGGTGTCGTGGGTGTGGAAGTGGATCGGGAGGCCGACCTCGTCCTTGAGCGTCTTGACCAGCTTGTGCGCGGCGGCGGGGCGGCAGAGGCCGGCCATGTCCTTGATCGCGATGACGTGGGCGCCCATGCGCTCCAGTTCCTTCGCCATCTTGACGTAGTAGGAGAGGGAGAACTTGTCGCGGCGCTCGTCGAGGATATCGCCGGTGTAGCAGAGGGCGGCCTCGCAGACGGCGTGGGTGTCCTGCACGGCCTCCATGGCGACGCGCAGGTTCGGGAGATAATTCAGCGAGTCGAAGATGCGGAAGATGTCCATGCCCTGCGCGGCGGCGTGGCGGACGAAGCCGGCGACGACGTGGTCGGGGTAGTTGGTGTAGCCGACGGCGTTGGCGCCGCGGAAGAGCATCTGGAAACAGATGTTCGGGACGCGGGCGCGGAGTTCGCGCAGGCGTTGCCACGGGTCCTCGTTGAGGAAGCGCATGGCGGTGTCGAAGGTGGCTCCGCCCCAGCATTCGAGCGAGTAGAGCCCGGGCGTGCGGTGGGAGACGGCGCCGGCGGCGGCGAGCATGTCGTGCGAGCGCACGCGTGTGGCCATGAGCGACTGGTGGGCGTCGCGGAAGGTGGTGTCGGTGACAAGCAGGCGCTTTTGAGCGGTCGTCCACTGGGCGAATTTTTTGGCGCCGAGCTTGAGGAGAAGATCGCGGGTGCCGGGGGCGGGCGAACCGGAGGCCGGAGCGCCGGAGGACGGCGGCGCGATGTGGCTGAAGGGTTTGGCGGGCTTCCAGCCCTTGGCGTGGGGGTTGCCGTTGACGGTGACGTTGCCGAGGAAGCCGAGGAGTTTGGAGGCGCGGTCCTGGCGGGGCTTGAAGCGGAAGAGCTCGGGCGTGGTGTCGATGAGCGTGGTGGTCGCCTGGCCCGCGGCGAAGATCGGGTGGGTGATGACGTTCTCGAGGAAGGGGATGTTGGTCTTCACGCCGCGGATGCGGAATTCGCGCAGGGCGCGGTCCATGCGGTGGAGGGCGACCTCGTAGCTGTGGCCGCTGGCGATGATCTTCACCAGCATGCTGTCGTAGAAAGGCGTGATGACGGAGCCGGCGAAGCCGGCGGCGCCGTCGAGGCGGATGCCGAAGCCGCCGGGCGAGCGGTAGGCCTGGATGCGTCCGTAGTCGGGGACGAACTTGTTCTCGGGGTCCTCGGTGGTGATGCGGCACTGGAGGGCGAAGCCGTTGCGCGGTATGTCCTGCTGCCGGGGCATGCCGACCTCGGGCGAGTGGAGGGCGTGGCCCTGGGCGATGAGGATCTGGGCGCGGACGAGATCGAGGCCGGTGATGACCTCGGTGACCGTATGCTCGACCTGGATACGCGGGTTCATCTCGATGAAGAACCACTCGTGGCGGTCGAGGTCGTAAAGGAATTCGACGGTGCCGGCGTTGTCGTAGCGGATCTCGCGGGCGATGCGGACGGCGGCGGCGCAGAGGGCGTCGACGACGTCTCGGGGCAGGCCGAAGCTGGGGGCGACCTCGACGACCTTCTGGTGGCGGCGCTGGACGGAGCAGTCGCGCTCGTGGAGGTGGATGACGTCGCCGTGTTTGTCGCCGAGGATCTGGACCTCGATGTGCTTGGCGCGCGGGATGTATTTCTCGAGGAAGACGGCGGGGTTGCCGAAGGCGCGGCCGGCCTCGGCCTGGGCCTCGTCGAGGAGGTCGGCGAGGTCGGCGGGTTTGTGGACGACGCGCATGCCGCGGCCGCCGCCACCGAAGGCGGCTTTGATGATGAGGGGGAAGCCGATCTCCTTGGCGGTCTTCAGGGCCTCGGCGCGGTCGGTGATGGCCTCCTCTGTGCCGGGGAGGACGGGGACCTTGATTTTTTGGGCGAGGGCGCGGGCGGCGGTTTTGTCGCCCATCATCTCGAGGAGCTCGGGGCGGGGGCCGACGAACGTGAGGCCGGCCTGTTCGACGGCGCGGGCGAAGTCGGGGTTTTCGGAGAGGAAGCCGTAGCCGGGGTGGATGGCGTCGACGCCGTTGCGTTTGGCGGTCTCGACGATGCTCGGGATGTCGAGGTAGGCGGCGACGGGGCCCTTGCCCTTGCCGACCTGGTAGGCCTCGTCGGCTTTGTAGCGGTGGAGGGAGAAGCGGTCCTCCTGGGCGTAGATGCCGACGGTGCGGAGGCCGAGCTCGGTGCCGGCGCGGAAGATGCGGACGGCGATCTCGGAGCGGTTCGCGGCCATGAGCTTCGCGAAGGGGCGGATCGCGGGCGGCGTGGCGGCGGGGGCGGTTTGGGCGGACTTGGCGGGGGAGGACTTCGCGACGGGGGGTTTGCGAGCGGGCATGAAGGGCGGGGGACGGGGTGGGGAAAGCGGAAGTGGAATAAGTTATTGGAATTGGGCGAATCGTTTTCCCGCATGGGCCGCCGGATCGAACTGGACGAAAAAAAGGCGCGCCCGGGAAGGGCGCGCCTTTGGCGGAAGAGGGGGCTGAACTTCGTTTTAGAAGCTGTAGGTGAGACCGAGCGAGTAGCACATCGGGTCGACGTTGACGTCGATGACCTTGGCTCCGTTGGCCTCGACGTCGCTGCCGATGAAGATCTTCTTCACGTCGACGTTGATGGCCCAGGAGTCGTTGATGGCCCAGTCGAAGCCGATCTGGCCGGCGGGACCGACGCTGTAGTTTTCGAGCTTCAGCTTGGTGGCGCCGACGGCGAGATTCTCGTCGAAGATCAGGGTGAAGTTCACGCCTGCGCCGATGTAGGGCTTGAAGTTTTTGCCAAGCGCCGGGATCGAGGGGTGATATTGGGCGAGGAGGGTGGGGGGCAGATGCTTGAAGTCGCCGATCTTGCTGCCGGCGAGCTTCACCTCGTGCTCTTGGGGAACGGTGAGCACGAGCTCGAGGGACCACTGATCGTTGATGGCGTAGTCGATGTCGAACTCGGGGATGAGCTTGTCCTCGACCTTCACGGTTTGGTCGACGGCGTCGAGGTAGGTGGCGCGGAGGCGGGCGGACCAGGGGCTTTGGGCTTGGTCGGCGGCTTGGGCGGCCGGAGCGAGCGCGAAGCCGGCGACGAGGGCGGAGGCGAACAGGGTTTTGAGGGAGGTCATGGTTGGTGTTTGCAGGTTGGGGATCGCACCTTAGCCCAGACGCCGGTGAAGCGCCGCGCGCCTCTTGGCGAGCAATGCGCGAAGTTTGGCCTGCGCGTATCCCGCGTGGAGCCTGGCAGGGTTGGGCGACGAGGAGGCGTCCTGGGGGGTTTTATGGTCGGAAACCGGCGAGTGACCTGATGTAAAATAAGTGTGACATGCCGTAGGTTTGCGGTAGCGGCCACGGCCTTGTCATGAAAACGGATATCCCAAGCCCGGAATTGGAAAACGACGATCGTTGCCTGTTGGCGGTGGTGGGCGGGCGCCACGAGCAGGTCGGCGACGTGGTGAAGTGTTTCGCGCTGCAGGGTGATCGCGTGCGGCCGTTTTGGTATGAAAGCGCGCGTCAGTTGTCCGTGTCCGAGCCCAAGCCGCGATTTGGCGCGGTGATTCTATTTTCGTCGGAAGAGCAGGACCGGGCCGATGCGGAGGAAGCGCTGCTGCGGGCGATTTTGCCGATGACCCCCGTCTATCGTTTGTAGCTCGTTCGCGCCTCGTGCATGCGAGGGCCGGAAACAAGAAAGGCGCCCGATCGGGGCGCCTGGGGAAGGGGGAACGATGTCCGCCGGGACTGAGACTCAGGCCTCGTCGAACTTGCGGGCGAAGAGCGCGTCGAGTTCGTCGAGCATCGCGGAGGCGTCCGCGCCGGTGGCGAGGAACTTGACCTTCGAGCCCTTGCCGGCGGCGAGCATCATCAAGCCCATGATGGACTTGCCGTTCACCTGCTCCTCGTCCTTTTCGACCATGACGTCGGCTTTGAACTTATTGGTGATGCGGACGATCATGGCGGCGGGACGGGCGTGGATCCCCATCTTGTTTTGCACAACGAGCTCGCGGACGAGCTGGGCGGCGGTGTCGGTCTTTTCCATGAAGTGGCGCAAAGTCCGGTTTGGGCGCGCGGCTTGCAACCCAAAAACCGGGCGGACAGGGTGCGGATTTCCCGCATGACCGACTCCACCGCCATCATCGTTCCTTGCCGTCTCGAATCGACCCGCTTCCCGCGCAAGCTTTTGCACCGGGTGAAGGGCAAGCCCTTGGTGCTGTGGGTGGCGGAGCGAATCCGAAACGAGGCGCCGGAGTTTCCCTGTTGGTTTGCCGTGGATGATTTGCTTTTGGCGGAGCCCTTGGAGCAGGCGGGCTTCCGGACGATCCTGACGAGCGTCGCGCACCAGAGCGGCACGGACCGGATCGCGGAGGCGAACCGCACGGCGCGCGCGGCGCGGGTGATCAACGTGCAGGCGGATGAACCGCTGGTGACGGGCGCGCAAATCCGCCGTCTGGCGGAGCTGATCGCGGGGCCGGCGGCGATGGCGACCCTGGCCACTCCCTTCCATCGGGCGGAGGATTTCTTCAACCCGAACCAGGTGAAGGTCGTCTTCGCGCCGGGCGGCGGCTGGCGTTCGTTGTATTTCTCGCGTTCGCCGATGCCCTACGCGCGCGATCTCGCGGGCAAGGTCGACGACGCCTGGGTGCGGGCTAATCCCTGCTACAAGCATCTCGGGCTCTACGCCTACAAGGCGGGGTTGCTGGAGAAATTCGCGAGCCTGCCGCAGGGCCGCTACGAGCGGATCGAGAAGCTGGAGCAGCTGCGCGTATTGGAGAATGGATACGAGATCGCCTGCGACGTGACGAACGACCCGGGCCTGGGCGTGGACACGCCCGAGGACGCGGTGAAATTCGAGGCGGCGCTGGGCTGAGCCGGGCGGGGGGCGGGGCCACCCGCCTGCAAGGTCGTTCCAACTGCAGCTGTGGCCGTATCCGCGCTTGGGTGACGTGGTGGGATTTCCCGCCAGGGAAACGGACCAAGGGGCGTTTCTTTGGAAGGTGGGTCGCGGCTTTCGGAGCCGCGGCGGCGGGTGTCGATGGGCGGCCGATGGCCGCAGGCGATGACCAAGCAGTTGCTTGGTCATATTTGAGAGGTGTTCGTTCTAGGCGCGGGCGGTCCTTGCCTCGTGGGCGCGGAGGAGGGCGGCGACGAGCTCCTCGAGGCGGAGGGGCTTCATCACGTAGTCGTTCATTCCCGCGGAGAGGGCGTTGGCCCGGTCCGAGGCGAGCACGTCGGCGGTGAGCGCGATGATCCAAGGGCCGGGGCTTTTCTCCGGCCGGGCGGCGTCGGCGGCGCGGATGAGCGCGGAGGCGGTCCTGCCGTCCATCTCAGGCATCTGGAGGTCCATGAGCACGACGTCGGGGGCGAGGCGGGCCGCTTCCTCGACGGCCAGGGCGCCGTTGAGGGCGAAGCGCACCTGCTTGTAGCCGAGGCGGCGGAGGAAGAGCTCGACGACGCGCCGGTTCACGTCGTTGTCCTCCGCGACGAGGATGTCGAGGGGGTGGCGCAGGGCGAAGCCGGCGTCGAAGGCGGGCGCGGCGTTCGCGGACGCGGGCTCGGGCGCGGGGCGGAGGATCCGGGCGAGGAGCGGGTGGAGTTGCGAGGGCTTGATCGGTTTGGCGAGGGATCCCGCGACGTCCGTCGCGGGGGCGGGGTCGTCGATCTGTCGGATGAGCACGACGGGGACGGGTTTGGCGGCGAAGCGTTCGCGCAGGTCGCGGATGAACGCGGCGTCGAGGGCGTCGTCCGCCGTCTCGAGCAGCAGCACGTCGGGGGCGCGGGCGGCGGCGAGGCGCAGGGCCTCGTCGGGCCGGTCGCAGGTCTCGAGCTCGAGGGCGCACGCGGCGCAGTGGGCCTCGAGGATGCGGCGCGTGGTGGCGTGGCGGGCGAGGAGGAGAAGGCGGCGGCCGGGAAAAGACGCGCGCCCGCCGGCGGCAGAGACGCCGGGCGAGCCCGGGGGCAAGGCGACGTCGAGGGTGAAACGGCAGGTGCTGCCCAGCCCTTCCGTCGATTCCATCCAGATACGTCCGCCCATGAGCGAGACCAGACGCCGGCAGATGGCCAGGCCGAGGCCGGTGCCGCCATACTGGCGGGTGACGGAAGCGTCGCCCTGGGTGAAAGGTTTGAAGAGGCGGTCGAGTCGGTCGGCGGGGATGCCGATGCCGGTGTCCCGGACGGCGAACTCGACGCGCGGGCGGGCGGCCTCTCCGGACGTCGCGGGGGCGGGGCGGAGCGTCACGACGACCTCTCCGGCGGACGTGAACTTGAGGGCGTTGCCGACCAGGTTGACGAGGATCTGCCGGACGCGGTTGCCGTCGCCGAGCATGAGCCCGGGCACGCCGGGATCGATGAGGCATGCGAGTTCGATTCGTTTGCGGCGGGCGGCAGGGGCGAGGAGATCGAGCACCTCCTCGACGCAGGCGCGCGGAGACCAGGGGGCGTGTTCCAGCTCGAGGCGGCCGGCCTCGATCTTGGAGTAGTCGAGGATGTCGTTGATGATCGAGAGGAGCGCCTCGCCGGAGGCCTTGATGGAGCCGACGCACTCGATTTGCTGGGCCGAGAGCGGGGTGTTTTGCAGGATCTGAGTCATGCCGATCACGCCGTTCATGGGCGTGCGGATTTCATGGCTCATCGTGGCGAGGAAGGAGGACTTGGCCTGGTTGGCCTGTTCGGCGGCGCGGGCGGCCTCGTCGGAGAGGCGGCGGGCGTGTTCGGATTGGGCGCGGGCCTCGGCGGCGAGCGATTGGGCGCGGTGGCGGCCGAGGGCGAGGAGGGCGGCGCCGACGGCGCTTCCGGCGAGCGCGAGGACGAGGGTGACGCGAAAGGGGGCGAGGTGGCCCTCGACATCGTGCATCGAGATGTCGACGCCGACGACGCCGACGGTGGCGCCCGTGTCGTCGCGGAAGGGGGCGAAGCCGCTCAGGAAGGTCCCCCACTTGTCGGTGTAGGGCTCGGCGCAGGCGACCGGGCGGCCCTGCTCGAAGGCCTGGGCTAGGGCGGGCGGCGCGTCGGAGTAGATCTCGCGCACGAGCGGCACCGGGTTGTCGTCGCCCGGCTGGCGGATATAGACGGAGGTATCGAGGATGAAGCGCGCGCCCTCGGGGGATGGCACGAGTGTGTAGATGTAGTAGACACCGGGCACCGCGCGGTGGACGCCGAGAAGCGGCCGGATCGCCGCCTGATACGAGGCGTCGCCGCGGCGGGAGACTTGGGCGTGCAGCTTGGGGTCGACCACGCTGGCGGCGATCGCGGCGAGGTGGATCAGATGCTCCCTCGTGTGTTCGAAGAGGGTTTCGCGCGCCTCGCGATAAACGTAGAGAAGCGCGGCCGCCGCGACGACGAAGACACCGAGCCCGGTCAGGACAGAGTCCCGCGCGGGGCTGACGAGGCGGACCGGGGCTGGCGAGGTGGGGGGCATGCGCGACGGCGAGGGAGGCGTCGTGGAGAACTTTCCCGGGGCGGCCTCGCTCCGGGCAAGATCCGGCGAGGTCGTGGTTTGACGGATACGCCTTTCCCGGGTTTGCCCGCGTCGGGCGGCTTTCGCAAGCGGAAGGCGATTTTCACGCGGCGGGGCTCAGCGCGAGGCCGTCGCGACGGGGCGGACCTCCAGCACCAGGGGAAAGTGGTCGCTGCCGATGTCCGGCCCGACGCGATAGGACTCGCAGGCGAGCTCGGGGCTGAGCAGGGCGTGGTCGAGGGGTATGCGAAGGAAGGGGATCGGCACGGGCCAGGAGGCGGCGAGAAGGCCGGCGTCGTCGGCGGCGGGGCGGAGTCCGGTCTCGGCGAGAAGGCGGCGGAGCGGCGGGCACCACGGGGTGGCGTTCAGATCGCCGAGGATGAGGGTGGGCGTGGCGGGCGCGCCGGGGGGCGTGAGGCCGGCGACGAAGCGGCGCCAGTTGGCCAGGTCGGCGAGGTGTTGGTTGCGAAGGAAGGTGGTCTCCTCGTCGCCGGGAGGGAGCGGGTGGGTGAGGACGAGGCGGATATGGGCGTCGGGATGAAACCAGGTGAGGTCGACGGAGGGGGCCTCGACGTCGGCGAAAAACTCCACCCGGCCTCCGCCCGGGCGGGCGCGGGAGAAGACGGCGAGGCCGAAATTGTCCTCGCGCGGGTGGATGCTTTGGAACGGGAAATCGGACAAGAGCGCGGGGACGAGGAGGGATTTCCACCGCGCGTTGATCTCAAGAAGGGCGACCAGATCCGGTTTTTCCTCCCGGATGAGGCGAAGGAGCGGGGCGGGATCGGGGTTGGAGCCGAGGACGTTGGCGAAGACGATCTTGAGCGGCGCGGGCGCGCCCGCGGAGGGCGGCGCGGACCGCGGGACGGCGAAGGCGCGCGTGGCGTGGAGGACGGCGCCGGCGTTGAAAAGGGCGAAGGCGGCGAAGCAGGCGGCCCAGCGCCGGCGTCGGAGGGCGAGGCAGAAAAGCGCGTGCGCGGCGAGCAAGGCGGCGTATTGGACGCGAAAGGGGGAGAGTTGCGCGAGGAGGGAGGGTTTCTCGAAAAACCAGGCGGCGGTGGTCAGGAGGACTCCGGGGATGGCGATGACGGTGAAGGTCCAGAACGCGGCGCGGAGCGCCGAGCGGACGGCGTCGCCGGGGGCGCCGCGGGGAGGCGCGCGATCGGGCTTGGGCGGGGTTTGGCCGGGCACGGAGGAGATCGAGGAGGCCGTGGAAAAGAAAAAGGCCGCCCGGTCGGGCGGCCTTGGGAAGGAAAGCGGGGCTCAGATCTTGCCGGCCTTGCGCTGCTCGATGAGGCGGTAGAAGTCGGCGAAGAGCGGGTCGGCGTCGTTCGGGCCGGGGGCGGCCTCGGGGTGGTATTGCACCGAGAAGATGGGCAGCGCCTTGTGGCGGAGGCCCTCGACCGTGTTGTCGTTGAGGTTGATCTCGGTGACGATCGCGCCGCCCTTTTCGAGCGAGGCGGGGTCGGTGGCGAAGCCGTGGTTCTGGGCGGTGATGGATACCTTGCCGGTCTCGAGGTTCTTGACCGGCTGGTTGCCGCCGCGGTGGCCGAACTTCAGCTTGTAGGTGCTGCCGCCGAGGGCGTGGGTGATCATCTGGTGGCCGAGGCAGATGCCGAAGATCGGGTAGTGGGGGACGAGGCCGGTGACGGTCTTGTGGATGTAGGCGAGGGCGGCGGGGTCGCCGGGACCGTTGGAGAGGAAGACGCCGTCGGGGGCGTGCTCCTTGACCTGCTCGGCGGTGGCGGTGGCGGGGAAGACCTGGACGTCGAAGCCGTGGTTAACGAGCTTGCGGAAGATGCTGTGTTTGGCGCCGAAGTCGAAGGCGGCGACGCGGAAGCGTTTGGCGGGGGTCTTGGCCTGGCCGAGGGTGGTGCCGACGGGGACGTAGGGGGCGTTGAAACGCGAGGGATCGGAGGCGCCCCAGATGTAGGGCTCGCGGCAGGTGGTGTCCTTCACGTAGTCGCTGCCGGCCATGTCGTGCCAGCCTTTGGCGCGGGCGACGGCGTCGGCCTCGGACATGGGCAGGGTGGTGAGGCAGCACTTCATGGCGCCGTCGACGCGGAGCTTCTTGGTGAGGGCGCGGGTATCGACATCGCTGATACCGGGGATGCCGTATTTGCGTAGGTAGGCGTCGAGGGAGGAGTTGGCGCGCCAGTTGGAGACGATGGGCGAGAGCTCGCGGACGACGAGGCCGGAGGCGCGGGGGGCGGTGGCCTCGGTGTCCTCGTCGTTTACCCCGTAGTTGCCGATCATGGGGGCGGTCAGGGTGACGATCTGGCCGAAATAGGAGGGGTCGGTGACGATTTCCTGGTAGCCGGTCATCGACGTGTTGAAGACGCACTCGCCGGCGATGGTGGCGTCGGCGCCAAAGGCGCGGCCGTGATAGACGGAACCGTCTTCGAGGGCGAGGAGGGCGGGCTTCACTGTGGACATGGTTGAGGCGGGACGAAAGAGCCCGCGGCGCGGCCTGCCAAGGGTTTTGTTCTCGGGGCGGGCGACGATGGGCAAGTTTATGTTTTTTAGTGCCTTGGGTGATTGAAAAACGCGAAAGCACGCTCCTGGGCGCGGCGGAGGGAGGTCCGTGGGGCGGGTCTTCCGCCCCGGGTGCGGGGGCTCAGCCGGCGGCGGGCGCGGAGGATGCCCAGGCTTTGAAGCCGCCGCGCAGGCTGCGGAGCTCGCGGAAGGCGGTCCGGGCGCGAAGGATGGGGATGGCTTTGGCGCTGCGAACGCCTCCGGCGCAATAGACGACGACGGGGCGGGAGGGGTCCAGGGCGGAGAGATCGGCGCCGGCGAGCGCGGCAAGGGGAAGATGCACCGAGGGGGAAAGGGCGCCCAAGGCGCGCTCCCAATCCTCGCGCACGTCGAGGAGTTGGGGGGGGCTCGCGGAGGCGAGGGCGGCGCGCAGCTCGTCCGGCGCGATTTCGCGGAGGGGCTCGGGAGCCTCGGCGAGGCGGGGTGCGGCGCAGCTTTCGCCGTAACCCTCGGGGGGGAGTGCGGTGATGGAGCGGGAGCGCGGGTCGGCGGCGAGGCGGAGGGTGCGCGTGGTGAGGCTGAGCGCGTCGTAGAGGAAGAGGCGGCCGGAGAGCGGTTCGCCGACGCCGGCGAGGAGTTTGAGCGCTTCGGTGGCCTGGAGGGCGCCGATGAGGCCGGGGAGGACGCCGAGGACGCCGGCCTCGGCGCAGTTGGGCGCGGCGCCGGGCGGGGGCGGTTCGGGGAAGAGGCAACGGTAGGTGGGGCCGCCCCGCCAGTTGAAGACGGAGACCTGGCCTTCGAAGCCCTGGATGGCGCCGTAGACGAAGGGACGGTCGGCGAGCACGCAGGCGTCGTTGACGAGGTAGCGGGTGGCGAAGTTGTCGGAGCCGTCGAGGACGAGGTCGACGGAGCGGACGAGCCCGAGGGCGTTCGCGCGGGTCAGGCGCTCGGGGCTGGCCTCGATGGAGACATGCGGGTTCAGGGCGCGGAGCCGCTCCGCGGCGGCGAGGGCCTTGGGGCGGCCGGCGTCGGCGGAGGAGTATAGAATCTGTCGCTGAAGATTGGATACGTCGACGCGGTCGGGGTCCAGGAGGACGATCCGGCCGACGCCGGCGGCGGCGAGGTAGAGCAGGGCGGGGCAGCCGAGGCCGCCGGCTCCGACGACGAGGACGGAGCCGGCGCGGAGCTTCTCCTGCGCTCCGGGACCGAAGCCGGGAAGGGCGAGGTGGCGCTGGTAGCGGAGGAGCTCGTCGTGGCTGAAGGGCATCGGAGGAAGGCTGCGCCGGCCAGGCGCGTTCACCGGGCGGCGGGCGTGGCGCGGCGGGCCACGACCCAGTCGATGATGGCGGGGATGTCGTCCTCGTGGCGCCAGACGAGGGCGAGGAACTCGGCGGGGAGGATGTCGTGCGTCTTGAAGAAGCGCCGGTCGCCGCCGCAGCAATACATCAGCGAGGAGGGCAGCTCGCCGCGGAGCTTGGCACGCGCCTTCGGGATGATGCGCGGGAGCCATTCGATGCCCTCGACCGAGGCGTCCTTGGCCGGCCATGAGGAAGGATCGGCGACGACGGTGGACGCCCTGCCGCGCTGGACGTTGAGGAAATAATCGCGGCGGATCGTCTCGATGGAGAGCGCGTGATCGAAGCCGGGCTCGCCCTGGGCGACGTGATCCTCGGCGTAGTCGTAAAGGTCCTGGGCGGAGAGGCCGTTGGCGGCCAGCCAGGCGCTCTGGCCGGCGTCGAAGAACGTCTCCGCCCCGCGGCGGCCCTGGCCGTGGAGCATGACGGCGTGGTCGTAGAGAGAGCGGAATTTTTGCGGAAAAAGGTAGTGGTGGTTCATGGCGATAGTCGGATGACCGGGAAGAAGCGCGCTTGGTCCGCGGGGGCAACTCGCGAGCGGTTGTCAGCCGAACAGGTCGAGCTGCACGCCGCCGGGGCGGCGGAAATGCGCGGCGCTTAGTTCGGGAGCCGGATTGCCGAGGCCGGCGCGGCGGGCGGAGAGGTGGAAGAGGTCGTGGATCTGCTCGGCGAAAACGCCCTCGCCGCGGAAGCGTTTGCCCCAGTCGGCGACGTTGAGCTCGCCGCCGCGGATCTCGCGGATGCGGTCGACGACGCGGGCTTTTTTGCCCGGCGCGTGGACGTCGAGCCAGTCGAGGAAGACGTCCTTCACGGCGTGCGGGAGGCGGAGGAGGATCTTGCCCGCGAAGGTCGCGCCGGCCTCGGCGGCGGCGGCGAGGATGGCGGGGATCTCGTGGTCGGTGAGGCCGGGGATGACGGGCGCGATCATGACGCCGACGGGCACGCCGGCCTCGGCGAGGGCGCGGATGGCGCGGAGGCGGTGCGCGGGGCGGGCGGCTCGTGGTTCGAGCGCGCCGGCGAGCTCGGAATCGAGCGTGGTGAGGGTGAGGCAGACGGACGCGCAGCGCCAGCGGGCGAGCTCGGCGAGGAGATCGAGGTCACGCGTGATCAGCGCGTTTTTGGTGATGAGACCGACGGGATTGCGAAACTCGGCGAAGACCTCGATGCAGGCGCGGGTGAGGCGGAAGCGCCGTTCGGCGGGTTGGTAGCAGTCGGTGGCGCCGCTGAGCGCGACGGGCTCGGGACGCCAACGGGGCGAGGAAAGTTCGCGGCGGAGGAGCTCGGGGGCGCGGCGCTTGACGAGGATCTTGGTCTCGAAATCGAGACCGCCGTCCCAGCCGAGGTAGTCGTGGTAGGCGCGGGCGTAGCAGTAGGCGCAACCGTGTTCGCAGCCGCGGTAGGGGTTGAGGCCGTGGGTGAAGGGGACGTCGGGGCTGTCGTTGCGCGAGAGGATCGACTCGGAGGCGTCGTCGAAGAACTGCGTGCGCGGGTCGGGCGCGTCGGCGGGATCGTGGTCGGGGCCGAGGTTCGCCACCGCGTCAGGATCGGGCGCGAGGTGGATCCGGGCGAAGCGATTGGGCGGGCGCAGGCCGGTGCCACGGCCATGCGGGGGCGGCGGGCGGAGGGCCGGAGGAGGGTCGGGCCTGTGGTCTGGCGACGGTGCGGACAAAGGCGAGGTGGACGGGGAAACGCTGCCTGCTCGGCGGCGAGGGGCGAGCGCGGGAGGGGTTTTGCGAAAACAAAAGCGCCGCGGCCCCGAGGGGACGCGGCGCGAACGGACGAAACGGGAACGGCGGGCCTTATTCGACCGAGGCGTCCTGATAGGGGTAATCGGTGATGTCGAGCGGCGTGAAGGCGGAGAAGGTGATGCTGCCTTCGACGGGCGTCTGGGTGTTGTCGGCGAGGTGGTCGGTGAGGGATCCGAGGACGGGTTTCACGGTGACCGCGCCCAGGAGAGTAAAGGTGAAGGGGTAGGACACCTTGTTCACCGTGATGGAGCGGGTGACGCGGGAGTCGCTGCCGGAGGCGAGTCCGGAGAGCTCGAAGCTTTCGTCGTAGCTTTCGGCATCGGTCGCCAGGGTGCGGCGGCCGGAGAGGCCGACAAGCGCCTTGAAGCTGGTCTTGCGGGTGGCAAGCTGGTCGTTGGCGAAGGTGACCTTTTCGGCGTCCACGCCGACGTCGGAGTCGGTCTGTAGGCCGAAGCGCGAGGCGGGGATCTGCACGGGAGTCCTGCCGTCTTTGACCGCGTAGAACACGAGCGTGTTGTTGTCCACGTCGGCGAGAGGCGTGCGATCCACGACCACCAGTTTCCATCCGGAGAGCTTCTCCCCTTCGCCGAGGAGGCCCTCGTTGAGGAGATCGGTGAGGAGCTCCTTGTTGCCGTAGCTGTAGGCTACCAGCTTGGACGAATAACCGGAGGCGGTTTCGGAGACGAATTCCGAGTCGTGGACGGTGAGTTTGAGGGTGACGTTGGACCTGGCGCCGGGGAGCGGTTCGGCTTGGGCGGCCAAGGGGGCGAGGAGGCAGGCGAGGGCGAGGATCTTTTTCATGGGTGGCGGAGGTGCGTTTTTTGCCGGGAAGCAGGCGATAATATGAGCTATGCGCGGCCATTAGTAAATGCGCTAAGCGTAGGTCCGGGGGTATCAAAGCAGCGGGGTGAGGAGTCGGCTGAGGTCTTCCAAGAGGTTGGCGGGGAAGCGCCGGCGTTTGAGGTCGGCGAGCGTAAGCGGCTGGCAGTGGCGGGTGAGCTCGCCGGCCCAGGCGCGGAGGGCGTGGACGTCGGCCGGCGTGTGCAGGATCACGCCGATCTCGAAATTCACGAAGAGGCTGCGCATGTCGACGTTGGCCGAGCCGACGAGGGCGAGGCTGTCGTCGATGATGACGGTTTTGGCGTGGAGCATGCGCGGCTGATAGGCGAGGACGCGGGCGCCGGCGCGAACGAGCTGGCGAAGGAAGGAGCGGCGCGCGAGATCGGTGACCGGGTGGTTTGAGCGTGCGGGCAGGATCAGGGTCACATCGCGGCCGGCGCGGGCTTTGACGACGAGTGAACGGAGCAGGACCTCGTCGGGGATGAAGTAGGGCGTGACGATCCAGACGCTGCGCTTAGCCTCCTGAACCATTGAAAGGATGCCCTCGTAGAGCGGGTCGCCGCCGACGTCGGGGCCGCTGGCGACGACTTGAAGCTCGGAGGAGGCGGCGGGCGAGGGGGGCGGAGGCGATGCCGGCGAAACGGTGGACGCGGGGGGGGCGGCGGACGCGAGCGCTTCGACGGGGCGGCCGGTGGCGAAGGTCCAGTCGGCGAGAAAAACATCGTCCAACTGGGCGGCGGCGGGGCCCTCGAGCACGACGCCGAGATCGGTCCAGCGTTTGCGCCACGGCTGGGGGCCGAGGTATTCGCGGGCGAGGTTGTGGCCGCCGACGAGGGCGACCTCGCGGTCGAACACGGCGATTTTGCGGTGGTTGCGAAGGTTGGCCGAACCGCGGCCGGAGAGGGGGATGACGGGAAGGAAAGTCGCGACCTCGCCCCCGGCGCGGCGGACGGGTTCCACGAAGCGGCCGCTGGAGAAAAAGCAGCCCAAGGCGTCGAGTTGCAGGCGCACTTTGACTCCTTCGCGGGCGCGGCGGGCGAGGAGCTGGACGACGCGCCGGCCGGTGGCGTCGCGGCCGAGGATGAAGGTGGCGATGTGGATCGTGTGACGCGCGGCGAGGATGCGGCGTTCGAGTTCGTCGAAGGCGTCCTCGCCGTCGCGGAGCAGGCGGACGGTGTTGCCGCCGACGGGTTCGGCCGCGCCGTTGGTGGAGATGGCGTGGGCGACGGGATGCGCGAGCGTGGTCTCGGTGGCGCGGGCCTCGGGCGGCACGGGGAGACGGATGCGGCGTTTGCGCGCGGCGAGACGGCGGATCTTGCGGCCGCCGAAGAGCAGGTAGAGCGGCACGCCGACGTAGGGCACGAGGATGATGCCCATGAGCCAGGCGAGGGTGTTGCCCGGCTGGCGTCGCTCGCCGAGGAGGCGGGCGAGGGCGAAGAGCGCGAGGAGCACGCCGCCGACGGTGAGCAGGTGCGACCACAGGCTGGTCGTCACCACGTCGGGATCGATCTCGGCGAGGACGGGGACGTGGGCGGGGGCGTCGGGAAAGACGGGCATGCGCGCGAGCACGGAAGCAGGGCCGCAAAAAAGCGCAAAAGGCGCAAAGAAGAACGGATGCGCCGGGAGGGGCGCGGGGAGAAAAAGAAAAGCCCCGCCGGGGAGGGCGGGGCGGGAAGGGGCGCGCGGATGGGACGGGATGGAACGCGGGCGAGGCTCGCGAAGCGACTCCGTCGTTCCGCTACCAGACGGGCGCGGGGCGCCTACTTTTGGATGATCTTCTGGCCGTCGAAGACGAGGCGGCCGGAGACGTAGGTGGCCTTGACCTGGCCGCGGAGCTTTTGGCCGCTCCAGGGGGAGTTGGCGGACTTGGAGAAACCTTTCTTCGCGTCGTAGAGCCACTCGGCTTCGGGGTCGAAGAGAACGAGGTCGGCGGGCGCGCCCTCGGCGAGCGTGCCGGCGGGGAGGCCGAGGAGCTCGGCGGGCTTGCGGGTCCAGAGGTCGACGACGGTGGCCAGCTTGAATTTGTTTTTGCGGACCAGGATATCGAGCGTGACGGCGAGGGCGGTCTCGAAGCCGAGGATGCCGTTGGGCGCGAGGTCGAACTCGCGGTCCTTCTCGTCGGGCGTGTGCGGGGCGTGGTCGGTGGCGAGGATGTCGAGCGTGCCGTCCTTCAGGCCGGCGATGATGGCGACGCGGTCCTCCTCGGTGCGGAGGGGCGGGTTCATCTTGAAGTGGGTGTCGTAGGTCGCGAGGGCGTCGTCGGTGAGGGCGATGTGGTGCGGGGTGGCCTCGCCGCTGACCTTGACGCCGCGGGCCTTGGCGCGGCGGAGGATGTCGACCGAGGCGCGCGAGGAGACGTGCTGCATGTGGATGTGCGCGCCGGTGTATTCGGAGAGGATGCAGTTGCGCGCGACGATGAGGTCCTCGGCGGCGTTGGGCCAGCCCTTGAGGCCGAGTTTCACGGACATCTTCCCCTCGTTCATGACGGCGCCGACGGTCATGGAGTGGTCCTGGCAGTGGTCCATGATGGGGAGGTTGAACATCTTCGCGTATTCGCAGGCGCGGCGCATGAGCTCGTTGCTTTGCACGCAGTCGCCGTCGTCGGTGATGGCGATGACGCCGGCGCGCTTGAGGGAGCCGATGGGGGCGAGGGCCTGGCCCTTCATGCCGACGGTGATGCAGCCGGTGGGGTAGACGTGGACGGCGGCGGAGCGGGCGGCGGAGTCCTTGATGAGCTGGATGGTGCCGGCGCTGTCCGCGACGGGCGCGGTGTTGGGCATGCACACGACGGTGGTGAAACCGCCGGCGGCGGCGGCGCGGGTGCCGGTCTCGATGGTCTCCTTGTGGGTCTGGCCGGGTTCGCGGAGATGGACGTGGACGTCGATGAGACCGGGGGCGGCGACGAGGCCGGCGGCGTCGATTTTCTTGGCCTTCTTCAGGTCGGCGGCGGAGGGACGGGCGACGAAGACGCCGTCGCGGATGAAGACGTCGCCGGCGGCGTCGCGCTTGGCGGCGGGATCGATGACGCGGGCGTTGGTGATGTGGAGGAGAGGCATCGGAGACGGATTCGGAGGGTTTGCCACAAAAGGCGCAGAAGGCGCAGAAAAACGGAGACGGCCGGTGCGCGTGGCGTGGGGAGTTGTGCGGTTAGTCTTGGTTTCGAAAGATGAATTTGCGGACTTCGATCTTGGGGGCGCCGAAGTTGATCAGCATGGCGTGTTCTCGGCGGGAGGCGCGGAGGTAGCCGAGGACTTGGGCGGTGTGGTCGTCGTGGAGGGCGCGGCAGGCTTTGAGTTCGATGATGAGATCGTCGTTTACGACGAGGTCGGCGAAGAACTCGCCGAGGAGGCTGCCGTCCTCGTCGTGGACGTTGATGGCGATCTGCTGGTCGACCTTTTGACCAAGTTTTCGAAGGCGGTTGCGGAGGGCGTTTTCGTATACCTTTTCGTTGTGTCCGTGGCGGAGGAAACGGTGGGCGTCGAAGGCGGTCTGGCGGACGATGTCGGCGAGTTGTCGGGCGTCTTGTTCGGTCATGAGACTTTTTGCGTCTTCTGTGCCTTTTGTGGCCAAGCCGGTATTGGTCAGTCGACGGGCACGACGGACTCGGGGGCGCCGCCGGCGCAGAGGTAGAGGCAGGCCATGCGGACGGCGATGCCGTTGGCGACCTGGTCGAGGATCACGCTGCGCTCGCCGTCGGCGAGGGCGCTGTCGATCTCGACGCCGCGGTTGATCGGGCCGGGGTGCATGATGATGGCCTTCGGGTGGAGCCAGCCGGCGCGGGTCTGGTTGAGGCCGAACATCGAGGTGTATTCGCCGAGGCTGGGGAACATGGTCGCGGTCTGGCGCTCGTGCTGTATCCGGAGAAGCATGACGACCTCGGCGTCGGCGAGGGCGGAGCGGAGGTCGTGCGAGACGTTGACGCCGAGGCTTTCGAGGCTGTGCGGGACGAGCGTCGAGGGGCCGCAGAGGGTGACCTTGGCGCCGAATTTGACCAGGGCGTGGATGTTCGAGCGGGCGACGCGGCTGAAGAGGATGTCGCCGAGGATGGTGACGCGGCGGCCCTTCAGGTCGCCGATGCGCTCTCGCATGGTGAAGGTGTCGAGGAGGCCCTGGGTGGGGTGCTCGTGGGAGCCGTCGCCGGCGTTGATGACGGGGATGCCGAGGATCTTCGAGAGGTAGAGGGGCGAGCCGGCGCAGTTGTGCCGGATGACGATCATGTCGGCGCCGAGGGCGGCGATGTTTTCGGCGGTGTCGCGGAGGGTCTCGCCCTTGGTGGTGGAGGAGCTGGCGGCGTCGAAGGAGATCACGTCGGCGCTGAGGCGCTTGGCGGCCATGTCGAAGGCCATGCGCGTGCGCGTGCTGGGCTCGAGGAAGAGGTTGACGATGGTTTTCCCGCGGAGGGCGGGGATCTTCTTCACCGAGCGGTTGAGCACCTTCTTGAAGGCGGTGGCGACGGTGTGGATCTGCTCGATCTCGGCGAGGGAGAGTTCCTCGAGCGTGAGGAGGTGGCGGCGGTTCCAGGACATGGAGAAGGGGGGAAAGGGGGCGTTTTCGCGCGGGTTATTTGCCGGCGGGGCGGGCGACGGTGACGGCGTCGTGGCGCGGGTCGGTGGCGTGGAGGACGACGGTGACTTTTTCCTCCGGCGAAGCCTCGACGGTCAGGCCGATGTAGTCGGCGGCGAAGGGCAGGGTGCGGCCGCCGCGGTCGACGAGGACGGCGAGCTCGACCTTGGCGGGGCGGCCGTGGTCGAAGAGTTCGTCGAGGGCGGCTTTCACGGTGCGGCCGGATTGAAGGACGTCGTCCACGAGGATGACGTCGGCGCCCGTGACGTCGATCGGGATGACCGTGGGGGTGAACTCCTTCGGGATCGGGTGGCGGCCGATGTCGTCGCGGTGGAAGGAGATGTCGATGATGCCGGTGCGCGGGCGGGCTTTTTCCGGGTAGTGCTTGCGCAGCAGCAGCTGGAGGCGCGTGACGACGTGGACGCCGCCGTTGGCGATGCCGAGGACGACGAGGCGTCGGGCGGGGTCGGCGGGATGGCGCGCGGCGATTTCGGCGGCGATCCGGTCGAGGGCTCGGCCGATCTCGGCGTGAGGGACGAGGGGGGTGGCTTGGGCTTGGGCGGGCACGGTGGGGCGTTGTGCCCGCCGTGCCGGGGCCGGTAAAGCGTGAAGCGGGGGCTTCGGCGGGGTCGCGGCAAGGTTGCGCGGGCCCCGAAGGCGAATCGCCGCTTAGCTGGGCGGGTTGTAGCTCTTGATGCCGCCCAGCGCGGAGAACTGCCGGTAAACGTAGACGAAGGCGGCGCAGCCGGCGGCGGCGACGCAGCCGCCGATCACGAAGGTGTAGTGGTAGGACTGGCCGGTGAGGTCGAGGATCTTGCCGGTGAGGGGCGGGACGCCGAGGAATCCGATCGCCTGGAAGATCAGCGCGGCGGAGGCGAACTGCGCGAATTTCACGCGGGGGAAGAGGCGGGGGAAGAGCGAGGCGGTGCCGGTGAAGAAAACGCCGGAGAGCACGCCGTGCGCGACGTAGGCGATGGAGAAGCTGGTCACGTCATGGGCGACCAGACCGGCCCAGAGGGAGATCGCGGCGTAGGCGGCGAGGGAGAAGAGACCGAGGCGGATGGGGTGGAACTTGTCCGCCATCCAGCCGATGGCGAGGGCCAGGCCGATGGAGATGGCGTAGGTGATCGAGCGAAGGTCGCCGAAGCGCTCCATGCTCATGCCGATGCTTTTCACATAGGGCACGTCGAAGGAGTTGATGGGCAGAAAGGCGGACCAGCCGAACATGTTCGCGACGAAAATCCAGAGGTAGAAGCGATGCGATGCGCACTCGCGGACGTAGGCTTTGACCGGTTCGCTGAAGCGGCCGGCGAGGGCGCCTTCCTGGCGGGGGGCCGGGGGCGGATAGTCGCCCTCCTTGACCATGAAGCACATCAGGGTGAAGCCGAGGCCGTAGAGCGCGCCGAGCGCGAGGAAGATGATGCGGTAGTGCTCCTCCGCGTGGCTGATGATGAAGCTGTTGAAGATGATGCCGGCGCCGAGGCTGACGATGCGGAACAGGGCGAAGAAGCGGCCGATGACGGCCTGCGGCACGACGTCGTTGATCAGGCTCGTGAAGACGACGTTGGCCATCACGGTGAAGATCTCGAAGATCGTCCAAAGGCAGCTGAAGACGATGAGCCGGCAGGCGATGGGCGAAGGCGAGGCGGTCCCGAGGAGGGCCGAGAAGGCGTCGGCGATCTCGGGGGTGTAGCCCATCGCGGCCATGACGACCGCCGCGATCGGGGTGAGGCCGAAAAGGAAGGGAATGCGGCGGCCCCAGCGTCCGCGGTAGTTGTCCGAGCGCACGCTGACGATGGGTCCCAGCAGCATGCCGAGCGCCGCGGGCAGGGAGGTGACCATGATGCCGAGGAGCACGTTGCTCGCCCCGAATTCACGGAAGAGCATCTGCGACATCGGCTGGATCGCGCGCTCCTTCATGTTCCAGGCGAAGTCGCCCCAGAGCAGCCAGAAGAAGAGGACGGCCAGTCCGGCGCCGACGTAGGTCAGCGTGCCCACCGTCCAGATTTTCCTGCCTTGCGTGTCGCGGGATTGAGTTTGCTCGGAGGTATCGGAGGACGGGGTGGGTGCGTGCATAGGGAAAGGGTGCGGGGAAGGGGGGAGACGCGCGGGGCGTCGCGGGGTTTTGTGGTGTCTAACAAGCGAGCTTTGAAGGCAAAGATCAGTTTACAGTTAGTAGCAGGAAACCGGGCGCATTTAGCACAAAGCAAGCAGGCGCCCGGCGGAATTGACCTCGACAAACAGGGAAACCGATTTATCGCCTGCTGGTCGTGAGCCGCGCCATTATTATTTCCGCCATTATTATCACCCGCCCGCCCGGGCCGGGAATCTTGGCGTAAACGCAAATCACACGCCTCCGATTTTCCGAAGACCCCGGGCCGAAACGCCCGGGGTTTTTCGTTTTAACCCGTCCGCTTCCTCTTCACCGTCCCCCTTTCCGCAATCCGTTCGTCCGTCCGTCCCTTCACCTCCCCACATCATGAGCACCGCCGTTAAGATCTACGACACCACCCTCCGCGATGGCACGCAGGGCGAGGGCATCAGCTTCTCCGTGACGGACAAACTCCTCATCGCGCAGAAGCTCGACGCCTTCGGGGTCGACTACATCGAGGGCGGCTTCCCCGGCTCGAATCCCCGCGACATCACGTTTTTCGCCGAGGCCAAGAAGCTGAAGTTCAAGCACGCCAAGCTCGCCGCCTTCGGCTCCACCCGCCGCGCCGGCATCCGCGCGGAGGAGGACTCGCAACTCAAGACCCTGCTCGAGGCCGAGACGCCCGTGCTCACCCTCGTCGGCAAGACCTGGACGCTCCACGTCACCGAGATCCTGCGCACCACGCTCGAGGAGAACCTCGCCATGATCGAGGACTCCATCCGCTACGTCACCTCGCAGGGCCGCGAGGTCGTCTACGACGCCGAGCACTTCTTCGACGGCTTCAAGGCCGACCCCGACTACGCGCTCCAGACCCTCCGCGCCGCGATCAAGGGCGGGGCGGGCAACCTCACCCTTTGCGACACCAACGGCGGCACGCTCGTCGACGACTTCAAGGCCATCGTCGCCAAGGTCGTGGCCGAGTTCGGCCCCGAGAAGGTCGGCGTGCACACCCACAACGACTCCGGCCTCGGCGTCGCCCTCTCGCTCGCCGGCGTCGCCGCCGGCGCCACGCTCGTGCAGGGGACGGCCAACGGCTACGGCGAGCGCACCGGAAACGCCAACCTGTTCACCATCCTGCCCAGCCTCTTCCTCAAGATGGGCAAGACCGCCCGCTGCGCCGAAAACCTCGGCGGCCTGCGCGAGCTTTCCCTCACCTTCGACGAGCTCGCCAACCTCAAGCCCGACACCAAGGCCCCCTACGTCGGCGCCTCCGCCTTCGCCCACAAGGGCGGCCTGCACGCCAACGCCGCGCAGAAGGTCAAATCCTCCTACGAGCACATCGACCCCGCCCTCGTCGGCAACCGCACCCGCGTGCTCGTCTCCGACATGGCCGGCCGCAGCTCGGTCGCGATGAAGGCCAAGGAGCTCGGCTTCGAGCTCGACGAAAAGGCGCCCGAGATGAAGTCGCTCATCGAGCAGCTCAAGGACCTCGAATTCCGCGGCTACGAGTTCGAGGCGGCCGACGCCTCCCTCGCCCTCCTCATCGCCCGCACGCTGGGCAAGGTGAAGGGTTTCTTCGAGGTCGAGAGCTACCGTGTGATCGTCGAGCGCGGGCCGAACGGCCGCCTCGTCGCCGAGGCCACCGTGAAGCTCACGGTCAACGGCGAACCCCGTCACACCGTCGCCGAGTGCAGCGGCCCCGTCGGCGCGCTCGACAAGGCCCTCCGCCTCGCCCTCGAACCCGCGTATCCGCAGATCCGCGACATGGAGCTGCGCGACTACAAGGTCCGCATCCTCGACGGCCGCAACGGCGCCAACGCCCGCACCCGCGTGCTCATCGAGAGCGGCGCCGGCAACCGCGTCTGGGGAACGGTCGGCGTGAGCGACAACATCATCGACGCCTCTTGGGAGGCGCTCTTGGATTCTGTTAACCACCATCTCGCGGGTTGATTTCTTGCGGGGCGGCCCGTGGGGTGCATTGCTCCCCGTTTCCGCCCCATGAAACGCCTGCTTTGGATCGTCGCCGCCCTCGGGCTGCTCACGCTTTGTATCGCCTGGGTCGTCCGCGCCCGGACGGCCTCCGACGCCAAGCCGGTCGCCTACACCTACGCCAAGCCCGCCCGTCGCGAGCTGAAGCAGACCGTGGTGGTCAACGGCACCATCACGCCGGTGCTGTCCACCGAGATCCGCTCCGAGGTGAGCGGTCGCATCGCCCGCGTCCTCGTGCAGGCCGGCGACGAGGTCGCCGCGTCCCAGCCGCTCGTCGAGCTCGACCAAAGCAGCCTCCAGGTGCAGCTCGACGAGGCCCGCCTCGGCGTCACCGGGGCCCGGCTCCGCGCCGAGCGCGCCGAGCTGGAATACAAACGCCTGCAATCCCTCGCCGAGCGCGCGCTCGTCACCGAGAAGGAGCGCAAGGAGGCCGAGATCGCCTTCCGTCTCGCCCAGAACGACACCTCCTCCCAGGAGGCTCGCGTCCGCCTGCTGGAGACCTCCCTTTCCAAGAGCGTCATCACCGCCCCCTACGCCGGCCGCGTGCTGAGTCTCGCCGCCCGGCCGGGCATGATCGTCACCGGCGCCGATTCCGGCCGCGAGGGCGCCACCCTGCTCGAGCTCGCCGACCTCTCGCGCCTGCGCGTGGAGGCCGCGATCAACGAGATCGACGTCGCCGTGCTCGAGCTCGGCATGCCGGTCGAGATCACCTTCGAGTCGGTCCCCGAGGCGAAGGCCGCGGGCAAAATCACCTTCATCGCCCCCGCCGCCGGCAAATCCGCGGGCGGATCCGCCTCCGCCGCCTCGGGCGCGGGCGGAGGCGGCGGCTCCACATCGCGCGACTTCCCCTTGCAGATCGAGATCGAGCAATCGCATCCCCGCGTGCGCCCCGGCATGACCGCGCGCGTGCACATCGTCACCGCCACGGTGAAGGACGCGTTCTCCGTCGAGCACGATGTGGTGTTCAACGACAACGAGACCGGCGACTGGTTCGTCTTCGTGCGCGGCGCGGGCGACAAGACGGCCCCGGAAAAGACCAAGGTCGAGATCGGCGTGCGCGACAGCCAGTATGTCGAGATCAAGTCCGGCCTCGCCGAGACCGCCGAGGTCTCCAAGCAGCGTCCCCCGGGCGTGAAGTTCGGCCAGGACAAGTGAGGAACCACGAAAGGCACGAAATACACGAAACTCCAACCCGGCTCGTCCGCTCCCTCGTCCCCCCTTTTCGTGCCTTTCGTGTATTTCGTGGTTAACAAATGACCGCTTCCCCCGAAGTTCTCAGTCTCGACCGCGTCGGCAAACGCTACCCGATGGGCGACACCGTGGTCGACGCGCTCGTCGACGCCTCCTTCACGCTCCGCGAGGGCGAGGCCGTCGCCATCCTCGGGCCCTCCGGCTCGGGCAAGTCGACGCTCATGCACCTGCTCGGCTTTCTCGATTCGCCCAGCTCGGGCGAGATCCTCTTCGAGGGCCGGCCCGTCGCCGCGATCAACGAGCGCCAGCGCGCGCGGATCCGTGCGGAGAAGATCGGCTTCGTGTTCCAGGCCTTCAACCTCCTTCCGCGGCTCACCGTGCGCGCGAACGTGGCGCTGCCGCTTTCCTACCACGGCTCTCCTCCGGCGGACGCCGAGGCGCGCGTCGACCGCGCCCTCGCGCTGGTCGACATGACCCATCGCGCCCACCACCGTCCCGGCGAGCTCTCCGGCGGCCAGCGTCAGCGCGTGGCCATCGCCCGCGCCTTGGTCAACGAGCCGCGCATCCTCCTCGCCGACGAGCCGACCGGCAATCTCGACACCAAGACCGCCGCCGCGATCCTCGACCTGTTCAAGGAGCTCAACCGTCTCGGCCGCACGATCATCGTGGTGACGCACTCGCCCGAGATCGCCTCGCACTTCCGCCGGCAGCTCCACGTGCTCGACGGCCGCGTGAAGGAAGGAGGCGTCTCATGAAGCGTCTGCTTTCCGGCGTCATCAACGGCCTAGGCGAGATCTGGGGGCACAAGCTTCGTTCTCTGCTCACGATCTGCTGCGTCATGCTCGGCGTCGCCTCGATGGTGCTCACCACCGGGTTCATGGAGGGCTTTTTCAAGAGTTGGGAGGTCTCGCTCCAGGAGCAGGGCGGTCTGGAGAAGATCACCGGCTCCCCGCGCTCGCCCAGCGAGCGGCAGGCGCCGCTGGCCCTGGTGTCGCGTGGTTTCACCCTGTCCGACGCCCGTGCCCTGCGCGCGATGGTGCCCGGCCTCACCGTGATCTCGCCCGAGATCGAGTCCATGCGCACGCGCCTCACCCGGGCCGGACGATCCTACGAGGGACGGCGCGGCGGTCGGGTGCAGGGCGTGACCAACGCCGTCTTCGACATCAACCGCTACGAACTCGCGTCGGGGCGCCTCTTTTCCGACCTCGATTTTCACGACCACGCCAACGTCATCATCATCGGCAACTCCGTGAAGAAGGAGTTGTTCAAGCCCGGCGAGGATCCGATCGGCGGCTTCGTCGACTTCAACGGTCAGCCTTTTCGCGTCATCGGCGTGCTCAAGAACTACGAGCGCTTCTGGGGCGAGTTCAACACGCTCTACTGGAAGAACGACATCGCGTTCATCCCGATCACGACCATGGCGGCCAAGGTGCAGCGCTCGGATCGCCTTTCGTCGCTGAACTTCAAGGCTCCCGACGTCACCCGTCTTCGCGACACCCTCGACTCCGCCGCCAACGTGCTCGCCCAGGGGCACCGCGGCATCGTGGACTTCGAGGTGAAGACCAATGAGGAGCAGCTCGCCAGCTTCGCCAGCACGAAGGCCAGCTTCGTCGTCGGCGGCAGCGCGATCGCCGGCGTGTCGCTGCTCGTGAGCGGCATCGGCATCATGAACCTGATGCTGGCGTCGATCAACGAGCGCGTGCGCGAGATCGGCATCCGCAAGGCGGTCGGGGCCACGCCGCTCAATATCTTCAGCCAGTTCGTCGCCGAGGCCGTCACGCTGAGCCTGGTCGGCGGCATGGCCGGGGTCGGGGTGGCGGTCGGTCTCATCAAGATCCTCGGCGCGGTGCTTCCGCCCGGCAACGGGCCCTTGCTCGCGCCCTCCGCCTTCGTCGTGGGTTTCGCGTTCAGCGTCACCGCCGGCGTCATGGCGGGCATCTATCCCGCGATCCAGGCGGCCAAGCTCGATCCCATCGACGCGCTGCGCTACGAGTAGCCTCCGCGGGCGCTTGCGAACCCGGGCGCGCGATGCAGGTTCCTTTTCTCGCTCACGGGCCGTTCGGAAACCCGCCCGCTTCGTCCGTCGTCTCAACCGCTTTCCCTTCCATGCGCACCTCCCTCCTGCTCGCCACGCTCGTCCTCGCCTCCTTCACCGTCCCCGTCCGCGCCCAGCCCGCGCCGGGTCCCGCGCCGGCCGCCTCGGCCAAGGAGGAGACGGAGCTCGACCAGAAGATGGAGGACATGAACGGCGCCTTCCGAAAGCTCCGCCGCCAGATCGCCGACGCCTCGGCCAACGCGTCTTCGCTCGAGCTGGTCGCCAAGCTTCGCAAGGCCTCCGAGGAATCCGTCGCCCTTGTCCCGGCCAAGGCCGCGAAGGTGCCCGAGGCGGATCGCGAAAAGTTCGTCGCCGCCTACCAGGCGAAGATGAAGGAGTTCATCGCCGAGGTGGACAAACTGAAGGCCGCGCTCGAGGCGGGCAAAAACGACGAGGCCGCCACGATCCTCGCCAAGCTCGGCAATCTCCAGAAGTCCGGGCACCGCGAGTTTCGCGTGCAAAAGAAAGACTGAGGCCGGGTGATCGGGCGCGGCATGGCCGAAGTCGGATGCCGCCCTGCCCGCGTGCGCGTGTCCCGCGGCGAGGCTCCACGTCCCGGGCGTTTTTTCGACCGTGGACGGCGGGCCCTCTCTTGATGGGCGGCCAATGGCCTCAGGCGATGGCCAAACAGTGCTAGTGTCCCGTCATTGAAGTTCCTTTTTGAATACATTGGCCGCCAAAAAGCGCAGAAGTCGAAAAACCAGGCCATGGATACCGGGTCGCAGCGTCTTCTTTGCGTCTTTTGTGTTTTTTGCGGCGATCCTCCGACCGTATTTATTGAGCTTACTTCGATTACAGGAAACTAGGGGTATGATTGAAAAGCGCTAGGGCTTTGCCGGGCGGCTCGCGTCCCGGGGCGTCGCCGCCCCCCAGCGCCGGATATCGGGCAGGCAGGCGTAGAGCACGCGGTGGTAGAGACGCCGCGGCAGCCAGCGCCGCAGATAATCGAAAACGAGCGCGTCCGGCGTGGCGCGCACGCGCAGCCGGGGATCCTTGGCGCGAATCGTTCGGATGATGACGGACGCGACGTGTTCCGGGGTCGCCCAGGTGCCACGCATGAGGCGTCCGATCATGCCCGCCATCGCCGCGTAGTGCGCGTGATACGGGTCGTCGTCGTCGCCCACCGCGCGGGCGCTGCGCCGGGTGTGGATCGTGTGGGTGAACGAATCGGAGTTGATGAAGCCGGGTTCCACGAGCGACACGCCGATCCCCCACGGCCTCACTTCATACCAAAGCGATTCGCAGGCGCCCTCGATGGCGAATTTCGACGCGCTGTAGGCGGCCATCGTGGGCATCGCCATCATGCCGCCCACGCTGGACACGGTGATGATCCGGCCGCGGCGCCGTTCGCGCATGCCGGGCAGCACGCGCCGGATGAGCTCGAGCGGCCCGAGGAAATTCACCGCGAGGATCTGGCGCATGTCGGAATCGGCGATGTGCTCGGCGACGGCGCGCGTCGCGATGCCGGCGTTGTTGACGAGAATCTCCACGCCGCCCCACTCGGCCTCTACCGCGGCGAGCGCGGCGGCGCGGCTTGCCGGATCGGCCACGTCGAGCGGCAGGATGCGGATCCTCGGCCCGTCCCGGACGCCGGCCGCGGCGAAGCGGGGCAGGGATCCGCTTCGCGCGGTGAGGACGAGCCGGTGGTCCGTTTCCGCGATGAGCCGGCGGGCGAGCGCGAGGCCGAGCCCTGTGCTCGCGCCGGTGACGAGCAGAACGGCGTCGTCGGGAATCGAGGCCCCGAGGGCTTTCATGGCCGTCAGCTTGCTCGCTTTTTCCAGCCTCGCAAGAGAGGCCCGTGTGGCGGACGCCGTCTTCGGGCGCTCAAAACGGGGTTAACGATTGCCGTTTTTCCCGGGGGAAATTTTGTGACGCCGTTCCCCGTCGATTTTGTCCGCCGAGCCTTCGTCGATGTCCGCGTTTTCCCCCTCGTCCCCCGCCATCCCGGGGGCTTCGTCGCAAGGCGGAGCCGACCTGGACCGTTTCTTTGTGTTGTCGCTCGACCTGCTCTGTATCGCGGGGCTGGACGGTTTTTTCAAGAGGGTGAATCCCTCCTGGACCCGCGTGCTGGGCTGGTCGGAGACGGAGCTGCTGTCCCGGCCGGTGGCGGAGTTCATGCATCCGGATGATCGCGAGCGCACGCTGCAGGCGCGCCTGCGGCTGGCCGAGGGCGTGCCGGTGATGGGCTTGGAAAACCGCTATCGGTGCAAGGACGGCTCCTACCGGTGGCTGGCCTGGCAATCCTCCCTCTACAGCGAGGCCGGCCTCGTGATCGCGGCCGCGCGGGACATCACGGAGCGCCGCCAGTCGGACGAGGAGCGGCTCGTGTTGGGCAAGCTGGAGTCGACCGGCATCCTCGCCGGGGGCGTCGCCCATGATTTCAACAACCTGCTCGCGAATCTCCTGCTCAATCTGGAGCTGCTGCGACTGGTCGGCCCGGTGAACGAGGCGCAGGCCGCGCACGTGCGCCAGGCGCTGGAGACGGTGCGCACGGCCCAGGGGCTGACCCGCCAGCTGGTGACCTTCGCGCACGGTGTGCGCGCTCCGAGGCGGGTGGCGGATTTGAAGCCCTTGCTGCGCGACACCCTGGCCGCGACCCTGGCCGGCTCCGCGGTGCGTGGTGAATGCGACATCGATCCCGATCTCTGGCCCGCGGAGATCGAGGAGGCGCAGATCCGGCAGGTGTTGGCCAACGTCGTTCTCAACGCCCGCGAAGCGATGCCGGGCGGCGGCGTGATCAACGTGAGCGCGCGCAACGTCGTGCTCGACGCGGAGCAGGCGGGGGAGGGGGCGGCCGGCGAGCAGGTGTGCTTCGCGGTGACCGACCGGGGGCCGGGCATCCCGCCGGAGTCGCGCGGCAAGGTCTTCGATCCGTATTTCTCGACCAAGCCGCGCGGTTTTCAGAAGGGCATGGGGCTCGGGCTCACCATCTGCCACGCGATCCTTCGCCAGCATGGCGGGCAGATCCTGGTCGATTCGAGGCCGGGCGGCGGCACCTCGGTGTTCTGCTACCTTCCGGCGGCGCGCGACGCGGAGCCCGCGCCGGTCGCGCCCGCAAACGGGTCCGCCCCGGCCCGCACCGGCCCCAGGGTGTTGGTGATGGACGACGAGCCGTGGTTGCTCGACGTGATGGACCAGGCGCTCGCGCAGATGGGATATTCGCCGGAGCTGACCCAGGACGGAGCCGAGGCGGTCGAGCGGGCCCGGGCGGCGCGCCGGGAGGGGCGGCCCTTCGCCGTGGCGCTGCTCGACCTTTCTGTGCGAGACGGGATGGGCGGCCTTGCCGCGCTCGGCGCCCTTCGCGACGCGGATCCTGATTTGCCCGCGGTGCTGATGAGCGGCGACGACGGCGGGTCCGCGTTTTTAAACCACGTCAAACTCGGTTTCCAGGCGACGCTTTCGAAGCCCTTCACGGTCGACACCCTGCGCGCCACGCTCGGCGCCGTCCTGGATCGCGGCTGAGCCGGCGGCGGTCGCGTCGTTTTCGCGGCGCCTAGCGGCGCAGCTCGGCCACGATCTCGGGGTGCGCCTCGAGGTGTTGGGTGAGGCGCTCCAACGCGGCGAGCGTTTCGCCGCTGATGTGGTGCTCCATGCCCTCGACATCCCGGAAAATCACGTCCTCCGGCAGGGCGAAAAAACGGAGCAGCTGGGTGAGGAGCTCGTGACGATGGGCGATGCGCGCGGCCACGGCCTCGCCGGCGTCCGTCAGGACCATGCCGCGGTATTTCTCGTATTTCACGAGCCCGTCCGCGTCCAGGCGCTGGACCATGGTGGTGACGCTCGCCTGGGAAATCTTCAGCTCGGCCGCGATGTCGACCACGCGCGCGTAGCCCTTGGTCTTGATCAGCGCGGCGATGCGCTCGAGGTAATCCTCGGCGGCGGCGCTGGGCCGGGTTTTGGCGATCGTGGCCGCGGAGTGGGGAACGGGCTCGTTCACTGAGGCGGAGGGAAAGGCGCGCGGGGACGCTTGGAAACGAAAAAGCCGCGATCCGTGGACCGCGGCGGGAGGGCGAAGCGCGACGGCTTAGTGTTTGGAGCGCTCGGCCTTGAGCGTCTTCTCGCCGGCGGCGACCACGCGGAACATCTGGATCGCCATCCAGAACACGCCGGTCACGCAAATCGCGGTGAGGGCGCCGAAGAAGGTGACGAACTTCGGGTCGGTGCTGGGGACGTGGGATTTAACCCAGCCGAACATGAAGTAGAAGAAAGTCGCCACGAGCACGAGATCGACGGCGATCGTCACGGGCGTGACGTGTTTTTGCTCCGAGGGAGCGATGACGTTGTCGTGGGCGTTCTGGGAAGAGGACATGACTTCAGTAGAACGAAAAATGCCCCGGTCCACTTGTCGAATGCCTTTTTCAGCGTGGTTTTTCTCCTCGGCGAAACGCGTTCGAACCGATTTCATGCAGATTCTTTCAGACCAAAAAGCGATGAGCGAAGCTTCCTCCGATTCCGTCCAACGCAGCCGCGAGTTTGTGGACCGCCTCAAGCGGAGCCGCATCTTCAAGGACTACGAGCAAGCCTTTCGCGACACGACGGGCCTGCCGATCAATCTGCGCCCGCTGGAAGCCTTCGACCTTCCCCATCACGGCGACCCGAACGAGAACCCGTTCTGCTCGCTCATGGCCAAGACCAACCAGACCTGCGCCGCCTGCCTGCAATTGCAGCGCAAGGTCGAGGAGGAGGCGCGGATGGAGCCCAAGACGCTCAAGTGTTTCGCCGGCCTCTGCGACTCCTCCGTGCCGGTGCGCGTGGGCGAGGATCTCGTCGCCTTCCTCCAGACCGGCCAGGTCTTCCTCGAGAAACCCGACAAGAAACGCTTCACCGGCGTGGCCCGCCAGATTTTGTCCTTCGGCACCGAGGTCGACATGAAGCGCCTCGAGGAGTGCTGGTTCCAGGGCCGGGTCCTTGATCGCCGCCAATACGAGTCGATCCTGCGCCTGCTCTCGATCTTCGCGCAGCATTTGTCCTCCATCGGCGAGGAGCTCGCGATCCAGTCCGAGCACGGCGAGGCGCCGCCCATCGCCCGCGCCCGCGCCCTGATCGCCAGCCGCCACGGCGAGGATCTCTCCCTCGACGAGGTCGCGAAGGCGGTCAACATGAGCGCCTTCTACTTCTGCAAGACCTTCAAGAAGGCCACGGGCATGACCTTCACCAACTACCTGGCGCGCGTGCGCGTGGAGAAGGTGAAGAACCTCCTCATCAACCCGCACAAGCGCGTGAGCGAGGCCGCCTTCGAGGCGGGCTTCCAGTCGCTCTCGCAGTTCAACCGCGTGTTTCGCCGGATCGCCGGGCAGTCGCCGAAGGCTTTTCGCGAGGGCTTGAACAAGCGACTGCAACCGCTGCGTTGAGCGCGGCCTCGGCCCCGCGGCAGGCGCGTTCCGCCGATGGTGCCGAAGCCTGGGCGCGGTTTTGAGCGTTCGCCGCGCGTTCCTTGTCCTGCGCCTCGAGCGCGGTGCGACGCTGGCAAAGGCTGCAAAAAAGCGATATCTCGTCGGTGGCCACGCGCTTCCACGCCTGGCTCAGGCAACGGCAGAGCTGTTCGCGCTCATGCGGGGCGAGGTGGGGCAGGGCGTCGGCCTGGCCCCAGAGCACGTCAAACGTCGCGCACTCGCCGGTGAGGTAGAAGGCGACGAGCGGATTGAGGCCGCAGCGGCAGGAAACCGGTTCCGAAGTCGCGCTCGCGGCCGTCGCGGCGGCTGCGTCCCCGGCGGGTTGCACCGCTTCCTGGCGCACGCGGGCGAGCGCCGGAGCCATCAGGGGGCCAAGCAGATCGGGGTGCGCGAGCGCGCTGGAGGGGGGCAGGGCGCGCAGCCGTTCGCGCCACCGGGTGAGGACGCGGGCGGCATGACGGTCGAGCAGGGGTCGCGGATCGCCGGGATTCATGTGGCGCAACGGTAGCCGACAGCCGCTTGCGCCGCGCGCCCTTCCTTGGCCGAGGCTGCGCGCCCTTTGCCCGCATTTTTCGTCTTTGCCAAGAAACGCGCGGGTGCCGCCAAGCGCCGCGCAGAGCATGGAGGCCGCTTCCGCTAAGGTGCGGGGTAATTATTCACGCATTCCTCCCGCCGCTCCCATGGACGTCATTCCCCTCACGCTCGCCCTCAGCCTCGTGCTTTCCCTCACGTTCATCGCGCTTTTTGTCCGCGAGTTTTCCCGCCCCCGACGCGCCGGCGCCGATCGCGATTCCCTGATCCCCTTCGAGCCCGAGCAAGCGATCGCGGCGTCCGCCCTGCCTGCGCGCGGCCCCGAGCGCCACGACCATGGGCATTCCCATGTCGACGACGACACCTGCGCGAGCAAGCGCGGCGACGGCAAGTGCTGCTCCTCCTGCCAGCGCCGCAAGGACCGCGCCGCCGCCAAGGCCGCCGCGCGCGTCGCCGCCCACTGAGATTTTTCAACCCCAGCCCGACCACTCCATGTCCGCCCGCACCGTCACCATCCAATACAACGACAAAGTCGTTCGGCAGTTCCTGCTCGCCTCCGTCCTCTGGGGCGCGGTCGGCATGCTCGCCGGCGTCTTCATCGCCTCCCAGCTCAACGCCTGGCGCGCCAACTTCGACCTGCCTTGGCTCACCTTCGGGCGGCTCCGTCCGCTGCACACCAACGCCGTCATCTTCGCCTTCGTCGGCAACATGATGTTCGCCGGCGTCTACTACTCGACGCAGCGCCTCGTGAAGGCCCGCCTCGCGAGCGACTTCCTCTCCCAGCTCCACTTCTGGGGCTGGCAGGCGATCATCGTCGCCGCGGCCATCACGCTCCCGCTGGGCTTCACCCGCGGCAAGGAATACGCCGAGCTCATCTGGCCCATCAACATCGCCGTCGCCGGCATCTGGGTGGTCTTCGCGGTCAACTTCTTCTGGACCCTCGCGAAGCGCCATGAGCGCGCCCTCTACGTCGCGATCTGGTTCTACATCGCGACCATCATCACCGTGGCGATGCTCTACATCGTCAACCACCTGAGCATCCCGACCTCGCTCACGCACTCCTATCCGATCTTCGCCGGCGTGCAGGACGGCCTCGTCCAATGGTGGTATGGGCACAACGCCGTGGCGTTCTTCCTGACCACGCCGATCCTCGGCATCATGTATTACTTCGTGCCGAAGGCGGCCGAACGTCCGGTCTACAGCTATCGCCTTTCGGTCATCCATTTCTGGTCCCTGGTCTTCGTCTACATCTGGGCCGGCCCCCACCACCTGCTGAACACCGCGCTGCCCAACTGGCTCCAGGTCCTCGGCATGACCTTCTCGCTCATGCTCTGGGCTCCGTCCTGGGGCGGCATGCTCAACGGTCTCCTCACCCTCCGCGGCGCCTGGCACAAGCTGCGCACCGACCCCGTCCTGAAGTTCTTCGCCGCCGCCGTCACCTTCTACGGCATGGCCACCTTCGAGGGGCCCCTCCTCTCCATCAAGTCGGTCAACGCCCTCGGCCACTACACCGACTGGATCATCGGCCACGTGCACGCCGGCGCCCTCGGCTGGAACGGCTTCATGGCCGCCGGCATGATCTACTGGCTGCTCCCGCGCCTCTGGAACAAGCCCCTGCACTCCGTCTCCCTCGCCAACGTCCACTTCTGGCTCGGGACCGTCGGCATCCTCCTCTACGTCGCCGCGATGTGGACCTCGGGCATCACCCAGGGCCTCATGCTCAACGCCACCACCGAGGGCGGCTCCGTCCTGGCGTATCCGAACTTCCTGGACACGCTCAACACCATCCGCCCGATGATGTTCTTCCGCATCATCGGCGGCGGCCTCTACCTCGTCGGCTGGTTTCTGCTGATCTACAACGTCGTCAAGACGCTCTCCGGCGCCAAGACCGTGGACGGCACCGCCCAGGTCCTCGTCGACGACGCCCCGGTCGCCCGCGTCGGCGCGGTCGGCACCTTCGTCAACCCGCCCGTCGTCTTCTCCGTCCTCGGCACCGTCTTCGCCTGCGCCTGGATGTTCGGCGGCGACGTCCTCCGCCTCGTCGGCCTCTTCGGCACCATCGCCAGCATCATCCTCGCCTGGCTCCACTTCGAGGCCAAGGCCAAGGGCTGGGCCGACTGGTATGAGCGCCTGCTGCTCAACGCCGCCCCCTTCACCGTGCTGACCTTCCTCGCCGTCGTCGCCGGCGGCATGATCCAGATCATCCCGACCGTCCTCGTCCAGCGTGCCCAGAACGTCGAGGATCGTATCCAGGTCCCCTATACGCCGCTCGAGCTCGCCGGCCGCGACATCTACGTCCGCGAGGGCTGCTACAACTGCCACTCGCAGATGATCCGCACGCTCGTGCCCGACGTGCTCCGCTACGGCGACTACTCCCGCCTCGGCGAGTCGATCTACGACCATCCCTACCAGTGGGGTAGCCGCCGCATCGGCCCGGATCTCGCCCGCGTCGGCGGCAAGTATCCCGACTCCTGGCACTACCAGCACATGATGGACCCCCGCTCCATCTCCGCGGGCTCCAACATGCCCAACTACCCCTGGCTCTTCAATGCCAAGACCGACGTCGCCGCCCTCCCGTCCAAGCTCTCCGTCATGCGCACGCTCGGCGTGCCGTATCCGGAGCAGACGCCCGCGGAGATCGCCGCCGCCGTCGATGCCCAGGGCAAGGAGATCGCCGCCCGCCTCAAGGAGGCCGGCCTCCTCACCGCGCCCGACCGCGAGATCGTGGCCCTCATCTCCTACCTCCAGAAGCTCGGCAAGAGCCAGCCGGTCGCCAAGGCCGTCGCCTCGGCCAAGTAAGACCCGGCCCCCGTCGCCCAACCTCCTCACCCTCTCGCCATGTTCCGCCGCATCATCCTCGAGAACTGGATGGCCGTGTTCACCCTCACGGCCTTCTTCACCGCGCTCTCCATCTACCTGAGCATCGCCTGGCGCGCCCTGCGCATGAAGCCCGTCCAGAGCGAGCGTTTCGCCCGGCTCCCGCTGGAGGACTGATCCGGCCCTCCGCTCCCAACTCCACGCTCCCCGCCCACAATGTCCTCCCACGCTCCCCAGCCCCCGCGGCAACCCGGCGAAGATCCCATCCGCCCGCACGTCTTCGACGGCATCCAGGAATACGACAAACGCCTGCCGAACTGGTGGCTCTTCACCCTCTACGCCACCATCGCCTTCGCGATCGTGTATTGGATGATGACCCAGCACTTCAACAAATCCGACGACGGCAAACGCGTCGCCCAGACCGTGCAGGAACTCCGCGCCGCCAAGCTCGCCTCGGCCGGCACCTTCGACGACGCCGGTCTCTGGGCCATGAGCCGCACGGATGCCGTCGTCGCCGCCGGCCAGGCCACCTACCAGACCACCTGCCTGTCCTGCCACGGCGACAAGCTCCAGGGCGGCATCGGCGCGAATCTCGCCGACGAGACCTGGATACACGGCGGCAAGCCCACCGAGGTCATGAAAACCGTCACCGAGGGCGTTCTCGTCAAGGGCATGCCTTCCTGGGGCCCCGTCCTCGGTCCGAAGAAGACCGCCGAGGTCGTCGCCTTCATCCTTAGCAAACACGCGGCGCCTTGAGCCGCGGGGGGCGTGGTTCCTCCGCCACGCCCTTTTCCCTTTTTCCCGGGCGCGACAAGCGCGCCTCATTCCTCCGATGTCCGTCGTCACGCCTCCGCCCGTCCGCCCCAACCGCGACTCCGTCACCACGATCCGTGATGACGGATCGCGCTTTTTCCTGCACCCCGCCGACGTTCGCGGGTTTTGGACCCGCGCCCGGCGCGGCTCGGCGGCCGTCCTGATCGCGGTCTACCTGCTGCTGCCCTGGATCCCCATCGGCGGCCACCCGGCCGTGTTTCTCGACATCGCCGGGCGCCGCTTCCACCTCTTCGGCTTCACCCTGGCTTTCCAGGACGCGTGGCTGCTCTTTTTCGGCATCACCGGACTGGGCTTTGGCCTGTTCCTGATCACCGCCCTGCTCGGGCGCGTCTGGTGCGGCTGGGCCTGCCCGCAGACCGTGTTTCTCGATCACGTTTACCGACGGGTCGAGCGCTGGCTCGAGGGCGACGCCGTCGCGCGCCGCAAGCTCGACGCCGCCCCCTGGACCGCGACCAAGATCGCGCGTCGCGCCGTCAAGCAGGTCGTTTTTTTCCTGCTCTCCGCCGTCATCACCCACTTGTTCCTGGCCTACTTCGTCTCGCTGCCGGAGCTCTGGGTCATGATGCGCCACGCGCCCGGCGAGCACTGGAGCGCCTTCCTCTTCGTGGCCATCGCGACCGGCATCCTCTATTTCAACTTCGCCTGGTTCAGGGAGCAGCTCTGCCTCGTCATCTGCCCCTACGGCCGCCTGCAGTCAGTGCTGATCGACGACCACTCGATGGTCGTCGGCTACGACGCCAAACGCGGCGAACCCCGCGGCAAGGTCGGCACGCCCGATGCCGGCGCCTGCATCGATTGCAACCGCTGTGTGCAGGTCTGCCCGACCGGTATCGACATCCGCCAGGGCCTCCAGATCGAGTGCATCGCCTGCACCGCCTGCATCGACGCCTGCGACGAGGTGATGACCAAGGTGAAGCGCCCGACCGGCCTCATCCGCTACGATTCCACCGCCGGTTTCGCCGGTGGCCGCACCCGCTGGCTTCGTCCGCGCCTCTGGCTCTACTTCGTGCTCCTCGCCGCCGGCGCCATCGCCGCCACCTGGGCCATCTCCACCGTGCGCCCCGCCGCGCTCGGCGTCATCCGTCTTGGCGGCGCGCCTTACTTCGTGGACAAGGAAATCGTGCGCAACCAGTTCCTCGTCCGCCTCGTGAACAAGCGCGACGAACCCGTGTCCTTCCGCGTCGTCGCCGAGGGGGAGGGCCTGAAGCAGGTGGGCTTCGAGGAGAGCGTGACCCTCGCGCCGCTGGCCGAGGAGGTGCGTCCCCTCATCGTCAGCGTGCCGCGGACCGCCTACGCCGGTCCCTTCCACTTCACCGTGGTCGCGCGCCCCGACGCCGGCGGCTACGAACTGCGCCGCAAGGCCGACTTCACCGGCCCCGACGCCGAGCTTTTGCGGGAGGAGTCCAAATGAAGACCTCGGCCTGGCTCTGGGCCGGCGTGTCCGCGGTGTTTCTGCTCCTCGCCTGCGCCTGGACCGCGATGTTTTTCTTCGCCGGCCGCGCGGAGGTGAAATCCGTGCCGCTGGCCACGGCGCCCGCCCCGGCGGAAGGGGCCCGCTGATGGAGCTGGCCTCGGTCAACACGCCCGCGGCCGCCTTCGTGGCCGGTCTTGTGACCAGCCTGCACTGCGCCGGCATGTGCGGCCCTCTGGCCTGCCTGCTCGCGCCGGCGAAGGGCGAACGCGCGGACGCGTCGCTCGTCCACACCGCTTATCAGGGTTCCCGGCTCGCGGCCTACGGACTCCTCGGCGCGGCGGCGGGCGCGGCCGGGGCGGCGCCCGCCGCCTTCTTCGACGCCCCCGTCGTTCGGGCCCTGCCTTGGGTGATGGTGGTGTATTTCGTTTTCGTGGCCTTCCGGCTCGGGCATCGCCTGCCGCGTCTCGCCCTTCTGGGCCGGGTGCAGCTCGCGTTGCGCGGCTGGGTGCGCGGACGTCCCGCCACCCACGTGGCGGCGGCGATGGGCGCGGCGACCCCGTTGCTGCCCTGCGGTCCCCTTTACTTTTTGGTCGCGATGGCCGGTTTCGCCGGCTCGGCCGCTCGCGGGGCGGAGCTCCTGCTCGCTTTCGGTCTCGGCACGGTGCCGCTGCTCTGGCTCGCGCAGGCGAACATCGGTTGGCTGAGGAGCCGGCTTTCACCCTTGGCCTTGGGCCGGGCCCGGACCGCGCTCGCGCTCGCCGCCGCCATCGTGATTGTCTGGCGCCTGCGGGCGGACCTCGGGTTCGACGGCCCGTCTTGGGACCACCTCATCTGCCACTGAGAGAAAACGCGGGCTTCGGGTGGCCCTTTATACCCCACATGGGCGATAGGCCTGAATTTACGTGCAATTTTTCCGGCTTTGTGGCGTAAAAAACATGTCAGGAGGCCCCTCGCCCTGCCGTGACCCCTTCGTTTTCCCAATCGCCCTTCGGCATGGTCCGGAGCGATCTCTGCCTGGACAATATCGTCCAGGCGCTGCGCGCGCCTCCGTGCGCGCCCAAGATCATTCCCTTGCTGAAGCGGCATCTCACCGACCCAAACGCGCCTATTCCGCAGATCGTGGAGCTGATCCGCCTCGATCCCGGCGTGTCGGCGCGCGTGCTTCAGGCCGCGAACAGCGTCTTGTTCAAGCGGGGCGAACGTTGCCATTCGATCGAGCTCGCGGTGAACCGCATCGGCTTCGACCACATCTTCGACATCGTAGCCAGCGCCGTTGCCGAGCAGGTCGTCGTGCGTCCGCTGGAGGCTTACGCGCTCGAGGCGGACGAGTTCTGGCATCGCTCGGTGGCCTGCGGCATCGCGGCGGAGAAACTCGCCGAACAGCGGGACGAGGACGTGGATGTGGCCTACGCGCTGGGCTTGCTGCACGGCGTGGGGATGATGGCGATCGACCAGTGGGCGCAGCGAAACGCCCCTCGGCTGGGATTCCTCGGCCGCGGCTTTCCGCGCGACTACACCGAAAGCGAGCGGGCCTTGCTCGGATTCACCCAGGCGGAGGTGGGCGCGGCGGTCCTGCGCTCCTGGGAGTTTCCCCCCGAGATGGCCGAGCCGGTGCGTTGGCAATACGCGCCGACAGACGGCGGGACGCATCGCCGTCTCAACTGCCTGCTCTACGCGGCGCGCTGGGTGGCGGCCCGGGCCTGCGCGGCGCCGGGGGCCAAAATCCCCGATCCCGACGCCCGCCTGCTGGCTCCGATCCGTCTGCAACTCGCGGGGCTCGCCCAAGCCTGGGCCTCGGTGCGGGAGCACATGGAACAGGTGCAGCGTAGGATCGCGACGGGGGAGTCCGACGCGCAGGCGTCCGCCTGAGCCGCCGGGTTTCGTGGCGCGGCGCGCGAATATGCGGCGCTTGACCGATGGGGCGCATTTTTTGGCGCAGGCTCGCGAGGCGGAAAAATGCGGGGGAAAAGCGTCCGTGCATTCCGTCGCCCCGTCGCCCGCCGTCACCGATTCCGCCTCCGCGGGGTCCGCCCGTCCGCGCCGCGCCTCGAAGCCGGGCTGCGCCCACTGCGGCGCCCCGACCGCGGAGGGCGAGGAGTTCTGCTGCGGCGGATGCGCCTTCGTCAGCCGCCTGATCCGCGACGAGGGCCTGGAGAATTTCTACGCGCTGAAGGACAAGGTCATCCCGCCCGCCGACGGTGTGCTCGAGACGGGGCGCGACTTCGCGTGGCTCGCCGAGGCGGCGTCCGCGGCCGAATCATCGGCCCAGGCCGGGGGCCGCGCGGCCGAGCTCGAGGTCGCCGCCCAGGGCATGTCCTGCGCGGCCTGCGGCTGGCTGATCGAGCGCCTTTACGCGCGCCGGCCCGGGGCGGGCGAGATCGAGGCCTCGGCCGAGACCGGGCGGCTCCTCCTGCGCTGGGCGCCGGACGCGGGCTTCGACGCGGCGGATTTCGCGCGCGAGCTCCAGCGTTTCGGCTATCTGGTCGGGCCGGCCGACGCCGCGGACGCGGCGGAGCCGGAGAGCCGCGGCCTGGCGAGGAAGGCCGGCCTCGCCGGCGCCTTCGCGATGAACGCGATGATGGCCGCCTTGCCCTACTACTTCGGCATGTCGGCGAAGTTTGAATACGCGCGGCTGTTCGAGGCCGCCGGGTTTCTCTTCGCCACGCTGAGCGTGCTCGCCTGCGGATCCTATTTTCTGAAACGCGCGGTCGAATCCCTGCGCGCCCGGATGCTGCACCTCGATCTGCCCATCGCCCTCGGCATCGTCGGCGCCTATCTGGGCTCCGCCTGGGGCTGGCTCACGGCCAACCCCGAGTGCCAATACTTCGACTTCGTGACCGGTTTCATCGCCCTCATGCTCACCGGCCGCTGGGCCCAGGTGGCGGCGGTCGAGCGCAACCGCCGCCGCCTCCTGCGCGAGCAGCCCGTCGCCGCCCGCGTGCGCGCGTTTCGCCCCGCCGGCGCGAATGTTCGTGATGCGAACATCGGGCCCGCCGCGGCGGACGCGACGCAAGGGTGGGTCGAGGCGGACGCGGAGTCGCTCATGGTCGGCGAGCGATTCGTCGTGGAGGCCGGCGCCCTCGTCCCGGTCGAGGCTCGTCTGGAGACCGCCGAGGCGGAGTTCTCCCTCGCCTGGATCACGGGCGAGGCGGATCCGCGCGTCTTCCGCGCCGGGCAGCGCGTGCCCGCGGGCGCGACCCTGGCCGGCGGAGTGCGAGGGGTGGAGTTCACCGCCACGCAGGCGTGGTCGGGCTCGCTGCTCGCCGAGCTTTCCAAACCGGTCGAGCGCGCCACCGAGCGCGCGCGCCTGATCGAGCTCGTGGTGAAGTGGTATCTCGTGGCCATCCTCGGCGCCGCCTTCTTCTCCGGGCTGTGGTGGGCCTGGCGCACGGGCGACGCGGCGGAGACGGGCTCGGTGGTCATTTCCATCCTCGTCGTTTCCTGCCCCTGCGCGCTCGGCCTGGCCTTTCCGCTGACCGAGGAGATCGCGACGGTGCGCCTGCGGAAACGCGGCGTGTTCGTGCGCGCCGGAGATCTTTGGCAGCGTCTCAACCGGGTGGGCACGGTGGTCTTTGACAAGACCGGCACGCTGACCCGCGAGACCCCGGCGCTGCGCAATCACGAGGCCTTGGACGCGCTCGACGTGGACGCCAAGGCCGCGCTCTTCGCGCTGACGCGCGAAAATCCGCATCCCGTGGGCCGGGCCCTCCACGAGGCGATTTTGCTCCGCGGCTGGACGGAGTTGCTCGGCGGCGAGGTGGTCGAGGAGATCGGCCGCGGCGTGCGCCTCGGCGAGTGGCGTCTGGAGCGCGCGGGCGAGGCCGGCGGCGACGCCGCCCTGCGCGAGGGCGCGCGCACGGTCGCGGTGTTCAATTTTTCCGAGGCGGCGCGGACGGACGCGCGCGAGGAATTGGCGGCGCTGAAGCGACGCGGCCTCGGTCTCGCCGTGTTGAGCGGCGACCGTGACGAGAAGGTCGCCACGCTGGCCTCGGAGCTCGGCGTCGCGGCGGAGTGGGCGCGCGGCGGGCTGACTCCGCACGAGAAGGCGGAATGGCTCGACGCGCACGCGGAGGGCGCGGCCCTGATGCTGGGCGACGGCGCGAACGACAGCCTGGCCTTCGACCGCGCGCTTTGCCGGGGAACGCCGGCCATTCACCGTGGTGTGCTCGGGACGAAAGCGGACTTTTATTATCTCGGTCGCGGCATCGGGGGCGTGCGGGCCTTGCTGGAGGTGAACGACGCGCGACGCAGCACGCAGGCGGCCTTGCTCGTCTTCATGATCGCTTACAACGCCGCGGCGGTGGGGCTGGCCGCCACCGGCCACATGAACCCGCTTTTCGCGGCGGTGCTGATGCCGCTGAGCTCGCTCGCGACCCTGGTCATCGTATGGATCGGGCTCAGGTCGACCCGCGGTGCGGCGACTTAATTCCGGGGCGGGGGAAGCGAGATCGATCGCGCCACGTTTGCGCCGCGGATACAGTCGACGAAGTCCACCCGCGCGGAGTCGGGCGCGACCGTGACGGCGAGGAATCCCGATCCGTCGAGGATGACGCCTTCCTTGTAGCCGTAGTCGGCCGCGCGATTGGCGCCGCCGCGCGGATGGCCGGGCTGCGGCACCTCCTGGTAGAGAACCCCGTCGCGCGTCTGCTCGGCGAAGAGGTGGTCGTGGCCGTGGAAAACCGCGCTCACGCCGTGGCGCGCGAGCAGATCGTGGATGGGCTCGGGCCATCCGGGGCGCATCTCGGCGAAGGTTTTGCCGCCGACTGGATCGCCACCGCCCCATTCGTAGAGACGCGAGGCCTCCACGCCGCCGCGCGCCTGCCGGTCGAGGCCGCCGACGAGGTGGTGGATGAAAACGAATTTCCACCGCGCGCCGCTGCCGGCGAGCGTTCGCTCCAGCCAGTCGTATTGGGCTTTGCCGAGCGTCATCTTCCAGTTGTCGTCGCCCCGACGAACGCGGGGCGTGGGCCAGAAGGGATCGAGCACGACGAAGAGGGCGTCGCCCCACTCCCACGCGTAGTAGTCCTGCAGCAGGCCGGCCTGGGCGTGCGGCGTGGCGTTGCCCGAGTAGAACGGTCCGGGCTCGGGGTTGGGGAAATACCGTTTGCGGGTCAGCGCGGACCAGACGGCGCGGCTTCCGGCGGTGCCGTCGTCGTGACGTCCGCCTTCGCCGTCGTGGTTGCCGAGGACGAGAAACAAGGGGCAGGACGACGCGATGCGCCCGAAATAGTAACGCTGCGCGAGATACTGCGGCAGGGCGTCGGCGGGCCGCGGGCGTTTTTCGGTCATGAAGGTGTCGCCGAGGTCGACGAGGAAGTCCGGTCGGCGCGCGGCGGCCGCTCCCAGCGTGCGGAGGTAAAGGGCGGGGTCGGTGTTCTCGTCGAGGTGCGAGTCGGCGGTGATCGCGAAGGTGAATGCCGAGCCGCGCGGCCGCGCGGTGTGGAAGCCGCCCTCCGCCGGCGGCGCGGGCGCGGAGCCGTCCGCGGGCCGGGCGAAGTCCACGCGGTAACGGTAGGCGGTGGCGGGGCGCAGCGCGTCGAGCAAGAGGACGGCGGGTTCGCCCGCCCGGGCGTCAAGGCGTCGCTCCCGTGGGTTGGATGCGTCGGCCTCGTTCCACACGCTGATGCGCACGTCGACGTCTCGATAGACGAGCAGACTGAGCGTGATCGAGACGTCGGTGGGACGCCCCAGCACGATATCGTGGGCATGCGCGGGCACCTCGGTGCGGAAGACGACCGATCCGGTCTCGGGTTGGCGCGGGCCGCGCCGGGGTTCGCCTTCGACCGCGGACAAGACGGAGGTGGCGGCGAAGATAAGCGCCATGGAACGAAGACGCGGGTTCATGGGCTGGGGCGGGTGGAGGGGATGACGTAGCGCGTGGCGACCGAGCGGTTGGCGCGTTCCGGCGATTCGTCCGCTGGCAGGAAGGCGCGCACGTAGTCGACGACGACCTGTTCCGGAGACACCGAAACGCGCAGGTGGCCGGAGTTGGGCAGCACGTCGCCCGAGCGATAGGCCTCGCGGTTGAAGAACTGGTAACGATCGTCGGCGGGCAGGGGACAGGTTTGGTAGACCACGCCGTCGAGTTCCTGCCGGGCGTAGAGGTGGTCGTGGCCCTGGAAAAAGACGGTGACGCCGGAGCGGGCCATGAGCGCGTGGATGGGCTCGCGCCAGCCCGGGCGCTTTTCGGCGAAGCGATTCGCGCCCGATCGGTCTTCGCCGCCCCATTCGTAGAGGCGGGCGTTTTCCACTCCGCCGCGGCCGGTTCCGAGCACGTGGTGACAGAACACGAATTTCCAGCGCGCGGCGGAGCGGGTGAGGGTTTCCTGGAGCCAGCGGTATTGCTCGTCCCCGAGCGTGATCTGCCAGAGGTCGCGTTTGCCGCGTCCGTCGCCGCCGTCCTTGGCGCGGCTGCCGGCGCTGTTGTCCACGGTGACGGCGGAGTGCCAGTAGGGGTCGATGACGACAAACAAGGCGTCGCCCCAGGTCCACGCGTAGTAATCGCGAGGCAGGCCCAGCCCGGGGATGGGCGTGGTGTCGCCGGTGTAGAAACCGTCGGGCGCGGGCGGGGAGAAGAAGCGATTGCGCGCGGCGCCGGCGAGCAAGGCGGGGTTGCGCGGCGAGGCGGTGAGATTGGCGCGGGCGGCCTGCTCGTGGTTTCCGTTCACGGTGAAGATCGCGGCGTTTCGCGAAAGACGGGCGAGATAGGCGCGTTGGCGGGCGTAGACCGCGTCGACCGTGTCGGACGAGAGCGTGTCTCGCTCGATGAGGCGCTCGATGCTGAAGTCGTCGCCCATCATGACATGGAAATCGGGAGCGTCGGCGGCGATGTTTTCCACGGTGCGGGCGTAGAGCGCGGAGGAGAACATCTTGCCCGCGCGTTCGGGGTGCGAATCGCCCTGCACGCCGAAGACGAACGAGTCTCCCGGATCGCGCCGGGTCTGGACGCGGCCCTCGCCAAGCACCGCACCCTTTGGGTCGAGGATGCGGTAGGCGTGGGCGCGTCCCGGGGAGAGTTTTTCCAGCGCGATCTCGGAGGGCTCGCCGGCGCGCAGCACGCGGGCGGGGAGCTTTTCCCAGGCGCCGGGAGAACGTTCCAGCGCGACCGCGATCTCGCCGCCCGAGGGGCTGACGAGGTTGAGCGCGGCGGAGTCGCCGGAGGGGCGAGCCACCAAGGCCTGCACGCTTTCGGCGGCGGGGGCGGTGGCGGCCAAGAGGGAGAAAAGGAGAACGGCGAGGGGCCTCATGGGGAGTCAGCGCGCGGCGGTGAAGAGCGAGTCGGTTTCGCCGATCTTCGGATCCTTGATCGGCGTGGAGTAGAGGAAGGGCCCCTTGCGCGCCTGGGGGTCGTCGTGGCGCAAGGCGGCGAGCGTCGTCTTCTGCTTCTCGGTCAGCGAGCGGCCGACGCGGGCGAAGGCGTCGGCGTAGAGGTAGGAGAGCGCGCCATCGAGCCGGCCGTAGCGTCGCGAGGCGGCCTCGATTTTCGCGGCGTCGGCGGCTTCGCCCGCGAGCAGGCGACGAAGTTCGGTCGCGATCTCGCGGCGCACGGAGACGATCTCCTTCAGGTCGGCGCGCTGGAGGTCGATGATGTCGAGTATGCGCTTGCGCTGATCCTGGTCCAGCGCGGCGAGGAAGGCGGCGCCGCTGTCGCCGGTCAGCGTGGTGCTGATCGAGTAATCCTTTTTGCCCATCGCGGGGGCGGTCTTCATGCCGAAGCCGCCGAAATACATGCCGTGGCGCTCAGGACAGAAATACACGTCGGCGTCGAGGTTGCCCGCGACCCAGGAGAACATCTCGCTGGCGTAGGTCATGACCGCGACGTGGGTCTCGTGCTTCAGCGCCTGGCGGTCGAGGGTCTCGGGCGCCTCCGGCCAGCTGCCGAAATCCCCGAACTTCAGCTTGGCGAGCGCGGCGCGCTGGGTGTCGTCTAAGGACCGATACACCTCGGCCATGGTTTGGGCGCGTTCGAGCGCGAGTCGTCCGTCGAGGGCGTAGAGCTCCTCGGAGCGCGCCACGACGGCCTCGCGCGAGAGTCCGGCGGAGCCCGCGGGCAGGTCGCCGGCGAGGTTGCGGCGAAAGGCGGCGATCAGCGGCAGGCGCAGCTCGGCGAAGCGGCGGATGTCGGGTCCCTGTTTCTCGGCGAGGGAGATGAAGCGGGCGCGCTGGGCCTCGTTCATGATCGCGAGGGTGTTGAGCGCGATGCGAGTGAGGAAAGAGGTGTTGTGGCCATGCCGCGTGGCGTCGATGTCACGCATGTATTGGAAGCCGAAGTAGTCGGACACCTTGCCGGGCGGGAGAAAGGTATCGAAGGCGAAGTCGCCGGTGAGAAAGGCGAGTCCGTCGAAGGCGATGGTGTGAAGCTGGGCCTTGTCGGATATCGCCTGGTCGAGCGAGTAGCGCAGGCCGGTTTCGGCGGCGGGGCGGGCGGGGCGCGGCCTGGCTTCGTGGAGGGCGGGAGCTTCGGAGGCGGCCGAGAGGGCCGCGGGAAAGGCGAGGACGAGGGTGAGCGCGGGCAGTGGTTTCATCGGTGGGTGTGGGTTCGCGCGAAGACTAGCCGATCGGCCGTTAAGCCAGCGTGAAGCTGCGGGCCTCGCCGGCCGTGCGCCTTAATGTTGGCTTAATCCGCGTCTGCTAGGGTAGGGCTTGATCGCCCCATGAGACTGTTGCTGATCGAAGACGAAGCCGATCTCGCCGCCGGCATCCGCCGCGCCCTGCGGCAGGAGGGCCACGCGGTAGACGTCGCGCACGACGGCGAGGACGGGCTCTTCAAAGCCTTGGAAACGGATTACGACGCGGTGCTGCTCGACGTGATGCTGCCCGGGCGCGACGGCTGGCGGGTGCTGGCGGATCTGCGCGCGAAGAAGCGCACGCCGGTGCTCATGCTCACCGCCCGCGACACGACGATGGACCGGGTGCGCGGTCTCGATGCCGGCGCGGACGATTATTTGACCAAGCCTTTCGAGCTGGCCGAGCTGCTTGCTCGGGTGCGCGCGCTCCTCCGCCGCGCGGCGGCGCACCCCGGGCGCGTCGTCGAGCTGGGCGAGACGCGGATCGACCTCGTGGCGCGGAGGGTCACGCTCGGCGGCGAGCCGGCGACGCTGACCGGACGGGAATACGGCATCCTCGAATACCTCGCGCTCCATCGCGGCGAGCTGGTGAGCCGGGCGCGCCTGCACGAGCACGTGCTGGGCGACGAGGACGACTCGATGTCCAACCTGATCGACGTGCATGTGTCGGGCCTGCGGAAGAAGCTCGGGCACGATCTCATCAAAACCCGCCGCGGGCTGGGCTACGTGATCGAATGAAACCGTTTCGCTCTCTCCGCTGGCGCTTGCAGTTCTGGTATGGGGTCGTGCTCCTCGCGGTGCTGGCGGGCTTCGGCGTGACCGCCTACGAATATCAGCGCATCGAGCTCTGGCGCCACACCGACGAGGAGTTGGAGCGACGGGCCGGGGCCTGGGCGAGACGCTTGCAAAATCCCGGCGAGCCCGGGCGTGCGGACGCGCCCGAGCTCGAGATCGCGGACGAGTCGCCCGGCGGGAGCTGGTATGCGGTGCGCTGGCGGGACAAGGGCGGGCGGCGGGAGGCCTCCGCGGCGGCGCCCGCCTCGGTGCCGCGTCCGCAACGCTCGGAGATGAAGCCGTCGGGGCCGACGCTTCGGGCGCGAGGGGATTATCGCGAGGCGGTGCTGCATGCGGGGCCGGGCGATTACATAGTGACCGGTCGCGACATGGCCCGGGCTTCGGCCGAGCTGCATCGCTTCGGCTGCCTGTTGGCCGGCGCCGCGGCGGGCATCCTCGCGGCGGGGTTGGCGGTGGGAGGCGTGGTCACCGGGCGGGCCTTGCGGCCGCTCAAGCGCATCGCCGGGGCGGCGCGCGAGATCGCGGACGGCGAGTGGTCGCGTCGCGTGCCGACGGAAAACATGGACGCGGAGCCGCTCGCCCTCGCGGAGGTGTTGAACGACACCTTTGCGCGCCTGGAGGAGGCGCTGGCGCGTCAAAAACGGTTCACCGCCGACGCGGCCCACGAGCTGCGCACGCCGGTGGCGGTGGTGCTCCTGCAGGCGCAGGGCGCGCTGGCGGTGGACGGCGGCGACCCCGCGCATCGCGAGGCGCTGGAGGCCTGCGAACGGGCGGCGCGGCGGATGCGGGCGCTGACGGAGGCCTTGTTGCGGTTGGCGCGACTGGAGGCGGGATCGGCGGACGCGCCGCGGCGACGGGTGGATCTGGCGGACCGGGCGCGGGAGACGGCGCGTCTGCTTGCGCCGCTGGCGGAACGCGCGGGCGTGGCGTTGGCCCTCGAGCTGGCCGAGGCGCCGGTCTCGGGCGACGAGGAGGCGCTTGATCAACTGATCACCAACCTCGCGACCAACGCCATCGTGCACGGTGGCGCGGGCGGGCGGGTGGAGTTGGTTTCATGGGTGGAGGACGGAGAGGCCCGAATCGAGGTGCGCGACGCCGGGCCCGGCATACCGGAGGGGGAGATCGACGGTCTGTTCGAGCGCTTCACCCGGCTTGATGGCTCGCGCAGCCGGGCGAGCGGCGGGGTGGGGCTCGGGCTGGCGATTTGCCGCGCGATCGCGACGGCTCACGGAGGACGTGTAAGCGCGCGCAACCGACCCGACGGCGGGGCGGTGTTTTCGGTGTCGCTGCCGCGCGCGGAACTTTGAAACGACCTTGGGCCCGCACGCCCTCGGTTGCTTCGACGCGTTTTTCCCGACCGGGCCGGGGCGATCCCGCTCAGGCGGCGGGCGTGAGCTTGGCGCGGTCCTGCTCGGTCTTGAGCCGAAGCTGGCCGCAGGCGGCGTCGATGTCGTGTCCCTTTTCGCGACGGAGCGTGACGGGCACGCGGGCGTCGCGGAGGATGTCGGCGAAGCGTTCCTGGCGGTTGCCGGAGGGGCGTTTCCACGGCAGGCCCTCGACGGTGTTGTAGGGGATGAGGTTCACGTGCGCGTGGAGATCGATGGCGATGTCGCGCAGCTTCTCGGCCTGGTCGAGGGAGTCGTTCACGTCCTCGATGAGGATGAACTCGAGCGTGACCATGCGGCCGTGCTTCTCGGTGAAGGTTTTCACCGCGGGGAGCAGTTTCTCCAGCGGGTAGGCCTTGTTCACGGGCATGATTTTTTCGCGGACCTCGTCGGTCGCGCCGTGGAGGGAGATGGCGAGGCGGAAACCGAGGGGCTCGTCGGCGAGCTTGAGGATCTTCGGGACGAGGCCGCTGGTGGAGAGCGTGATGCGGCGGGCGCCGAAGCCTAGACCCCACTCGGCGTTGACGATGGTGAGGGCGCGGATGACGGCGTCGTAGTTGGCGAGCGGTTCGCCCATGCCCATGACGACGATGTTGTCGAAGGTGGCGAGGCCGGCGTGGGCGCGCGGATCGTGGGCGTCCTCGCGGTGGCAGACGTGGAGGAGCTGGGCGACGATCTCGCCGGCGTCGAGGTCGCGCTTCAGACCGGCGAGACCGGAGGCGCAGAACTTGCAGGCCATGGCGCAGCCGACCTGGGTGGAGATGCAGATGGTCTTGCGCGACTGGTCGAGGCCGACGCCCTCCTGCGGGGCGCGGATGATGACGGTCTCGATGAGGGAGCGGTCGCCGAGCTCGAAGAGGAGCTTGTCGGTGACATCGCGCGACTGCTTGTCGAAAAGGAGCGAGAGAGGATTGAGCTCGAAGGTCTCGGCCAGCCAGGCGCGCAGGGGTTTGGAGAGGTTGGTCATCTCGTCCCAGGAGCGGGCGCGCTTCTTGTAGACCCAGTCGAGGATCTGCCTGGCGCGAAAAGCCGGCTCGCCGCGCTCCTGCAGGCGGGCGGTGAGGGACTCGAGGGTCTCGCCGGTGAGGGCGGGCTTGGCGGGCGTGAACTTCATGCTTGGCCAAAAGCGTCGCGCCCGGCGTAAGGTTGGCAACACTCCGCCTCGACTACGGGGCCTCTACGCGACACTACGCCTGACCACCATGGGACTTCTGCACCGTCATCTTTTCGCCAGCGTGGCGGGGGCCTGCGCGGCGGCGGTGGGGCTTTTCGGTTTCGTGCTGATCGCGGGGCAGGCGCTGCGGGATCTGCTGGCCTACGTGATGGCCGGGCAACTGGCGCCGGAGACCGCGGCGCGTCTGCTCGGGCTCATGCTTCCCTACGTGGCGGTGTATGCCTTGCCGATCGGGCTGCTGACGGCGGTGCTGCTCGTGCTGGGGCGCTTGTCGAGCCAGCAGGAGATCACGGCCATGCGCGCGGCGGGGCTCAGCCTCGGCTACATCGCGCGGCCGGTCTGGGCGATCGCGGGAGGGGCGGTGCTGCTCTCGCTGGCGCTCAATTTCCAAATCATGCCGCGGGCGCGCACGGCCTACAAATCGACGCTTGTGCAGGCGGTCCGGCAAAATCCGCTGAACTTCATCGTGCCGAAAACCTTCGTGCAGGATTTCCCGGGCTTCGTGGTTTACGTCGGCGAGCGCGACGGGGCGGAGTTGCGCGATTTCTGGCTTTGGGAGCTGGATGCGCAGAAGCGCGTGCTCGGCGTGGCGCGGGCCAAGTCGGGAACGATCGAGTTCAACGAGGCGAAGAACTGCATGATTCTCACCCTTCGCGAGGTGAGCGTGGAATCGCGTGACCGCGACCGGCCGGAGAATTTCTCAAAGCCGCCCCTCGTCGCCACCTCGGAATCGACATCGGTGGAGCTCAAGCTGGACGGGCTTTTCAAGCAGATGAAGGTCGGCCAGAAGATCAACTGGCTGACCTACGGGCAGCTCATGGAGCGCCGGGCGGAGCTGAAGTCCAAGGGCGCGCAGGCGACGAAAGACGAGCGGCTGGAGCTCACGCGCGTGACGATGGCCCTGAGCGAGAAAGCCGCGGCGAGCTTTGCGGTGCTGGCCTTCGCGCTCGTGGCGGTGCCGCTCGGGATCAAGGTGTCGCGCAAGGAAACCTCCGCCAACCTCGGCATCGCGGTCGCGCTCGTGCTGGGTTATTACTTTCTCGCCGCTCTGACCGGCTTGCTGGAGCGAAGCCCGTCCCTGCGGCCCGAGCTCTGGGTCTGGCTGCCTCCGCTCGCCTACGCGGCGGCGGGCGTCTGGCTTTTTCGCCGGGTGGACCGGGCGTGAGCCAGGCCGCGGGCGAGGTCCGCGGAAGCGTGTAACGCGGGCGCCCGGGGCGGCCGGGTCAGGCCACGATCTGTCGCACGCCGTAGGCCGAGATCCACTGGTCGCACGAGACCAGCACCATGCCTTCTTCCTGCGCCTGGGCGACGAGCATGCGATCAAAGGGATCGCCATGCACCGGCGGCAGCGAGAGAGCGCGCTCGGCGTGGCGGGCGTGGATCGGAAGATCGGCGAAGCCGCCCAGGCGCAGCACCTGGGCGAAGTTGGCCGGGAGACGCAGCTTGCCCTTGGCGACCTTGAGCCCGAGCTCCCAGAGCGAGGCGGCGCTCATGAACACCTCGTTGGCCGGATCGGCGATCGCCTCGCGCGCGGCGGGCGTGAGCCGGGCGGGATTTTCCGCCCACCAGATCAAGGCGTGGGAATCGACGAGCAGGCGCATGGAGCGATAGGGCGGTGAACGCGAAACTCAGGCCTTCGGAGCGGGCTTGGCGTCGTAGGGGGACGGGGCTTCGGCGACCAAGGGAAGTGGCGCGACGAGCGGGGCGTCGACGGACGCGGCGAACACATCCTCGTCCGGCGCCCAGCAATCCGGAGCGGCCCAGACCTGGCCGGCCAGCTGGCCGCCGACCCGCGCGGCGCGCACGGGCTGGTAGGGAACGAGCTTCACGAGCGGTTTGCCGGCCTTGGCGAGGATGATCTCCTCGCCGCCGGCGGCCTCGTCGACCAAGCGCGACAAGTGCGTCTTGGCCGCCTGGATGTTCACCGTCTTCATGACCAGACCAGACCAAGTCTGGTCTGGTCTGGCAAGCGCGAAATCAAACCAGCGAGCGGTTGAGCGCGCTGACGATGGCGCGGATGGAGGCGAGCTCGATGCTCGTGTCCACGCCGGCGCCGAAGAGGCTGCGACCGTCGCCCAACTTCAGCTGGATGTAGCTGACGGCGCGAGCCTCGGCTCCACTGCCGAGCGAGTGCTCGCTGTAGCTTTGCACGTCGCAGGCGGGGACTCGTCCGGTGGCGGCGAGGCCGCGCATGAAGGCGTCGATCGGGCCGTTGCCCTTGCCGGTCAGGGCCACGGGCGCGCCGCGCACGACGAGATCGGCCTCGCAGCTGACCTGCGCGCCGCGTTCCACGGTGCGGAACTCGCGCAAGACGACGGGCGCGCCGGGTTGCTCGAGATATTCGCGGTGGAAGGCGGCCACGATCTCGTCGGGCGTGAGCTCGGTGCCTCGGGCGTCGGCGAGGTCGTTGACGACCTTGCCGATCTCCTTGTGCATGAGCTTGGGCAACTGGTAGCCGAACTCGGTCTCGAGCACGTAGGCGACGCCGCCTTTGCCGGACTGCGAGTTGATGCGGATGATGGCCTTGTAGGTGCGACCGATGTCGGCCGGATCGACGGGGATGTAGATCACGTCCCAAGGGCGGCCGGGTTTTTGGTGCGGCCACGACTTCTTGATCGCGTCCTGGTGGGACCCGCTGAACGCCGTGAAAACCAGGTCGCCGCCGTAGGGCTGGCGGGCCGGCACCTCCATGCGGGTGCAGCGCTCGTAGACCTCGCGGATGTGCGGGAGGTTGGAGAAATCCAGGCCCGTCTCGATGCCGTGCGTGTGCATGTTCAACGCCACGTTCACGATATCGAGGTTGCCGGTGCGCTCGCCGTTGCCGAAGAGCGTGCCCTCGACGCGGTCGGCGCCGGCGAGCAAGGCCAGCTCCGTGGCGGCCACGCCGGTGCCGCGGTCGTTGTGCGTGTGCAACGACACGATGGTCAGGTCGCGGCGCGTCAGGTGGCGGCACATCCACTCGATCTGGTCGGCGTGGACGTTGGGCGTCGCGTATTCGACGGTGGCGGGCAGGTTGAGGATGATCTTGTTGTCCGCCGTCGGTTGCCAGACGTCGGTGACGGCCTCGCAAATCTCCAAGGCGAAATCCAGCTCGGTGCTGGTGAAGCTCTCGGGCGAGTATTCCAGCTGGATGCGGGAGCCCTCGGCGACGAGCGGGCCCATGTGCTGTTTCAGCCACCGGATGCCGCGGACGGCGATGCCCTTGATGTCGTCGCGCGTGGCGTTGAAGACGTATTCGCGCTGCTTGGGCGAGGTGGAGTTGTAGAGGTGGAAGATGATGTTCTTCGCGCCGCGCAGGGCCTCGAGCGAGCGCACGATCAAGTCCTCGCGGCACTGGCAGAGGATCTGGATGGAGACGTCGTCGGGGATGCGTTTCTCCTCGATCAGGCGGCGGCAGAAATCGAACTCGATCTGCGAGGCGGAGGGGAAGCCGACCTCGATCTGCTTGAAGCCGATCGAGACCAGCAAGGCGAAGTAATCGAGCTTCTCCTCGACGCTCATGGGCTGGGCGAGGGCCTGGTTGCCGTCGCGCAAGTCGACGGAGCACCAGATCGGGGCGCGTTCATGGACGCGATCGGGCCACTGGCGGTCGGGCAAGTGGACGGGAGGGAAGGGCGTGTATTTGCCGGCGGGCGAAAAGGACATGACGGGAAAAGGAAAGGAATGGATTAGAAACAGAGGACAAGGCGGACCAAAAACTCGCTCCCGGCGCGGCGCGCGGCCGGCGAGGGCGGGGGAGGACAGGCGGGAATAGGACGCACAATCAACCGCTCGCGCGGTCTCACGGATCGTGCGTCTAGCTAAGTCGAAGCGCCTGGGCGATGCCTTGCATCAGTGGGGAGGTTCAAGCGCGGTCGGGCTTCGGAGTCAAGACGCCGGTCCGCGAGGGGCTTGCGAGGGGCGCGCCGAGGTAACTTCCGGGGGAGCGGGGCGTCTTGAGTTTCGTGCATGCACTCCCCTCAATCGCACCATGTGCCCGACTTCTGACGCCGACGACGAATCGCCGCCCGACGTCGAGGGCTGGCTTGAGCGCATCCGGGCCGGCGATCAGCAGGCCGCCCGGCTGCTGGTGGAGCACCTCCATCCGCAGGTCATTCGCATCGTGCGGGCCCGGCTTCCGCGGCGCGGCGGCGAGGAGGACCTCGCGCAGGAGATCTTTCTAAAAATGTTTTCCCGTCTCGACCAGTATCAGGGCCAGGTGCCGCTGGCGCACTGGGTCTCGCGCATCGCCGTGACCACGTGTATCGACGCCCTGCGCGCGCAGAAGCGCCGCCCTGAGCTGCGCTGGGCGGATTTGTCGGAGACCGAGGCCGACACGCTCGACGCGGTGCTCACCCGCGAGGACGCCGCGGACACGGCCGACGCCCTGGCCGCGCACGAACTCGTCCACAAACTGCTCGACCAGCTCGCCCCCCAGGACCGGCTGGTTTTGCAACTCCTCGACCTCGAGCAAAAAACCCTCGTCGAGATCCGCGACATCACCGGCTGGAACACCACTCTGATCAAGGTCCGCGCCTTCCGTGCGCGGAGAAAATTGCAAAAACTCTTTCACCAACTCACCAAAAAGGAGCGCACATGAACGACCGTAATCACATCGCTTGGACGCGGCTCGTCGCCGCCGCCCGCCGCGCGCCCGCCATCTTGGCCGACGAGGTGGATGTTCCCGCGCCTGCCGGTTTCGCCACCCGGGTCGTCGCACGGGCCGGATTGCGCGCCGTGCCGGCCGGTGCCGGTGTTTTCGGGGCCGGCTTCGATCGGCTGGCCGCGCGCGCCCTGGGCCTGGCCGGCGCCTGCGCCGTCGCCTTCGCGGTCTGGGGCAGCCTGCCGGCCACGGCCGAGGCTCGCTCCGGCGAGGCGGCGAACACCGCCGACGCCTACCTCGACCCCGTCGGCGACTATCTCGTGGCCGTCCAGTCCTCCTAATGAATCGCAACCTCAAGGTCTCGCTCTTGATCGTCGGCATCTTCGCCTGCGGCGTGGTGGTCGGCGCGGTCGTGGCGAAACAGGTCTTCGGGCCCGGAAGGCCTCCCGGCGGCGGCGGTCCGGAGGGCTTCGGCCCGAGCGTGATGCGCCGCCTCACGGCCGAACTCGAGCTGAGCGAACAACAGCGCGCGGCGGTCGAGCCGATCATCAAAAAGGCCGGCGACGAGCTGCGCGACCTGCGGCAGGAAAGCATGAAGCAAAGCGGCGCGGTCATCGAGGCGATGAACCTCGCCGTCACCGCCGAGCTCACCGAAGCCCAGCGCGAAAAGTTCACCGTGCTCAAGGAGACCCAGAAGGCCCGGATGAAGACCATCATGGAGGAGCGCCAGCGTCGACGCTCCGAGGGCGGGGAGCGTGATCGTGAGCGCGGCCCGTCCGATCCCGCGCGCCCGCCTCCGGAAGGGGCGCCGCCCGCGAGCTCCTGACCGCGCCCCGCATCCGGCAACCCCGCATTCGGCCTCGATCCCCGCCGCCCGTCGCGCCGGGGATTTTTTCCGCCCATGTCTTCCGGCCCGTTGACGCAAGCGGATGTCCGACGCATCGTCCCCCACACCTCCCCCATGAGCGATTTTTTCTCCGCCCCGCAGGTGACGGCCGCGCGCGAAACCCTGCACAAGCTCCGCGTCTGCATGCGCGGCAGCATCAAGGGCAAGGACGGCGTCGTGGACAACGTGCTGACCGCGCTGGTCGCGGGCGGCCACGTGCTGATCGAGGACTTGCCCGGCGTCGGCAAGACCACGCTGGCCTACGCGCTGGCGCGGTCGATGGATTGCGTCTTCTCGCGCATCCAGTTCACGAGCGACCTGCTGCCCAGCGACGTGACGGGCGTGGCGATCTACGACGACACCGTGAAGGAGTTCGTCTTCAAGAAGGGCCCGGTCTTCGCGAACATCGTGCTCGCCGACGAGATCAACCGCGCCACCCCGAAGACCCAGTCCTCGCTGCTCGAGGTGATGGACCGCGGCAAGGTGACGGTCGACGGCCAGGCCCACTCGGTGGGCGCGCCTTTCATGGTGTTCGCGACGCAGAACCCCGTGGATTACGAGGGCACCTTTCCCCTGCCCGAGAGCCAGATGGACCGCTTTCTCATGCGGCTGCACATGGGCTATCCGCAGCCGGCGGACGAATTGGAGATCCTGCGCAGCGCGCGCAGCGGTTACGACGCGATCGCGCTCGAGGCCGTCGTCACCCGCACCGACATCCTGCAACTGCAGGCGCTCGCGGGGCACGTGTTCATCGAGGACACCGTGCTCGACTACATCCTTCGTCTTGTCTCCGCCACCCGGACCGAGGCCGAGTTTCGCGCCGGCGTCTCGGTGCGCGGCGGCCTCGCCTTGAAACACGCCGTGCAGGCGCGCGCCCTGCTCGAGGGCCGTGATTTCGTCGTCCCCGAGGACGTGCAGGCGCTGGCCGGCCCCGTGCTGGCCCATCGGCTCAACCTCGTCCGTCCCGCGGCCGATGGCATGGAGGAGCGTCGCCTCGTCGCCGCCGCGCTCAAACGTATCCTCGCGGCGATCCCCGCCCCGGCCTGAGCCGCGTTCCCGTCCTCCTTTGCCCTGCCTCCGCCCCAAGCGGACTTCCCCGGCGATGGTAAGCTCCCCGAGATTCCCCGCGGCGATCGCCGCCTCGCCCTCCGGACCGGACTCCGTGCCTGACGAGGCGCCGGTGCCGGGCGCGACCGAGTGGCAGGGCCCGTGGGCGAATTCACGGCGTCGGCGCGAGTATCGCTGGCGCGGCGTGCTTTGGGCCCTGCTCTATCCGCCGCGCGGGCATCGCATCGTGCCGACGCTGACCGGCGTGTTGCTGGTGGCGGTGTCGCTGGGCATCGGAACCGCGGCGTATAACACCGCGAACAACATCCTCTTCATCACCCTCTCGTTGCTGCTTTCCTGCCTGATCCTCAGCGGCGTGATGTCCTGGCTGAATCTCCGGGGCGTCGCGTGGCGTCTCCACGCCGCGGGACCCTGGCGGGCGGGGCAGACGCAGACGGTCGGCCTCGAGGTGCGCAACACGAAGTCGATCCTGCCCACCTACGGGCTTTGGTTCGACCTGGAGGCGGGAGGGAGCGGCGACCGGAGACACCTGTCCATCCGGCTCGATCCGCTCGTGAGCACGCGCCTCGAGTGGCCGGTGCGGGCGGCGCGGCGGGGTCGGTTGCGGGTCGGGCTGCGCGCGGTGGGATCGCTTTTTCCCTTCGGGTTTCTCCAGAAGTCGGTGGCGTCGGAGCTGGCTCGCGAAGTCCTGGTCTGGCCCGCCTCGATCGAGTATCGCCGGCATCTCGCGGGCGAGGCGTGGCGGGCGACCCCCAGCCAGGGGGCGGTCCATCGCGCCGGGCACGGCGGAGACCTGCTCGCCTTGCGCCGTTACGTGCCCGGGGATTCGCCGCGGTTGGTGCATTGGAAGGCGAGCGCCCGCCTGCGCCAGATCCTCGTGCGCCAGTTTTCCGCCGAGGGGATGGAAGGCTTTGTCCTGCGCGTGGAAAGCGACGCGGTGCTCTGGCCCCGGCCCGAGCAGTTCGAGCTCGCGCTGGGGCTGGCGGCGACGCTCGCGGAGGACCTCTTCAAGCTCGAGCGCCTGAGGGCGGTGTGGATCGACGACGAGCCCCCGCAGACGGTGCGCCGGCTGCGCGACGTGGAGCTTTTCCTGGACCGTCTCGCCCTGCTGGAGCCGGTCGACCGCCCTCCGCGCGCCGGCGCGGACGGCCCGCGCGGCGCGGCCTCCCGCCGCGTGTTGCGCATCGAACCCCACGGAGCCCGCGGCGTCGCCGCCCTTCTCGATGGAATCCCCGCGGCCACAGCTTAGCCTCGTCGAGCTTCGCCAGCTCCGCTGGTTCCTGGGCGGCCTCATCGGTCTGCTCTCGGCCTGGACCGTGTTCTACATGGAGGTGGATGCGTTGCTCACGCTGGCCTTCCTGAGCGCGACGGTGCCCGTGTTCACGCTGTTTCCGCGGCTCTCGCTCGCCCTGCCCTCGGCTTTTCATCTGCTCGCGTTTCCGGTGATCGTGGTCCTTTTCGCCTTCGATCTCTGGAGCTCGCGCGAGCCTTTGCCGGCGATGATCCGGCTGGATCTCATGCTGCTTTGCTATCGCTGCGTGGCCGCGCGCGGACGGCGCGAGGATTTGCAGCTGATCCTGCTCGCGCTTTTCCTCGTGGTCGTGACGGGCGTGTTCACCGTCTCGATCGCCTTCGTCGCGCAGATCCTGCTCTTCACCGCCGCGGCGCTGGGGTTGCTGCTGGCCGTCACGCTGTCCGAATCGCGCGGCGATGGCGGGCGGGACAAAAAGGGCGCCTCCGGTTCCGCGCCGCCGACGGTCGCGTCCGTCCCGGCTCCCGCCGACGCGGGTTGGGAGCGCGTCGACTGGATGGAACTGGGCCGGCGGCTGCGGCAGGTGGCGGACCTGCGGGTCGTCGCCTTGGCCGGCGGTCTTTTCGCGGGCGTGGTGGGCCTTTCCGCCGTGCTGTTCCTCGCCTTGCCCCGGTTCGAGATCAGCAACGACTTCTTTCTCGACCGTCTGATCACCAAATCGACCCGGACGGGGTTCTCCGACACGGTGAATTTCCAGGAGGTGGTCGACATCCAGCAGGACACCTCGGTGGCGGTGATGATCGACGTCAGCGACCCCTCCGTCGTCCCGGCCGAGCCTTACTGGCGGATGGTCGTGCTCGACGAATACTCGAGCGAGGGCTTTCGCATGTCCCCCGTGTTGAAGGGCACTTTTCGGGGCCGGGAAAAATCTCACGTCCACACCGGCAGCGGGCGGGCGCGGGACGACAGCACGCAGTGGACGATCTACTTCCAGCCCGGGGTGAGCAAATACCTCCCGCTGATGGGCGGTTTCGGCCGGATGACCTTCGGAGATCCCCAGGCCTTGCAGCAGAGCTCCGCGCTCCGGCTCGCGGTCTTGCCCGTCGACCCCGCGAAGATGGTCGCCTACCGCGTCGAGGGCATGGACACCGACGGCATCCTGCGCGACCAGCGTTTCGCGAACGAGCACGTCATCCGGCCCGGCTATTACGGGCGGCGCGGCGGATTTTTCCCCGAGGAGGCGGAGGAGTCGTCCGACGAACCTCGTCGCAAGGCGGTGACCTTTCTCGAGCTGGGGCTCCCGCGAGAAAGCGACCAGGCCCTGCTGCGAAAATGGGCGGCGGAGATCGGCGGCGCGGACGCGGGCGGGGGCGATTTCGCCCGCAGGGCGGGCGCCTGGTTGCAGGCCCGGCACTCCTACAGCCTCAGCATGCGTCTGGAGCCCGGCGAAGGGGATCCGCTCATTCGCTGGATGGAGTCGGCGCAGCCCGGGCATTGCGAGCTGTTCGCCGGCAGCCTGGTGATGCTCGCGCGGGCGGCCGGGGTGCCGGCCCGGCTGGTCACCGGATTCAAGGGCGGCACCTGGAACGCGACCAGCGGCAGCATCACGGTGCGCAATTCCGACGCCCACGCGTGGGCGGAAATCTGGGACGAGGAGCTGGGGTCCTGGCTGCGGGCCGACGCCACGCCGGGCTCGCAAATCACGCCCATGCCGGACGCGGCCGCGCGGGCCGGCGCCTCCCGTCTCGAGCAGGACCACGGCTGGGGCGCGCGCATCGACGGGCTGCGGATCTTTTGGTATCGGCGCATCGTCAATTTCGACCAGGGCTCCCAGCGGGAGATGCTGCGCGACACGAAGGAGAGCATCCTCAACCTGATCGCCTCCGGGCGAAAGACGGCGGAGGACGCGCTTCGGGCCGTGGTGGCGTGGTTGCGCTCGCCATGGGATTTTTCGCGCTTCGCGGGGATATCGCTCGCGATCGGCGCGGTGGCCGGGGGCGTCGTGCTCTGGCATCGGGCGGGCCGCGCCTGGTGGTTGGGCTGGCGCAGCCGCCGCACGGCGTCGCATCGCAGCGATCCGGTGCGCATCGAGGCGGCGCGCTGGCTCGTCCGGCTCGAGCGCGCGGAGCGTCTGGCCACGGCGCCCGGCGATGCCGCGAGGGAGCAGGCCGGGGTGGTGCGCGCGCGTCTCCTGCGTCTGCGTTTCGGCGCGCGATCGGGTTGGGCGCCGCCCGCCGCCGTCTTCCGCGAGGCGCGGCAGGCGGCGCGCGCGCTCGGCCGCGCCCGGCGTTAGCGCCCGTCGAGGGCGGGCGTCAAAGATACACGCCGCCGCCGAGGAGCCGCCGCCCGTCGTGGATGGCGAGGATCTGGCCGGAGGCCAGGCCGCGTTGCGGCTCCTCGAAGACGACGCGCGCGGTGTCCGGGCCCGTCATCTCGAGACTCATGCGCACGCGCGGGTCGCGGTAGCGCACGCGGCCCTCCAGGGCGCGCGGCCCGTCGGCGGGCGTCGGCGGGCGGGGCGTGTTCCAGCGCAGCCCGTGGACGAGGGCCTCGGTGGTGAAAAGCCCCGGGGCCTCGGCGCCGTCGAAGGACACCAGCAGGGCGCGGTCGGCGGCCCGTTTGCCGACGACGACATAGGCCTTGCCGTCGGTGTTGCTGGGCACGCCGATACCCTTGCGCTGGCCGAGTGTGAAAAAGTGGAGGCCGCGGTGCTCGCCGAGCACTCGGCCGTCGTCGGCGCGCACGATCGGGCCGGGCGCGTCGGGGACGTAGGCGCGGAGGAAGTCCGCCATCTTCACCTGCCCGATGAAGCAGATGCCCTGGCTGTCCTTCTTGTCCGCGGTGGCGAGGCCGGCCTTGCGGGCCAGTTCGCGCAGCTCGGGCTTGAGAAGGTCGCCGACCGGAAAGCGGGCGTCGCGCAGCTGCTCCTGGGAGAGCATGGCGAGGAAGTAGGACTGGTCCTTGTTCGGGTCGGCTCCCTCGAGGAGCTCCCAGCCGCCGGCGGGGGAGGGGAGCGGGGCGCGGCGGGCGTAGTGGCCGGTGGCGACGGCGGAGAAGCCGTGGTCGAGCGCCCACTGGCGGAGCACGCCGAACTTGATCTCGCGGTTGCACATCACGTCGGGATTCGGCGTGAGACCGCGGGTGTATCCGTCCAGGAGATACGCAACGACCTTGTCGCGGTATTCCTCCATGAGGTTCACCACCCGGAAGGGGATGCCGAGCTGGTCGGCGACGCGGCGGGCGTCCGCGATGTCCTGCTCCCAGGGGCAGTCGCCGAGGATGTTGTCCTCGTTGATCCAGTTTTTCATGTAGGCCGCCTCGATCGGCACGCCCGCGTCGCGCAGGAGGAAGGCGGCCACGGAGCTGTCGACGCCGCCGGAGAGGGCGACGAGGGTTTTTTCCGGTGCGGGCGGGGAGGACATGGCGGGACGAGGGCGGGAACCTCTGCGGGGAGCGGCGGAAAAGTCGAGCGCGAGGGGAGGGGCGGCTTCCGCGCGGCTTCGCGCTTGTGCGGCGTCCGGCGCGGGGAATGCTCACTCGCCGCAATGGCTTCACGCGCAAACGCCCTCGTCTCCGCCACGCTCGAATCGCCCACCCGGGGCGTGATCGAGCTTCGTCACGACTGGCGGGGGCGCAGCGTGCCGGTGTTCGTGATCGCGGGCGGCGCGTTCCGGATGCGACGTCTGGAACGGCAGGCGACGGCGCGTTTCGGCCTGCAGGCGGGTTATCATTTTCCGAAGGAGGGCGTGATCGAGTTCGTGTTCGACCCCGCCTTGCAGACGGACCTCGATCTAGAGCGCGAGACGGTGCACGTGTCGGGGGAGTTCAACGGCTGGCGCGGCGCGGATCTGGTCGAGTGGGCGATGCGGCCGCGCGTGCTGGCGGGACGCCCCGTGCTGACGTGGACCGGGCCGGCGGACACGATCCTTGCCGGTGGAACGCGCTTCAAGTTCGTGACGGCGAAGCACCAGTGGCTTCCCGTGCCGTGGGACGCGCCGGGAGCCGAGCGCGACCCCGCGGGCAACCTCAACCGCGTGATCGATCCCGATCGCACGGGCTGCCATCTTTTCGCGTTCGAATTGGAGGCCCCGGCGGATCTTTCCGCGAGTCTCACGGTGCGATGGGCCGAAGGTCATGCCGGCGATCAGGTGGCGCTCCGGCCGGGCGGCTTTTTCTACGAATTGGCCAGCGAGTTGCCGCTGGGCGTGTATCCGCAAAAGGACGGCACGCTCTTCCGGATCTTCGCTCCGCGGGCCAAGTCGGTCGAGCTGGCGGTCTGCGCGGCCTTGGCCGAGCAGGACCGGCCGCATCGGTATCGCCTGTCGCGCCGGACCGACGCGGACGGCGCGGCGGGCGTGTGGGAGATCACCTTGGACGGAAACCTTCACGGGTGGTTCTACTGGTATCAGGTCGACGGCCCCCGCGACGCCTTCGGCGCCTTCGACCCGAAGCGACGCATCCTCGACCCGTATGCGCTCGCCACGGCGGGACGCGAGGGACCGGGCGTCATTCTGGATCGCGCGCGGATCGAGCCGGTCTCGGCGGCGAGAGATTTCAAGACGCCCGCCTGGCATGATCTGGTGATCTGCGAGGCTCACGTGCGCGATCTCGCGGCCGGGGCTCCGATCGACGCCGGCGAGAACGAGCGCCGGGGCTTCGCGGGCCTGAAAAAGTGGGTGGAGAGCGAGGACTTTTATCTTTCCCGGCTCGGGGTGAACTGCGTGGAGCTGCAACCCTTGCAGGAGTTCGATAACCGCACCCGCGAGGAGTATCACTGGGGCTACATGACGGTGAACTATTTCGCGCCCGCGAGCGCCTACGCCACGCGACCGGACGCGGCCTCGGGCGTGCGCGAGTTGCAGGAGCTGGTGCGGGCCTTCCACGCGCGGGGCGTCGCGGTGATCGTCGACGTGGTCTACAACCACGTGGGCGAGCCGGCGCACCTGATGCTTTTGGACAAGCTCTACTACTTCGAGCAGGACGCCGCGGGCGAACTCTCGAACTGGAGCGGCTGCGGCAACGACACGCGCTGCTCCGCCGCGATGATGAAGCGGCTGATCGTCGACAGCTGCGCGCACTGGCTCGAGGTCTACGGCGTCGACGGCTTCCGCTTCGATCTGGCCGACCTGGTGGGCGTGCCGGTCTTGAAGGACGTCGAGGCCGCGCTGAAGCGCGTGAAGCCCGACGTCATCCTCATCGCGGAGCCCTGGAGTTTCCGCGGCCACGCCGCCGGCGAGCTGCGCGACACCGGATGGGCGTCGTGGAACGATGGATACCGCAATTTCCTGCGCGACTACGTGCACGGCGTCGGGGCCCGCGACGCGCTGGAATACTTCCTGAAAGGCTCGCCCTGGTATTACGCGAAGTGGCCGGCGCAGACGGTCAACTACGTCGAGTCCCACGACGACCGCTGCTGGATCGATGTCATCACCGAGAACGCGAATTTCGATGGTCACCAGCCCACGGTGAACGACCGCCGACGCACCCACCTGATGGCGGCGGTGTTGTTCAGCTCGATCGGCATCCCGATGCTCTGCGCGGGGCAGGATTTTCTCAAATCCAAGCACGGGGTTCACAACACCTACCTGCGGGGCGATTTGAACGCCCTCGACTACGCGCGCATCCACCGTTTTCCGTCCACGCACGCCTATTTCGCCGACTGGATCGCGTTCCGGCGCTCGGACGCCGGTCGCCTGCTGCGCCACTTCTCGCGCGCCAGCGAGGGTTTCTTCCAGTTCGTCTGGGTGGAGGGTTCCAACGCCGCGGCCGTGATCTACAACGCCGACCTGAGCCAAGGGCCGCGCCGCCTCTTGTTCGCGATCAACCCGACCTTGGGCGACCTTCACCTGCCGGTCGGCGAGTGGGCCGACCTTCCGTGGCGGCAAATCGCCGATCACGAGCGTTTTCTCCCTCCCGGACGCCCGGCCGGGGAGCAACGCGTCGCGGCGAACCTGTTTTTGCCGGCCCTCGCTTGCGGCCTCTGGCTTGCAGAATAGTCGTTTCGACCTCGCTTTCCTTGGCTTGCGCCACCTCGGGCAAGGCCCGCGCAGTCCCCGCCAAGCCCTGCGCCGCCAAAACCCTTGCTTTCGCCGCCTTCGAACTCTTTTTCTAACGCTTTCCGCGTCTAACCGACGCCCTTCACCACACAGTAAACAAACACCACACACGGAGCCCTATCATGGCTATCAAAGTCGCTATCAATGGTTTCGGCCGCATCGGCCGCCTCGTATTCCGCGCCCTCGTTGAGCAGGGCCTGCTCGGCACGACCCTCGACGTCGTGGCCGTGGGCGACATCGTGCCCGCCGACAACCTCGCCTACCTGGTCAAGTATGACTCCGCCCAGGGCAAGTTCAACGGCACCGTGGGCTCCAAGAAGTCCTCCGCCGACAAGGCCGAAGACGACGTCCTCGTGATCAACGGCAAGGAGATCCTCGTGGTCTCCGCCAAGTCCCCCGCCGAGCTCCCCTGGGCCAAGCTGGGCGTCGACCTCGTCATCGAGTCGACCGGTCTCTTCACCGACGCCGAGAAGGCCAAGGGCCACATCACCGCCGGCGCCAAGAAGGTCATCATCTCCGCCCCCGCGAAGGGCGAGGACATCACCGTCGTCATGGGCGTGAACGACGACAAGCTCGACGTTTCCAAGCACTCGATCATCTCCAACGCCTCCTGCACCACCAACTGCCTCGCCCCGATCACCAAGGTCGTGCTCGAGAAGTTCGGCATCGTCGAAGGCCTGATGACCACCGTCCACGCCTACACCGCGACCCAGAAGACCGTCGACGGCCCCTCCAAGAAGGACTGGAAGGGTGGCCGCACCGCCGCCCAGAACATCATCCCCTCGACCACCGGCGCCGCCAAGGCCGTCGCCCTCGTCATCCCCGAGGTCAAGGGCAAGCTCACCGGCATGGCCTTCCGCGTTCCGGTCCCGACCGTCTCCGTCGTCGACCTCACCGTGAAGACCGAGAAGGACACCTCCCTCGCCGAGATCAAGGCCGCCCTCAAGGCCGCCTCCGAGTCCGGCCCCCTCGCCGGCATCCTCGGCTACACCGAGGACGAGGTCGTCTCCACCGACTTCATCCACGACACCCGTTCGTCGATCTTCGACGCCGGCTCCTCGATCGAGCTCAACAAGAACTTCTTCAAGCTCGTGTCCTGGTATGACAACGAGTGGGGCTATTCCAACCGCGTCGTCGATCTCACCAAGAAGATCGCCGCCAAGCTCTAAAGCTCGGTCCTAACACCGTGTAGCCCACGGAAGACACGGAACCCCACGGAAACACCTTCCGTGCATACCGTGTGTTCCGTGGGCTTTTTAATTTAATCCTCCGTCTCCCCCCTCTTCCGCCATGGCCAAGTTCAAATCCATCCGCGACCTCGCGCTCTCCGGCAAACGCGTCCTCATGCGCGTCGACTTCAACGTCCCGCAGGACAAGGTGACCGGCGCCATCACCAACACCGCGCGCATCACCGCCGCCCTCCCCACGATCCAATACGCCCTCGAGCAGGGCGCCTCCGTGGTCCTGATGTCGCACCTCGGCCGCCCGGACGGCCAGCGCATCGCCAAGTTCTCCCTCAAGCCCGTCGCGGTCGAGCTCGAGAAGCTCCTCGGCAAGCCCGTCAAGTTCCTCGACGACTGCGTCGGCGCCGCCGTCGAGTCCGCCTGCGCCAACCTCAAGGCCGGCGAGGTCGTCCTCCTCGAGAATCTCCGCTTCCACATCGAGGAAGAGGGCAAGGTGAAGATCAAAAACGAGGACGGCACCGAGACCAAGCTCAAGGCCGATCCCGCCAAGGAGGCCGCCTTCCGCGCCTCCCTCTCCAAGCTCGGCGACGTCTTCGTCAACGACGCCTTCGGCACCGCCCACCGCGCCCACAGTTCCATGGTCGGCGTCGCCCTCAAGGACAAGGCCGCCGGCTTCCTCATGGAGGCCGAGCTCAAGGCCTTCGCCAAGGTGCTCGAGGCCCCCGATCGCCCGCTGCTCGCCATCCTCGGCGGCGCCAAGATCGCGGACAAGATCCCCCTCATCAACAACCTCCTCGACAAGGCCAACAAGGTCATCATCGGCGGCGGCATGGCCTACACCTTCCACAAGGTGAATCGCGGCATGAAGATCGGCTCGTCCCTCTTCGACAAGGCCGGCGCCGAGATCGTCGCCGAGCTCGAGGCCAAGGCCAAGGCCAAGGGCGTGGAGCTGATCTTCCCCGTCGACTTCGTCTGCGGCGACAAGTTCGGCCCCGACGCCAACACCCAGCCCGCCACCCTCGAGAGCGGCATCCCCGACGGTTGGGAGGGCTTCGACGCCGGCCCGAAGAGCATCGAGCTCTACCGCCAGGCGATCCTCTCCTCTAAGACCATCGTCTGGAACGGCCCCGCGGGCGTGTTCGAGTTCGATATCTTCGCCACCGCGACCAAGGCCATGGCCGACGCCATCATCGAGGCCACCGCCCAGGGCGCCACGACCGTCGTCGGCGGCGGCGACACCGCCACCGCGGCCAAGAAGTTCGGCGCGGCCAAGAAGGTCACCCACTGCTCCACCGGCGGCGGCGCCTCCCTCGAGTTCCTCGAAGGCAAGGCCCTCCCCGGCGTCGTGTTCCTCGAGAGCTGAAAACCAAACAAATTCTACAGGAGCTAACGGAGATAACAGCGATCCAATCTTTGGATACCTCGCCGTCGTCTCCGTTTCCTCCTGTTAAACTTTTTCCAACATGTCCCTTCGCAAAAAACTGATCGCCGGTAACTGGAAGATGAACAAGACCGCCGCCGACGGCGCGACCCTCGTGGCCGACATCGTCGCCGAGGTCGGCAAGCAGAACGACGTCGAAGTCGTCGTTTGCCCTCCCTTCACCGGTCTCGAAAGCGCCGCCGCCAAGCTCGACGGCTCCACCGTGAAGCTCGGCGCGCAAAACATGCACCCCGAGGCCTCCGGCGCCTACACCGGCGAGACCTCCGCGGGCATGCTCCGCGCGCTCTTCGTCTCGCATGTCATCCTCGGCCACAGCGAGCGCCGCACCTACTTCGCCGAGACCGACGCCTTCATCAACCAGAAGGTCATCGCCGCGCTCAAAGCCCAGCTGAAGCCCATCCTCTGCGTCGGCGAGACCCTCGCCGAGCGCGAGGCGGGCAGCACCCTCAAGGTCGTGCAGACCCAGCTCGAGGCCGGCCTCGAGGGAGTCTCCAAGGAGCTCGCCCCCAGCGTCGTCATCGCCTACGAGCCCGTCTGGGCGATCGGCACCGGCAAGGTCGCCACCACCGAGCAGGCCCAGGAGGTCCACGCCTTCATCCGCTCGCTCCTCGTCAAGCTCTTCGGCGACGCCGTCGCCCAGAAGGTGCGCATCCTCTACGGCGGCTCCATGAAGCCGGCCAACGCCCCCGAGCTCCTCGCCCAGAAGGACATCGACGGCGGTCTGATCGGCGGCGCCTCCCTCGAGTCCCGCAGCTTCGTCGAACTCGTGAAGGCGGCCGTCGCGGCCAAGTAAGCTCCCGCGAAGCCCGTTCGTTCTCTCCAGGCGCGCCGGTTTCTCCGGCGCGCCTTTTTTCTGGGCGCAGGCCGCGGACGCGTCATGCATCGCGAGCTGCCGCTCTCCCCCAAAATCAACCGGCCGCGGCCGTCGCGGAGTCCTCCGCGGCGGGGCCGAGGAAAAGCTGACGGCGCGCGGAGCCGGAAACCTCGAGCACGCGCGCCGGCACGCCGAAAACCTCGCGGACGAGCCCGGGCGTGAGGGTGCCGGACACCGGCCCCGCGGCGACGACGCGCCCGCGCGCGAGCACGACCAGATCGTCGGCGTAGGCGAGCACGAGGTTGAGATCGTGGAGGATGGCGAGGACCGCCACCCGCTCGCGCAGGGCGAGTTCCCGCGCGAGCGTCAGCACCGAGTGCTGGTGGGCGAGGTCGAGGCTCGCGGTCGGCTCGTCGAGCAGCAGGACGCGTCCTTCCGGGGCGACGGCGCCGGCCGGAGGCTGGAGTTGCACGAGAGCGCGGGCGAGGTGCGCGCGCTGTTTTTCCCCGCCCGAGAGAGTCGGGTAGACGCGATCCGCGAGCGCGGCGAGGTCCACGCGGGCGAGCGCCTCGCGGGCGAGCCTCCGATCATGGGCCGAGTCGCCGCCGCCGGGGTGAGGCACGCGACCCAGGCGGACCACCTCCTCGACCCGGAAGGGAAAGCGCAGATCGCTCTCCTGCGGCAGCACGGCGCGGCGCCGGGCAAGCTCGCCCGGTGTCCAGCTGGCGAGCGGGCGACCGTGAAACGCGACTTCGCCCAAGTCGGGCGCGAGCTCTCCCGAGAGCACGCGCAGGAGGGTGCTTTTGCCCGCGCCGTTCGGTCCCACCACCGCGGTGACGCGGCCGGGGCGAAGCGCAAGCGACACGCCGTCGAGCAGGGCGTGTCCGCCGCGGCAAACCACGAGACCGGAGGCGGCGAGCGAGGGCGCGGACGAGGCGTCGGACGAGGCGGCGGGCATGATCAGGCGAAGACGCGGTCGCGCCGGCCGCGGCGCAGCAGGCTGAAAAAGACCGGCGCGCCCAGCGCGGCGGTGACGACGCCGACGGGGAGCTCCGCGGGCGCGGTGAGTGTTCGGGCGAGCAGATCGGCCGCGAGCAGGAGCGCCGCACCGAGGAGGGCCGAGGCGGGCAGGAGCCAGCGGTGATCGGGGCCGAGGGTCTGTCGCACGAGGTGCGGCACGACGAGTCCGATGAAACCGATGCCGCCGGCGATCGAGACCGCGGCGCCGACCCCGGCGGCGGTGGCGAAGACGAGGTGACGTTTCAGGCGGGCGAGATCGACTCCGAGGTGGCCGGCCTCGGATTCGCCGAGGAGGAGGGCGTTGAGCGCGCGGGCGTGGAGCGGGACGAGCAGCGCGGCGGGGAGCAGGAAGGGGAGCGCGGCGGCCAGCTTGGGCCAGGAGACCTGCGCGAGGCTGCCGAGGGTCCAGAAGGTGAACTGCCGGAGTTGGTCGTCGTCGGCGAAGAAGAGCACGAGGCCGGTGCCGGCGCCGGAGAGGGTGTTGATGCCGACGCCGGCCAGAAGCATGAGCGCGACGACCACCCGGCCCTCGAGGATCGAGGCGCGGTGCATCGCGGCGGTGGCGAGCAGGGCGCCGGCCAGAGCGCAGGCCGGCAGGGCGAGTTGTCCCAGGATCACGGATACGCCGGCGAGGAGGGTGGCGGCGTATTTCACGCACAACACGGCTCCGAGCGCGGCTCCTCCGGTCACGCCGATGAGCCCGGGATCGGCCAGCGGATTGCGGAAGAGGCCCTGCATGCCGGCGCCGCAGAGGCCGAGGACGGCGCCGACGACCACGCCGCCGAGCGCGCGGGGCAGGCGGAGGGAGAAGAGCACGGTCTGCTCGACCGGCGGCAGCGCGTCGCCGCGCCCGGTGAGGCCGACCCAGATCGATTCGAGCGGGAGCGGCGCCGCCCCGAACACGAGCGACGCCCCCAAGGCGAGAAGCAGGGCCAGGCCGAGCACCCCGAGAAACGCACCGCGACGTCGGGCGGAGTTCGTAAGCGGATTCAAAGTCGGAGCGGGGACGGTCGTGTGCAATCCCCGCCGCTCGTCAGGCGGGCGAAGAAACGTGCTGCCGGTGGAATGGCCACAAGCATGCGGGTTTAGTGGGCCGCGGCGATTTGAGGAGAGCCCGGGCGGAGTAAGGCGGCGACTTCCGCGACGGCGTCGCCGAGGCGCGGGCCGAAGGAGAGGTGGTAACCCAGATCCAAGGCGTGGAGACGGCCGGCGCGGCCGGCGCGCGTCTCGCCGATCCAGGCGGGCGGCTCGCCGTGCGGCGACGCCGGGTTGACGCCGTAGAAGATCACGTCCGGGTCGAGGGCGAGCAGCGCCTCGGCGTTGAGGTGCTTGTATCCGACGAGGCCGGTGAGCGGGTTCTCGCCGCCGGCGAGCTCGATGAGCGCGTCGGCCGCGGTGCCGTCGTAGGCGGCCTGGGTGGCGGTGTCGTTCATGCTCATGAGAAACACGGCGCGGGCGGGCCGGGCCGCGGCGCCGGCTTTCACGGCCTCGAGCCGGGCGCGGAGTTTTTCGGCGAGGACGGCCGCCTCCTTCCGGCGATGGAGCAGCTCGCCGATGCGGGCGATGTTGGCGAGGACGGTCTCGGCGGAGTGGCGGGCGTCGAGGTGGACGAAGGCGACGCCGGAGTTTTTGAGGATGTCGACCTGCGCGGCGGGGCCGGCGCCCTGGGCGGCGAGGATGAGCGTCGGGTTTTGCGCGAGCACGCCCTCGGCGCCGATGGTGCGGAAGTAACCGACGTCGGGGAGCGCGTGGACGGAGGGCGGAAAGACGCTGGAGCTGTCGCGCGCGACGAGCTGGTCGCCCGCGCCCAAGGCGCAGACGGTCTCGGTGACGGCGCCGCCGAGGCTGACGATCCGCTCGGTAGCGGAGGCAATGGCCACAAAAAGCGCGGAAGACGCGAAAAGAAGACAGAGACGGTTCATGGAGGGACGCAGATTAGGCTTTGTGCGAGGCGTGGCCGTGACCGTGGGCCGAGGTGTGGCCGGTGTCGTTGACGTGGCTGAGCTTGGTCCAGTCGAGCGGGTCGACGTCGTAGGCCTGGCCGAAGCCGGCGACGAGGCGGCCGCGACCGGGGACGAGGCGGAAGAGGCGGAAATCCACCATGCCTTCGAGGTGTTCCATGACGGGGCCGAATTTCTGTTTCAGCGCTCCCATCTGGACGGCGAAGGCGGCGGTGTCGCGGGCCACGGGGGCGGCGACGCAGGGGAAGGTGAGCCGCTGGCGGGCGAGGAGCTGTTTCGCGTCCGCCTCGTCCTGGATGATGAAGAGACTGGCCTTGCCGGTCTCGGCGAGGTTGCGCGTGTGGACGGAGAGCCCGCTGACGTAGAGGTGGAAGGCGCCGTCGGCGCCGACGACCGCGGGGGCGACGGAGGCGTCGGGTAGTCCTTCGGCGGATACGGTGCCGAGGATGACGGTCTTGAGGTTCTCGCGGAGGCGGGTGGCGACCTCGCCGGCCCGGGTGAAGGCGTCCTCGCGGCGCGGAGCAGGCGACAAGGAGGCCCGCGCAGCGGTCAGGGCCATCTCGACGAGGACGGGGTGGGCGTCGGCGGGCGTGGCGAGGGGCTTGGCGTAGGCGATGCGCACGGGGATGTCGCCGCCGGGCAGGGTGACGGTGAGGGCCATGCCGGTCCGGTCGAGGTCGTCGAGACGGGCGGCGGAGGCGTCGGCGAGGCCGCCGAAGTGGCGGGCGTAGTTGAGGACGGCGTCGGCGTGGTCCTCGTTCATGTGGCCGACGATGCGGTCGCGGTGGGCGGCGGGGAAGAAGGGGGCGGTGGAGTCGGTGGTCATGGTCGTGGGCGGGGCGCCCGCGTCGAGCGGACGCCCCGGGCGCGGGTTGACGGGTTCAGGCGCGGCGGCGGCGGCCGGCGGCGAGGCCGAGGACGCAGACTCCGGCGAGGGCGGCGAAGGACGAGGGTTCGGGAATGGCGGAGCCGGCGAAGGTGTCCGACTGCTGGAGCTGGGCGCCGTAGGTGATGGTGTGGGCGGCGGGCACGGTCCAGGAGATCGAGAAGTCGGTGATCACGCCGGCGGAGGAGAGGTCCCACTGGTAGGCGTAGACGTAACGGACGCTGGCGCCCATGCCACCGCTTTTGACCTCGGAAAACACGGTCGAGGCGAAGCTGGCGGCGAGGTTCTGGGAGCCGCCGTTGTAGCTCAGCACGGGGGCGGTGAAGACGCCGGACGCGATCTCGATGTCTAGCTGGAAGACGACGGTCTCGAGGCCGGCGAGCGGGGTGGCGTCGGAGACGGTGAAGCCGCCGAGAGGCGCGCCGGGCGTGTAGATGCCGTTGGTCGCGGCGCTGGCGAGATAGCCGGAGGTGCCGGCGATCTTGTCGAAGCCGGCGTCGCCGGAGCCGAAGTTGGAGGCGATGGCGGAGGGCCAGGCGGCGGTGGCGGTGGCATAGCCGCCGTAGCCGGCGTAGTTGGCGTTGTTGAGGCCATACCAGCCCTCGGCGGTGGAGGCGCCGGCAAGTCCGAAGGAGGCGAACTCCTGGGCGGCACGGGCGGAGCCGGCCAGGCCGGCGATAAGGGCGAGGGTGGTCGCGATGTAGTGGGATTTCATGACGGGGAAATTTTCAGCGGACGTCGATGCGGAGGCGGAGGAAGCGCCGGGACGAGGCGGAGAGGTGTTGCGTGTCGGCGACCGAGACGGGGCCGCTCGCGGCGGGCTGCGCGTCGCTGTTCCAGATCTCGCTCCAAACGGAGGTAGCGGAGAGTTCGTCGGTCGCCTCGACGGAGTAGCGAAGACCGGCGTCGGCGATGCGGTTGAACGACAGGGTCAGGCGGCCTTCGGCGAGCCCGAGGACGACGGCGGCCTCGCCCTCTCCGACGAGAGGCGAACGGCCGAGGGCGTATTCGAGGAGGTTGGGCGCGTCGTCGTGGTCGGGGTCGGCGCCGTCGGCGGCCTCTCCTTCGTTGGCGTTCGAACCGAAATGGGTCTGGCGCCATTGCTGCAAGGCGGTGAGCGCCGGCTCGCCGACGACCCCGGCGTAGGCGTCGGACAGGTCGAGACGGGCGCCGATGGTCGAGGAGTGGGCGCGCAGCGGGGCGCGGATGCTGACGGTGGTGACATCCGCGGGCAGGGCGGAGAGGTCCCATTGCCAGACGAAGGAGTAGTAGTCGCCTTCGAAGCCGCCGCCGGAGCCGGCGACCGGGCCGCCCAAGGTGCCGCGGGAAGCGGGGGCGAGGGTGCCGGTGCCGCCGGCGTGGGTGTAGGTGAGGACCGGGCCGCCGTTGAAGGCCAGGTGGTCTTCGGGCGTGTAGTCTACCTCCCGGCCTTCGGCGTCGGTGCCGGTGACGACCATGCCGACGATTTGAAGGACGACGTTTTTGACCGGAAACGGGGCGGGCGCGGAAGCGACGGTGCAGGCGTAGTCGCCGGAAAAACTGTAGAGTCCGGCGCTGGCCTTGAAGCCGGGCGCGTGGACGGCGAGGACGCCCGTTCCGGAGGCGGGGGCGAGGGAGGCGTTGAGGGAGCTGAGCTCGGTCCAGACGACGGCGCTTTGCGCGTCGCCGGCGAGATGCGGCGGAGCGAGGAGGGCGACGGCCGCGGGGTGCTCGGCGAGGAGCGCGCTCCTCGCGCAGAGGACGAGGGCGAGCAGGGCCGTGGGCGGCGAGATGAGGTCGAGCAGAGGGGCGCGCATCGGGGAGGGCCTCAAAAGGTGGGGCGGTAGTCGGGATTGTCCTGGCGGCGCGCTTGGTCGGACCAAAGGCGCATGTCGCGCAGCCGGGCGCAGGGGAGGAGCTCGACGTGACCGTCGAGGAAGGCGACGGCCGCCTTGCCGCCCAGGCGGTAGGAAAGGTGGCCGTAGACGGCGTCGAGCGCGGTGTCGGGAGGGACCGAGACGAGATCGGCGGAGGGCCAGCCGACGACGGGCGAGTCGATCTTGAAGTATCCGGCTTTTGGATTCAGCTCGCGCGCCTGGGCGGAGGCGAAGGCGATGAGCTTCGAGGGAACCGCGGCCTCCTCGAGTTTGCGGACGGGACGGTCCTTGATGTTCTGGGAGGCGACGGCGCCGACGAAGAGGCCGTTGAAGCCGAAGCTGACGCCGAGGGTGAGGGCGTAGTCGGGCAGGGCGCCGGAGAGAACCTCGTCGTAGTAGGCCGACTGTTCGTTCACATAGAGCGTGTTCTTGAAGCGATTGCCGAGGTAGGGACGGAGATGGTGGGGCCAGCGGGCGGCGGCCTCGCTGTTGGCGACTTTGGCGCCGCCCTCGTTGACGCTGTCGGTGGTGTTGTTGCGAAGGGAAAGGAAGACGCCCCGGCGTTCGTCGGCGGCCATCTGGAAGGCGGCCATCAGCTGGCGGGCGGCGGCGACCTCGCGGGATTTGGAGGCGTGGGCGCGGCAGGAGGCGACGACCGGGACGACGAGCGAGGCGAGGACGCCGACGAGCGTGACGACGGCGATCAACTCGATCAGCGTGAACGCACGTCGGCCGGGTCCGACGCGCGGAGGGCGCGTCGTGGACGACGGAGAGGCGGCGGGACGACGAGGTTTCACGCTCCCACTCTAGCGGAGCGCGGGCGAGGAATGCTTACCCGGTCTTGCGCCGTGTTTGCGGAGTCTTGCGGCGCGGGCGCCTCTTTACCCTGACCTCGTCAGCGCATGGACTGTTTTGTCCGCCGTGATGGGGGGGCGGAGCGGGCCGGGCGTTATTCTTCCCCGAAGTAGTCCGAATCGAGCCGTTTGATGGCGATGGTCCGGACCGTGGAAACGCCGATGCCATGTTCGATCATGAGGTCGGAGAGACGCTGGCCGTCGATCAGGATCACGCGTTGGTTCACGCTTTCGGCGTAGGTGATCGCGGTCTGGCTGAAGGTGCTGGTGGTGATGAAGACGCCTTTGCTGGCTTTTGCGCCTGCGAGCGCGCCGACGAAGCCTTGGATCGCGGGGCGACCGACGGAACCTTCCCATCGCTTGGCCTGGACGTAGATGCTGTCGAGACCGAGCCGATCCTCGTTGATCACGCCGTCGATCCCCTCGTCGTTGGACGCCTTGGTGCGGCGCGCCGCCTCCTGACGGGAGCCGCCGTAGCCCATCGCCACGAGGAGATCCAAGACGATTTGTTCAAAGCGGAACGGGTCGACCTTGTGGAGCTGGTCCAGCAACTCGGCGCCGAGCGTGGAGCCGAGCTTCGCCACGGAAGCATCGATCGTTTCCTCCGGTGTGATGTCGGGTTCGTTTTGGTCCGCGACCGCCCCGGTCGCGTCGGCGGCACAGGAGGAGACCGATGGTTCAATGAACGAGGCGAACTGGGATGAAACCTTGCCGAGATAGGTGCGCGTCAGGCGTGGCGGACCCTCCTTGAGCAGCTTTCGCCCGAAATCGTTGATGCGATAGTTTCCTTTGCCGGGACGATCAAGGGCGCCGGCCCGGAAGAGATCGTAGCAAGCCCAGTTGACGCGGTTGTGCCAGACCAGCTGGGTGCCGCTGGGAAGCATGCGCGACAGGTCCGCCTCGGTCAGGTTGAAGCGCGGCGCCAGCAGGGCGAAGACGTCTCGGACGCGCAGGAAGTCGTTCTTCTTGGCGAGAAGTTCCAAGGCGGGGCGGCGGATGTCGTCGAGATGGGGAATCGGCATGGCGGATCGGTGAACGAAGGCGCTGATTTCGTCGTGGGGACGCGTGTGGCCCGAGGCGGCGAAGATTTCGCGAATTTCGGCGCGTTCAGCGGGCTTGGCGAGGGCGACCCTCTTGGCCTTGAGGACGGAGCCGTCGCGGTGTGGGCGGTCGATGCGTCCGTTGGCGATCTTGGCGGAGCCGCGGTTTTTATGGGTAACGGCGCGCTCGAAAACGTCGTCGTTGCGGGCGAACGCGGGCGGCGGCGCGGGAGGAAAAAGAACGCCGCCGGGCGACCAAACCCGGCGGCGACGACTTTCACGACTTTAACGACCGACAAAGAACGCGGTTCGCCGGGTGGCCCGGCCGAAACGTGGGACCAGAGTAACAGAGCGGGCGGGCGGAATGCTTACCCGGACTTGCGGAGAGTTTACCCGCTGTTGCGGGGCAGAAAAGCGCTGGGCGGGCGGCCTTGGTGTTCGGCGAAAGCGCGCGAGAACTGCCCGAGCGAGGCATAGCCGGCGGCGAGCGCGGCCTCGGTGACGTTGGCCTGGCCGGAGCGCAGGAGGGCCGCCGCGTGGTCGAGGCGGAGACGGCGCAGGTGTTGCGTGGGGCCGTGGCCGAGTTCGGCGGTGAACAGCCGGCTCAGGTGCGAAGGGCTGGAGTGCGCGGCGGCGGCGATTTCCGGCAGCCCGATCGGTTCGGAGAGGCGGGCGGCCATGAAGTCGAGCGCCGCCCGGATGGCGGGGTGGATCACGCGGGACGGCGCGGGCAAGGCCGGAGAGCCGTCGGCGTTACTTTCCGGCGCGGTGGGAGGCGGGAGGATTAGCGTCAGCAACTCGATCAGCTTTCCGGTGCTCCAAAGGGGGCGCAGCGCGCCGACGACGGGGCAACCGCGGAGCGCGAGCACGAGGGTTTGCATAGAAGGCGTGAGCGGCGCGGGGCCAAAGGCGGGCGCTCGATCAGGCGAGGGCAGAAGCCCGTGGAAGGAAGCGGGCAGGCAGGCGTTGGAAAAGCTCCAAGCCAGCAGGTCGACGCCGCGCAGCGAGGCGGGGCGCAGGGTCAAGGGGCCGATGGGCGCGAGCCAGGCGTAGTGGCCCGCCTCGAGGTGCCAGGCGAGGCCGTCGTGGAAACAGGCCACGCGGGCGCGCGGCGCGAGGAGGAGCAGGTGCGAGACCTCGTCCCGCTCCGGGGCATGGTTGGGGATGGAGGCGGGCAGGACCACACCGGCGGCCGGCAAGTGGAGATCGACGAGACGCCGGGGTGAGGCGCTGTCGCCGGAAAGAAGGCGGGCATCCGGCGGGAACATCGGCTTCTTAGCTGTCCGACAAACGTTGGACCTCACGCAGCGGAGCCCGGCTCGCGCGATACGAAATGCCGCGGGGGTGGGACCGGGAGATCCCGACGATAAGGCGATAAGAAGATAACCACATCCTGAACTTAATTGATCATGAGACTCATGATCAATTAAGTTCACGTTAGGACTCCCTCGTGCGCCGTATCAAGCTGTTAATCGTATCGCATGAAGGGCCGAGGTCTTGTGATGGCGTGCCTGGCGTAAAATTATGCATGGTAGTTTCTTGAGCTTAATCCAGAACTGCGGTCGTGATGCGTTTGCCTGACTCCGACGCCGAATGCCGCTTATCCCGCCAGACTTCACGGGTGGGAATCGACTAGGACTCAGGCCGTAGGTGAAAGCCACGGACGCCCGAAGTCTTTTCGCTTGTGGCCGCGTTGGCCGGTTGATTCCGGCACGCCCCGAGTCCGGGTGCGGCAGACTCCGCGCCTTCAGTCCTTCTTCCTGCCGAAAAAGAAGAAAAAGTAGGCGGAGAGCGCGACCAGGAGGATAAGCCACCAGAAGTAGCGCAGCTCGCGCGCGGCGAGTTCGACGAAGGCCAGCACGCGCGGGAAAACCAGGCAGAGCGCCAGGATGATCACGATCGCGACCGCGGCGGTGAGCAGGCGAAACAGCCGCGGGGCGCGAGCAGGCGGTGGCGTGACGTTTTTCGGCGGTGTTTTCACGGGAGGCGTATGGCGCCGGGCGTGCGGCGTCGGCTTCAGCGTTTACCGCCGGTCGATGCGGAGCCGGTGGCGGTCGCGGGGAGCTGATTCAGCGGGAGAATGAAATTGGCGCCGGCGCCTTCTCCGCCGCCGGCGCCCGCGCCGACGACGAGCGGCGAGCGACCGTCCCATTTTTCCACGATCTGAAGTTGGATCAGGCCGGGCGTGTCGCGGAGGGCCTCGCCACGGATGCGGATGGCCTCGGCCTCGCCTTTCGCCTTTATGATGGCGGTATCGGCCTCGATCTGCGCCTTCTGCTGGGTGAAGCGGGCCTTCGCGGCCTCCTGCTCCTGCACCATCTTGGATTCGATCGCGGCCTCGAGCTCGCGGGAGAGGGTGATGTTTTCGAGCACGATGTCCTCCACGATGAGGAGTTGGTCGATCTTCTCGCGCGTCGAAGCGAGGGTGCGGGTCTTGATCTCCTCGCGCTTTTTCACGATTTGCTCGGCGCTTTGGAGCGCCGTGACCTCCTTGAGCGCCTCTTGCACGCGCGGGGCGACGAGGCTGTCGAAGGGTTCGCCGGCGTAGTCCTGGTAAATCTTCACGACGGACGCCTCGGGGATGCGGTAGAGCACGCGCAGGCGCATGTTCACTTGTTGCAGGTCGGAGGAGTAGCACTCGGCCGGAAGTTCGCGTGTCTGCTGCCGGGTCAGCACGGGTTGCACGTGAGAGATGAACGGCGTCTTGGTTCCGAAGCCCTCGGGGAGCGCGGCGGGGGAGACTTTGCCGAGAGTGACCAGCACGCCGCGGGTGCCGGGTTCGACGACGTAGGTGGCCTGGGAGGCGGCGACGACGAGGGCGAGGATGAGGATGACGCTGCCGATCAGCTTGCCCAGGGTGGAGGGTTGCATGGCGCGAACAATCGGAGCGCGGGCCGTCGCGGCAAGCGCATCCGGACTCATCGCCGACGCCTGCGAGCGTGCTTGAGCTTGCGCCGGCGGCGTCGGGCTCGCGAAGTAGGCGGCGGCGCAAGCTGTTAACATGTCGAAATCTCCGACGCACCTGCTGGTCGATGGATCCAACGTGGTCCAGGCCTGGCCCGACACCCGGGCGCTGGCGCGGCGCGACCGCGAGGCGGCGAAGGCGCTGCTCTTGCGCCGGGTGGGGGTGTTGCACGATTTCGCGGGCTGGCGGGTGACGGTGGTCTTCGACGGGCGGGGCGAGGCGTTGAACGTCGAGGCGGTCGGCGGCGCGGCGGATTTCGCGTGCGTGCACACGCCGGCGGGCGCGACGGCGGATGATGTGATCGAGCAGCTGGTCGGTCGGGCCGCCGATCCGTCGGTCTGTCTGGTGGCGACGGCGGACCAGGCGGAGCGTTCGACGGTGGAGGCGGCGGGCGCGGCGTGTTGTTCGCCCGCGGAGCTGGCCGCGCGTATCGATGCCGCCGATACGCGGCAGACGCGACGGGTGGCGCGCGGAAACGACGCGGCCGAGCGCTCCTGGCGCGAAGTCGGCGGACGTGAAGCCCGGGGAGACGGCGCATGAGCGAGGATTTTCCCGGTGGCGAAACGTCCGCGGGGCGCGCGACGGCGGTCGAGGAGATCACGGGGCTGCACGGCGCCTTCGTGTTTCCGGAGCGCCTGCTGCAGCAGATCTGGCTGCGAGGCGAGTTCGACGCGCGCGGGTTGCGGCTGCGCGACGGGCGGGCGTTGCGCATCGTGCGTCGCGGAAGGTGGAACCGTCTGGCGGGGCCGGATTTTTTCGACGCGGAGTTTCGGGTGGGCGAGGGCTCGGCGGCCGAGACCTGGCGGGGCGATGTGGAGGTGCATCTGCGCGCGGGCGACTGGGACCTGCACGGTCACGCCTCGGATCCGGCCTATGATCGGGTGGTTGTGCACGTGGTGCTTTTTCCGGCGCCGCGCGAGTGGACGGGTGGCGCGGGTGGACGACGGATTCCGATCCTGGAATTGTTGCCCTTGCTGGAGCGCGACCTCGAGGCCTACGCGGAGGAGGCGGCGGTGGAGGAACTGGCGGGGCGGCCCTACAGCCAGCTGAGGGCGGCCTTGGCAAATACGCCGGCCGGGGCGCTCGCGGCCGAGGTGGAGCGGCAGGCGGCGAGGCGTTGGGCGAACAAGCTCGCTATGGCCCGCAGGCGGATCGAGGCCTGCGGCTGGGACGAGGCCTGTCATCGGGCGGCGCTGGAGGTCTTGGGTTATTCCCGGAACCGCGCGCCGATGTTGGCGGTGGCGGAGCGTTGGCCGTTGGAGGCGTGGCGGGACGGACGGGTGTCCGTCGATTCCGCGTGGGCGGGCGAGGAGTCGGCGTGGCGGCGGGGAGGCGTGAGGCCGGCGAACCAGCCGCGAACCCGGCTGGCCCAATACGCGGCGTGGGTGGCGGCGCGGCCGGACTGGCCGCGGCGATTGGCTGAGCTGGGCGTCGAGTTTGCCGCCGGGCATTGGGTTGGCGGTCCGGAGTCGGGACTACGGGAGCGCAGGCGGCGCGGAGGACTCGGCGCCTGGCGAAAGCGATTGGCGAAAGAGGTGGCGGCGGAGCAGCTCGGCGGCACGCGTTTCGACACGCTGGTGTGCGACGCTTGGCTGCCCTTGCTGGCGGCACGCGAATTGATCGCGGGGCAGGGGGGGGACCCCGGTCGATTGGAGAAATGGTGGCGGGACTGGGTGCCGGGCGACGCGCCGGCGGAGCTGTTGCGCCTGTCCCGGGAGTTTGGTGTCGGCGGGACGCGTGGCGGCGAACCGCTGGGGCAGGGGGACTTGCAGGGCCTTTTGGGCTGGCTGGCGGCCTTGTTGGCCCGGTCCGGGCGCGGGACTTGACAGGGTTTTACGGGCGTCGCTTACTGCCCGTTCGTTATTACAGTTCACTTTACGAGAAGTGGGCCTTTGGCCCGCTTTTTTTTTCCCTAACCACCTCCCCTCACGACCCTCATGAGCAGCGAAATTCTTACCGTCCTTGAATACATGGAGAAGGAAAGGGGCATCGCGCGCGCCGACATGATCGCGGCGATCGTCAATGCCATCAAGGCGGCCGCCCTGAAGGGAGTTAACTCCGGTCAGGAGCTGAAGATCGAGATCAACCCCCGGAACGGCCAGCTCAAGGCTTGGTCGCTTCTCAAGGTCACCGATTCCGTCAGCGACCCTAAGCTTGAGATCGCGTTGGAGAAAGCCCAGGCGATCAAGCCGGGTGTGCTCATCGGCGAAGTCATCGAGCGCGAGATCAACCCCTCCGAGCTCGGTCGCATCGCCGCGCAGACCGCGCGCCAGGCGGTGATGCAGAAGCTTCGTCAGTTCGAGAAGGACCGCATCTACGACGACTACAAGGACATGGTCGGCAATATCGTGACCGGCACGGTGCGTCGCAAGGAGCGCAACGACATCTTCGTCGATCTAGGCAAGTCCGAGGCGGTTCTCCCCGGACGCGAGCAGGTCCCGGGCGAGGAGTATCAACCCGGTGATCGCATCCGCGCCATCTTGCTCGCCATCGAGAGCACGCCGCGCGGTCCCGAGCTCATCCTTTCCCGCGGCAGCCCGAAGTTTGTCCGCCGTCTGTTCGAGGTCGAGGTGGGCGAGATCGCCGATGGCACCGTCAAGATCGAGGCCTTCGCCCGCGAGCCCGGTTACCGCACCAAGATCGCGGTGACGAGCAGCGACCCCAAGGTCGACCCGGTCGGCGCTTGCGTCGGCGCCCGCGGCGCCCGCGTGAAGACCATCGTCCGCGAGCTCAACGGCGAGAAGGTCGACATCATCAACTGGTTCGCCGACCCGAAGCAGATGGTCCTCGAGGCTCTCAAGCCCGCCGTGCCGCGTGAGATCGTCCTCGACGACCGTTCCAAGCGCATCCTGCTCAAGGTCGCGACCGAGGATCTCGCGATCGCGATCGGCAAGAAGGGCCAGAACGCCCGCCTTACGTCGCGGCTCATCGGCTGGCGCATCGACATCGAGGAGCATAAGAGCACCGTCGTCGATCCGCGCACCCAGGCGACCAAGTCGCTTGTCGATGCTTTTGGCCTCGATGCCTCGCTGGCCGAACGTCTCGTCTCGGTCGGCATCAACTCGCCCGCCGCCTTCGAGGGCGTCGATGCCGAAGCGCTGGTCGAGGCCGGCTTCAGCGCCGACGAAGCCGCGTCCATCATGCAGCTCGTTTCCGGGACCTGACCCGGGTCCTTCCGCACAGGTTACATCCCTGCTTTCATCGCATAGTTTTTCCTTTTCGCCCGTAATCTTCCGACCGCCGCCCGCCGAATGAGTATCCGCATCCACGAACTAGCCAAACGTCACAACATGGAGGCCAAGGACATGTTGGCGCTGCTCAAGGAGCGGGGCTACGTGTCGCCGGATACCAAGTCGGTCTCCAGCACGGTGAACAAAATCTACGAGGAGGAGGTGGACAAGGAGTTCGCCGCCAAGGCCGCGACGAAAGCCCCCGCCGAAGTCCAGGCCGCTCCCGCCGCCGCGGCGCCCACCCCGGCCGCCCCGCGCGTGCCGATGGTCAAGAGCGCGGAAGACGTGGTGCGTGAAAAAGCCGAGGCGGTCGCGAAGGCCGCGGCCGAGGCCAAAGCCGCCGCGACCGCGGCCTCTGCTTCGCCCGTTCCGGCCCCGGCGGCGCCCGCGCCCGCCGCCGCGCCTGTTTCCCCGCCCGCTCCGGTGAGCGCTCCGCGCCCCGTCAGCGCCCCGCCGCCCGCGCCGATTTCCCGTCCGCCCGCGATCACTCCGCCGGTGAGCGCGCCGCGCCCGGTCTCCGCTCCGTCCGCCCCGCCTCCGGTGAGCGCGCCGCGTCCGTCAGTCCCCCTGGCCACGCCCGGGCTTCGCGCTCCGAGTCCGGTCCCCGTCTCCGCGCCCGCCCCGGTTCCGCTGCGCCCTGCCGTCTCGCCGAGCCCGGCGCCGGCCCCCGTTGTTTCGGCGCCCGCGCCTGTTTCCTCGCCTCCGGCCGCTCCCGCGATTTCCGCGCCGCCCCGCCCTCCCGGTCCGCCGCCCTTGCCCTCCATGCCCGCGGCAGGCGCGCCGAAGGCGCCGCCCGCGTTTCCCGCCGCCGCGCCTCGTCCCGCCTTCGCTCCCGCCGCGTCCGCGCCGGCCTCGAACGCCACGATCACGGAAGAGGGCGGCGTGAAGATCATCCACCTCAAGCCGCCGATCATCGTGCGCGATTTCGCCACGACCCTCGGCATGAAGCCCTTCAAGCTCATCTCCGAGCTGATGGAGGCCGGCATCTTCGCCTCGATCAACCAGACGATCGACGAGCAGGTCGCCGCCAAGGTCGCGGAAAAGCACGGCTTCCTCCTCGAGATCAAGCATCGCGGCGAGGCCCAGCCCCAGGTTTCCAAGAAGGACAAGGAGGCCGCCAAGGCCAAGCAGGCCGCGGAGGACGAGGTCAAGAACCTCGCCCCGCGTCCACCGGTGGTGTGCATCCTCGGCCACGTCGACCACGGCAAGACCTCGCTGCTCGACGCCATCCGCAAGGCCAACGTCGCCGGCGGCGAGGCGGGCGGCATCACCCAGCACATCGGCGCCTACCAGGTCGAGCACCAGGGGCGTCGTATCACGTTCCTTGATACGCCAGGCCACGCCGCGTTCAACAAGATGCGCGCCCGCGGCGCCTCCGTCACCGACGTCGCGATCCTCGTGGTCGCCGCCGACGACGGCTTCATGCCGCAGACCGACGAAGCCCTCAAGCACGCCCAGTCCGCCGCCGTCACCACGATGGTCGCGGTCAACAAGATGGACGTGAAGGGCGCCAACATCGATCGCGTGAAGCAGCAGATGCAGGAGCGCAACATCGCCCCCGAGGACTGGGGCGGCGAGACCGTCACCGTGCCGGTTTCCGCCCTAAAGGGCACCGGACTCTCCGATCTGCTCGACATGATCCTCCTCCAGGCGGACGTGCTCGAGTTGAGGGCCAATCCGAAGGCCGAGGCCTCCGGCATCGTGATCGAGTCGCAGGTCGACATCGGCCGCGGCCCGCTCGCCACGCTTCTCGTGCAGCGCGGCACCCTCAAGGTCGGCGACGCCCTCGTGTGCGGCGCCCAGTGGTGCAAGGTTCGCGCGATGTTCGACGACAAGGGCGCCAACCTCAAGGAGGCCCCGCCCTCCACGCCCGTGCGCGTCATCGGCTGGTCCGGCGCGCCCGACAGCGGCGCCCAGTTCAAGGTCGTTAAAAACGCCCGCGATGCGGAGAACCTCGCCGAAGAGGAGCAGCATCGCATCCGCAAGGAGGCGACGGCCACGGCCGCCGCGCCCAAGAACGTGTCCGTCGACCAGCTCTTCGCCGACATCGCCGCCGTCCAGGCCAAGGTCCTGAAGGTGATCATCAAGACCGATGTCTTCGGTTCCACCGAGGCGGTCCGTCACGTGCTCGAGGGCATCAAGTCCAACAAGGTTTCGCTCGAAATCGTCTCCACCGACGTGGGCCTCGTCACCAAGAACGACGTGCTCATGGCCGGCACCGGCGGCGCCGTCGTCCTGGGCTTCAACACCAAGCTCGAGAACGGCGTCACCCCGCTCGCCAAGCACCACGGCGTGCGCATCGAGACCTTCGGTATCATCTACGAGCTCGCCGACAAGGTGAAGGAGATGATGGCCGACCTGCTCGAGCCCGATCTCAAGGAGGTCAAGCTCGGCGCCGCCGAGGTCCGCGCGACCTTCCCGCTGGCCAAGGGCTTCGTCGCCGGCTGCCTCGTCACCGAAGGCAAGATCACCCGCAACGGCAACGCCCGCCTCCGTCGCAAGAAGGAGATCGTCACCGAGGGCAAGATCGACACCCTCAAGCGCTTCAAGGACGACGCGAACGAGGTTCGCGCCGGCCTCGAGTGCGGCATCAAGCTCGGCGACTTCAACGGTTACGATATCGGCGACATCATCGAGGTCTTCGAGATCCAGAAGGTCCGCGCCTCGCTCTGAGGTTTTAATCGCGATCAAAGGCGCATCGACACGAGTAAAAGACCCGCCCGACGGGCGACTCCCTTTCCATTCGCGTCCTTTCGCTTTTGTTCACGGTTAAATATCCGCCATGTCTTCCACCCGCACCCTTCGCGTCAACGAGCTGATCCAGCGCGAGCTCAGCAACCTTCTCCGTCGCCGCTACAAGGACGACGCCGCGCCGATCACCCTCACCGCGGTGGAGGTCACGCCCGATACGCGCCAAGGCAAGGTCTTCGTGTCCATCACCGGCGACGAGGAGCAGACCGAGGAGCGTCTGAAGTGGCTGCGCAAGCACGCCAAGGAGTTCCGCCTCGCCCTCGGCGAGATCATCGTTCTCAAGCACATGCCGGTGCTGACCTATGAGGTCGACACGGTGACCGACCGCGGCAACCGCATCCTCGGCATTCTCGACGAGATCGCCGGGCAGGACAAAAAGAAGCCGTCCCCGCCCGCCTCGTGAGCCTGCTTTATCCTCAGCTTCGCGAGGCTTTTGCCAACCTCCTCGCCGCATGCGTAGGGCGTCGCGTGGTCGTGATCGGCCACGCCCGTCCCGACGGCGATTGCATCGGTTCGCAGGTCGCCCTTTCCCGGTTGCTGCGGGCCCGCGGCGTGGACGCCGTTTGTTGCAACCCCGACCCCGTGCCGCGCCGTCTCGAGTTTCTCGTTCCGGCTGATTCGGGCTTCATATCGCTCGAGACGGCGCTCGCCGAGGCGCGCGCCGCGATCTTTGTGGATTGCGCCGACCGCAACCGTGCCACGGTTCGTTTTTCCGAGGCTTTCCCGAAGCCGCTCGGCAACATCGACCACCATCTTTCGAATCCGAACTACGCGGAGTTCAACCTCGTCGACACGCCCAGCGCCGCCACCGCGGAGATCCTCGCGGGTCTGGTGCAGGACGCGGGGCTGGCGCTCGATCCGATCATCGCGTCGGGGCTCTACACCGGCATCGCCACCGACACGGGGCAGTTCCGTTTCGCGGCGACCACCGAACGCACCTTCCGCCTTTCCGCCGCGTTGGTCGCGGCCGGCGCGGACCCCGCCCGGATGGGCCTTGAGCTCTACGAGCGCGAGACCTTCGGCAAGCTGCAGCTTTTGCAGCGCTTTCTCGCCTCGCTCGAGACCTGCGCCGACGGACGCGTGTGCATCGGGCTTTTGCCCGAGGGAGTCTACGAGCAGACCGGCACCAACACCGAGGACACGGAGGGTCTGGTGGACTACGCGCGGTCGATCGACGGCGTCGAGATCGGCGCGCTCGTCGAGGTGCGCAAGGGCGCGATCAAGGGAAGCCTGCGCGCGAAGCACGCCGACTATCGCGTCGACCAGCTCGCCGCGAAATTCGGCGGCGGTGGGCATGCCTGCGCCGCCGGTCTCAATGTGAAGGGCGAGTCGCTGGAAAGCTTCCTGCCCCGTCTCCGGACCGCGCTCATCGCGCAGGTGGAAGCCGTGAACGCGGCGCGCGGGAGCCGCGCGCGCGCCTGAACGGCGCATCCCCGCCCGTCCTGGCTTCAGCCGATTTTCGCCGTCCCATGATCGTTCGCACCTCCGCTCCCGAGTTCGACGGCGTCCTGCTGATCGACAAGCCGACCGACCACACCTCGCACGACGTCGTCGCGCGCGTGCGCGGCATCCTCAAGATGAAGCGCGTCGGCCATGCCGGCACCTTGGATCCCATGGCCACGGGCCTGCTCGTCGTCCTGCTTGGAAAAGCGACCAAGCTCTCGCAGTTCCTGATGAGCGTGGACAAATGCTACACCGGCAGCGTCACGCTGGGCAAAATCACCAACACCCAGGACGCCGAGGGAGAGGTGATGGAGGCGCGTCCGGTGCCCGAGTTTTCCGAGGAGCAGATCCGCGCCGCGCTGCGCGGCATGGTGGGCGATCAATACCAGATCCCCCCGATGTTCTCCGCGATCAAGATCAACGGCCAACCGCTCTACAAGGCGGCCCGCGCCGGCGAGGAGATCGAGCGCGAGCCGCGCTTCATCCGGGTGAAGCGTTTTGACCTCACCCGCTGGGCGCCCCCGGAAACGCTCGATTTCGTCGTCGATTGCACGAAGGGCACCTATGTGCGCACGCTCGCGCACGACCTCGGCCAGAAGCTCGGCTGTGGCGCGCATCTGAGCGCGTTGCGTCGCGTGTCCTCCGGTCAGCTCAACGTGAGCCGCGCGGTGACCCTCGAGGCGCTCCAGAAAATGACTCCCGCCGAGGTGCAGGCCGCGCTTATCCCCGGCTACGAGGCCGCGCCTTCGGTCGCGCTGGGCTGAAATTATTCCGCCTGCGGAACATTCGGAAGACACGGAAGTAGCCGCATCTCTTTCGCCTTCTTTCCGTGGCTTCCGTGTTTTCCGTGGGCAACTTTCGCTGAATCGTGGCCCAGGTATTCAACAGTCTCTCCGCCGCACGCGTCCTCGCCGAGCGCCGTCCGCTGCACCTCGCCATCGGCATGTTCGACGGCGTGCACCTGGGGCATCAGGCGGTGATCAAGGCCGCGACGCAGTCGGCCCGTCGCAGCGGCGGCGCGGCCGCGGTGTTGACCTTCGATCCGCATCCCAGCCGTCTGTTCCGGCCGGAGGATCCGGTGCGCTTGATCATGGATCGGGAGCGTCGGGTGACGGCCTTGGCCGCGCTGGGCGTCGAGGGGGTGATCGTGCAGCCCTTCGACGCGGCGTTCGCGGCGATCCCTGCGGCGGAGTTTTTGCCCGCGCTCCGCGCCGCCCTGCCGAATTTGCACACGGTCTACGTGGGGGAGAACTGGCGTTTTGGCCGCGGACGTTCGGGCGACGTGACCCTGTTGGTGTCCGAGGCGAAAAAACTGGGTCTTCACGTGGTGAGCGCGCCGCGGATCAACGGCGATGGCGAACCGATCAGCAGCACCCGCATTCGGGCGCTTCTCGCGGAGGGCGGGATCGACGCCGCGAACGTGTTGCTAGGCGCGGCCTACGCCAGCGAGAGCGTGGCGCGAGCCGGCAAGCGGCTCGGTCGGACAATCGGCTTTCCCACGTTGAATTTGCCGTGGTCGCCGGATTTGCGCCCGCGCCTCGGCGTCTACGTGGTCACGATCCAGCGTGCAGATGGTTCGGGCCGGCTCTTGCGCGCGGTGGCGAACTACGGTTTGCGGCCGACGGTGGAGCAGGTGACGGAACCCCAGCTCGAGGTGCATGTGCTCGAGGCGGAGTGTCCCTTCGGGGACGGAGACCGCCTGCGAGTGGAGTGGCTGGCGTTCCTTCGACCTGAGCGGAAATTCGCCGGTTTGGACGAATTGCGCGCCCAGATCGCCCGCGACCGAGACTCGGCGCGGGCCTGGTTTGGCCTTTGATCAAGGCCGAGACGGATTCGTTTCCGCGGGCGCCGTCTCTTTTTCGACGATGTTCGCGGGCGCTCCTGTTTCGCTTTGGGGTTTCCAATCGAGAAGTCCGATCCGACCGGGGAAGACGACGATTTGCGACGCCGCGCGATCCGGAAAAGCGCGGACGAGCGCGGCGTTTTGCTCGGAGGAAAGATTGCGGGCGAGCAGGATAGGTTCATCGCGCCATTCCCGCGGCAAGCGGGCGGCGTCCAGCCGCGCGTCCGTGGACGGATCGTAGCTCACGAAAACGAGATGTTTGCCCCCCTTTTTCGTCAAATGCTCAAGGATCTCCTTCAGCTGGGTGTTGAATGAGTATTCCGCGGGAGCGGGTTTGAGCTGTGGTTCCCACGCCAGCGCCACCGTTTGCCCGAGAGAGATCATCGCGACCGCGGTGGCGAAGCGTCGGCGGGATATTCCACCGGCCCCATGGCGTGCGCCTTCGACCAAGCTCCAGAGCAAGGCCGGGGTCAGCAGGCACCACCACTCCGCGGGAAACGTGTGACGCAGCAGGGCGGTCAGGGACATGAAGCCGGCGAGCAGCCAGACGGGACGCAAGCTCGCCAGCGGGCAGAAAAGGAGGACGACCACGGCGGTCAGGGCGACGACGCCTCCGCCGGCATGCCGAACCCCGTCGACCACACGGGCCGACCACGCTTGGTAAACGGGCACCGGCCAGCGCGACGCGGGCAGCGCCACCAGTTGATCATAGCGTTCCATCACCGGGTCGCCGCCTTCGGGCGGGACTTTGATCGGTTGCCACAGCCAAGTCGGGGTCAGGGAGGTTTTCGCGAGATAGGCGGAGGTCGGGGAGACCACGGGGCTGCCGGTCGCATGCCAGTTCCGTATGCCCAGCGCAAAGAGCGCGACAAGCGGCAGGACGAGAACGGCGGCGCCGAGGCCGAAGAGCGAGACGGGACGGGCTTCGCCCGAGGCGACCGCGCCACGGCGCGAAAGCCAGGCGTCGCCGCCCAAGGCGAGTGCCGCGATCATGCCGAGGAGGGGCGCGGAAAACAGCAGACCCGCCACTCCGGCTCCCATGCACCAAGGATGATTTCGACCTGCGCGCTGTTCCACCCACGCGCCGAAAAACAAGGCCGAAAACCCGGCGATGAGAAAGGGCGTCGGGTCCACGATCTGCCACGACCAGGCGTGGGCGACGGAGAGCAGAACAAGGCACAGGGCGGGCACGAGGCCTCGCACCGGGATTCCGCCTCGGGTGCCGACCCAGGCCAAGGCCAGACTCATGAAACCGAAGGCGAGCGTCGCGGAGGCGGCGCGATGGCCTCCGGTGACCGCGTGCACGAGGGCGCTGCTTTCGCGGGAGAGGGGGGCGCGAACCCCGTCGCCCAAGAGCACACGGGATTGCTCCCAATGCGCGGGCGATGGCGGGATCGAGGAGCCCAGGGAGAGATGGCGGTAGTTTTCGCCGGCGAGAAGGTCCGCGCGTTCCTGCGCGGTGAGCGGGCGTTTGGCGTCCGCGAAGAAAACCGCCAGCCAGATGGAAAAGGCGAAGCCGAAGAGACCGAGGCCGAGGATGAGAGCGGTGCGGGCGGGGAGAACGCGCATGAAAAGGAGGATGGCTTGGAGATTCCTGATTTGTCACGCAAGCGCGCCCGCTCCTTGCTGGCGGGCTTATGTCGCCCGAGACCCCGCTTTGGCAGCTTTGCCGTGATTGGTTTGCTTCGCGTCCGCTCCGCGCGGTCGCAGTCGTTCTCGGGCTGTTGGTGCTGCTGGTCTATTCCGGCATGCCGGCGGAGGAGCTGACTTTCGACAGTTCCTATATCATCGGCGGCGACACCCGGCTCACCACCTTCTGCGCCGAGTCCTTGTCCGAGATCATCCACCAAGATTACTGGTGGCCTTCGCTACAATCGAACCTCTACCGTCCTCTGACCACGCTGAGTTTTTGGTGGGAAAGCAGTTTTTTCGGGTTTGGAAAATCCCCGTTGGGATACCAACTCGACAACGCGTTGTTGCATTGGCTGAACGCTGTGCTGCTTTTTCTCGTCGCCCGCCGATTGCTGAAAGGGCTTTGGAGCTCCGTGGCGGTATCGGTGATTTTCGCGGCGCATCCGATCGCGGTCGAGGCGGTCGCCAATCTGGTCGGGCGCTCCGATCTTCTGGCCACCACCTCCACACTTGCGGGAGTTCTGTGCTATCTGCGCGCATTGGATGAGCGTGACCGCTCGCGTCGCAATGCCTGGCTGGCGCTCAGCGGCTTGAGCGGTCTGCTCGGGGTTCTCGCGAAGGAGAGCGCCATCGTGCTGCCGGCGATCATCGCCTTGCATGGCTTGTTGCGTTTGCCCGAATGGTTCACGGGCGGGGATGCCCGCAAGGCTTGGCTTCAGGACGCGGTCTGGGCCGCGGCGGTTATGTTGCCCGCGGCCGGGATCTTTTTGATCACGCGTTGGATCTACTCCGCGCAGCTGGGCGTCACGGATCACCCGTTTATCGATAATCCGATCATGGCGGCGGGGTTCGTCGAGGGCCGGTTCACGGCGTTGGGCGTCGTAGGCATGCAGGTCGCCGCGTTTTTCGCGCCGCTGTCCCTGTCCAACGACTACTCGTTCGACGCGATCCCGGTGGCGGTTTTGCCCTTTGGCAACAGCACGGCGCTATGGGGATGGGCGACCTTGGGCGGCTTGGTTGTTTTGGCCGTCCTGCTTTGGCGCTTTCGGCGCGCGTTGTATCTGCCTCCCATGTTCAACCTCGGGGCTTTCCTGGTCGCCTTGCTACCCACGTCGAATCTGTTGATTCGAATCGGCAGCATCCGCGCCGATCGTTTCCAGTATCTGCCTTCCGCCTTTTTTTGGATGTTCATGGCGGGTGCGGGTGCGTTGGCGTGGGAGCGTCTCGCTCGGCGCGAAGATGCGGGCCGTAGGCTTCGGCTGCTGCCCATTGGGATGGCGGTGTGGGCGCTTTGCATCGGTCTGCTCGCCCACTTTCGCTGTTACGATTGGCGCTCCAATGTCAGCCTTTGGAAAAGCGCCTACGTCAGCACCGGCGACAGCGTGAAAGTCCTGGCCGCCTTGGGTAATGAAATGGTCCGGCTCAGTCCGGATGAGAAGACCCTGCGGGACGCCATCGCGCGCACGGCGTCGGTCCTGACGATTTACGAGCGGAAACACGTGGCGGAGGCGGACTGGCCTTTGATGGTGTTTTCGGATCTGGGCGCTTTTCATGTCAGCCTCCATGACCGGTTGAAGGAGCAAAAGGGGCGCGACGAGGAGGCGGCCCGGGCGCTGGAGGATGGCGTAAAATGGATGGAGCGCGGGATAGAGTTGGAGAAAAAAGCTCGCCGGCGCTGGGCGGATCGCTGGGCGGACGGGCGTTTGGAAATCACGCCCAGCTTCGAACTGTTGCATCGTAATCATATCCTGTCCTTGCACCGTCAGAAGCGTTGGGCCGAGGCGCTTGCCAAATTGGACGGCATGATCGAGCGCGCCCCATTTAAGGATGAGCTTCGCGATTTGCGCGCACAAAGTCTGGCGGGGGAGGGGCGCTACCGTGAGGCGGTGGATGAGTGGACGCTTATCCTGATGATGCAGCCGACTAAGCAGTATTTCATCAAGGATATGGTGGACGCCATCCGCAAGGTGAACCCCGAGGCTCGGGCGATGATGCCGGACGCCTCCGGGACCAGTCGCCTCAACATGAACGACCCCACCGTGCTTGCCTCACTGAAGCAGGCGTTCAAAGCCTACGATGCGTTGCTGGCCAAGCACGGTATGAACTCGGATCGTTTGAAGCTGAAACGGTCTTTCAAATACGAATACGCGTTGGTGCCTTAGTCCCGTCGGGGTGGCAGGCATTCATGGTGATGTCCTTTCATTGGGGGGGCGGCACGAGTTTCGACCCGGTCGTTCTTTTTCCTGATAACCGATCAGGCGGACGGGTGACGGCCGGTGCGCTGGCGCTAGTCCATCCGGAGGCGCGTTTTTCGTTTCTCGCGCTTTCGGGGCGAGAAAGGTGGGGGAATGGGCAACTTGGATGTGTCCAGACGCGTATATTTCGCCGTGTGTGGGCACCTAGGGCGAAAGTCGGCATCGGGCGCTCTTCGACTGTCGGCGAAGCTAGAGCAGTTTAAGTTGAACTGTAGCCGCATCTGGTAGGGCGCGACCGCTGGGCGCGCCGCGTCGGAGTGGTGATTTCTGCCTCTTTGAACTCGCAGCTGGCCCAGCGGTCCAGCCCTACCTAATGCACCCTGATAATCGGCTGCAGTTGTAATTAAAAATCTCTAATCTGTTTCAGCGGTTCAGACGGCCGAAGGGAGAGAGCCCATGGGATGCATGGAATTCAATCGCTCCCCGCCAAGGTTTTGAGGTCGTATCTGCTTTATTGGCCCGTGCGCGGAAGTTCTTGCGGTCGGCCGGATGCTCCCCAGTAGACAATAAAAAAGCCCCGCCTTTTGAAGGCGGGGCTTTTTAACAAAACTTAAAGACCGGATTATTGGGTCAGGAAGGAAACCGTGGTGCGCGGAACAGCATACTGCATGTTGTTGGTCTGCGAGCCGTTGGTGGAGATGAAGGAACTGCCGGTGTTGCGGAAGAACGAGACGTTGCCGCCGAGGAACACGATATGGCCGCCATCGGAGCCGTAGGGAGCGGTGGCAACCCAAGTGGAGGCGTTGCTGCTGAGGCCGCGGGTGTAGGCGACGGGAACGGTGGAGGCGTCGTTGGCGGTAAGGCCGGCGATGTAGTTGAAGCTGATCGAGGAGGCCGTGACCTGATTGAACGAGGTCTCGAGGGTGGTGCGGTTGGAGGCGAGCACGGTGCTCAGGCCGGAGGCGGCGGTGGCCTCGGTGCCGGTGAACCAGATCGTCGCATCGTTCAGGCCGCCCGCGAAGGCGAGACCGCCGATGGCGGCCTTCAGATTGGTCTGGCCGCCGCTGTTCACGTAACCGGTGGCGTTGAAGGTGCCGTTGGTGGCGGGGAGGAGGTCGCGGTTGTCGGAGGCGAAGATAAGGGAAGCCTGGCCGACTTGGCGGAGATTGGAGGAGTCAACCGAGCGGCGGGCGGTCTCGCGGACCTTGCCGACGGTGGGGATGATGATCGCGGCCAAGATGCCGATGATGGCGATGACCGTGAGAAGCTCGATCAGGGTAAAGCCTTTGAGAAGGCGCTTGGTGGAGGTAGTCATAGGGGAATTACGAGAGGACAAAAAGTGAGGTCGTTTGTGCCCTTACAAGCAGAAAGTCAGGCCCGAGCTCGACAATTTTACCCACGGCTCGCAACGCTTTGGCCCGATGAAGATCTATCTGGACGGCAAGTTCGTCGAGCAGGCGGACGCGAAAATTTCGGTTTTTGACCACGGTCTCCTTTATGGCGACGGCGTCTTCGAGGGCATCAGGCTCTACCAAGGCAACGTGTTCCGTCTCGAGGAGCACTTGGAGCGCCTGGAGATGTCCGCCAAGGCGATCCTGCTCGATCTTCCTTGGTCCCGGAAGGAGATCTCCGACGCCACCTGCGAGACGTGCCGCCAAAACGGTCTCACCGACGGCTACATCCGCCTTGTGGTCACGCGCGGCGTGGGCGACCTGGGTCTTTCCCCCTGGCTCTGCCCGAAGCCCTCCATCTTCATCATCGCGGCCAAGATCGCCTTGTATCCCGCGGAACATTACACGAGCGGGCTCTCGATCTGCACCGTTCCGACCCGTCGCATCAATCCCGCCGCCCTTCCCCCGACGGTCAAATCGCTCAACTACCTCAACAACATCCTCGCCAAGATCGAGGCGAAGCAGTCCGGCTGCCTCGAGGCCATCATGTTGAACGACCAAGGCTACGTGGCCGAGTGCACCGGCGACAACCTCTTCATCATCCGCAAGGGCGAGATCCTCACCCCCTCCGCCTCGCAGGGCGCGCTCAAGGGCATCACCCGCGACGCGATCTTCGACATCGCCGCCGAGATCGGCGTGCCGATGCGCGAGGCCAACCTCACCCGCTACGACGTCTGGTGCGCCGACGAGTGTTTCCTCACCGGCACCGCCGCCGAGGTCATCCCGGTGGTCAAGCTCGACGGACGCGTCATCGGCTCCGGCAAACCCGGCTCGGTCACCGCCCGCGTGCTCGAGGCCTTCCGCCGCCGCGTCCTGGTCGAGGGCACCCGCCTCTGAGCCCGGCTGTTTCGCGCGGACGAAACGTCCCGCATCCATCACGAAACCGCGCCTTCTTGGCGCGGTTTTTTGTTGTCGGGGCGCTTCCGGTCGCGCGTTTTCCGCGGCTCCTCGGCGCCCGGCGGAAGTCTCCGGTCCGCCGCGATAATTCGCGCTGGCATATCCCGTGCAAAGCCTCCGTGGTTTCACCGCCACCTTTTCGTAATCGCACGGTCGAAATTTCCCCGCAGTCCACTACTTTTACAGCATGGCCAGTTCCCTTAAATGCGACCTTTGCGGCAAGCCCGCCACCGTCCACCTCACGCAGATCGTGAACTCGAAGATGCACAAGGTGGACCTGTGCGAGGCCTGCGCCCAAGCCAAGGGCGTGACGGATCCGGGCGGATTCTCCCTCGCCGACCTCCTGCTCAAGGCCTCCCTGAACCCCGAGGCCGTCGTGGGCGGCGACGCCATCGGCGGATCCGTCTGCCCGGACTGCGGCTTCACCCCCGCCGAGTTCAAGAAGCACGGCCGCTTCGGCTGCCCGCGGTGCTACCAGACTTTCTCAGGTCTGGTCACCCCCATGCTGGAAAACATGCACAAGGGCGTCCGGCACGCGGGCAAGGTGCCGGAAAAGGCTCTTCGTCGCCGCAGTCTGGCCGAGCGCGTCGCCGAGCTCGAGGCCGGCCTCGCCGAGGCCGTGAAGACCGAGCGCTACGAGGACGCCGCCCGTCTGCGCGACGAGCTCGCCCAGGTCCGTCGCGACGCCGCCTCACCTGATCCGGAATCGGCGCCCGCCAACGCGCCCGCCTCCCCGCGCCGTTGAACGCCATGAAAGTCTCCGCCCTTCTCGCCACCCCCTCCGAGCTCACCGACACCTCGAGCTCCAAGTGCGCGGTCGTATTGATGACGCGAATACGCCTGGCGCGGAACCTCGCCGGCCGTCCCTTTCCCGGCTGGTGCCGGGAACCGCAGCGCGAGGAGGTCCTCGTCCGCTGCCGCGAGGCGCTCGCCGCCACCGCGCCGATGAAACGCTCGGTGAACGCGTCGGTGTCGGAGCTCTCCGAGCTGGAGCGCCAGATCCTCGTCGAACGCCACCTGATTTCGCGCGAGCTCGCCGGCTCCAAGCACGCCGCCGGTCTCGTGATCAACCGCGACCAGACGGTCTCGGTCATGGTCAACGAGGAGGATCACCTGCGCATCCAGGTGCTTCGCGCGGGCTTCCAGCTCAAGAAGGCCTGGACCCAGATCGACGGTCTGGACACCGAGCTCGAGGAGCGCCTCGACTACGCCTTCGACCCGACCCTCGGCTACCTCACCGCCTGTCCGACCAATCTCGGCACCGGCATGCGCGCCTCGGCCATGATGCATCTGCCGGCGCTCGTCATTTCCAGCCAGATGGAGAAAGTCGTGCGCGCCGTTAACCAGCTCGGCATGGTCGTGCGCGGTCTTTTCGGCGAGGGCTCCGACGCCTCCGGCAGCATTTTCCAGATCTCGAACCAGACCACGCTCGGCGAGTCGGAGGAGGCGATCCTCAAGCGACTCGGCAGCGTGCTTCAGTCGATCGTCGAGCACGAGCTCAACGCCCGGGAAAAGCTCCTCGAGGCCGACTCCTCGAAGCTCTTCGACAAGATCGGCCGCGCCTACGGCATCCTGCAAAACTGCCACCAGCTCAGCTCCAGCGAGGCGATGAACCTCCTCTCGCTCCTGCGCCTCGGCATCGATCTCGGACTTTTCCCCGAGGCGACCCGCGCCGTGACCGACCGCCTTTTGATCGAGGCGCAGCCCGGCCACATCCAGGCCAGCGCCCGCCATGATCTCGATCCGGCCCACCGCGATTCCCTGCGCGCCACCCGGATTCGTCAGGAGTTTGCAACCATCAACCGGCCTGATTTTAGCTTACCTCAGAAGCCCTAGGCTTTCCCTGCGCCGATAAGTCTCACCGTCCTCGAAATACGTCACTTTATGGAACCGATGAACAATTTCACCCCGCGCGCCCAGCAGGTGTTGGCGCTCGCTCGCAAGGAGGCCGACCGCTTCCATCACAACTACGTCGGCACCGAGCATCTGCTCCTGGGCTTGATCAAGCTGGGGCAGGGTGTCGCGGTTTCGGTCCTTCAGAAGATGGGCCTCGACCTCGAAACGGTCCGCGCCGCCGTGGAGAAGCAGGTCGGCACCGGCCAGGAGACCAAGAACCAGGGCTCCATCCCCTACACGCCGCGCGTGAAGAAGGTCCTCGCGCTCGCCGGCAAGGAAGCCAAGGCGCTCAACCACTCCTATGTCGGCACCGAGCACATCCTCCTCGGCCTCCTCCGCGAGGGCGAGGGCGTCGCCGCCCGCGTGCTCAAGTCGCTCGACATCGACATCGAGCGCACCCGCAACGAGATCCTCCGCGAGCTCGATCCGCAGTTCTCCGGCGGCGAGGAGGGCGCGGGCTCCGGCGAGCCCGGCGGCTCCGGCGACACGCCCGGCAAGGGCGGCGGCGAAGAGGCCTCCGCCGGCGGCTCCGCCTCGGCCCGTTCCGAGGATGGCAAGAAGGAGGTCAAGACGCCCGCGCTCAAGGCCTTCGGCCGCGACCTCACCGAGCTTGCGCGCAAGGGCGAGCTCGACCCCGTGGTCGGCCGCAAGAACGAGATCATGCGCGTCATCCAGATCCTCTGCCGCCGCACGAAGAACAACCCCGTGCTCATCGGCGAGGCGGGCGTCGGCAAGACCGCCATCGTCGAGGGTCTCGCGCAGGAGATCGTCAACGGCATCGTGCCCGAGATCCTCATGGACAAGAAGGTCGTCACGCTCGACCTCGCCCTCATGGTCGCCGGCACCAAATACCGCGGCCAGTTCGAGGAGCGCATCAAGGCCGTGATGGACGAGATCAAGCGCGCCAAGAACATCATCCTCTTCATCGACGAGCTCCACACCATCGTCGGCGCCGGCGCCGCCGAGGGCGCGATGGACGCATCCAACATCTTCAAGCCCGCCCTCTCCCGCGGCGAGTTGCAGTGCATCGGCGCGACCACCCTCAACGAATACCGCAAGTATATCGAAAAGGACTCCGCCCTCGACCGCCGCTTCCAGAACGTGAAGGTCGAGCCGCCGTCCATCGAGGACACCATCATCATCCTCAAGGGCATCCGCGGAAAGTATGAGGACCACCACAAGGCGATCTTCACCGACTCCGCGCTCGAGGCCGCCGCCAAGCTCTCCGACCGCTACATCACCGCGCGTTTCCTGCCCGACAAGGCGATCGACGTGATGGACGAGGCCGGTTCGCGCGCCCGCATCAGCTCTCTCAGTCGTCCGCCCGTGCTCGAGGATCTCGCGAAGGAAATCGAGAGCGTCTGCGCGCTGAAGGAGCAGGCCATCGCCGCCCAGCACTTCGAGGAGGCCGCCAAGCACCGCGACCACGAGAAGCAGCTCCGCGCCAAGCTCGAGCAGACCACCGAGGAGTGGAAGAAGAGCCGCGAGGAAAAGCGCATCACCATCGACGAGGACCTCATGATGAAGGTCGTCGCCGACTGGACCGGCATTCCGCTCTCCCGCATGGAGAAGAAGGAGTCCGAAAAACTCCTCGGACTCGAAAAGGAGATCCAGAAGATCGTCATCGGTCAGGACATGGCGTCCACCGCCATCGCCCGCGCCCTGCGCCGCTCGCGCGCCGACCTGAAGGACCCGAAGCGCCCGATCGGCTCGTTCCTCTTTGTCGGCCCTACGGGCGTCGGCAAGACCGAGACCGCCAAGCAGGTGGCCGCGCAGATGTTCGGCAAGGCCGACGCGCTCATCCAGATCGACATGTCGGAATACATGGAGAAGTTCGCCGTCTCCCGCCTGATCGGCTCGCCTCCGGGCTATGTCGGCTACGAGGAAGGCGGCCAGCTCACCGAGGCCGTGCGCCGCAAGCCCTATTCGGTCGTGCTCTTCGACGAGATCGAGAAGGCCCACCCCGACGTGCTCCAGCTCCTGCTCCAGATCTTGGAAGACGGTCGCCTCACCGATTCGCTCGGCCGCCAGATCGATTTCCGAAACACGATCATAATCATGACCTCGAACGTCGGCGCGCAGCTCCTGATGCGCCAGACCTCGATGGGCTTCGGCGCGGCCTCGGCCGGCGCCTTCGGCGATCATGAAAAGATGCGCGAGAAGGTCCTCGACGAAGCCAAGAAGGTTTTTAAGCCCGAGTTCCTCAATCGCATCAGCGACATCGTGTTCTTCCGTCCGCTCGCCAAGACGGATCTCGTCCGCATCGTAGACATCGAGCTGGCGAAGTTCACCAAGCGCCTTACCGAGCGGAAGATCGAGCTCACCTTCTCCGCCGAGGCGAAGGAGCTGCTCATCGAGAAGGGTTACGACGAGAAGATGGGTGCACGCCCGCTGCGTCGCGCCGTCGAGCACTATCTCGAGGATCCCTTCGCGGAGGCTCTGCTCAAGGGCGAGATCCACGACGGTCAGCACCTCAAGGTCGTCCGCAAGGGCGAGGTGCTTGAGTTCACCGCCCAGGATCCGAGCGCCTCCTCGCCCAGCGCCGACACGGGCGTGAGTTCGTAGGCGTTTTGGGCCCAAGGGATACAGTCGCCACCGCGTCTCTCTCGTGCGAGGGAGACGCGGTTTTTTGTGTTCACGGCCGAGTCGCGGGTTCTTCGGATGATCGCGGGATTGGCCCGCCGCGGGAACCGGCCGGCGACCAGTCTCAAGTTCTTTAAGCGTCTCGCAGGGCCGGGCGCGTTTTGTCGCGATCTGCCGATCGCTGGCTGACGATCTCCGGTCCGCCGTCGGTTTCCCCGGATGCGCGAATGGCGGCATTCATGTCCGGATGCAGGTCGTGTCCAGGGGCTAACGCGGGGAAGCGGGCTTGGGCGCCGGAGTTGCGCGACCGGGCCGTTTGCGCAGGCGCCAGAGGAGGAAGCCGGTGACGGCCAGAGCGCCGGGGGTGAGGCCGCCCAGGCTCCAGAGAATTTTGACCGGGAGGCCGCCGAAGGTGCCGTAGTGGAGCGGCACGAAGGCGTCGACGATGTTGGCCCAGCGGCCGGCCTCGCGGATGTCGTGGGCGGCGGTGAAGGCGTGGGTCCGGGCGTCGTAGGCGACGGTGCTGCCGTAGGGGCCGCGCAGAAAGTGGCCGGGCACCTCGCCCCAGAAGGTGAGGGCGGCCTGATCGCCTTCTTCCCAAGGCAGGGAGAGGTAGCGGGGCTGGAAACCCGGAATGCGTCGCGTGGCGTCGGCACGGAGCGCGTCGAGGTCGAGCGGCTCGGCGTAAAGACGGCGGGCGGGCGTGGGCTTGTCGTCGTCGTGGCCCTCGATCCAGTGGCCGGCGAGGTGGGTGATGTTCCAATACGCGCCGGTGAAGCCGACGATGAGGTTGAACGCGACGGAGCTGATGCCGATGAACTTGTGCAGATCGGAAAACAGCAGGCGCGCGCCGCGACCCCAGCGCAGGGTGAAGAGGTGTTTCCAGAACTCGCGGTAGAGCCAGACGCCGCTGACGCCGAGCGCGCAGAGCAGGAGACCGAAGATGCCGACGAGGAGCGTGCCGGCGTGGCCGGCGAAGAAGGTGTAGTGAAGATCGAGCAGCCAGCCGGTGAGCGTCTCGGTGCCGGCGCGGGGGCCGGCGAGGATCTTGCCGGTGTAGGGATCAAGCGTCGCGACCAGCCACTCGGCGGAGCCGTGGCGGCGGACGTAGAGCAGGTCGGCGAGGCGGGCTTCGTCGGTGTCGCGGAAGAGCCAGCCGGAGACCTCGTGGCCGGGGAGCTGACGGTTGGCGGCGGCGAGAAGTTCGGCGGCGGGCAGGCGGCCGGCGGGCGTCGGCTCGACGCGGACGGCCTCGGGATTGAAGAGCGTCTCGAGCTCGTCGTGAAACATCAGGACGCCGCCGGTGAGTCCGATGACGAGGAGGCCGAGTCCGGCGACGAGGCCGAGCCAGGAATGGAGCTGCCAGAGGCGTTTGCGCATGGTGGTCGGAGTGGGCGTGTGGTCGGTCGTGGGAGGCGTTCCGGGGACCGGGAGCGTTTCCCGGTCCCCGGAACGCGGGTTGCGGGCGAGGCGCCCGGTCGGCCTGTATCAGAATTTCCAAGACGCCCCGAGGCGGACGAGGCGCGGGTCGCCGGGCATGACGTAGAGGGCGTCGTAGGCGCCGGAGTAGTAGGTCTCGTCGAAGAGGTTCGTCACGCTGAGCTTGGCCGAGAAGCGGCCGCGCTCGTAGCTGAGCGCGGTCTGCCAGAGCGTGTAGGCGGGCAGGGTGAAGCTCGTCGCGTAGGTGCGGTCTCCCTCCTGTTCGCCGTAGTAGGCGACACCGAGCCCGAGGCCGAGGCCGCGGAGGGCGCCGGTCTGGAGCGTGTATTGGCCCCAGACGTTGGCGGTGTGGAGGGGCACGCCGGCCATGCGCGCGCCGACCGGGAGGGTGTTGTCCTCGAGGATCTCGGTGTCGGTGTAGGCGTAGGCGGCAAGGAGCTCCCAGCCGGGGGCGGGGGTGTAGCGGGCGTCGAGCTCGACGCCGCGGCTGCGCTGCTCGCCGGCGGTGACGGGCGGGCCGCCAAGGATGGGGTTGGCGGTGGCGATGTCGCGGCGCGTGACCTGGAAGAGCGAGGCGGTGGTGACGAGGCGTTTGCCGAGGAAGTGGTTGCGGAGGCCGATCTCGAGGTTGTCGCCGGTCTCGGGCTTGAGCGAGGCGGTGGCGGTGGACTGGACGGCGAAGGCCTCGCTGTAGCTCACGTAGGCGATGGCGCCGGGCGTGAACTCCCAGGTGCCGCCGGCGCGTGGGGTGAAGGCGGTGTCATGGCCGCCGGAGGTCTCGGCGATATCGTAGCGGCCGCCGACGGTGACGGTGACGTCCGAGGGCAACTGGAGGTGGTCCTGTCCGTAGAAGCCCATGATCTCCTGGAAGTCGGAGCCGGCGGTGAGCGGGGTGAGGGCGGGCGTGACGCCGGTGGAATAATTCGGATCGAAGACGTCGAGCGGGATGAAGCTCGTGCCGTAGTTGCTCCCGTTGGTGCGGTCCTTGCGGAAGTAGTCGAAGCCGCCGGTGAGGTTGTGGGTGGCGGCGCCCTGCTCGATTTCGGCGTCGAGGCGGGTGTCGACGGCGGTGTCGTTCCAGTCCTGGTAATAGTTGTAAGGCAGGAGCTGGAGCGTGTCGTAGGGCGCGGAGAATGCCCAAGGATACAGGAGGTCGTCCCAGGACTGCTCGTAGTGGTCGAAGCGGAAGTTCTGGGTGAGCGTGAGCGAGTCGGTGATTTTATGGGTGAATTCGTATCCGATCTGCTCATACGTTTCGGCGCCCTTGTTGGAACCGATCTGGCCGACGAAAAGGTCGGGGGAGATGGTGCCGTTGGGGTTGGGCAGGACGGTGCCGACGGCGGGCAGCGGCATGTCGAAGACGCCCTTCAGGTCGCGGTAGCGGGCGAGGAAGGTGATCGAGGTGCGATCGTTGATCTTCCAGGTGAGCGACGGCGCGAGGTAGGTGCGATGGCTCTCGACCTGGTCGATGTTGGACTGCTGGTCGCGGTAGAAGGTGTTGACGCGGAAGAGCACCGATTCGTCGGCGGCGAGGGGCTGGTTGAAGTCGACCGAGGCCTGATGGTAGTCGTAGGAGCCGACGGTGGCGCCGACGGTGGTGAAGCGCTCGGCGACGGGGCGCTTGCTGACGAGGTTGACGAGGCCGCCGACGGGGCCGGCGCCGTAGAGGGCGGCGGGACCCTTCATGACCTCGATCTGCTCGAGCCCGAGGGTCTCCTCGCCCATGCCGTTGCCGCCGCGGAGCCCGTCGATGTAGGTGTTGAAATCGGCGGAGAAGCCGCGGATGCGGAAGTAGTCCCAGTTGTTGTAGTAGCCGCCGGTCTGGACGCCGGAGACGCCGTGGAGGGCGTCCTCGAGGCGCATGGGCGCGATGTCGTCGAGGAGGCTGCGCGGGATGACGACGATGGGCTGGGGATTTTCTTCGAGCGGGATGCCGCCCTTGCCGATCGAGGCGGTGTCGGGGACGGCGTATTCGGAGAGGCGCGAGTCGCGGACCTCGATCTCGTCGAGCTGGACGACCTCTTCGCCGGGACGGGCGGGCGCCGGGGCCGGTGCGGCGGCGTCTTGGGCCGCGAGATTGGCGGCGAGGGCGAGGGTCGCGAGGACGGGGATCGGGAGGCGGGAGCGGGTGGACATGGAGGACGGGGCCGCGCCGCCGCGGAGATGCGGGGGCGGGCCAAGGCGCGATCTTCCCAGAATGCGGGCGCGAAAAGCTTACCCGTCCTTGCGGAGAGTTTGCGGCGTCTTGAGAAGGCCAACGATTGGCAAAGGACGCGGGGCGTTTGGTGAAATCACCCCTGGGACTTTGAGTTGTCGAAGCGCCCGGATCGCGGCTTCGTCGGGGATATGAGAAGCAACGCGGTTCAACGGGCGGGGCGAAGCGGACGCGAAGGCGGACCTGCGAACGGCGGGCGGCCGGGGCGCGCGGCCCGGTCCCTGGATCCGGCGTAGTTCTTGCCGGCGATGTTCTCCGTTTTTCCGTTTCGCGGATGGTCGCGGTCGACCTGGCTGTGCGTCGGGTATGTGCTTTTGCACACCGTTTCCCACCTCTCGGCCTTTTGGTTCGAGGTGAAGCCGGGGATCACGGTGTCGATCTGGTATCCGCCGGTCGGTCTGGCGCTGGCGTTGATGATCCTGCTGGGGCCGCGTCTGGCCTGGTTGGTTTTTCTGGTCAATTTCGCGACGGCGTGGATCACGCCGGCGCCGCGCATGCTCTGGCCGGCCCTCTTTTTTCCGGGTTTGATCACGCTGTGTTACGGCGCGACGGCCTGGGCGGTGCGCCGTTGGTCGGGGCGGATTTTGCTGCCGGGCGCGGGGCGGCAGGGACTGGCTTTCTGGCTCGCGATCGGGGCGGCGCCGCTGGCGCCGGCCTTGGTCGGCACGGCGGTGATGGACGCGACCTTGCTGGCGGGACACCGGCTGACGGGGAACGAGTTCGCGTTGTCGGCGTTCGAGTGGTGGCTGGGCGACGCGAGCGGATCGCTGGTCGTGGTGCCGTTGGCGATGGTCTTCGCCGCGCCGTGGCTGGACGGGCGGCCGGTGGCGGCGTCACGCCGTTCGTGGACGCTGCGCGAGTGGCTGTGGATGTCGGTCCGGGCGGGCTTCTTGGTCGCGGTCCTCGTGCTCGTGGTGGCTCTGCCGGTGTTGCGGGAGCACAGCGCGTTTTATCTGTGTTTCGTGCCGCTGATCTGGATCTGCCTGCGGCACGGCCTGCCGGGAGCGACCCTGGCGGCGGTGGCGGTGATGATGGTGGGGTTGGTCGCGATGCGGCTTGCGGGGACGACACGGGATTTTTCCTACATTTTCCTGCTGTTTGAATTCGCGGTGGCGGTGGTGGGGCTGGGGCTCGGCACCTTGGTGACGCGGCGCGAGGAGGCGGAACGGGAATCGGCGGAGAACCGGGCGCGACTGGACCGCGTGATCGGCGGCGCGCGGCTGGGGGTCTGGGAGCGGGAGATCGCCACCGGGCGGATGGCGTCGAACGCGCGGCTGGCGGAGATTCTCGGTTATCGTCCCGAGGAGCTGGAGCCGCCGGAGCTGCGGCTGCCCGCCTTGCTGCATCCGGAGGACCGGCGCGCGGCGGGCGCGGCCTGGGTGGATCATCTGGAAGGGCGCCGCGATCTCTTCGAGGCGGAGATGCGGCTTCGCTCGAAGGACGGAGGCTGGCGCTGGGTGCAATCGCGCGGCTCGATCGTGACGCGCGACGCGTCGGGGCGCCCTCTGCGGATCTCGGGAGTCAGCGTGGACATCACGGACCGGAAGCGCGCGGAGGAGGCGGAGGCTCGTCTGTCCGGCATCCTCGAGGCGTCTCCCGATCTTGTGCTGACGACCGACGCGGGCGGGCGCGTGCTCTACGCGAACGCGGCGATGCTCGCCTGGGCCGGACGCGCGGGCGCGAACGTGGCCGAGGCGGGGTTGCGGCTGGAGGACCTCCTGCCGGCGGCGATGGCGGCGCGATGGCGCGAGGAGGCGATGCCGGCCGCGCAGGAGGCGGGATCCTGGCAGGGCGAAGGGGTCCTGGCCGATCCGCGGGGACGGAGCTTGCCGACCTCGCAGGTGGGTATCGCGCGGCCCGATCCGGGCACGCGGGAGCTGAGCTTCTCGTTTATTCTCCGCGACATTTCCGACCAGCGGCGGGCGGAGGAGGAGCGACGGCAGCGGGATGGCGAGCTGCAGGAGTTGCAGCGGGCGGAGAGCCTCGGCGTGCTGGCGGGCGGGATCGCGCACGATTTCAACAACCTGCTGACCGCGATCCTGGGCAACGCGAACCTCGCGCGGCTCGATCTCGCCCCCGGCGCGCAAGGACTGGCGAACATCGCGAACATCGAGCAGGCGGCGGAACGGGCGGCGCGCCTGTGCCAGCAGATGCTAGCCTACGCGGGGCGGACGCCGGTGGCGTTGGCGGAGGTGGATCTGCGCCGGCTCATGCGCGACGTGTCGCGACTGCTGGAGTCGTCGCTGGGGCCGCGGGTGCGGGTGCGCTTCGACGAAACCGCGCCGACGGCGCCGATCCTCGCCGCGGACACCCAGATGCAGCAGGTGGCGATGAACCTGCTCATCAACGCCGCCGAGGCGATCGGGGATCGCGAAGGCGTGATCACGGTGCGGACGCGCCGGGAAAAGATGGACGCGCAACGCGCGGAGGAGCTGTTCCCGGGACGTTCGGCGCAGCCTGGGGACTACACGCTGCTCGAGGTGGAGGACACGGGCGCGGGCATGAGCGCGGAGGTGCAGGCGCGCATCTTCGATCCCTTTTTCACGACGAAATTCGCCGGCAAGGGGCTGGGGCTCGCGGCGGTCGCCGGCCTGGTGAAATCCCATCGCGGGCACATCGCGGTGAGAAGCTCGCCCGGGCAGGGCGCCCGGTTTCGCCTCGCGTTTCCGGTTTACGCGGGGGCGGCCGCGTCTCCGGCGCAGCCCGTGTCCGCCGCGCCGGTGGAGCGCAAGGCGACGGGCTGGGTCCTGCTGGTGGACGACGACGCGCAGCTGCGGGACGTGGCGGCTTCGCTGCTCGAGCAGATCGGCTTTCGCGCGATCGTGGCGAAAAACGGGATCGAGGGCGTGGAGCGGTTTCGGGAAACGTCGTCGGAGCTGCGGGCGGTGCTGCTCGACCTGACGATGCCGAAGATGGACGGCTTCGCGGCGCACGCGGAGATGCACCGGATAAATCCGCGCGTGCCGGTGGTGTTGATGAGCGGGTTCTCGAGTCGGCTGGAGAACCTGCCTCCGGAGGCGGTGCATCCGGCGGGGATCCTGCCGAAGCCCTTTGGCATGGCGCAGCTCCGGGAGCGACTGGAGTCGGTGCTGCGCCCGGATTGAGTCCGGTTCCGCTCCGCGCGGAGGAGGGGCGTGACACGCCTTGGCGTTGCTCCGTTAACTTCATGCGGAAGGCGGGGCTCCGTCTCCTGCGGAGCACGAAAGGCGGACACCACGGTCCGCCCTCCATAGGACCGCATCCCCCTCGGGGGATCTTGACGTAGTCGTGCCGGGGCTGAAACCACTCTTAGCACCGCACGGGACGACGGCGACGATGAGCGCAGGCCCCGAGGCTGGCGAGCGAGGCAAGCAAGGCGAAGCTGCCGGGCTCGGGGACCGAAGACAGGGCGGAGAGCGAGAGCGTGCCGTCGATGGCCAGCATGGAGCTGTCCCAAACGTAGCCGCCGACGGAGGGCAGGTTGATCTGGGCGAAGGAGCCGCCGATGGAGCCAAACCGGAAGAGATCAAACGTGGCCGATCCGGAGGGGGCGAAGCCGTCGAGAAAAGACACCGAAAGGGTGCCGCCGAGCGAGAGCGCGCCGGAGACGTTCACCGCGTCGTAGCCGGGATCGGCGCCGCGCGACCTTCCGCTGATCTCGATGAGCGTCATGCTGCCCGGCGCGAGACCGAGGTCGCCGTCGACGGTGAGCAATCCGGGGGAGTCGCCGGGAGAGAGCGTCCCCCCGGAGGCGATGGCGACCGAGGCGAGCGTGCCGGTGCCCGAGATGGTGCCGCCGGATTCCACCGTGACCGGGCCGGTGAAGATCGCGCCCGTGGTGTCGACGTGGCCGCCGGAGCCGACGGTGACGGCGCCGCCGACGGTGCCGCCGAAGGTGGATGCGCCGGAGACGGTCTGGCTGCCGGAGTAGGCGCCGAGGCCGGCGAGGGCGCCGCCGCGGTTGTCGAGAACGTTGGTGATGGCGAATCCCGCGAGATCGAGGGTGGCGCCGGAGCCGATCACCACCGTGCCGGTGCCGAAGGCGGATACGTTGCCGGCCACGACGACGCCGGCGCGGACCTCGGTCCCGCCGTCGTAGGTGTTGGCGCCGTCGAGGGTGAGCGCGCCGGGGCCCTCTTTGATGATTTTTCCGTGTCCGGTGACGTCGGCTAAAAAGGCTATGTCGTCGGAATGATTAAAGGACAGCGAGGCGGGCTCGCCGGATATGCCGGTGAAGTTCACCGACGCGGCCTGGAGCACGCCGGCCGCGCCGCCGGCGCCGATGCGGATCGAGCCGGAGGCGGCGACGTAAACGGGGGCAAGCGTCGCCGTCCCGACCCGAACGGTGGCGCCGTCGACGATGGCGAGCGATCCGGTGGCGTAGCGGTCGGCGCCTTGGTAGGCGCCGATGCGGAGGTCGCCGGTGATTTCCCACGAGGAACCCGGGTCGGAGATCGTGGCTTCGCCGGTGCAGAGTCCGGCGTCGGTCGGGTTGAAGAAGGCGATGCGAACAGACTGGCTGGAAACCCGCGCGCCCTGGCTGACGGTGAGCGAGCCGGAACCGTTGTCGCCGATCGCGAAGGTTCCGGTTTCGAGGGCGGCCCCGGTTCCCGAGACTTTGATGATTCCCTGCGCGGCGTGGCCCGCTCCGAGGACGACGGAGCCCGCGATCAGACGGGCTCCGGGGTCTATTTTGATGGCGGCGACGCCGCGATAGGCGACGGCGAGATCGCCGGCGTCCCAGTGTGCGTTCTGGGATAGATAGACGGTGGAGATATTGTCGTCGAAGGCGGAGAGGGTGGCTCCGTGGGTGACGAGGCGGGCCTGGTCGGAGATGAAGGCCGTGGCGGTGTAGAGGGTAAGGTATCCGCCGGTTTCCAGCCGGGTGCCCGCGCCGGAGAGGTCGATCACGGCGCCGTAGTCGGCGGCGAAAAAGCCATTGGGGTTGGCCAAGGTGAGCGCGCCGCCGCCCGAGATTTGCAGGGTGGAGCTCTCGACGTAGACGGAGAACGCCTCCGCGGGCGCGGCGAGCGAGACGTTCGCGCCGCCGGTGATCTCCGCCGCGCGTGCGGAGTCGGGCACCGCGGCGGACCAGTTGGCCGCGCGGGTCCAGGAGCCGGGCGTCGATCTTTGCCAACGGGTGGTCCCGGCGGCCGAGGCCTGCAGGAAGCCGAAGTTGGAGATGGTCAGCGTGCCGGGGCCGAAGGTGTTGTCGCGGGAGTGGACGTAGAATCCCGCCGACCCGGAGCCCAGGATGAGCGGGTCGGTGATGGATCCGGACTCCGTCGTCGCGGAGGCCTGGGTGAGGTCGTAGGCGTCGGAACCGATCAGGTAGCCTCCGGATTCCCAGCCGGGAAGGTCGCTCGTCGAGAAGCTCCAGTCGAAGGTGACCTGGTAGTAGGCGGGAAGCGAGAGGGTGAAGGCGCTGAGGGAGCCGACTCCGGAATCGTCGTCGGAACCGTGGATCGTGAACGCGGTGTAGTCCGAATTCCACGACACGGTCGCCGGCTCTCCGCCCGAGGTGAATACCCAGTTTTCGGGGGCGAATACCCCGGTGAATCCGGATATCTGAGCGAAGGCGGCGAGAGGCCCGAGCAGGGCGATGGCGGCGGCGAGGCGACGGGACGCGGAAGATAGGTTCATCATCGGGATTCGGTCGGGAACGGGACGGGGCGTGAAGCGGACAAACCCCGTGTTTTCACCAGGTGTGCTCGGAAGATGGATACGGAGAGCGGGATCAGCCGAGGCTCAGGGGGCGGGCGTGACCACCAGGCGCAGGAAGGCGCGGGAACGCCCGGCGAGCGGCAGGCGGAAAACGTGGCGCGAGCCGGAGCCGGTGTCGGGGACCGCGGTCCAGTCGTCGGGCGCGAGCGACGGGCTCCATTCGGCGCCATAGCCCACGTCGCCCACGCCATCGGGAGAGGTGAATTCGCAGACGAGGGCGGGCTCGGGGCCGGCCCCGGACAAGACGATGGCGGGCGGACGGGCGGAGGCGGGGTCGAGCGGATCGAGGCCGAAGGCGTATTCGAGGAGATTGGGCGCGCCGTCGCCGTCGGGGTCGGCGGAGTCGGCCGATTGCCCGAGTCCGTCGGAGCGGCTGAAGTGAAGCAGACGCCAGCTCTGGAGCGGCGAAAGACCGGTTCCGGAAAGCGTGAGTGCGAAAGCGGGGATGTCGGGATCGTCGCTCGTGATCGTGAGCGAGGCGGAGCGCGCTCCGGAGGCGGTCGGGACGAAGCGCAGCGTGAAGGCGAGCGTGGCGTCGGGTGCGATCACGGCGGGCAGGGACGGAGTATCGAGAACGAAGTCGGCCGCGTGCGACCCGCCGCGCGATAGTCCGGAGACGGTGAGCGCGGCGCCGCCCCGGTTGCGCAGCACGACGGAGCGGCCGGGGCCGGAGGCGCCGGGGGCGAGGGCGCCGAAGTCGAGGGCCGCGCCGGCCGTGAGCGAGGTGTCGGCGGGCGATTCGACGACGAGGTGCGGCGCGGTGAAGCCGGTGGCGACGAAGGAGAACTCCAGCACGGGATTGGCGGGATCGTCGCCGCGGATGCGCAGCACGGCCTGACGCGAGCCCGCGGCCTGGGCACGGAAGGCGAGGGTGATCGTCGCGGAGGCGCCGGGGGCTAGGCTCGAGCCGAGCGCTCTCGCATCGAGGAGGAAGTCCGCCGGATGCGCTCCGGCGAGCGTGACGGATTGGAGGGAGAGCGGGGCGTTGCCGCTGTTGCGCACGGTGAAGGCGACTGGTGTGCCGGCTGAACCGATCTCGCCGCGGCCGAGGTCCATCGGAGGGGGCGCAAACAGCGAGAGGTTGTGGAAGTAACCGGCGGAGATCGCGGCGACACCGGAAAGGCCCGACGGGATGGTGCTCTGATCGAAGTTGTCCCTTCCCCATGCGGAGACGGTGCCGTCGGATTTGAGGGCGAGGTTGTGGTAACCGCCGGCGGAGACGGCGACGACTCCGGAGAGGCCGACGGGCACCGACTTTTGGTTTTCAGCATTGCTGCCCCAGGCGACGACGCTGCCGTCGGCCTTGAAAGCGAGGCTGTGGAAAACGCCGGCGGAAATGGCGACGACGCCGGACAGACCGGCGGGCACGGTGCTCTGGCCTTCCTGGTTGCGTCCCCAAGCGACGACGGTGCCGTCCGCCTTGAGCGCGAGGCTGTGGTAGCCGCCGGCGGCGATGGCGACGACGTTGGACAGGCCGGCGGGCACGGTGCTCTGGCCGGCGGTGTCGATGCCCCAGGCGGCGACGAGACCGTCCGACCGAAGGGCGAGGTTGTGGAAACCGCCCGCGGATATGGCGACGAGGGCGGGAAGATTGGCGGGAACGTTGATTTGGCCGTAGTCGTTTTTGCCCCAGGCCACCAAGGCCCCGTCGGATTTGAGGGCCAGGCTGTGGGAATCCCCGCCCGATATGGCGACGACGCCGGAGAGGCCGGCGGGCGCGTTGGACTGACCCGAGCTGTTTTCGCCCCAGGCGGTGACGGTGCCGTCCGCCTTGAGACCGAGGCTGTGGTAGCCGCCGGCGGCGATGGCGATGATGCCGGAGAGGCCGGCGGGCGCGGGACTTTGGCGCGAGGTGTTGAGGCCCCAAGCGTTCACGGTGGAGCCGCGCGGGAGGGGCGTGTCCGCGGAAGACAGGACGGAGAGACGTGGCGTTCCTCCCCCGCCGGAAAGCGCAAGGGTGAAGACGGGGGTGGTGGAATCGTCGCTGGCGAGGGTGAGCGTGGCGGAACGCGCGCCGAGCACGGAGGGAGCGAAGCGGATCACGACCGGGGCGGTGGCGCCGGGGGCGAGCACGGAGGGCAGGGCGGAGCGGTCGAGCGCGAAGTCGGCCGGGGTGGCGCCGCCGACGGTGAGCGAGGAGATGTTAAGCGGGCCGGCGCCGCGGTTGCGCACGAGCACCGTGCGCGCGAAAACGGGCGCGCCGAGCGGGCGGGGGCCGAAGGCCACGGCGGCACCCGAGGCCGCGGCGGTGTCGGCCGGATGTTCCACGGCGAGCGCGGGCGAGGCGCCGGCGATCTTCAGGATGCCGGTGATGGTGCCCAGGTTGGTGACGGTGGACCCGGCGGGCAGGGTGTAGCCGGCGGCGCCGAAGGCGGAGAGATCGAGCGTCGCGCCGGCGGCGACGGTCAACGAACGACCGGTGCCCAGGGTCGCACCCGGGGCGAGGCGTAGGGTGCCGGCGGATACGAGGGTGCCACCGGCGTAGGTGTTGGCGCCGGACAGGGTGAGGACGCCGGTGCCGGCCTTGATCAGGCCGCCGGTGCCGATCGTTCCGTTCTGGTGGGTGCCGATGGGGTTGGCGAAGACGACGTTGTTGGCGCCGACGTCGAGGGTGCTGGTCGCGTTGAAGCGGATGAATCGCTGGGAAAGGTCGTAGGTGTTGCCCGGGGCCCAGCGCAGGGTGCCGCCGCCAAACTGGAAGATGGAGGAGGAGCCGATGCTCTGGCTGGAGGAGAATACTAGCACGCCGCCGTTGGCGAACACGGTGCCGGCGAAGGTGTTTCGGCCCGTGAGCACGAGGGTGCCCGAGCCGGCCTTGATGAAGCGGCCGAGCCCGGAGATGACTCCGGAGAACGTGGTGTCGGCGGCTTGGTCGGCGGTGAAAGAGTTGGCACCGAGGACGAGGCTTCCGGTTCCGGAGAGGGGGCCGAAGGTGGCGTCGAACTTGGCGGAGACGTCGAAGGTCGCTCCGGTCGCGATGGCGAGGCTGGTCGAGGGTGACAGGGCGCCGGTGGAGGCGAGGGTCAGGGTGCCGCCTTCGACGGAGATGGCTCCGCCGTAGGTGTTGTTGCCCGAGAGCGTGAGCGTGCCCGAGCCCGTCTTGGTCAGCGTGCCGTTTCCGGACAGGACGCCGGAGAAACCGGTCGTGGCGCCCGAGGGGGTGGAGAGCGTGGCGGAGGCGCCGAGAACGAGCGAGCCGGGGCCGGAGATCGGGCCGAGGGTGAGGCCGGAGGCGGCGGAGCCGTCGAGCGTGGCGCCGGAGGCGATGGAGATGGCGCTGGATGAGCTAAGGTTGCCGCCCGCGGCGATGACGAGGGAGCCGGCGTTGATCGAGGTCGATCCCGAGTAGGTGTTGGCGGCACGAAGCAGGAGCGCCCCGGCTCCGGTTTTGAGCAATCCGCCCGAGCCGGTGAGCGCGGCGGGGACGGAGAGCGTCGAGCCGGCGGCGACCTGGATTTCCGTGGCGGCGTTGCCATTGTCCGGGCGCAGATCCACACGGCCCTCGATGGAAGATGAGGCGCCGACGGTGACGGAAGTGGGGCGTCCGGAGGGGCCGCCGAAGCTGAAGAGGGAGGTCGCGGAGGCGCCGGCGGCGCCGTCGTTGGAGACGAGACGACCGCCGTTGAGATTGTAGGCGACGCCCCATCCTTGTTCACCGGCGAGGTTGCGCAGGGTGGAGTTGCCGTTGAGCGTGATCGACGAGACGGAGACGTTGGACGCGGTGCCGAGCGAGTTGGCGGAGCGAGTAACGAGCGTGGCGCCGGGCTGCACGGTCAGGGCACCGCGGATCACGCCCTCGCCGTTGGTGGACGAGCCCTCGAGCTCGAGCGTGCCGGCGTCGACGAAGGTGCCGCCGGAATAGGGATTGGCGGCGGTGAGCAGGAGCGAGCCGGCGCCCAGCTTGCGCAGGCCGACCGCGCCCTCGTCGGAGGTGATCGCGGCCGAGGCGAGCAGGCTCGAGCCGGCATCGACGGTGAAGTCGACGAGCGTCTGGCCGTATTGGGGTTTGAGGTCGACACGGCCTCGGATCTCGGAGCGGGCGGCGCCGGTGGCGCGCACGCTTACACGGCTGTCCCAGAGGCTGCCGAAGGTGTATTTGGATGCGGTGGTGGCGCTGGATACGCCGCCGTTGGAGCTGAGGATGCCGCCGTTATCCAAGGTGAAGGCGACGGCCCAGGACTGGTCGGCGTTGACGGTGTTGTTAAGCGAGCCGCCATCCTTGAGCGTGACGCGGTCGATCTTCGCGCCGGCGGCCCAGCCCAGCGCCGAGGGCGCGACGGTGTTCACGCGACCCGCGCCCAGGACGGTGAGATCGCCGACGATCGTGCCGGCGCCGTTCAGCTCTCCGGCGAGCTCGAGCGTGCCGGCCGCGACGGTGGTGCCGCCGGTGGCCGTGCTGCGACCGCCGAGACGCAGGGTTCCCGCGCCGGTTTTGCGCAGGGCGATGGACGAGGCGCCGTTGCGGAAGGAGACGTTGAGCGGCGGGCCGGCGTTGTCGGCGGCGTCGAGCGTGACGGTGAGCGGGGTGTTGGCGCGACCATTCGTGACGGTGCCGGTGCTGCCGGTGAAGCGCGCCGAGGTGAAGGTTTGGTCGCGGCCGTTCAGGTCGACCGTGCCGTAGTCGTAGATGTTGAAGATGGAGTCGGGGGAAAACCGCCCCGTGGAGCCGAGGCGAAGCGTGCCGTATTGGACGATGGTGACGCCGGAGTAGGTGTTGACGCCGCCGAGTTCGACGGTGGCGGAAGCGGGGCCGCTGAGGAAAAAGCCGCCTTCGCCGGCGATGCCGCCCGTCACGGACGAGTAGCTCGTGCCGTTCAGCTCGTAGGTCAGATTGGCGCCGGACATGACGTAGATGCCGTCGCCCGCCGCGGAGCCGCCCGGAGCGCCGGCGGTGAGCGTGCCGGCGCTGATCGAGGCGTCGCGCACGAGGAGACTGGCGCCGGTGCGCAGGAAAATCGAACCGCCGTAGGCGGAGCCGCCGCCGCCGATTTCCTCGTAGGTAGAGCCGCCGTTACCGGCGCCGAAACCGCCGCGGCCGCAGGGTTCGCCCGCCCCGCCACCGCCCCCGAAGCCGCCGTTGCCGCCGGGGGAGCCTGGCCCGCCGCAGCCGCCGCCGCCGAAGTCTCCGCCATGTCCTCCGCGAGTGGGAGGGACCCCGTGGTAACCCGAGCCGCCGCCGCCACCATAGATCTGTCCGTCGCCACCGTTGGCTGAAATAGTGAAGATGCCGCCGGCGATGCCGCCCGCGCCACCGCCGCCGCCGCCGCGTCCGACCGCGTTCAAGCCGCTGTTGAACCGGTAGGAATCGGCAGTGCGACCGGCGGCATCCCCGCCGGTCCCTCCGTTTTGCCCCGGGTTGCGAGTGTCCCCCAAGCCGGCGGGGGTGAGGCCGCCACCTCCGCCTCCGGCATCCCTGTATCCCGAGGCGCCAGAGGTGGCCAGACCACCACCGCCGCCGGATCCGTCGCCTCCCGTGCCACCTGCGCCGAAAAAGCCGCCGCCGCCGCCGGGATCCGCGCCGCCAAAGCCCCATTGGGAACCACCGCCGCCGCCGCCGCCGAAGGAACGATAACTTGCGGGGAGGGAGTTTCCGCCGGTGGCTTTGTTATTCGAGAAATACACCCCGGAGAGGCTCAGGGACCCGGCGTTGACGAAGATCGCCCCGCCCAGGCCCGCGCCGCCGCCGCCCCGGCTCCGGCCCTCGCCGCCCTTGGCGTGACCGTTGATGAGAAACAGATCTTGGAGGTTGAAGGTGGAGCCGGGGGCATCGAAGAAGAGCAGGCGAACCTCTCCGCCTCCGTTGATCTGATAGACGCTGTTGTCGGATTTGATCGTGAGGTCTTGCGGGACGTCGGGCGTCCAGGGCGGAAGCGGGCGCGTGAGCGTGACGTCGCTGCGCAGGACGATGATGGTGGAGGTCCGGGCGAAGGGATTCCGGTAAAGCTGCGACATGATCCAGCAGTAGCGGAAGTCGCCGTAGTAGCCGTTGGAGTTCGTGCCCTCCCCGGTGAGGAAATCGCCGTTGTCGGTCGCGCGATCGACGTAGTAGACCTGCTGCGCGCGCAGGGCGCCGCTCGTGACGAGCATGGTGATGAGCAGCAGGGCGAGGCGAATGGGACGGGGAAAATTCATGGCGAGCGGGAACGACAAAAGGGGGGGCGGCGTCGGGATCGGGGCGAGGGACCAAACCTCGTAGAACTACCGGCTCCGGGTTTCACGGGGGGCTTGCGGCGCGGGGAAAGCGTGCTCGGATGCGCGGGACGAATGATTCCGCATCACCCCCGATCCCGCTGGACCCTCGTGGGCCTGTTCGCGTTCGTCGCGGCCCTGGTGGGAGGCTTGCTCATGGGGATCGCGGGTGACCGGAAGGGCATGCAAATCCTGCCGGGACCGGACCACGCGCCTGTGGAATTTCTCGTGGACGCGGCCGCGGCCTGGTCGCTCGACGAGGCGCTGGCGCGGCCGGACTCGGAGTGGACGCGATGGGAGGGGCCGGGCTACCTGCGTCATCTTTTCGGCGAGGCGCTCTGGGTGAAGGTGACGCTGCGAAATCCGGAAGACGCCCCCTGGCGAGGGGTGCTGGCGGACGCGGAATACTACACGGATCGTATCGATTTCTGGATACGCGACGAGGCGGCGTCCGGCGGCTGGCGCCACGCCCGGTCAGGCGAGTGGATCCCGGCGCGGGACAAGGCCGTCTGGGGGCGCGACGCGGCGGTTTTCGCGGAGGTGCCGGCGCGAGGCGAGCGCGTCGTCGTGCTGCGGGTGAAGGATCGGTTCGGCGCCTGGCTGCGCCTCGCCTGGTGGCCGGACGAAAGGCGCTTTTTCGCGGCGCAACTGCGGGACACGGCGGCGGAGGCGGTGTATTTCGGCGTCCTGCTCGCGCTGCTGGTCTACAACGCGGTGCTTTGGGCGCGGCTGCGTTTCCGCGACATCGGCTACTATCTTGGCTACCTGGCCTCGAACGCGTGCCTGATGGCGTTTTCCCGCGGTTTGCACCAGGTGCTCGGCCTGTCCTGGGGCTCGCCCGTGATGGAGACTTTCGTGACGGTGGCGATGGGGGCGAGCGCGGTGTTCGTGACGCAGTTCGCGCGGGTGTTCCTCGACCTTCCGCGCATCGCGCCGCGGATGGACCGGATCCTGCGTTTTGTCCGCGCCGCGAGCCTGGTGCTCGCGCTGGGCGGGCTGAGCTTCCCCTGGGTGAACGACACGATCTGGATGCATTTCACGGTGGCGGGGACGGCGGCGACGCACGCGGTTTTGTGCGTGGCGGCGGTCGTGGCCTGGCGGGCGGGGCAGAAGCAGGGGCGATATTTCGTGCTTTCGTTCGGGCTGCTGCTGGCGGGGATCCTGCCCGCGGCGGCGATCTGGCTGATGGCGATCCCGCTGGGGATTTCGGCGATGGCGATGATGACGGGATCGGCGCTGGAGATGCTCCTGCTCTCGCTCGCGGTGTCGGACCGCTTCGCCACGATGCAGAGGGAACGTCTCGAGGCGCGGGAGCGGGCGGCGGAGGAGGCCGAGCAGCGACGCGCGATCCAGGAGGCCTACGCGGACGAACTGGAGATCGAGGTGGCGGAGCGCACGCGCGAACTGGCCGCGGCCAACGCCGACAAGGACCGCATGCTGGCGGTGGTGGGACACGATTTGCGCAGCCCGCTGACCGGCTTGACGCGCGCGGCGGAGTTGGCGGCGGCGGGGCGCGCCTCGGCGGTGGAGTTTTCCGGCGACGCGGCGAGGACGGGACGGGCGCTGCTGCTGATGATCGAGGATCTTGTGCTATGGGCCAGGCTGCGGGCGGGAACGGTCGCGATCGGAACGCACGCGGCTCCGGCGCTGGTCGGGCCGGCGGTGGCGCAACACCAGGCGCTGGCCGCGAGGGCGGGGATCGGGCTGAGCGTGGACGCCCCGGCGGCGCTTCTGGTCGAGACCGACCTGGTGCTCGCGCAGACCCTGGTGCGGAATCTTTTGGCCAACGCGTTGAAATTCGCCCGAAGTCGCGTGGAACTGACGGTGGCCGCGGGGGCGGACGGGGCGGCGCGGGTGTCGGTGAGGGACGACGGTCCCGGGCTGCCGCCGGCGGTCGAGGCTGCGCTCGCGAGCGGCGATTTTTCCGGGCTCGCGCCTTCCGCGGAGGGCGGGCTGGGGTTGCGCCTGTGTTCCGAGATCGGCCGGGCGTTGCGCGCACGGCTCGAGGCGCGGACGATGGCCGGCGGCGGCGCGGAGTTGAGTTTTTCGCTGCCGGCGAAGAAGGGGACGACCGCATGAACGCGCCGCGGGTGTTGATCGTCGAGGACCAGGGGATGTTTCGTTCCTTCCTCTCGCATTGCGTGGAGAGTTCGGGGCGTTTCGCGCTGGTCGGCGCGATGGCATCCGGCGAGGAGGCGCTCGCGGAGCTGGAACGGCTGCGTCCGGATCTGGCGCTGGTGGACTTCCAGCTTCCGGGCATGGACGGGCTGGAATGGGTGCGGGCGGCGCGGCAGCTCAGGCCCGAGCTGAGGGCGCTGGTGCTCTCCTCGTTGATCGACCCGCTTTCGCTGACGCGGGTAAGGGAGAGCGGGGTGGAGGGGTATTTGGAGAAGGACGCGCCGCCGGAGGCCTTGCTCGCGGCCCTCGGCGCGGTGGCGGAGGGCCGGACCTCGTTCTCGGGGCGTTTCCGCGAGACGCTTGCGCGGGAAGGCGCGAAGGCGGAGGCGGTGGGCAAGATCCTCTCGCGGAGGGAGCAGGAGGTGCTTGGCCACGTGCTGGCGGGCCGGACGAGCCGCGAGATCGGCGACTTGATCGGCCTGAGCGCGCGCACGGTGGAGTTTCACCGGGCGAACGTGATGGCGAAGCTCGGCGCGGGGAACCTGTCCGAGCTGCTGGCAAACGCCCGGCGGCGGGGCTTCGCGTAGCGCGATGGCGGGGCCGGGCCGGGGTGCGGATCAGAAGCGGGCGGTGAAGCGGGCGCCGAGCAGGCGCGGGTTCCCGCGAACGGTGGTGGGCAGGCCGAAGGCGGCGCCGGCGTTGCCGGCGTCGACCAGGTATTCGCGGTCGAGGGCGTTCTCGGCGAAGACGGCGGCCTCCCAGAAGCCGCGGCGGGGGCGGTAGGCGAGCTCGAGATTCAGGACGCCGTAGCCGCCCTGGCGGAGGCGTCCGCCGAAGGAGTCGTTGTCGTCGGCGAAATAGGCGGCGGATCTGTATTGGAAAACCGGCGACAGGTGAAACGCGCCGCGCGGGGCGGGGAGCGCGAGGGTGGCGCCGAGCGAGGCGGCGTGCCGGGAGGCGAGGCGGAAGGTGTCGCCCGCGTAGGCCTGGGGGCGGCCGTCCTCGTCGAGGGCGGAGAAACGCGCGTCGGTGAAGCCGTAGGAGCCGAAGAGCGCGAGGTTTTCCGCCACCGCGCCCCGGGCGGAGATCTCGAAACCCCGGCCGCGGGCGCGTCCGCCGTCGACGAGGCTGACGACGCCGGGGGCGGTGATGGCCTCGGTCTGGAAACCCTCGTAGTAGAACTGGAAGACGGAGGCGGACCACGCGACGCGGTCGCCGGCGGCGCGGCCGCGGAGGCCGGCCTCGTAGTTCCAGAGAATCTCCTCGTCGAGACGGACGGCCTCGAGGGTGCGTTGATCGAAGCCGAGCATCGGCGCGCGGCGCCCGCGGGAGACGGCGGTGAAGGCGTCGAGCTTGTCGGTGACGGCGTAGCGGGCGTCGGCCCGGCCGGACCAGCCGAGCTCGCGGTCGCTTTGCGCGAGGCGGCCCGGGGTGGGGCGGAAGGCGTCGTTGCCGCCGCCGCCGAGCAGGAAGCCGAGGCGGCCGGTGCCGGTGTCGGGCACCTCGTAGGCGGAGGAGATGCGCTCCTGGGTGAGGCGGAGGGCGCCGCCGAGACGCAGGCGATCGGTGACCTTGAGCGAGCTTTCGCCGAAGAGCTCGGCGGCGGCGGTCTCGGTGTCGACGTGGGTGCGTTCCTCGCGGACGCCTCCGAGCGGCGCGCCGGCGAGGGCGGCGAGCGAGGCGAGGGGAGTGCCGGCGAAGGCGGGGTGGGCGAAGCCGGCGAACTCGGCGGGCAAGCTGTCGGGCAGGGAGGCGTCGGGGGCGAAGGGATCGAGCTCCGGCACGAGCGTGGTCGGGAACGGCGGCGGCACGCCGGCGTCGACGAGACCCTGGCGGAAGTCGTCGGAGAGCAGGGCCCAGGCGCGGCGTTCGTCGGAGCGGACGACGGTGGTTTGCTCGCCCTCCTGCCAGAAGAGACCGGCGCCGAGGCTGGCGGAGAGTTTTTCCCCGGCGTCGTAGTCGAGGCGGAGCTCCTGGCTGAGTTGGCGGTCTTTTTGAAAATGGCCGAGCTCGAGGAGATAGAAGCGGGAGCCGTCGGCGTCGTATTCCTCGCGGGAGTCGAAGCGGCGGCCGGCGCTGACGCTGGTGAGCCGCCAGGCGTCGGTGAGCTCGGCGCGGAGCGTGGCGGCGAGGCTCTGGATGTCGCGATCGATGCCGAGCTGGTCGCCGCGATTGAGATCGGCGGCGGAGTAAGGATCGGCGTCCCCGGTCCGGGTGGGGACGACCATGCTCTTGAAGGCGACGCCTGGCGGCGTGTCGCGCTGGTGGTTGAAGACGACGTCGAGCGAGCTGCGTTCGGAGGCCTGCCAGCGCAGGCTGGTGCGCAGGGCGGCGGTGTCGACGCCCTGGAGGTCGCCCGCGCCCGGCGCGAGGTTGTCGACCACGCCGTCGCGGTGGGAGGCGAGGACGGCGACGCGGCCGAAAAGACGGTCGGGGACGAGCGGGGAGTTGACCACGCCCTCGAAGGTGCGCGCGTCGTGATCGCCCGCGCTTCCGGTGAAGCGCGCGGAGCGGGTGTTTTCGGCGGGCTGGGAGACGAGGGAGATCGCGCCGGCCTGGGCGCCGCGGAGAAAACGCGAGGGTTGGGGGCCTTTGAACACGTCGGCGCGGTCGAGATCGAAGAGCGCGACGGAGGCGCCGGTGGTGCGACCGATGGGGACGCCGTCCTGGTAGACGGCGACGCGCTCCTCGGCGCGCGGGTCGGCGGAGTCGCTGCCGACGCCGCGGATGTTGTAGGAAGGCGAGGTGACGGCCTGCTCGCTCGCGAAGAAGCCGGGCACGTAGGGCGCGAGGTCGGCGGCGGTGGCGATGTGGTTTTGCGAAAGAAAGTCGCCGTCGTGGGTGTCGACGGCGGCGGGGATGCCGGGGCTGGCGGTGTCGGGCGCGGTGGCGGTGACCGCGAGCGGATCGAGCTCGACGACCGGGGCGGGCGAAGGCGAGGGGAGCGGCGCGGGGGACGGCTCGGCCGGATTCGCGAGGCACAGGGGGGCCGCGGCGAAGGCGAGGAGCGGGGCGAGGCGAAGCATGGAGCCGGCACGCAATCGCAGCCCGCTTGCCGATGCAAGGCGGGCGCGGTTGCGGCGCGGGTGATGCGCGCCGGGAACGCGGGCGGGGCGGGGAAGCGCGGCCGATCAGGCGGCGGTCAGGCGGAAGACCGTGAGCGAATGGGCGGGCGCGAGGTAATCGAAGACCGGGGCGACGCGGACGGTGTCGGTGCGGGGGACGGCGACGGGCGGGAGGTCGTCCGAGTTGGCGGCGTCGGGGTCGGGGCCGGCGAGGACGATGCGCGTGGCGGCGAGGCCCGAGGCGGAGCCGTCGAGGCCGGCGAGCTCGATGCTGAGGGGGCGGGCGGAGCCGGCGCCGTTGACGATCTTGACGATCAGGTCGCCGGTGGCGGTGTCGCGCACGGCGGAGGCGGCGAGCATCCGCGGGGACTCGGGGGAGGCGGAAGTGTCGTTGGCGGCGGGGCGGATCGTGGTCTCGAGGTAGCGGTCGCCGGCGTGGTGACCGAAGAGCTTTTGCACCTCGTAGTTTATAGACGGATACACCGCGGTGTTGGTGAAGTAGACGAGGTCGGGGCTCCACTGGGTGCGGCCGCGTTTGGCGAAGAGCGGGGCGTAGGACGCGAAGCGGACGACGTCGGCGTTGCGCTCGAGGGCGGTGAGGCAGGCGGCCTCGGCGAGGGCGGAGCGGAGGGTGTTGCGGCGGTCCTTTTCGTGGGCGGCGTATTCGCCGAGGTAGACGGCGGATTTGGCGCGATCGTAGGCGTCGTAGCGGCCGAGGTTTTCCCAAAACCAGTCGGGCGGGAGGTAGTAATGTTCGTCGATCAGGGGGACGGAGAGCTCGGCGGCGAACCGCCAGCCGAGCTCGAAATCCTCGCCGCGGGCGAAGGGGCCGGAGGTGCCGACGACGACGATCTCGGGATGCTTTTCGCGCAGGGCGTCGTGGATCATGCGGAAGCGCTCCCTGAAGTCGGCGTTGATCTTGTCCTCGTTGCCGACGCCGAGGTATTTGAGGCCGAAGGGGGCGGGGTGGCCGGCGGCGGCGCGGACGGCGCCCCATTTCGAGTCGGCGGGACCGTTGGCCCACTCGACGAGATCGAGGACGTCCTGGATATAGGCGGGCATCTCGGCGAGGGGGATGCCGTGTTGGCAGCGTCCGGGGCTGTGGGCGGAGTTTTGGCAACACACGCCGGCGGCGACGACGGGGAGGGGCATCGCGCCGATGTCCTCGCAGAACTGGAAATACTCGAAGTAGCCGAGGCCGACGCTCTGGTGGTAGCCCCAGAGGTTGGGCTGGCCCTTGCGCCGCTCGACGGGGCCGACGGTGTTTTTCCAGTGGTAGATGTTGCCGAGGCCGTTGCCATGGACGAGGCAGCCGCCGGGGAAACGGATGAAGCGCGGTTTGAGATCGGCGATGACCTGGGCGAGGTCGGCGCGGAGTCCGTTTTTCCGGCCGCGGAAGGTGTTGCGCGGGAAGAGGGAGAGCTCGTCGAGGGCGAGTCCGCCTTTTTTGAGGAGCAGGACGACGAAACGCGCGGAGTCGTCGGCGGCCCGGGCGACGATTTCGCCGGAGACGCGGTGCCAGTCGCCGCCCGCGATCTCGAAGGCGGTTTCGCCGAGGACGCGACCGTCGGCGGATTCGAGGCGGACGAGCACGGGCATGGGACGGCCGACGATGTCGGAGTCGCCGCCCCACTGCTCGCCCATGTAGCATTGGCGGGCGAAAAAGGAGACGTCGTAGGCCTCGCCGGCGCGGACGGGGATGCCGTCGAAGCCGAGGTTGAGCAGGCCGAAGGCGGCGCCGGGCGCGTCGGCGGGGATGTCGGCGCGGACGACGACGTAGTGGGGATTGTCGGGGTGGATCGGCAGGGCGCGGTCGATGACGACGTTGCCCGAGCCGCCGGCGCGGCTGACGAGCTCCCAGGCGGTGAAGGCGTGCCAGCCGAAAGAGTCGGCCGAGCTGTATTCGAAGGAGCGATTTTGGATCAGCTCGGCGTAGAGGCCGCCGTCGGCGGAGTAGTTGATGTCCTCGAAGAAGACGCCGAGGAGGTCTGAGCTGATGGCCTTGCCGGGCGAGGCGGCGGCGACGGTGATCGTGGCGGTGTCCGGCGCGGTGGGAGCGGAATCGGACCGGGCGGACGTGCCGGATGCGGAGGGAGCGACGATTTGAACGGAAAGCGCGTAAAGGGTGTCGGTGGACATCGCGATGATACGGGGTCGAGGGGGAATCCGTTCTCGCGAATGGGCGGCACGCCGGCCAGTCCCTTATGGTCTTTTTGTTTGAACTATAATCCTAGGATGTTCGTTGCCGAGAGGGATTATTAAAGGTCGGCGGGAGTGAGCTAACTTGCGCTTTGCTCCTTGAGTCGGCGGCGAAAGAAACGGCGGAAGCTGAGGGCGAAGCCGGTATAAACGAGGACGCAGCCGGCGACGCAGGCGAGGCCGGCGAGGAGTTGGCCGAACCCGCCGAGCGCCTGGCCGGTGTGGAGGTAGCGGAGCCAGGTGCGGATCTTGCGGCCGGTGCTTTGGTCGGCGTAGCCGGTGCGGCTGAGCGTCTCGCCGCCGAACGGGTGGAGCACGAGCTGGGTGGTGGCGAAGACAGGGGAGCCGTCGTCGGCTTTGACGTTGGCGCTGTAGGGTTGGGGGGCGCGGCCGGCGCCGCGGCCGGAACCGTCGCGGGGGCCGGAGCGTGGGCCGGCGGCGGAGGCGTCGGGGGCGGAGGCGGATGAGGACGCGGAGTTGGCCTGGGCGTTTTGGCCGGTGCCGACGGCGGGGCCTTGTCCCGGGGCGGTGGAGGAGTTGGCGGCGCCGGCGGCGGGGCCCGCGCCGCGGCGCGGGGGCAGGCCCTCGCGGAGGGTGATCTCGGTCCAGCCGGGCGAGGTGGTTTGGATGCGGGCGAGGGCCTCGGCGTAGGTGAGTTTTTTGGCGCCCTCGGGGCGCTCGATCTTGAACTCCTGCGCGGGGGCGGCGGCGGGGCCGGGCGTGGCGGGCGGGGTTTCGCCGACGACGCGGAAGGCGAGATCGGAGGCCCAGCGGTAGGAGATGACCATACCGGTGGCGCTGAGGACGACGATCACGGGGAGGAACCAAAAACCGAGGACGTTGTGCCAGTTCCAGTCGCGGGCCTTGCCCTGGGCGCCGGTGAACCAGAGGGAGGGCTTGAGGGCGCGGAGGGTCCACTTGCGGGGCCACCAGATCCAGAGGCCGGAGACGGCGAGGAAGAGGAAGGCGGCGTTGGAGGCGCCGGTGATGGCGCGGCCGGTCTCGCGGTGGTCGCCGGTGGCGGCGAGGCGGCGGTGCCAGTCCTCCATCAGGTGCATGAAGTCGTGGGTGCGGGTCGTGGCGGGGACGCGGGCCTCGCCGGTGTAGGGGTTTACATAATACACGCCGAGCTCGCGGCCGAAGTTGACGGCTACGGCGTCGCGCGGGTCGGAGGTGACGGTGACGCCGGTGACGCGCGGGGCGGACTCGGCGTCGGGATCGGTGGCGGCGTCCCGGGCCCGGGCGAGGAGCTCGTCGAGCGGGAGGGCCACGGCGGCGGAGCCGGCGGGCGGCTCGACGCGGCGCACGTCGCGTTCGGCCCAGGCGACGATCTCGCCCTCGAAGGCGAGGACGGCGCCGGTGAAGGACATGACGAGGATGACGGCGCCGCAGACGAGGCCGGCGGCGAGGTGGAGCCAGAAGAAGGTGGAGCGGAGCAGGCGCATCGGGAGAGAGCGACGGAGCGACAGAGGGCAGAGCGAGAGAGGACGGAAGGCCGGAAAAATCGGAGCGGCGGAGTTGTTGAAAACAAGGTGGCCGCCGGGCGACCAAACCCGGCGGCCGTGACTTTAACGACCTAGGAGACGGGCGTCGCGACCAAGCGGCGCCCGAAAGGGGTTGGGAAAACGGATCAGCCGAGCTCGGCCCAGTGGCGGAGGAGGTTGTGGTAGACGCCGGTGAGTCGGACGGTGGCGGGATGGGTGGCGAGCTCGGGGCCGAGCTGTTGGATGGAGACGTCGAGATCGAGCAGGAGGCGGCGCTGGTGGTCGTCGCGGATCATGCTTTGGACCCAGAAGAATGAACACAGACGGGCGCCGCGCGTGACGGGTTTCACGTGGTGGAGGCTGGTGCCCGGGTATAAGATCATGTGGCCGGCGGGCAGCTTCACACTTTTGGCGCCGTAGGTGTCCTCGATGACGAGTTCGCCGCCGTCGTATTCGTCGGGGTTGGCGAAGAAGAGGGTGCACGAGAGATCGGTGCGGATGCGCTGGGCGGTGCCTGGGATCTGGCGGATGGAGCCGTCGACGTGGGAGCCGAACTGCTGGCCGCCGGAGTAGCGGTTGAACATCGGCGGAAGGATGTGCAGCGGGAGCGCGGCGGCGACGAAGTGCGGGTTGGCGTGAAGGGCCTTCAGGATCAGGTCGCCGACCTGGCGGGCGACGGGAGACGTGACGGGCAACTGCATGTTGTCCTTCACGTGGACGGCCTGGTGGCCGGCGGTGCCCTTGCCGTCGACCCAGTCGGCGGAGTCGAGGAGGGCGCGCGCCTCCGCCACCTGGGCGGGGCTGAGAACGTCGGGAATGGCGTGGATCATTTGTGCAGAGAGCCGAGAGAGAGCTGCGGGGAACGAGGTGCCGAGCGCGAGGGGCTGAGCGCCCGGATTGCGTAACCCATTGGGTGACGCAATCCGGGGGGGCGTGGCGCGTGGACGGGTGGTGGCGGGGATGGGGACGGGCGGGGACGGGGAGGGAAGCCGGGAGAGGAGCGAAACGGGGCGAATGCGAAGGCGAAACGGCTCCGCCGTTCCGCTACGAGTCGGCGGGGGGCGTTTTAGAACGCGAAGACGCCGGTGAGGATGAAGGTGCGTCCGGCGCCGGGGACGTAGTGGCCGCCGCCGACGCGATCGACGTAGGCCTCGTCGAAGAGGTTGTTGGCGTTGAGGCGGAGGCTGAAGTGCTTGTTCACCTCGTAGGACGCCATCGCGTTCCAGAGCGTGAAGCCCGGGGCGTATTGGTTGGTCGTGGTGGTGCTGCGGTCGACCTTGTCCATGTATTGGGCGCCGCCGCCGAGGGTGAGGCCGAAGGGCAGCTCGTAGGCGGTCCAGACGTTGAAGGAATGTTGCGGGGTGCGCGGCACGTCGGAGCCGACCTCGAGCGGATTGCGGGAGGAGAGGACCTCGCTGTCCATGTAGGTGTAGCCGGCGAAGACGTTCCACTCCTTGGTGATGTTGCCGCCGAGGCCGAGCTCGAAGCCGTCGACGCGTTGCTCGCCGTCGAGCTCCACGTCGCCGGTGGTGGGATCGGTGGTGCGGGCGTTGGTCTTTTCGGTGCGGAAGATCGAGGCGGAGACGTTGAGGCGGCGGTTGAAGAGATCCCACTTGGTGCCGATCTCGGTGCTTTCGCTCTTCTCGGGGTCGACCTTGGCGTTGGCGGGGGTGACTGCGAGACCTTCGGCGGACGGGTTGAAGGATGTGCCGCGGCCGATGAAGATCGAACCGTTGGGGCGGGGCTTGAATACGACGCCGCCCTTCCAGCTCACCATGTCGTCGTTGGTGCGGATGCGGGAGTAGGTGCCGGCGCCGGTGCCGGTGGTCTGGGCGCGGCGATCATCGCGGACGTCGGCCTCGAAGTGATCGAAGCGGACGCCGCCCGTGAGCTCGAGCCAGTCGGTGATCTCGGCGGTGTCGAAGACGTAGAGACCGACGGTCTCGGCCTCGACGTCGGTGAAGGCGCCGTTGCGGGAGATGACGGCGGTGTAGGGCTGGTAGGGGTCGGGATCGAAGGCGCTGGTGGGAAGCGCGTCGTCGGGCGTCTGGACGCGGGTGTAGGCGAGGGAAGTCTCGCGCGAGAGGTCGAGGCCGGTGGAGAGCGTGTGCGCGACCGGGCCGGTGTCGAAGGTGGTGCGGAGGTTGGTGGCGTTGGCCGAGATGTCGTCGACCTGATCGCGGAACTTCTCGTCGTTGCGGCGAACAAGGGGTTGGACGACGCCGCCGGTCACGACGAAGCGCGGGGCGGTGATGACGGAATCGCGTTCGGTGCGGGCGTAGCGGGTGGTGTTGCGCAGGGTGGTGTTGGCGCCGAGGTCGCGCTCGACGGTGCCGGTGACGGAGTCGTTGATGATCTTCTCGTAGTCGCGTTCGACGAGGCCATACCAGTTGCTCTGGTCGACGTTGGGCTGGCCGCCGGGCGTGCCGATGGACGGCGTGACGCCGGTGGTGGTGCCCGCGATGACGGGCACCCACGGGATGCCGTAGTCGGGGATGTTGTCCTGCTCGGCGTGGAGGTAGGAGAGGGTGGCGCGGGTCGGCGTGCCGAGGCCGAAGGCGAGAGAGGGCGCGACGGCCCATTGCTTGTTCTCGACGATGTCGCGACCGGCGACGCCGGACTCCTGGGCCATGGCGTTGAGGCGGACGGCGGTGCCGGGGATGGTGGAGCGCGAGGAGAGGTCCTCGTTGATGTCGACGGTGGCGCGGCGGTAGTCGTCGGTGCCGACGCCGAGCGTGCCGGCGCGGAAGGACTCGAGCTTGGGCGTCTTGCTGACGAGATTGACGTTGGCGCCGGTCGAGCCGCGACCGGATTGGGTGGACGAGGGGCCCTTGGCGACCTCGACCTGCTCCAGGTTGAAGGCGTCGCGGGTGAAGGTGCCGGCGTCGCGGATGCCGTCGACGGCGATGTCGTTGCGGGCGTCGAAGCCGCGGATCGTCATCTGGTCGCCGCTGGCGGTGCCGCCTTCGCCGGCCTGGAACGTGATGCCCGGGGTGTTGCGGAGAACGTCGCGAAGCGTGGTCGCGCCCTGCTGGTCCATCACGCTGCGCGGGATGACGGTGATGGTCTGGGGGACGTCGACCAAGGGCTGGGTGTATTTGGGGGACGAGAGCGGGCTGTTCTCGCGTTGGCCTTGGACCTCGAGCGTCTCCAGTTCGACAACGTCGTCTTTGCCATTGGGGGCGGAAGCCGGGGTGGAGGGGGCGTTTTCCGTGGTCTGCGCATTGATACCGCCGGCGGCAAAAAGGGTCGGCACCCAAGCCAGGCTACGGGCGAGCGAGCGGCTGAAATTGAGGCAAGTCCCTTGATTGGCAGATTCTTCGGAAGCGATGAAGGTAGGCATGACGGCGATGAGATGAAAAGCGATTGAGACTCTTTATCATCGACGCAAGGATCTTTTTGGGATTGGGTCTCAATTTCATGAGTTTGGAAGAGACCCCACATGCGCTGGACGGATCGGCCGCGGCTAAGGCCGGGGTGGGTGAACTCTTGGCCGAGGCGGACGCCTGTTGGCGTCGCGGGGGGCGGGAGGGCGTCGCGGCCGCGGTGGCACTTTGCGACGAGGCCTTGGGCAGGCTGGTCGAGGCGTGCGAGGCGGACCGGGCGCGCGTCTGGCTGCGGCGCGGGCAGATTTTGGAATCGGGGCGCTCGGAGGGCGATCTGCGCGAGGCGGTGCGCAGCCACGACGCGGGATTGGCGGAGCTGGCCCGGGCGGTTGCCCGCGACGCCGGGCGGGACGAGGCCGGGGGCGTGGCCGGCGAGCGTGAGCGCGGAAGGCTGAGAGCGCTTTTGTGGATGAACCGGGGCAACGCGTTGCTGGCGTCGGGCTCGCCGGAGCAGGCGCGGGAGGCGGCGCGCAGCTACGACGAGGCCTTGGCGATCGCGAATCGCGGGATGGCCGCGGAGATGCGAGGGGAATCGGCGGCGATGATGGGGGCGGCGTGGTTGAACCGCGCCGCGGCGTCGGCTCTCGGGTGGCCGGACGAGACGGGCAGGCATGAGCAGGGGCGTTGTCTGCGGCGCGCGATCGAGGCGTTGTTCCTCGCGGCGGAGGCGGGGCAGGCGGCGGCGCGGAGAAATCTGGCCGGAGCCTGGTTCAATCTGGCCGCGTGGCACGAGGCGCGAGGCGAGATGCCCGCGGCGAGCGCGGCGTGGCGCGAAGCGGCGAGGACGGCGGCTCCGGAGGCGGACCGGGATTTTGTGGCGCTGGAGACGGGGCTGCGCGCGAGCCATGCGCTTTGCGTGGCCCAAGCGAGACGGATCGTCGGCGGGGAGGAACTCGACGAGGCGGAGCGGAGGGAGCTGTTTGCGCGGGTGGAGGAAGGGCTGGCCGCCTGCGCGTCGTGGACGGACGCCGGACGTCCGGCGGCGTCGGTGAATCCGGAGGCGACCGCGTCGCGACTTTTCGAGTTCGGGGCGTGGTGGTGGCATCGTGCGGCGCCCGAGGCCTTGGCGGGTTTTTTGCGCAGGTGGGGCGATGGCGCCGGGGCGGAGCGCCTCGAGACCGCGCGGGTGGCGGCGGAAGTCGCCCGTCAGGAGATTTTGCAGGGCGGCTTTGAGACGCTGGCGGGCGAGGGGGGCGAGTCGCGGCGCGTGCGCTTGCGCGAGTTGAGCGCCTTGGTGGAGCATTTTTCCAATCGCCAGCAAGCCTGCCGCCAGGCGCGGACCTCCTCCGCCTTTGGCTGAGTTTTCGAAGCCTGCGCGCATCCCCTTTTTCAGCATGTCGCCCCCCTTGAATCGCATTCCGCCCGAGATCGTCGCCGTGACCGACTACGCCCCGTTGGCGTGCGAGCGCATGACGCCGGGGGCCTGGGCCTATCTCGAGGGCGGCGCGGCGGACGAGATCACGTCGCGGGAGAATCGCGCGGCCTTTGATCGTCTGCGGCTGCGTCCGCGTGTGCTTCGGTCGCTGGCCGGCGGGCATACGCGGGTGACGCTCGCGGGGCGGACGTTCGAGCACCCGATCCTCGTCGCGCCCGTGGCTTATCAACGTCTCGCGCATATGGAGGGCGAGCGTGCGACCGCGCTCGGCGCGGGGGCGGCGCGGGCGGGATTGGTGGTGAGCGCGCAGGCGAGCGTGGAGCTGGAAACTATCGCGGCGGAGGCGCGGGCGGGCTGGTGGATGCAGCTCTATCTTTATCCGGATCGCGCGTTTCTCGAGCGTCTGGTCCGGCGGGCGGAAGGCGCGGGTTGCGGGGCGTTCGTGGTGACGGTGGACGCGCCGGTGAGCGGTGTGCGGCACCGCGAATGGCGGGCGGGTTTCAAACTGCCGCCCGAGGTGGAGGCCGTGAACCTCCGCGGGTTGCGCGCGCCGGAGGTCGCGGCCGCGCCTTTGGGCGAAAGCCCGTTGCTGGCCGGAGCCTTGGCGGCGACCGCGGCGACCTGGGATGATTTCGTCTGGCTGCGATCGATCACGCGTTTGCCGATCTGGGTGAAGGGCGTGTTGGCGGCGGAAGACGCGGCGCGGGCCCTGGCCGAGGGGGCCGACGGGCTGATCGTTTCGAACCACGGGGGGCGGACGCTCGACACCGTGCCGGCGACGATCGAGGTCTTGCCGGAGATCGTGGCGGCGGCGGGCGGGCGGGCGCCGGTTTTGCTCGACGGCGGGGTGAGGCGCGGGACGGACGTGTTCAAGGCCCTCGCGTCGGGCGCGCGGGGTGTGTTGGTCGGGCGTCCGGTGGTGCACGGCCTCGCCGCGGCGGGGGCCTTGGGCGTGGCGCATGTTTTGCACCTCCTGCGCGCGGAGCTGGAGGCGACGATGGCGCTGTGCGGTTGCGCGACCTTGGCGGAGATCGGCGCGGACCGGATATTCCCGGGGAGCGGTCCGGGGCGGGACCGTTGATCCGTCCCGGGCTTGGCTCCGGGAGGCGCGGGTGAGTGTTATTGCAGCGCTTTAGGACTTCCCTGAAAGGCGCGGATGGACAGGCTGATGGCCGATGGCCAAGGCAACGCGCGTCAATCTCTGCTCCTTTTGCGGCAAGTCGCAGTCCGAGGTCCGGAAGATCATCGCCGGACCGAGCGTCTACATCTGCGACGCCTGCGTGAACGTCTGCAAAACCATCATCGACCGCGAGGCCGCCACGCCGGCGGTCGACCAGCGTCCGGTTTTCCGGCTGGCTAAGCCCTCCGAGATCAAGCGCGCGCTCGACGAGCACGTGATCGGCCAGGACCACGCGAAGAAGGTGCTCTCGGTCGCGGTCTACAACCACTACAAGCGTCTCACCTTCGCCGCGGGCTCGCCCGATCGCGCGGCCAACACGCTCGCGCCGGAGTTCAACGACGTGGAGGTCGAGAAGAGCAACGTGCTGCTTTGCGGCCCGACGGGCTCGGGCAAGACGCTCCTCGCCCGCACGCTCGCGCGCGTGCTCGACGTGCCTTTCGCGATCGCCGACGCGACCACGCTCACCGAGGCCGGCTACGTCGGCGAGGACGTGGAGAACGTCGTCCTGCGTCTCCTCCAAAACGCCAACTACGACGTGCGCCGCGCCGAGTGCGGCATCGTCTACATCGACGAGATCGACAAGATCGGGCGTAAGACGGAAAACGTTTCGATCACCCGCGACGTCTCCGGCGAGGGCGTGCAGCAGGCCTTGCTCAAGATTCTCGAAGGCACGGTTTGCAACGTGCCGCCCCAGGGCGGTCGCAAGCACCCGAACCAGGAGCTGGTGCAGGTGAACACTCAGAACATCCTTTTCATCTGCGGCGGCGCCTTTGTCGGCCTCGATTCGATCGTGCAGCGTCGCCTCGGCGCGCGCGGCATCGGCTTCGGCGCGCAGGCCCGCGCCGCCGCGGCCGCGACGGTCGGGGCCGCGGACGGCGAAGACGAAGCGGCGGAGGCCCTGATGCGTTCGCTGGCCCCGGAGGATCTGGTGCGTTTCGGCATGATCCCCGAGTTCATCGGCCGATTGCCGGTCGTGTCCGTGCTCGCGCCGCTGAAGCTCGCGGATCTGGAGAAGGTGTTGCTCGAGACGAAAAACTCGCTCGTGAAGCAATACTCGAAGCTTTTCGCGATGGACGGCGTGAACCTGCGTTTCACTCCCGACGCGGTGCGCGCGATCGCGCAAAAGGCGATCACGCTCAAGACCGGCGCGCGCGCCCTGCGCTCCATCCTCGAGCAGCTCATGCTCGAGGTGATGTTCGAGCTGCCGACCCGCGACGACGTGGCGGAGGTGGTGATCGACGCCTCGGTGGTCGCCGGCAAGCGTCGTCCGCAGCTCAGGCGCAAGTCGTCCGGGGGCAAGGCGGCGGCCGGAAGCATCGAGAATCCTCCGAGCGAGGCGAAGGACGCGGCCTGAGGCGCTCGGCCGGCGCGCGGATCACGTGGGTGGGATGCGTCTCGACGCGGTGATCCGGCCGCGGACGCTTGCGCGTCCGGACGGGCGAAGGCGAAAAGCGGGCCGATGATTCCCGACCTCGCGGATCCGTGGCGCTCAACGCCGCCACCAGGCGACCAACCGGACCCAGGCTTGGCCGAGATATTCGCGCCAGGCGCGGGTGCTGTTGGTCAACGACTCGGAATCCCAGTCGAGCCACGCCGTCGCGCCGGGCGTCCGGTCCCGACCGGCCAGGTAGTCGGCGGGGCAGGGGAAGGCGGCGAGTTTCTCGTGTCGCGCCAGATCCATCGCTCGTGGCAGATGCCAGGCCGAGGTGACCAGCGCGACCGTCTCGTCGCCCGCGAGGCGACGCAGCGCGGAGATTTCCTCCGCCGTGTCGCGCGCGGTGTCGATCTCGACGATCCGGCTTCGGGGAAAGCCGAGCTCCCCCGCCGCGTCGGCGAGGATCCGGGCGTGGGACGGGGTCTCCTCATTCGGGTCGGAACCGCCGTGGTCGGGCGGTCCGGACAGCACAAGCCAGGCTTCGGGCAGGGCGCGCGCGAGCCGGATCCCCTCGATCAACCGGGCGCGCGCGGAGGGACTGAGGCGTTGTCCGGCGGGGAGCGTGTCCGCGTCGCCGTGCCCGCCTCCGAGCACCGCGACGAACCCCGCCGCGCGCAATCCCTCCGGCCAGTCCTCGGGGGCGAAGGCCGCGGGCTCGTCCGGCGGGGGGGCGCGAAGCGGCGCCGCCGGCGCGGGACTGTAGTGGTTTTCCAATGACAAAGTGAGCGCGGTGGAGAAGCCGCGGTTGCCGCAGACGGCGAGGAGCAGCCAGCCGAGAAGCAGAAGCGCGCGGGCCGTCCCCGGGCGACGCCGCGCGGCGGCCCACAGGGCGAGGCCCAGAATCGCGAGGGCCAGGGGCAGCGGCATCAGGAGGTGGCCGAGGATTTTTTTCAGGGCGAACATGCGGCGAAGAGCATCCGGAGGCGGCCTTGCAAAGGGCAATGGCTGTGAATGCAGAAGAAGGGTTGACAGACGCGTTTCGCTCTTGAGCCTCCTCCCCTCCCACGGCGGTCATAGCTCAGTTGGTTAGAGCACAAGATTGTGATTCTTGGGGTCGCGGGTTCGAATCCCGTTGACCGCCCCATTTTAAAACCTCGGACGAGGTTTTTTATAAAAACATCGAGGGTGTTTGGGCTTAAGGATTTCCTTCTCGCCCGTGCCCGCACGGGCGAGGTCTAGGCCCATTGGGTTTTCGTCTCACCCGTCGTTTATGGGTCTGGGGGTTGTTTATACTCCTTTTCTCGTAAGATGCTGTCGTTTAAAGGTAAATCAGGTTTTAAAGGATCGAGCGGACTGTAAGATTTATCGTGGCTTACCCTCCGGGCGTCGGGCTGATGATTATTTCATCACCGCAGAAAATTACCCCTTTCGGCGCCCCGGCCTTAGTTCCCTCCGCCCCGCGTTAGTCTTTTCGTTCAAGCAGGTGGTCTTGGGTTCGATAGTCGGATGTGCCCCGGCCCATCACCTGATTCACATGAACTCGTCCCCTGTAAATTCACGTCGTCGCGCTTCGGCGTTCACCTTGATCGAATTGCTCACCGTGATCGCCATCATCGGCATCTTGGCGGCGATCCTGAT
>CAYTLL010000001.1:103923-210468 GCA_964438755.1 uncultured Akkermansia sp. | reverse complement strand
TCCCCCTTGTAAGCACACCTCCCGTCGCCGCGCCCGTCGCGGCCCCCGCCGCGCTAGCGCCTGTCGCCGCCCCGGTCTCCGCGCCGGCCGCGCCCAAGCCCGCCACGCCCGGCGCCGCCGGCGCCGGCGACATCCCCAGCCCGCTCGCGGGCAAGGTCGTCTCCATCGACGTCAAGGTTGGCCAGGCCGTCGCCGAAGGCGCGCAGGTCGCGACCGTCGAGGCGATGAAGATGAACACCTACATTTACGCGCCCCGCGCCGGCACCGTCTCGGCCATCCTCGTCAATCCGGGCGATGGCGTCGAAGAAGGCGCTCCCCTCCTGCGCCTCGCGTAAAAGCAAACCACCCCGCCCCTCCGCCGCCCGCCCCCCCGCGGGCGGCGGATCCCATCCTCTCCTCCCGTCCGCGCATTCGCACCGCCGATGAAATCCGCCTTCCAGATCGCGCTCACCGTCTACGGCATCGCCGCCGTCATTTCGCTCTTCGTCGCGGCGCTGATCAAGGCGCTCTTCCTCGTCGTCCGCCGCTTTTCCCGCTGACCGTTTCCAAAACGCACGAAGCGCCCCGCCATGCAAGGCTTCCACATCCTCGATCTGTTCCAGGGCATCACCTCCATGCTGAGCGCCGAGCCGACCATTCTCTTCGGCCGCATCGGGCTCATCATCCTGGGCGCCGCGCTCGTCTATTTCGGCAAGAAGGGCGTGCTGGAGCCGCTCCTGATGATTCCGATGGGCCTTGGAATGATCGCGGTGAACGCGGGCGTGCTCTTCCTCGATCCCGTCACCGCCGGCCACATCGTCGCCGGCAGCGCGGCCAATCCCGACGCCGCGGTCGCCGCCCGGTTGACCGCCGAGGCCGCCGCGGGGCACGCTCCGGGCACGCTCTTCATGGCGCCGCTCGTCGAAAAGACCGACAGCCTCATGTATCTCATGCAGGTCGATTTCCTGCAGCCGGTCTATACCTTCGCCTTCAGCAACGGCCTCATCGCCTGCTTCGTCTTCATGGGCATAGGCGTGCTGCTCGACGTGGGTTTCGTTCTCGCCCGTCCTTTCCTCAGCATGTTCCTCGCGCTCTCCGCCGAGCTCGGGACGATCCTCACCTTTCCCATCGCCGTCGCCTTCGGGCTGGATTACCGCGAAGCCGCCTCGATCGCCATGGTGGGCGGCGCGGACGGCCCGATGGTGCTCTTCACCTCGCTCACTCTCGCGAAGCACCTTTTCGTCCCGATCACCGTCGTCGCCTATCTGTATTTGGGTCTTACCTACGGCGGTTACCCCTACCTGATTCGCCTGCTGGTCCCCGCCAAGCTCCGCGGCCTCAAGATGCCGCCCAAGCCGGTCATCAAGGTCACTTCCGACGAGAAACTCGCCTTCGCGGTCGTCGGTTGCGCCGTGCTCTGCCTGCTCTTTCCCTCCGCCGCCCCCCTGTTCCTGAGTCTCTTCGTCGGCGTCGCCGTGCGCGAGGCGGGTCTCAAATACTTCATGGCCGTGATCGACGGCCCCGTGCTCTACGGAGCGACCATGTTCCTGGGACTGCTCCTCGGCGTGCTTTGCGAGGCATCCACCATCCTGGATCCCAAGGTTCTCATTCTCCTTGTCCTCGGAGTCATCGCGCTGCTTCTGTCCGCGGTCGGCGGCTTGCTTGGAGGTTATGCCGCCTATTTTTTCAGCGGCCGAAAAATCAATCCGGTGATCGGCATCGCGGGCGTCAGTTGCGTGCCTAGCACCGCCAAGGTGGCGCAGAAGGAAGTATCCCTCGTCACCCCCGACGCGATCATCCTGCCCGAGGCGCTCGGCGCGAACATCTGCGGCGTGATCACCACCGCCATCCTCACCGGCATCTACGTCACGGTGATCCCGCTGATCACCAAATGAGCCCCGTCTTCCACGCTTCCGCCCGTCATTGGTTCGCCGGCCTGGCGCTCGCCGTGCTGGGCGTCTCGCTCGCGCGATTGGTCGCCCCGGCGCTGGACGTCCAGCCTCGCGCGGTCGTCACCCTTGCCGGCCAGCTCATTTCGCTTTCGGGCCTTCTCGTCATCGCGCGAGGTATCCGTCTTCGAATCGCGACCGCCTCCGCCGGCACGCCGCCTGTCTCCGGCTCTCCGCGCGCCTGATCCCGCTTTCCCCCCGCTTCCCATGTCCCACCCGCTCAACCTCCTGCAGGAACTGCTCCTCACTCTCTTCCTCGCGCTCGGCTGCGCCTGGTTTGCGATCGATCTCGCGCGCAAGCTTCACGCGCCACAGTCCGAGTCCGAGCCCAAGCGCGCGCCGTCGTCCGCGCCCGCTCCCGTGGTGGCCGCCGCGCCGTCGTCCGCCTCCGACGCCGCGCCGTCGCCGGCAACGGTTCCTGCTCCGGTCGCCATCGCTCCCCCCGCGCCGGTCGCCGCCGCCGAGCCGCTCGTCGCGGGAGTGCCCGCCGCCCATCTCGCCGCGATCACCGCCGCCGTGCATCATCTCTTCAAGGGCCGCGTCCGGCTCGCCTCCGTCCTTCCCTCCACCGCGACCGCCGCCGCCGCCCCCATCGACTGGGCCCGTGAAGGCCGCCGCGACATCTTCACCTCGCACCGCGTCCGCTAACTCGCTTCTCAACCCTCGCCGCCTCCGCGCGGGCACCCCGCCGATGCCCGCGCGCCCTCCGCCCCCATGACCGCGCTCTGGATCATCTTCTGGACGACTTTCGTCGCGGTCTCGGCGCTTGATCTTTTCGTCATCACCCACCGCCACGGCCCCGTCGGCCTGGGCTCGGCCCTGCGTTGGACCGGGCTCTGGGTCGCCCTCGCCTTCGGGTTCGCCGGGGCGATCGCCGCGTTGCATCCGGCGGGCCGTGAGCCTGCGATGCTTTTCATCTCCGGCTACCTCACCGAGTATTCCCTCTCGGTCGACAACCTCTTCGTCTTCATCCTCATCTTCGGCATGATGGGCGTCGGCGAACACGCCCAGCCCAAGCTCATCAAGCTCGGCATCTACCTCTCCATCGGCCTGCGCGTCGTCTTTATCCTCTTCGGCATCGCGCTGCTCCACCGCTTCCACTGGCTCATCTATCTTTTCGGCGGGCTGCTGGTCTGGACCGCGTGGAAAATGCTCGCCGCCGACGCGGACGAGCAGGTCAGCCCGGAGAAAAACATCCTCAATCGGGCCGCGCGCCGCCTCTTCACCGTCCACGATCCCGGCCCCGACAGCCGACGCCTCACCGTGCGAGTCGACGGACGCCTGCACATCACGCCGCTCTTTCTGGTTTTCCTCGTCATCGGCAGCACCGACGTCCTTTTCGCCCTCGATTCGATTCCCGCGATCATGGGGATCACCCAGGATCCTTTTGTCGTCCTCACCTCCAACATCTTCGCCGTCCTCGGGCTCAACTCCCTCTTCTTCGCCCTCCGCGGCGTGATGAGCCTGTTCAAATTCCTCAAGCACGGCGTCAGCGTCATCCTCCTCTTCATCGGCGCCAAGATGATCGCCGGGATCTACTCCCCGGTCGAAGAGTGGTTCAAACACCACGCCTTCGTTTCGCTTCTGGTGATCGGCGTCGTTCTCCTGGTTTCGATCATCCTCTCCGTCTGGCACGCGCGCGCCTTTCCCGCCGCGGCCGAACGCCACGAAAACTCCTGAGCCGCGCACCGCCATGAGCAACCTCTCCTTCGGCCTCACGCTTCTCCTGGTCGGCATGGGCGGAACGCTGCTCACGCTTTGGCTGCTCACGCTGCTCATCCGCGCGCTCACCACGCTGCTGCCGACGCCCAAACCCGGCGACCATTCGCCCAAACCCTGACCCCTGCTCGCCATGATCGACGCCATCCTCTCCGGACTCGACGGTCTCGCCGAGGGCGCGCGCGCCCTGGACGCCGGTAGCCTCGTGATGATCGTGCTGGCCGGGATCATGTTCTACCTCGCGATCGCCAAGGACGTGGAGCCGCTCCTGCTACTCCCGATCGGCTTCGGCTGCCTGCTCGCCAACCTGCCGCTCAGCGAGCTTATGCACCCGGGCGGCGTGTTGAAGACGATGTATGACTTCGGCATCGGCAACGAACTCTTCCCCCTTCTGATCTTCGTCGGCATCGGCTCCATGACCGACTTCACGCCGCTTCTCGCCAACCCGAAGCTTCTCCTCTTCGGCGCCGCCGGCCAGCTCGGCATCTTCGCCACGCTTCTGCTCGCCCTCGCCCTTGGCTTTCCAAAGGAGTCCGCCGTCGCCGTGGCCACCATCGGCGCCTGCGACGGCCCCACCGTCATCTACGTTTCCAACCTCTTCGCCGGCCTGGGCAAGATCGACACCGCCATGGTCGGCGCCCTCGCCGTCGCCGCCTACTCCTACATGGCGCTCGTGCCCATCATCCAGCCGCCGATCATGCGCCTGCTCACGACCGAAAAGGAGCGCGCCGTCAAGATGCCGCCCAGCTCCGGCAAGGTCTCCCGCGCCGCCCTCATCGCTTTCCCGCTCGTCGTCACCGTCGTCACCGGCATCGTCGCGCCCAAGGGGCTCCCGCTCATGGGCATGGTCATGTTGGGCAACTTCATGAAGGTCACCGGCGCCGTCTCGCGGCTCTGCAAGGCGAGCGAGAACGAGATCGCCAACATCTCCACGCTGTTCCTCGGCCTCGCCATCGGCGGCACCATGGTCGCGAAGGATTTCCTCGCGGTGAAAACGCTCCTCGTCTTCGGCCTCGGTCTCTTCGCCATCGTCATCGACACCGTCGGCGGCGTCCTCCTCGGCAAGCTCTGGTATCTGCTCTCCGGCGGAAAGATGAACCCGCTCGTCGGCGCCGCGGGCATCTCCGCCTATCCCATGGCCGCGCGTCTCGTGCAGACCGAGGGCCAGCGTTGGAACAAACAGAATTTTCTCCTCATGCACGCCATGGGCGCCAACACCGGCGGTCAGATCGGCTCGGTCATGGCCGCCGCCATCATGCTCTCCGTCCTCAAGGGCCTCGGCCTGATCTGAAACCTCGCGCCGCCACCACACCATGAACACCGCCACCCTCGATCCGCAGCCGGGGAAAGCCGCCCTCGCCGACGATCCGACCGCCTTCACCGGATGGTTTCTCGAGGTGTTGCCCGAGGTCGACACCACCAACCGCGTCGCCGCCACGCTCCCACCCTGGCACGCCGTGCGCGCCGACACCCAGACCGCCGGCCGCGGCCGCACCGGACGTATCTGGACCTCCGACCGCGGCGGCCTCTGGCTCTCCGCCGTCGTCCCTTGCCCCGGCCCCCGCGAAAGGTGGGCGCTCCTCCCGCTCGCCGTCGGCTGGGCGCTGGGCGAGGCCCTCCGCAAAGCCGGCGTCCGCGGTCTCCGCCTGCGCTGGCCCAACGATCTCCTCGTCGGCAAGCGCAAGCTCGCCGGCCTCCTCATGGAACGCCACTCAGCCCACACCGCCGTCGTTGGACTTGGGCTCAACGTTTTCAACGATCCCGAGCACGCCGACGCCTCCCTGCGCGACACCACGATCCGCCTCGCCGACCTCGTCGCGCTCTCGCACCGCGATCTCGACGACGTCTCCGCCCTCGCCCTCCACGCCATCGCCCGCGCCCACCAGGCCCTGCTCGCCGGCGATTTCCCCAAGATAGCCGCCGCCCTCAACCAGGCTTGGCGCGAGCCTCGCCGCGTCGCCCTTACCCTCGCCGGCCGCGCCGAACCCGTCATCGGCGATTTTCTCGGCATCGATTCCGCTGGCGATCTCCGCCTCCGCGCCGACGGCGTCGTCTCCACCCACAACTCCACCCAGGTCGCCCTCCTCCGCGAACTCTGACGCCGCTCCGTCGCCGCCCTTCCGTCCGCCACCGCTCACTTTCCCCCGACTTTCCGCCTATGAAACCCGTGCTCTTCAATAACACCGTCCTGCGCGACGGTCACCAGTCCCTCGCCGCCACGCGGATGACCACCGCGCAGATGCTGCCCGCCGCGCCCATTTTGGACGAGTTGGGCTTCGCCGGCCTCGAGACCTGGGGCGGCGCCACCATCGACTCGTGCCTGCGCTTTCTCGGGGAGAATCCCTTTGATCGCCTACGCGCCTTGAAAAAGGCCGCGCCGAAGACCCCGCAGCTCATGCTGCTCCGCGGCCAGAACATCGTCCAGTATACCTCCTTCCCCGACGACGTCGTCGAGGCCTTCGTGCGCGCCGACGCCGCGGCCGGCCAGGACATTTTCCGCGTTTTCGACGCGCTCAACGACACTCGCAACCTCATCACCGCGATCAAGACGGTGAAGGCCTGCGGCAAGCACGCCCGCGGCGAGATCTGCTACACCACCAGCCCCGTCCACACCATCGACGCCTTCGTCAAGATGGGCGTCGAGCTCCGCGACCTCGGCTGCGATTCCATCGGCATCAAGGACATGTCCGGCGTCATCGCCCCGCGCGTCGCCTACGAGATGACCAAGCAGCTCAAGGAAAAGGTCGGCCTGCCCGTCACCCTCCACACCCACGACACCGCCGGCCTCGGCGCCGCCGCCTACCTCGCCGCCATCGACGCCGGCGTCGACATCGTCGAGACCTCCATCGCGCCCTTCGCCAACGGCACCGCGCAGCCCGACACCGTCCGCATGATCGCCCTCCTCGAGGGACACCCGCGCTGCCCGAAGTTCGACACCCACAAGCTCCAGCAGCTCCGCGAATACTTCACCGACGTCTACAAGCAGCTCTCCAAGTTCACCTCGCCCGACAACGAGCGCGTCGACTCCGACACCCTCTGCTACCAGGTGCCCGGCGGCATGCTCTCCAACTTCAGAAACCAGCTGAAGGAGCAGAACATGACCGACAAGTTCGCCGAGGTCATGGCCGAGATCCCGCGCGTGCGCCAGGCGCTGGGATGGATCCCGCTCGTCACGCCGACTTCGCAGATCGTCGGCACCCAGGCCATGATGAACGTGAAGTTCGGACGCTGGAAGACCATCGCCCCCGCCGCCGCCGACATCGCGCTCAACAAATACGGCCGCCCGCCCGGTGTGGTGGATCCGGAGCTGCTCAAGCTCATCAAGGATCGCACCGGCCAGACCCCGATCGAGGGTCGCCCCGCCGACGCGCTCGCCCCGCGCATGCCCAAGCTCCGCGAGGAACTCGCCGCCAAGAACCTGCCCACCGACGACGAGGCCTGCGTGCTCCACGCCATGTTCCCTCAGGAGTTCGCCAAGCTCCACGCGCCCAAGCCCGCCACGCCGCCCGCGCCCGTCGAGGTCGCCGCCAAGCCCGCCGCGCCGGCCCCCGCTCCCGCCGTCGCGCCCGCCAAGGCCGCCGGCCCCGGCACGCGTTATCGCCTCACCATCGCCGGCCAGACCACCGAGGCCACCGTCGAGGAGGTCTGACCGCGCTCCACCTGATGCCCTCGTGGCGATCTCAAGCCCGGCCCAAAAGGCCGGGCTTTTCCTTTTCACGGTGCAAACCCGCCGGCCCCGCGTGTGAAGACCGTCCCGAACGCCCGCGTCCGCTTTTGTGATCGAAGCGCGGCCCGCGATGCGCGTAAGCCTTTGAGATGGAAAACTTCCTGCTCCCGCTGACCTCGACCGTGCCGATCCTGCTCTACGTCTTCGGCGCGCTCTACGCCTTGATCGTGGTGATCCTCACGCTCGCCGTTTTGCGCGACGCCAAGCTGCGCCAGATCACCAACAAAGGCACCTTCCTCGTCGGTCCTTGGAGCTGGGCCCTCGTCGTCCTCACCAGCGGCGGCTTCACCGGCGCCCTCGCGTATTGGGTCATCCACTACTCGTCGCTTCGCTACCAGCCCCGCGAGTAGGCCCGCACCGCTCCGCCCGAATACCCCGTTTCACCATGCTCGACCGCACCCAATACTTCGTCCGCGAACACGTGGACTTCCTCAAGCTCTCCGGAAAATACGACATCCTCGATCCGCAGACCAAGGCCAAGATCGGCGAGGCCGTGGAGGAAATCAGCGGCTGGGTGAAGTTCTTCCGACTCCTCATCGACAAGAAACTCATGCCGACCCGGTTCGTCGTTTACGAGACGCCCGACCCGCAAACGCGCCGGCGCCTCTTCTCCATCAGGCGCGGCGCCGCCTTTCTGCGTCCCAAGGTTCATGTCTTCGACGCCGCCGGAGCGCCGCTCGGCTACTTCCAGGCCAAGCTCTTCACCCTCGGCGGCGCCTTCCGCGTCTTCACCGCCGACGGCGCCGAGATCGCCTTGGTGAAAGGCGACTGGAAGGGATGGAACTTCAAGTTCCTCAGCGGCGACACCGAGCTCGGCGTGGTGACGAAGCAGTGGGCCGGTCTTGGCAAGGAACTCTTCACCACCGCCGACAACTACATGATCTCCATCCATGGCGCGAAAGGCGCGACCATGAGCACGCTGCTCCTCGCCGCCGGCCTCGCCGTCGACACGGTCTACAAGGAGAAGAACTGAGGAGGGAAACCACACCCTGGGCCCGGAGCCGCGTGACTCGCCGTGGAAAACGGCGCACCCGGTCTCCGCGCGGGCTCGGTAAACCCGAACGCACCGAACACGCTCGCTCGCGCCAAACCGATTCTTAACCGGGTAATCCGCGCCAAGACGGACGCCGTCGTCGTAAACCAAAGTCGGGCCACGGAAACGAAGGGCATGGAGGACCAGGACCCGTTTGAATCAGGGCGCTGGCGCGACGGGGGCGATGAGGCTGATTGCCCCCGCGATGGACTCAGATCCTTTGACCGCGGGCGGAACGACAAAGAACCCGCGACCGATTTCCAACGCTTCCCCCGCGGCCTCCGGTGCCGGCCGCAGCGCACCGCCGAAGGACACCTTTCTGCCATCCGCGAGCGTGAAGCTGCCGGAAAACGCGCCGGTCTTCGCGATAACGCCGAGCGCGAATCGGCGGGGATTGGCGGCCGTCGCAGGCGACAAGGTTACCTTCCCGGCCCCCGTTATCGCCAAGGTATCAGGCAATCCGTCCGCCGAGCCGGCGAAATCGACTCCATCGACTTCAAATCGGAAAATTCCGGTCGTGGCATCCAATCCCAGTATGTCGGCCCACGCGAGGCCCGGGCTTGTCGCGGTCGCGGCTTTCGGCGCCGACCAAGGCGCGCATTGGCTTACGCATTCGAGATCGAAGCCCGGGCGGAAAGTGGCGTCGACCACGGCGCTTGGGGCGACGGCCTTGCGCCACACGCAGGCTCGGGCGCCAAGGGTCTTCAAATCCCACTCTCCGACGAAATAGCTGTTTGCACGGGTTCCGTAAGGGCGCCCGAAAACGCGGTAGGCGCCATCGGAGTCAGGCCGCAGCGGCGTCTTGAAGATTTTGCCATCCGGAAGATTCGCCGTCAGCGTGAACGCACCGCTAGCGGGCACCGTGAACACCGCGTGGCCAGCTCCGGCCGGCACGGCGCGAAGGTCGCCGCCTTTGATCGAAACAAAATCCGAGACCCAAGCGGTGCGAGATCCTGCCCAGGACACGGAACTCTTGGCGGCGGGGACATGGATTCGTCGGCCCGAGCCTTTGGCGATCAAGGTTTCGCCTTTCAGAAGGTTCAGTTGAACGTCATCGGCCGAAAGCCGTGTGATTTTCACGAAATAACCGTGGGCGGCCGCGATGCTTTGACCGACCGCGATCGGAGGCAGGCTCGCGGGTTGCGCGTCGTCCAGGAGCACAGAACCTTTTATCGAAACCGAGGCCCCCTCCCCCGCCCAGTTCACGATTCCGGTGAATCCCGGCCCCGTCGCGGATAGCGTGAGCTCGACTTTGCCGGCGAGCTTTCCATCCGATTCGGAAACGAGGAGCGATTCGTATGCGCCGCCGAAAGAGACGACTTCGATGGAGCCTGACGTGAGCTCGAAAGCGTAATTATCGTCGGAGCCTCCGCTCAGCGTGATCGGATAGCTGCCTGCTTTGCTGGTTTTCTTCGCCGTCGTCTTCGCCACGGGGATTCGATCCAGATCCTTGTCGGTATCGTCGCCCACCAGTCCGTTGTAGACGAGCGACAGGGGTGCGTTGTCCACGCCCACGAGGCGACGCTGATTTTTCGGCGCAACGGAGAGCGGCGCCTTGAGAATGGTCAGGGTTCCGGAGGCGCCGCCGGACACCAGCGAATCCACGACCGTCACGCTCACCGGATAGGAGCCGGCGTTGCGCGGAGCGGTTGGCGAACCGGCATAACTCACGGCGGCGATCGCACCGGCGGGGTCGATAGAGAAAGAGACGGGACGAGCGGCGTCCGCATAGGTTTGAGTGAGATCGCCCAAGGTCACCGTCGCCAAGCGCCGAACGGTGAATCCACGCTCGACCGGCTCCGCCGGATCGAAATCGGCTCCGCCCGGTTGCACCGCTCGCACGGTGATCAATCCGGGCCCGCCGGGCGTCAGGGTCGCGCCGGACAAGCTGGCCGGTCCGGAAACCAGGGTAAACTCGACGAGGCGACCGGAACTGGCATTCGCGACCAGGCTGATCGGCGCGTAGCCGGCGACGTCGCGCAAGGGCGGAAAGTCGATGGTTTGGGCCCGAGGGTCGTAGGCCTCGATGGTGATCGTGGCCTCTCTGATCTCGCCCAAGGCCGCGCCACCCAGAACGGGCTCGCCAAGCCTCACGGTGAACGTCTCGCCGTCGTCCGCGACCTCATCCCTCGGGAGCTGAATCCCGATGACACGCTCCGAAGCGTCGCCGTCCTCCCAGGTGAGCGTGCCGGCCGCGAGAGTGTAATCGTCGCCGGACGTCGCGGTGTCGGCGGCGTTGGCCCGCGCCGCGGCATAGGCGACGGTGACGGCGCCGAGAGACCCATTCGTCCGCCTGACGGTGAGCGTAACGGTATTTCCTTCGCGACCCGCATAAGCATCGGAGGAAAATCCAATGGCGCCCGGGGCGCCGGCCAGGCCTGGCACAAAACGCCAGATCGGACGTTGCCGGGCGGAGCCTTGAAAAAAGGCGGGGTCACCCGCCAGCAACGCCTTCCCGTCCGGCAGGATCGCGAGATCCATCACCCTGCCGGCGAGGCCGCCCGCCTCGGCGAAACTCGCATCCGGCGCCCCGTCCGGATTCAAGAGCGCGCAACGCGAACAGGACGTGGCGTCCACGCCCGTGAAATTTCCGCCCACAAGAACGCGATTTCCGGGCAGAACACGCAACGCGGTGACGAGGCGTTGCTCCACGGGCATGGTGGCGGGAAATGAAAACGCGGGGGCGAAGGTCGGGTCGACCGCACCGGTGGCGGAAAGCCGGGCGAGGAATTGACGCGGCTTTCCGCCGAGACCTCCGAAACCCGTGAAAGATCCGGCGACCAAAATCCGCCCGTCGGGCTGCAAGGCCAGGCGAAAGACCGACGTGAGGGTGTTGGTGGCGCTCGCCGTGTGCGAACCATGACCGACGTCGAACGATGCATCGCGGGAGCCGTTCGCGTTCAGGCGAGCGACACCGGATTTGAAGCCGACACCCGGCATCCCTGAATAGGAAAGCCCTCCGCCGACGAGAACCTTGCCGTCCGGTTGCAACGCGATCGTGCGCAAGATCGTCGCAGAGAAACCGGGATTCGCGAAACTGGTGTCCACCGCGCCGTCCGGCATCAGACGCACGAGCCTGTTTCGGGCGACGCTTCCAAATTTGGTGAAGGCTCCGGCGATGAGAATCCGGCCGTCGGGCTGCAGCACGATGTCGTGGATATCCTCGTCCGCGCCCGCGCCGGGCTTGAATGACCGATCCATGGATCCATCGGGGAAGAGCCGGACGATGCGTCCCGCCGGCGAGCCTGCGAACGTGGTGAAGTCGCCGATGACCAGAATGCGGCCGTTGGGCTGAAGCGCGAAGCCGCGCACCTGGCCGTTGGCCCCGGCTCCGGCGGAGAAGTCGACGTCAAACGCGCCCGAGGCGGTGAATCGGGCGATCCGGCCCAATCCGCTCATCAGCGCCCCGGCGGAGTCTTGAATCTGGGTGAAGTTGCCGCCGACCAGAACGCCCCCGTCGGGCATCGGAAGCATGCGGTTGACGGTGCTTCCGATGAAGTCCGCGAGGAAGGTGTCGTCATTGGCGCCGGATTCCACGATGGCCACGGCGGCGGCGGCGGCCCCCACCCGGACGCCTCCGTCGACGGCGCCGAGGATCACGCGGAAAGACTCGGATCGCTCCACCTCGCCATCCGGCGCCAGCACGACGGAGACGGTCTTGTCCGCCATGTCGCCGTCACCCCACGTGACCACTCCGGAAGCCGCGGAATAATCGCTTCCGGCCTTGGCGGTGCCATCCTCGGTGCCGTAGGCGACGGAGATCGGGCCTGCGGACGAGCCGCTGCGGCGCAAAACCAGGGTCACCGCCCCGCCCTGCTCGGATGCGAGCACGGATGAAGACACCCATTGAACGCGTCTCCCGATCGAGACCTCGATATCGATCCACTCGTCGGCTCCCTCGCCCCCCTGCGCGACCGGCTTAAGCGTGATGGCGGCGGCGCCATCGTTGAAAGTCGTCCCGATCGCGAGAGCCGAGTCGCGGGGATCGGAACCCGGGGTGGCAAGATCCAGCAGATCGCAAGGACGGTTCGAATTGTAGCCCCAGACCACATTAGCCCCGCCATCGAGGGACACGTTGGACGTGTCGCGCCGGTAGCCGATCCAGTAGTCGCGTGTCGGATCGCGAACGATCTTCAGCGCACGGGGAAGGCCGAGATCCGCGCCCGCCGCGTCGATGCGATGCACGCGATAGACGCCGTCCTTGCCGGCGACCGTCAACGAGGCATCGGGTATCCACTGAAGCAGCGATTTGTTCCATGGGCCGAAATCCTCCGTGGCGGAGAAATCCTCGCCGCCGCCCATGAGATCGAAGGGGTCTCCGTATTCCAAGGATCGGCCGCCTTCGGACACGGGATTGCCGTCCGAGACTTTCCAGAGATTGGCGTGGCGTAATCCGTAGGTGTGCCCGAGCTCGTGCGCCACGACTCGAAACGAATAGGCGCCGTTCACCCAGAAGTTTGGTCCGATGACCGTCGCGAGGCCGCCGTAGGTGATCTTGGATTTCGCGCCGGTCGATCCGTCGACCAAGTCGGTTAGGCTGGAGAAAACCACGCCCACCCGATCATAAGCGGAAATGTCGTAGCCGACCTTTTCCGCGGCGGCACGCGCGTCGTCGTGCAGTTTCGCGCTTTCTCCCGTCACCGCGTAGTCCACCGCGTTTCGCGGCAAGCGCAGCACCGGCGTGACGTCGGGCGAGTCGCCATCGGACGCCGGCCGAATGGTGATCGATGTCCCCCCAAAGCTCGACGCCAGGTAAAAGTCGCCCACCCCGCCCGCCTCCGTGAAAAGCTCGACCGCTCGCGCCTCGGTGAGCGCCCCGCCCTCGGACTGAGGGGCGCCGGGCTTGTCGGCGAAGTCCACGCGGATGATGAGCACCTTCTTCTGGCCGTGAGTCCACGCCGTCGTCGGTCGCCCGACCACGGTGCTGGAGCCGGGCCGATTGTCCGCCTCCGTCAGATCGGTTTCGGCCGCCTCGAGTAGCGCGGCGTCGGTCAGGAAATGATCCCGCGTGGGAGCCGCGCCGATGGCCCCGGCGTATTCGTAGAGCACGCTCCCCGGAGGCGGCGCGCCCGCCGCGGCGGAGCAGGTGGCGCAGGTGGAGAGTTGCGGCGTCGAGACGGCCACGGCCTCTCCGGGCTCGAGCAGGCGCACGGGGGATTCGGATACGGCCAAAAGACGGTCGACCGCGATCCCGCTCAGCGCCGCGGACGCGATCGTCGCCTGCATGGAGCGCCGACCATAGACATAGGCGCGATATTCCGCTCCCTCGATGAGCGCCGAATAATAGGTCGCCTCCCCGGGGATCGCGCGGCCCGGAGCCGGCGTGATCGCGTTCAGCGCCAATTCGCCACGAGCGGAAACACGACGCTCGAGCAGGGTGTCCACGGATTTCGGCAGCGCGGAACGCAGCGCGGCCGGCGCGGCGGAAGCCAGGGCGGCCTCGGGATCCTCGACGATCAAACGCGCCAACGCCGCGCGCCGGACGGCGGCGAGTCGCAGTCCCTCGGCCTCCAACGCCGTCCTCGCGGCTCCGGGCGGAGTCGCCAGATAACGCTCCGTCCACCGCCGGAAGGAGACGTGCTCGTCGCGCGTGTCGCTGGACCAACGCGAAGCGATGACCCGGCGAGAAGGCGCCGCGTCGAAGTGCGCCACCGCGGGAGACTCAGCGCCCCGCGCATCATCCGGCGCGGCGACACCGGCGGACCGCGAAACCACCCTGTCCGTGCCGTCGGATGTCGACGCCGCCCGCGTGGTCGTGTCGAGGAGGCGTCCCGATATTAAAATCAGCGAGAAACCGATGCCCAGAACCAGAAAAAGAAGCGGGAGACGGCGCATGTGATTACGCCGTAAAATCCCCGCAAGTCGACGACGACGCAAGTAGAGGCCTTCCTAATAATAATCATTAGCCAATAGGCCCGAACGGAGGTGGCGCGAGCGATTACGGTGCGGTATTCGGCCCGATGGTTCGGACCGCGAAATGCTGGAACAATATCTTCCGACATTCGCCGGAGCCACCATCCCGTGGTGCTCCATCCCTCGCCAACCGATGATGAAAAATCCAGCGCCCGCCCTCGGTCGCCGAACCCGCCGCGACTCCCCCGCCCCTCGACGCCACCCGGCTTCGACGCATCTGAGCCACACGGAGGGAAAAGCGGGGCGTCCAAAACAACGCCAGTCGGCTCCGGACGCCGCGGGAGGATGGGCCGGGCGGGTCGACTCCCTCACCACGTTGCTCGACGACCTCGTCCGTCCCGGCAAGGCCGCGGAACGCATGAGCGGCAGCGTGGGCGTGGAATCCGCGAACGACGCGGGAGCCGATTCCGGGTGGATCTGCGCGGCATCGAGACGTGAACCGGGGCCGCTCCGCGGCTTACGCTTCCGATTCGGTCCACTTCATCAGCGTGGTCGAAATCGGCGGAAGCGTGAGCTGGATGCTGTAGTCGAAGCCGTCCCAAGGAACGTTCTCGGCCCCGACCCCGCCACCGTTGCCCGCGCCCGAACCGCCGTAATAGTGGCTGTCGGTGTTGATCAGTTCGCGCCACCATCCCAGGCGGGGCACGCCCACCCGATATCCCTCGCGTTTCACGGGCGTGTAGTTGCCCACCGCCGCGATGAAGGTGCGCTGGGAGGAATCCTGGCGCAGGTAGCTGACCACGCTGTTTTCCGAGTCGGTGCAGTTGATCCAGCGAAAGTTTCGGCCGTCGAGGTCGTTTTGCCCCAGCACGGGCTCGCTCGTGTAGAGGCGATTCAGGTCGCGCACGAGAAGACGGATGCCCTCGTGGTCGAGATACTGGAGAAGATGCCAGTCCAGGGCTCCCGCGTAGGCCCATTCGCGGGATTGGCCGAACTCGCCGCCCATGAAGAGCAGCTTTTTCCCGGGCCAGGCCCACATGTGGGCGTAAAGCGAACGCAGATGCGCGGCGCGTTCGCGGATCTCGAGCGCCGGCATCTTCATCAGCATCGAGCCCTTCCCATGCACCACCTCGTCATGGCTGAAGACGGTGATGAATTTCTCCGACCACTGGTAGAGCGCGCCGAACGTGAAATCGTTGATGTGCCAGCGGCGGTGGACGGACTCCTTCTGGAAGAACTTCAGGGTGTCGTGCATCCAGCCCATGTTCCACTTGAAGTCGAAGCCGACGCCGCCCTCCGACACGGGCTTGGAAATGCCGGCGAAGGCCGTGCTCTCCTCGGCGATCGTGAGCACGCCCGGGTAGTAATGGTGGACCAGACGGTTGGTCTCGCGAAGGAAAGCGATGGCCTCGAGGTTTTCACGGCCGCCGTGGCGGTTGGGGATCCACTCGCCCTCCTTGCGGGAGTAGTCGAGGTAAAGCATGGAGGCGACGGCGTCGACGCGCAGGCCGTCGAGGTGATAACGGTCCAGCCAGGCGAGCGCGTTGGCGACGAGGAAGCAGCGCACCTCGTGACGGCCGTAGTTGAAGATCAAGGTGCCCCAATCCATGTGCGCGCCCTGCCGCGGATCGCTGTGCTCGTAAAGATGGGTGCCGTCGAATTCCGCGAGCGCGAAGGCGTCGCGCGGAAAGTGCGCCGGCACCCAGTCGAGGATCACCCCGAGGCCGCGCTGGTGGAGATGGTCGACAAACCACGCGAAATCGTCCGGCGAGCCAAAGCGGTGGGTCGGCGCGAAAAAGCCGGTGACCTGATAGCCCCAGGAGCCATCGAAGGGGTGTTCCGCGACCGGCATGATCTCGATGTGCGTGAATCCGAGATCGAGGCAGTAATCGGCGAGCGCCGGAGCGAGTTCGCGGTAACTGAGCGGGCGGTTCCCGTCCTCGAGCTTGCGCTTCCAGGAGCCGAGATGGACCTCGTAGATCGAGATCGGACGATCGGCCTTGGCGGCGTCGGCCTTGCGGCGCTCCATCCACGCGGAGTCGCTCCAGACGTGTTTGCGCACATTGTGAACGATGGCTGCGTTGCCGGGGGGCGCCTCGAACGCGGTGCCGTAGGGATCGGTTTTCAGGATGACGTGGCCGCCCTGGGTGCGGAGCTCGAACTTGTAGAGCTCCCCTTCGCCGAGGCCGGGGATGAAAAGCTCCCATACGCCGGATCCGCCGAGCGGACGCATCGGGAAATAGCGCCCGTCCCAGGCGTTGAAATTGCCGACCACGGAGACGCGCGCGGCGCTCGGGGCCCAGACGGCGAAGGCCACGCCGGCGACACCGTCGATCACGCGCACATGCGCGCCGAGTTTTTCATAGGCGCGGTGCTCGTTGCCTTCGTTGAAAAGATAGAGGTCCTGGTCGCCGAGCGTGGGGAGAAAGCGATACGGATCGTGAAACTGCCGCATCTCGCCGTTCGGACGCGTGACGCGAAGCTGGTAGGCGAAAAACGTCTTTCTCTTGGGGATTACGACCTCGAACAGGCCCGCCTCGGAAAGTCGCTCCATCGGGTGGAGTTTCTCGGCGGAGGCGCTCGCGCCGGCTCCTTTCTTGGCGGGGCCGTCCAGCTCGACGACCGAACAGGTCACCGCGTCACGAAGAAAGGCCCGCACCAGCAGCCCGCCCTTCGCTTTGTGCATGCCGAGGAGCGAGTGAGGCTCGGCGCAGGTGGCTTGGGTGAAGGACGCGAGTTCGGCGGCGGTGAGAAGCATGTGGTGGCCCGTGGAAGTAAGCGGTAGACTATGCGCGAGAAGCGCGATGACGAGGCGGCATTTTTCCTAAACGGCCACCGGTGGGGGGGGCCGCGGACATGGGAAACGCATTTCCCGTGCCCGGCGCGAAAAACGGCGCGATCAGCCGGTGTTCTTCAACCCGCCCGAGATGCCGTTGATCGTCAGCTCGACCACTCGGCGCGTGGCCTCCTCCTCGTGTTTGTCGAGTCCGCCGGCGCGCAGACGGCGGAGCATCTCGACTTGGAGGTAGTTGAGCGGATCGATGTAGGGATTGCGCAGTTCGACCGACTTTTTCAGCACCGGCTCCTTGGCGAGCAGCTTGCGCTGGCCGGTGACGGCGAGGATCGCCTCCTCGGTGAGCGCGAACTCGGCCTCGAGCGCGACCAGGATCTTGGCGCGGACACGGGCGTCGTCGACGAGCGAGGCATAAAGACGGGCGATACCCATGTCGGCCTTGGAGAGCGTGAGCTGGGCGTTGTCGATCAGGGTCTGGAAGAAGGGCCAGCCGGCGTGCATCGCGCGCAACAAATCGCGTCCCGCACGTCCTCGCTTCATGATCGGGGCGAGCGCGGATCCGAGGCCATACCAGCCGGGGAAATTGAAGCGGGACTGCATCCAGGAGAACACCCAGGGAATCGCGCGAAGATCGGCGACGCTCTGCGTGGCGCGCCGGAAGGTCGGGCGGGAGCCGAACTTCAGGTTGCTGATCTCGTCGATCGGCGTGGCCTGTTTCCAAAACGCGATGAACTCCGGATCGTCGTGGACGAGTTTTTTGTAGGCGTCGAAGCCGTCGCGGCTCATCTGCTCCATCGCCTCGCTCCACTCCGATTTCACCGGAGCGGGGTTCTCGGCCGCATGGATGCCGAGCATGACGCCGTAGGTCATCTGCTCGAGGATGCGGTGGGCCAGTTCGGGGTCGTGGTAGCGGGTGGAGAGCACTTCGCCCTGCTCGGTGACGCGAATACCGCCGTCGCGCAGGGCGATCGGCTGGGCGAGGATCGCCTTGGCGGCGGGGCCGCCTCCACGGGCGATGGAGCCGCCGCGACCGTGGAAAAGCGTGACGCGCACCTGGTGCTCCCTGCATACGCGGGCGATCTCGTCCTGCGCCTTGTAGAGCGCCCAGTTGGCGGTGAGATAGCCGCAGTCTTTGTTGGAGTCGGAATAGCCCAGCATGACATGCTGATGCCCCTGCCAGGCGGTCAGGATCGGCGAGTAGGCGGGATGGGAGAACAGCTCCGCCAGCACTCGCGGCGCGTTGCTCAGATCCTCCAAGGTTTCAAAAAGGGGCGAGATGGGCAGCTCGACCGCCGCCAGGCGCATCAGATAGGCGACTTCCAGCAGATCGGACACGTCGGTCGTCATGCTGATGATGTAGATGCCCAGGCAATCCGGCCCCAGTCGCTCGCGGGCCCGTCCGGCCAGGACAAGCGGCTCCACCACGTGACGAGTGGACGAGGAAAGCTCGGAGATGGCGGAGGCGGAAAGCGGTTTGGCCTTGGCGAGCGCGGCGGCGAGGACCTCGCGGCGCTCCGACTCGGGCAGCTTCGGGTAGTCCGAGCGTCCGAGCAGTTCCGCGACCGCCGCCTCGTGGGGCGCCGAGTGCTGGCGGATGTCGAGCCTCGCGGTGTGCAGACCGAACACATCCAGCCTCGTGAGGTTTTCGCGCAGTTCGCCGTCGACCAGGATGGCCCCGCGTCCGGCGGAAAGGCTGCGAGCGAGGCAGTCCAGGATCTCGCGGGCGTCGGAGGCGTGGAAGGCGGGCTCCGCATCGCTGGGCGCGGCCAAGGTCCGGTCGGCGTCGGCGCAGGCGTGCTGGACGCGCTCGCGCAGGCCCGCAAGCACAAGGCGGTAGGTCTCGTGCGGGTAGCGCTTCATCAGGGCTTCCACGCGAGCGGACAGATGGCGATTTTCGCGAAGCAGCTTCTTCAGCTCCGGCGTGAGCGCCTCGCGTCGATCGGAGACGGTGAGGGTGCGGCCGAGCTCGCGGACCTGAGCGAGCAGCTTCTCAAGCGCGAGCGAGCGGTGCAGCCCGAGCACGTCCGCGGTGACGGCCGCGGTGACATTCGGATTCCCGTCGCGATCGCCGCCGATCCAAGAGCCGAAGGTCAGCCAGCGCGCGGGCGCCTTCACGGTCGGGTAATGCCTCGCCAACGCGCGTTCCATGTCGGCGTGGAGACGGGGCAGCACGTCGAAAAGCGTGGTGTCGAAATACCACATGCCGGTGCGGGCCTCGTCGGTGACGGTAGGGCGCTCGACGCGACTGCGGTCTGTCAGCCAAAGGGAGGCGATCTCGCGCTCGACCGCGGCGGGGTCGCCGAGCTGACCGGGCTCCTGGCCCTTGTCGAGCAGGAGCAACTGGGCCAGGCGTCGCAGCTTCGTGAGAAGGGTTCGTCGCTTCGATTCGGTCGGATGCGCGGTGAACACCAGCTCGATCGCGATGCGGTCGACGAGGCGCTGCATCGCCTCCGGGGCGACGCCGCGGGACTTGAGTTCCGCGACCGCCGACTCGATCGACTCGCGCAACGTGGGACCTTCGGAGCGAAGGAGCGCGGCGCGGCGCCGGCGCAGAAGTTGAATGCGGAAGTTCTCCTCGGCGAGGTTCACTAGCTCGAAGTAGAGCGTGAAGGCCATCGCCTGGTTGAAGGCCTCGGCCGGCTTGAGCGCCGCGACGGCGGAGGTGAACTCTTTTTGCGCGTCGACGTCGCCGGCGCGCACCGTCTTGGCGAGGCCTCGCAGGCGCTCCACCGTCGCGAGCGTTTCCGGCCCCTCGAGGCGGGTGATCACCCGGCCGAGCGCCGAGCCGAGCGAACGCACCTCGGCGCGTAGCAAGGCGAGTTCGTTGATAGCGGTGGATTTGGAGGACGCGGCTGGTCGAGCCATGAGATGGGATGAAGGAATGCCGGAAGGCGGGCGCACCTTGGCCCGCGGGATGCGGCCCGCAAAGCGAAAAGTAGGCCAAATCGCGCGCCGCCCCACGCGCTTTCGCGGCCGGGCCGACCGACTCGACTGGGCTTGCCTGCCCCGCCTCCCGCGCTTTGCTCGGCGCTCTGTGACCCTCCGCTTCGCCCCCCTCGTCGCCACGCTTCTGCTCGCCTTCGCCCGCCTCGACGCCGCCGAGGCTTTGGTTCCGCAGATCACCTCGCAAGAACCCGCCCGCATCAACGAGCGCGAGTCCGTGTTCTCCGGCGAGGCCCGGCTGGCCTACAAGGACGTCGTCCTCTACGCGGACGAGATCGTCTACCGCAACGCGGACCACGTCGCCGTCGCCCGGGGCAACGTGATCTTGATCCGCGGCGCGATGCGTCTCGTCGCCGAGGAGCTCACCTACGACGTGAACACCCAGACCTACTCGGTCGGGCGATTCCGGGTCGGACAAGGGCAACTCCTGGCCGAGGGCGAAAAGGCCGAGGGCTCGTCCGACAAACTCTCCGTCAGCGAGGCCACCGTCCACTACGGGGAACCGGAGCCAATCAACCCGGTCTTGCGCGCAGAAAAGCTCACCTACCAAGAAGCGCCGGACAAGAAGGACTCCACGGTGCGTGTCGAAGGCGCACGACTCGGCGTCGGCCCCGTAAACGTGCTCCCGCTGCCCTCCCTTTCGGAGAGCCCGCGCAATCCCTCCATCACCAGCCTGGACGCGAAGGTCGGCTACAGCGGCAACTTGGGCGGCGAACTCAGCGTCGCCGCGACCACCGCCGCCACGCAGAACCTGCAAGTCGGGGGCGATGTCGGCATTTTCACGAAACGAGGCGTCTTGGCCGGGCCCGTGGCCAAATACGACTCGATCGCCGCCGACGGCCTCGGCGCGGAGGGACGTTTCCGTTCCGGCTACATCCAGGATCAGGGCGACACCGATCTCGACGTTTTGCGCAAACCGATCCGCGACGAGCGCGGATATGTCGAGTGGGTCCATCAGCAGCGCCTCGAGAACGATCTCAGCCTGTCGGGTCAGCTGAATTACTGGTCCGACTCCTATGTCACCCGTGACTTTCGTCCGGACAGCTACCGTCACGTCCAAACCCCCGACACTTGGTTCGAGGCGCAAAAGCTCGGCGAGAACCATGTCGTCTCCCTGTTCACGCGCGTCCAGGTAAACGACTACTCGCTGATTCAGGAACGCCTTCCCGAACTCCGCTTCGACGGCCTGCCCGTCGAGGTCGGCGCCGGCATCTACCACCGCATGAACGCCTCGGTCGCCGTGCTCCGCCAAGACACGCCGACTCCCCTGCCCTCCGCCGGCACCGAACACAGCAAACGCGTCGATCTCTACTACGGCGCCATGCGCCCCTTCTCGCCCCGCGAGTGGTTTTCCATCACGCCCGTCGCCGGGGCGCGCGTCACCCATTATGGAGACACGCCCGTCGGCTCGACGCGCGGCCACTATACCCGCGTCCTCGGCGAAGCCGGATTCGACAGCGAGCTGCTCACCTCCAGCGGCACCTGGAATTACCAGAACAAACGCTGGGAGATCGACGGCCTCCGCCACCTCGTCACGCCCTCGATCGGCTACCGCTTAAGCCCGTCCGCCGACGTCGGACGCGGCTCCATCCCCGCCATCGACGACGATCCGTTCAACACCTACCTGCGTCCCCTCGGCCTCGCGAATCGCCGCGACATCGATCGCCTGCCCGCGCTCAACACCTTCCGCTTCGGCGTGGACCAGAAGCTGCAGACCCGCGACAAGACCTACGGTTCGCGCGACCTGGCCCAGCTCAACCTCGCCATCGACCAGCACATCGACGCGGAGGCCGCCTCGACCCAGGGGACGACGCGCAACGCGAGCGACCTTCACAGCTTCCTCGCCCTCAATCCCGCCTCGTGGCTGCGCTACGATCTCTACAGCCGCACCACGGTGCAGACCGGCGAGCTCCAGGAGCTCAACACCGGCCTCACCCTTCGCGATTCCGACGTGTGGAACCTTCGCGTCGGCGCGCACTACCTCGAGGACCTCAATTCCGCCCGCCGTATCCAGGAATACACCACGACCTACGGGCTTCGCCTCAACGAGATCTACTCCCTGATCGCGCGCGTCCGTTTCGATTCGCGCACCGGCGATCTCACCGAGCAAGGCGTCACCTTCAGCCAGCGCCTCTCGCGCTTCTGGACCGCGCATTACGACTTCTACACCTACGACGGCCCCCGCCGGGAGGACGACTACGGCGTGAGCGTCAGCCTCGAGACCCAGGGGCTCTGAGCTCGTCGCGCGCGGCCCGGGGCCTCGCGCGCCCCTCCCCTTCATGAGCATCGCCTCAAACCAGCTCCGCATCGCGCGCGAGCTCTGGTCCCGCCTGCAACCCGTCGACCGCGCCGTCCCCACGCGCCTGCAAAGCCTGCTCTCCGATCGTCGCTTCGGCTCGCGCGACCGTCGGCTCTACCGGGAGCTTCTGTTCACCGCGCTCCGGCAGGCTCGCGTGCTTTCCTCGCTCGCCCCCGACGACGAGGCGGGCTGGGCCGCCCGCGTGGCGGTAGGATGCGCCCCCACGCGCGAGACCGAGGCGTTCCGTCTGGCCCACGCCGCGAGCGGGGCGCACGAGGTCGCGCCGCTCGATCTCGTTCCGGAGTGGTTCGCCGCCGAATGCGACGTCGGTCTCTCGCCCGGTGCCGCGGCCGCCGCCCTGCTCTCCCGGGCGCCCGTCTGGGTGCGACTGCAATCGGACGACGCCGCGGAAGCGGAGGCGGAGTGGGCGGCCCGGTGCTGGGTGGCCGGGGCGCATCCGCCGATGCCGGAGGCGCGCAGGCTTCCGGCCGAGACCAACGTCTCCGCCTGCACTTCGTATCAGGCCGGCCACTACGAAGTCCAGGACCTGGGCTCGCAGGCGATCCTCGCCTCGCTTGGACTTCCCGGGGCCTCGCCCGGCCCCCGCTGGCTCGACGCCTGCGCCGGAGCGGGCGGAAAGACGCTTCAACTCGCGCGTCTGCTTGGCCGCGAGGCGCGCATCGACGCCACGGACGTCCGCCCCGCCGCCCTCGCCGAACTGCGGGCGCGCGCCGAGCGCGCCGGTCTGGCCTCGCGCATACGCACCCTCTCCGGCCCCGCCGCTTCCTTATACGACGGCGTGCTCGTCGACGCCCCCTGCTCGGGCAGCGGCACCTGGCGGCGGGCGCCTCATTTGATGGCCTGCACCGCCGCCGCCGATCTCGCCGCCGCGGCCCGGCTCCAATCGGCGATCCTTCGCGAGGCCGCCGCGCGGGTGCGCCCAGGCGGTCTGCTCGTTTACGCGACCTGCTCGATCGCGCGCACCGAAAACCGGAGCGTGGCGGAGCGGTTTCTCGCCGGCGAGACCGGCGCCGCCTTTACGGCCGAGCCGATCCCCCATGATTTTGGATTTCCCCGCGTGGGCGCGGGCCTGGCCATCGCTCCCGGAGTTCACGACAACGACGGGTTTTACGTCGTGGTTTTTCGGCGGAAAAAGTGAGCGGAAGAAAAGATTCTTAAAATCGCTAAAAAACCGCTTGCATTCGGTTCATACAAACGCCTTTTTCGCCGTCCTGTTTCGCACAGGGGCTCTTAGCTCAGTTGGTAGAGCGCCTCAATGGCATTGAGGAGGTCAGCAGTTCGAACCTGCTAGGGTCCACCACTTTAAACCCCGCCGAAAAACGGCGGGGTTTTTGTTTTTCAGCGCCAACGCGCGTTGTCGGGGATGCTCTCGACCCGTCCAGAGCATCCCAGGCCGACGCAAGTCAGCCGGCCTACTTCTCTTTCATCACAAACACGCCGTTCCAATCCGGGCCCGGCGGATGGGCGCGCAGCTCTTCGATCAGCTTGAGGTAGACCAGCGAGGGATTGGCCGTGATGCCCGAAGCCGGATCCGGTTGATTCGGTTCAAGCGCCGCGCTCGCGCGAAAATGGGCGGCGGCTCCGTCCCAGTCCTGGCCATAGTAGCTCGCAAGCCCCTGCTCGAAGCGCTTGATCGCCTCTCGCGTGTGATCCGAAACGTCCTCCTTTAGTCCGACCAGTTCATGGATGGGAACCGGCGCGCTGCGGCCCTTCACCACGATGCGACCCAGCGCTCGAAACACGATCCGTCCCTCCGGGTCCGCCGCCTCGCAAGCGACCCGCGTCGGATCGGCGCACATCGTATATACGCCCCAGGCCTTCGCGCCCGACTCCATGCGCGCCGCGAGATTCACCGTGTCTCCCATCATCGTGTAGCTGAATCGCGAGGCGCTGCCCATGTTGCCCACGACCGCCCGCCCGGAATTCAATCCGATGCGCGTGCGAAGACGCAGCACGATGTCCGGCCAGTTTTTCTGCGGCTCATGCCGCCATTTTTCGCGCAATTCATCGCAACGACGCTGAACCCGCAACGCGGTCACGCAGGCCTGCATGGGGTGGTTGGGCAAGGCCAGCGGAGCGCCGAACATCGCCACGACCGCGTCGCCGATGTATTTGTCCAAGGTGCCGCCTTCGGACTGCACGATGTCGGTGCAGGCGGTCAGGTATTCGTTCATCAGTTCGACGAGCTGGGTCGGCGAAAGCTTTTCCGAAAAACCGGAGAAGGACTCGACGTCGCTGAAGTAGGCGGTGATGTGCTCCTCGACTCCGCCCAATTTCGGCTCCTGGCCCGATTCCACCATCTCATTGACCACCGCCGGCGCGAGATAGGCGCCGAAAAGCCCCTTTATCCGGCTCTTCTGCTTCTGCGCGAGGACGAGTTGCGCCGCGCCGCCGATGAACGCGGAGCTGAACGCGGCGCCCAGCGGCTCCACCATGGGCAAAACCCAGTCCGCGATCTCGAAGGAAACGAAACAGAGGACGACGTAGCCCAGGAGGACGCAGGCGGCGACCACCCGGCGAAGCGCGATTCGTTTTCCCTCGCTCGCCAACGACAGTCCCACGACGAGCGCGGTCAGCCCGATCGTGATCACAGGCAGGGCCCAGGCGGGGGGAGTTTTAAGGAATCGGCCCGAGACGATGGTCTTCACCATGTTCCCATGCACTCCCACCTTAGGCACCGGAATACGATCAAAGGGCGTGGGCGCCAGATCCTGCAGCAGTTGGTCGACCGGGCCGATCAGCACGATCGCGTCCTTGAAATAGCCGTCGGCGAAGAAAGCGCGCGCGGCCCTCGCCGTTTCGGCGTCGTCCGACTTGAGGTTCTGGAGCTCGAGAAACACGCGCGCGACGCTGATGCGGGGATTGTGCGTCGCGTCGGACCAGCGCGAGAACCAGTTGATGTCGACCATCTGTCCGCGCCTGAGCGGCAGCTGACGAACGATCCGCCCGTCCGTGTCGCGCAGCATCATCCGGTCCGAGTCCACTTGGACGGCGTCCTTCGGCAGCCCCCAATGCAGACGAGCCAGCTCGACAGACATGTGATAGATCGCCCCGTCTTCCTGCGGCGCGAAGACCGGAACCTGGCGGGTGTCTCCGTCCATCGCGTCGATGAGCCCGACCTGCGGCATCAGCTTCGCCTTGCCGATCTGGTAGTCGGGCAACTCCGGAGGCGGTCCCTTCCTTCCCGAGCTCACCAGCGGAAGCGATTCGTCGACCACCGTGCCGTCATCCAGTTCGTAGCGGCCGCGTCCGGCGTAGCTTGCGGCCAATACGAGAGGAGGGTTGGTGAACAAATAGCGGGCGAACTCGGCCTTGCCGCGCTGCACGACGTTCGCGTCCGCGATATTGGGCACGCCGGCCTCGGAAAACACCACGTCGATTCCGATCGCCTTCGCCCCGCCTTCCTGGATCAGGCCCGAGCACACGCGCGAAAAAATCGCCTGATTCCAGGGAAAATTGCCGAACATCTCCATCGCGGGGGAATCGATGTCCACGTAGACGACCCTCACCGGAGACTCGATCGGGCCGCGCACCCGGTATCGCGCGTCCACCGAAAGATTTTCCAGGGGACGCAGGACGCCCCATTGCGAAAGCAGCAGCCAGCACAGCGAAAGCGCGACCAGACTCAAATACAGCCAAAGCGTGGCGCGCAGGGAACGCAGGGGACGAAGCGAGGACACGCCACCCCGATGCACCAAGGCCGGTCCCCGCGCAACCTTCATTGGCCGTTGGACAAGCGGCTTGGCCCGCTCTTTCTTCGCTCCCCGCCGCATCGACCGTGTCCGACCATTCTTCCCCAGCAGCCCCCACCCCGACCCGCGCCAAGCACACGGGCGTTTGCCCCCCCGCGCGCGGCGCCGTGCTCGCGCGACTGCTCGCCCGCCATCCCGCCCCGGTCTGGCTGGTCGTGGCCGACACCCTAAAGGTCGCGGAGCAACTCGCCGAGGACACGGCGTTGTTCTACTCCGCCGCCGCTCCGGCCACCGCCAAATCCAAGGGCAAGGCCGCCGCGACGCCGGGACACTCGCTGGAGGCCTTGGTCTTTCCCGAAGCCCACACCGACGCGCGCGACATGGCCGAGGCCTTCTCGGCCTCCGCCGACCGGCAGGCCGTCCTCTCGCGACTGCGCGCCACCCGCCACATCGTCGCATCACCCGGCGGACACGCCCCGTTGGTCGTTTTCACCACGCCCGCCGCCCTCCTCCAACGCGTCCCCGCGCTCGAAGACTACGCCGCGAACGAGATCACGCTGGCCAAAGGCAACGCGCATCCGTTTCAGAAGCTCCTGGAGAAGCTTCGAGCCCTCGATTACGACGCGGAGGCGGTCTGCGAGGCCCCCGGCACCTATGCCGTGCGCGGAGGCATCATCGATCTTTACCCCGTAAACGCGGCGCAGCCCTACCGGCTGGATTTCTTCGGTGACGACCTCGAGGACATTCGCGAACTCGATCTCGTGACCCAGCGCTCCGGCGCCGCGATCGAGAAGCTGACGCTCGCCGCTTCGCCCCGCCTCGCCCTCGCGCCTTCGCTTTCCGGACTCGCCCCCTACCTCAGCCCCGGCGCCCGCTTGGTCTTGGTGGAGCCTTCGCTGCTCGACGAGACATTCAGCCTGCTCGCGCGCGAAAACTCCTCCGCGCCGACGCTTGCGCCGATCATGGCCCGCGTCGCCGCGCTGGACGGTCTCGCCGATCTCGACGAAGCCGCCGCCTTGTTCGACACCGATGCCGCCGTCCTCGGCGCGTCCGTCGAGGAGCACACCTGGGACACCGAAAGCCTGGCCCACCACCGCCGCTACCCCTCCGACGATCTGATCGCCCAGGAGCGCCTCGCCGCGGAGGAACAGGCGCGTCATGACTTTCTCTCCCTGCTCGCGCGCTGGCATGGCGAGGGGGCGGGCGTGGACATCGTAGTCCCGAAGGAGTCGGAGGAAAAGCGCATCCAGGAGATCCTCTCCGCGCATCCGGCGGCGAAGAAGCTCAAGCCCCGCTTTCTCCGCGGGCAGTTGAACGAGGGGTTCCGGCTTCGGCCGACCCGCGCCGACGCGCCCGCCCCCGAGTCCGCGCCCCCCGCCGTCCGCGTCGTCGTCACGGAGACCGAGTTGTTCGGGCGCCAGCGGACGAGGCGCGCCCAGACCGGCCGCCGCGCCGTCGTGCATCGCGCCCAGGTCGACCAGCTCCTCGACTTCGCCGACCTCGTGGAGGGCGACTTCGTCGTCCATCTCCAGCATGGCGTCGCGCTCTACCGCGGTATCACCAAGCTCGATACGCGCGACGGGCTTCGTGAGGTGATCTCCCTCGAGTTCGACGAAGGCGTCACCCTTCACGTCCCTCTTCCCGAGGCCCATCTGATCAGCCGCTACGTCGGTCTTTCCAAGGTCCGTCCGCAGCTCGGCAGGATCGGCTCCGACCGCTGGCAAAAGACGCGCGCCCAGGCCGAGCGCGCCACCCTCGATCTCGCCGCGGAACTGCTTCGCATCCAGGCCGCCCGCGACGCCCAACCGGGCTTCTCCTGCCCACCCGACAACGACTGGCAGCGTGAATTCGAGGGCGCCTTTCCCTTCGCCGAGACGCCGGACCAGCTCAAGGCCATCCAGGCGGCCAAAGCCGACATGGAGCGCCCGCGCCCGATGGACCGCCTCGTCTGCGGCGACGTCGGCTTTGGAAAGACCGAGGTCGCCATCCGCGCCGCGTTCAAGGCCGTCCAGTCGGGCAAGCAGGTCGCCATCCTCGTCCCCACCACCATCCTCGCGCAGCAGCACGCGAACACCTTTCGCGAGCGCATGGCCGGCTACCCGGTCGCCGTGGAGATGCTATCCCGCTTTCGCAGCCGGGCCGAGTCCGCGCGCATCATCGGCGCCACCGCGGCGGGACAGGTGGACATCCTCATCGGCACGCATCGGCTGCTCAACAAGGACATCCATTTCAAGGACCTCGGCCTGGTCGTGATCGACGAGGAGCAACGCTTCGGCGTGAAGCACAAGGAGCAGCTCAAGGCCCTGCGCGTCTCCGTCGACGTGCTCTCGATGTCGGCCACGCCGATCCCGCGCACCCTTTACATGGCGATGACCGGCGCGCGCGACATGAGCGTGATCGAGACGCCCCCGGTCGATCGGCACCCGATCCAGACCATCGTCAAGACCTACGACGAACAACTCGTGGTCGACGCGATCCGGCACGAGCTCCGCCGCGGCGGACAGGTGTTCTATCTGCACAATCGCGTGCAGACGATCGCGCTCGTCGCCGCCCGTCTGCGCGAGCTCATGCCCGACGTCGATATCGGCGTCGGCCACGGAAAGATGGACGAACACGAACTTGAGGAGGTCATGACCGACTTCGTCGCCGGCCGCCACCAGGTCCTCGTCTGCACCACGATCATCGAAACCGGCCTGGATATCCCGAACTGCAACACCATCATCATCGAGGGCGCGGACCGCTTCGGCCTTTCCCAGCTCTACCAGCTCCGGGGACGCGTGGGACGCTTCAAGCACCAGGCCTACGCCTATCTCCTGCTTCATCGGCATACCCGTCTGGTCGAAATCGCGCGCGAACGGCTCAACGCCCTGCGCACGCACAACCAGCTCGGCGCCGGCTTCCGCATCGCGATGCGGGATCTCGAGCTCCGCGGCGCCGGCAACCTTCTCGGCTCCCAGCAATCCGGACACATCGTCGGCGTGGGCTTCGAGCTTTACTGCCAGCTCCTCAGGCAATCCGTCGCGCGCCTGAAAGGCGACAGGCAGGCCGCCGCGATCCGCGCCGCGGTGAAGCTCGACTTCGTCTTCGTCGGCGAGGGAAGCCCCCCCGACAAAAACGCCCCGGCGTCCGCCTCTTCCGCCGGCAGCAGCTATCTCGCGATCAAGGACGCGGAGGACGCCGCCTCCGGCGCCGTCACCGTGGACCGGATACAAGCCCGCCTGCCCGTCGCCTACATCGGCGAAACCCGGCTGCGCCTCGATCTCTACCGCCGCCTCGCGCTCGCCGCCTCGCCGGCCGGGATAAAGGACATCGAGACGGAGCTCGTGGACCGCTTCGGCAAGTTCGGCGACGAAGTCCGGGCCCTGCTCCAGGTCACGGCCATCCGCGTCGCCGCCGAGCAAAAGGGCATCGTGAGCGTCGAGACCGACGGCTCGAAACTGAAACTCATCCGCGCCGGCGCCGGCCGCCGGGACGATTTCGTTCAGCTGGGCAACCGATTCCCGCGTCTCGTCGCGGCCAAGCCGCTCGCGCGCCTGAAGGAAATCCTCGTGTTCCTCGGAAACCTGCCTTCGCCCGGCTCCGCCTGATCCGGGAAGGCTATTTTTTCGCGGCGGCAGCCGGCTTGGGCGCCGGCTCGATGCGGCGGTGCGACTGCCCGCCGTCCTCGTTGAAGGTCACGATGGTGCCGCCCTCCAGCTGCTTCACCCATTGCATGCCGTTGTTCGCGAAATAGGCCTGCGCCGCCTCGGAACCGAGCGTGGCGCGCACCCTGTCGCGGGTTTCCTCCGCGAGCCGCCGCAGCCCCTCTCGCTTCTGATCCGGAGAGAGGGTTTTATCGTCCGCGATCCGGGTCGCCCGCTTCGGCACCTCGTCGCGCAAGGCGTAGACGCGATTCGGGGTGTCCGGCGGCAGCTGGAAGCGCTTGGTGGCGCCGCGGAGCTGCTGATACTCGTTGTCCTGCGCTCGCACGTAGTCCGCGTAACGCTCCGCGCCGAGCGCGTCGCGGATCTGCGCCCGCATCGCCTTTTCCGCGTCGTTGCGGACCTTCCATTCCTCCTGCGTGCGCGTCCTCCCCCCGGATTGATCCTGCTCGGTGAAGCGCTCGTCGAACTCCTTCTGCAGTTCGAAAATCGTGCGAAACTCCGCCTCCGTCGCGTCCATCTGCGTCATGCGCCAGCGCAGATTCTGGGCGGTTCGCGACTGTCTCATTTCATAGTCGGCGTATTCCGCGGGCGAAAGGAGCGAGGCGAGATCGCGCCGTTTTTCCTCCTCGATAAATTTCAACTTTTCCTGATCGGCGGGCAGCATGAAGCCGCGGGCCTCGCGGCGAAATTCGTTGGCCAGATCGCCGTAGTCCTGCTCCAGCCGCTGCAACTCCTCACGCTTTTCCGGCGGCAGGTAGCCGTATTGCCGGGCCAGCCAGGAGTTGCCGTCGGCCTCCCGCGGATCCTTGCCGAGCAGGCTTTCCAACTCCGCCTTCCGCTCGTCGCCCAGCTGGCGCGCCAACTCGCGTTGCTCGCGCGTCTGGCCGCGCTGCTCCTCGTCGTTTCTCCACCACGGACGATTCGGGTCGGTCGGCGGCTGAAGCGCCTTGAGCCGCGTCTCGTAGCGTTTCCAGACGCGGGCCGCGACGACCATGCGCACGCTGTCCTCGTCGAGCCCGACGGCGCGCAACTCGTCGCGCAGACGCGCTAGGTCGTCGCCGCGAATCGACTCCGCGATCACCGCGCCTTCGCCTCCGACGGGGACCTCCGGCCTCGCAAAACGTGGCGCTTCCCGGTCAGCCACCTCGTTTGTGGCGCCGGCGTAGCGAACCTCTTTGACGCGCCCGTCGCCCGACCGATGCACGACGACCAAGGCCGCGTTCGCCGCCAAAGACACGCCCAGCAATATCGGAAGGAGCTTCATGGGAAGGGGGATCACGCGCAGCGTTTGCGCGCGATCGCGCCGCGCCAGCCAGAAATTTTCGAAGCGACCTCGCCACCGCCGCATTGCCACCTTCGATGGCCGGCGTTTTAGGCGGACCCGGGCGTCGCCCGCACCCGACGTTTCCCCCATTGACCCTCCCGCGGGGGCTCCTAGCTTGCACGAAATTTACTTTCGCCGCCGCAGCCGCCTCGTCTCGTCCTCATGCCCAAAGTCTTCCGTCGTATCGCCACCCGTCTCGCCCTGATCGGCGCCCTGAGCGCCCCCGCCTTCGCTCTGGCGCAGGCGGCCGCCCCCGCGGTCGATGACGGCCTCAACCTGCGTTTCGCCAACGGGATCGCCGCGGTGGTGGAGGAAAAGGTTATCACGGTGGACGACATCCGTCGCGAACTCGCCCCGATCCTCCCGCAGATCCGACGCGATTCCCGCAACCAGCAGGAGTTCTCTCAAAAGCTTGAGCGCGTGCAGGACGAGATCATCCGCAATCTCATCGACCGTTACCTGATCGTTAAGGACTTCCGGAAGGACGAGAAGCGAAAGATCCCCGAGAGCTACATCGACAACGCGATCCAGGAGCAGCTCGCCACGCAATTCGAAGGCGATCGCGCGCGCTTCCTCGCCTACCTGAAATCCCGCGGCTTCACGCTCCGCGACTACCGGAAGGAGATGGAGGAGGAAATCATCTACGGCTACATGCGCGGCCAGCAGCGCAAAAGCGCCAACGTCGTCAGCCCGGCGAAGGTCGAGGCCTACTACCAGACGAATCAGCAGAAATTTCACCAAGAGGAGCAGGTTCACCTCCGCCTCATTCAGCTGAGCCGCGGTGAACTCGGCGACGCGCAGCTCGTGGCCCAGGCCGAGGAGATCATCGCGAAGTTGCGCGCCGGGGCCAAATTCGAGGACTTGGCCAAGGAATACACCCAAGACGCACGCAAATCGAAGGGCGGCGACTGGGGCTGGCAAAAACGCGCGGATTTGAAACCCGAGTTCAGCGAGCCGCTCTTCGCGCTTCAACCCGGCCAGGTGAGCCAGCCCGTCATTCAAAAAGAAGGCGTCTATCTTCTTTACGCCGAGGCCCGTAAGGAGGCCGGCGTGCCGCCGATCGCCGACGTGCGCGAACAGATCGAGACCACGCTCGCCCAGCAAATGACGCGTGAGGCGCAGGAGAAGTGGCTCGAGCGCCTGCGCAAGGGCGCCTACGTCCGGCTCTACTGAGCCCTCGCTCCTTACCGTTTTTTCCCGGCCCGGTCCGCTTCGCGCGAACCGGGCCTTTTTGCGCCCTGCCCCCGACAACAAATGCGTAGCCCGAAGGCGCCTCCGGGACTATCTTCAGGAACCCTTACCGCAACGTCCGCGTCGCAAAGATACATCCCACTCAGCCATGTCCTTGCCCTTTCCCACGCTCAGCGCCGTCGAGGCAGCCCAGCTCATCTCCCATGGTGACACCGTCGCTTTCGGCGGCTTCACGCCCGCCGGCGCCCCCAAGGAGATCCCGACCGCGCTCGCCGAGTTCGCCAAACGCGAGCATGCCGCCGGCCGCGCTTTCCAAATCGGCGTGATCACCGGCGCCTCCACCGGACCGTCCCTGGACGGCGCGCTCGCGAAGGCCGAGGCCATCTCCTTCCGCACGCCCTACCAGTCCGATCCCGATCTGCGAAAGGCCATCAACGCCGGCCGCGTCCGCTTTTTCGATCTCCACCTCAGCCAGCTTCCGCAGCATGTCCGCACCGGGGCCCTCGGCGAGATCAACTGGGCAGTCCTCGAGGTCGCCGACGTCACGCCCGACGGCCGCGTCGTCCTGACCAGCGGCGTCGGCGCCGCCCCCACCTTCGCCCGTTGCGCCGACAAGATCATCCTCGAGCTCAACAAGCGCCACCCCGCAGCCCTTTGCGGCATCCACGATATCTACGAGCCGATCGACCCGCCCTACCGCCACGAGATCCCGCTCTATTCCGTGTCCGATCGCATCGGCCAGCCCTGGCTCCAGCTCGATCCGTCCAAGATCGTCGGCGTCGTCCACACGGACCGGGACGACGAGGTCGGCGGCTTCGCCGAACCCGACGCCATCACCACCAAAATCGGTGAAAACGTCGCCAACTTCCTCGCCGCCGAACTTCGCGCCGGCCGCATCCCGACCGAGTTCCTGCCCCTCCAGTCCGGCGTCGGCGACATCGCCAACGCCGTCCTCGGCGCCCTCGGCGCGCACCCCGAGATCCCCCGCTTCACCATGTATTCCGAGGTGCTGCAGGACGCCACCCTCGCGCTGCTCCGCCAGGGCAAGCTCAAGTTCGCCAGCGGCTGCTCCCTCACCCTCAGCCCGCCCGCCCTCAAGGCCCTCTACTCGGAGCTGCCCTCGCTGCGCGGCCGGATCGTCCTGCGCCCGCAGGAGATCAGCAACAACCCCGAGATCGTCCGCCGCCTCGGTATCATTTCGGTGAATACAGCCATCGAGGCCGACCTGCAGGGCAACATCAACAGCACGCACATCTTCGGCAAGACGATGATGAACGGCATCGGCGGCTCGGGCGACTTCACCCGCAACGCGCACCTTTCGATCTTCACCTGCCCCTCGCTCCAGAAGGGCGGCAAGATCAGCACGCTCGTCCCCCAGGTCACCCACGCCGACCACAGCGAGCACTCGGTCCAGGTGCTGGTCACGGAACATGGCGTGGCCGACCTGCGCCGCCTCGACCCGCGGCAGCGCGCCGAGGTCATCATCGAGAAATGCGCCCACCCGGATTTCCGCCCGGATCTCCGCCGCTACCTGGCGCTCGCGAAGGACGGCCACGAGCCCTTCGACCCCGAGCATGCCTTCGCCTTCCATCGCCAGTTCCTCAAGACCGGCGACATGCGCGGCGCTCTGACCCCGTCGGTTGACCCCGCCAAGCGCGAGGCCACACTGGCGGGATGAACCTGATGGAGTTTCTGGAGGGACTCAGCTACCTGGTGACCGTCATCGGTCTGCCGTTCGGCATCTGGGTCTATCTCCGGGACCAGAACAAGGAGCGCAAAAACGAGGAGGAGGAGGTCTACGTCCGTCTTTCGGACCAATACGCCGACTTCCTCCGGCTTGTTCTTAAAAACGCCGATCTTCAGCTCACCACGCGCAACGCTCCCGCGACCCAGCTGAGCGACGAGCAAAAGGAGCGCCGCATGGTGCTCTTCGAGATCCTCGTCGCCCTCTTCGAACGCGCCTACATCCTCGTTTACGAGGAGGACATGGACAAGGACGAGGCCCGCCTGTGGGCCTCCTGGGAGGACTACATGCGCGAGTGGTGCCGACGCGCGGATTTCCGCGAGGCGCTTCCCGCCCTCCTGAGCGGGGAGGATCCCGATTTCGCCGCCTACATCAGCCGACTCTCCGCCGAAGAAGACGCGAAACATCGCTGATTTCCCCGCTCGGAGGAAACGCGGCGGAGGTCGTCCGAAGGCAAGGCGCGGCGCCCTCCCTCCCCCTTTCGGACGAAGCTCCCGGGGCGCGCTCAGCGACCTCGCCGCAGGTGCAACAACTCGACCTTTGTCGTGCGCTTCGCGACCTCATCGTAGTCGACGATCGCGCCGGAGATGCGCACGTCGCCCTCCGCGACCTCGAATTTGCGCGGCATGCCGTCGAGAAACCGCTCCACCACCGGCTTCACCTCGCGGCCCAGCACCGAGGCGTAGGGCCCGGTCATGCCGACATCGCACATGAAGCCCGTCCCGTTCGGCAGCACGCTCGCGTCGGCCGTGGGCACGTGGGTATGGGTGCCGAGCACCGCCATGGCGCGACCGTCCAGATGCCAGCCCAGCGCGATTTTTTCGCTCGTGGCCTCCATGTGCGCCTCGACGAAAAACGCGTCCGCATCGGCCGCCAGACGGCGCATCATCTCGTCCGCGCAGAGGAAGGGGCACTCCGCCTTGAGCCCCATGTAGGTCCGGCCCAGCACGGTGAACACGGCCAGGCGCACGCCCTTCACGTTCACGACGACGTGGTCCGCGCCCGGACAGGCCCCGGGCAGATTGGCGGGGCGACAGACCTTGGGGAAATCATCGATCTCCGACTCCCAACCGCGCTGGTCCCAGACGTGGTCGCCCAAGGTGATCGCGTCGACGCCGCTCTGCAGAAGACCCTTCGCGATGCCGCCGTTGATCCCCGAACCCGCGGCCGCGTTTTCCCCGTTGGCGATGACGGCGTCCAGCTTGAGCTCCGAACGCAGCCGAGGGAGGCGCTCCATGAGCATTTCGCGACCGGGGCGCCCCACGATGTCACCGACGAACAGGATTCTTAACATTCGCGCACCGTGCGCCCGGCCTTTAGTCGCTCCAAGCCTTATTTGCCGGCACGCCGGCCGCGAGACCGCGCCGTTCAGCTCCGCCATAATCTCCAGCGCCGCGCCCGAGTGAAATCAGCGCGGGCCGCGGCCGCCAACGCGACGCCAAGACCTCCGGCACGATCAACGCGCGTGAATTTCGCGGAGGCACTCTGCGCGCGGTATTTTAGGCCGGCGGCCAACGAATCTTGGACCAGGGGAAGCGCGCCGCGATCGCCATCTGTTCGAGGATGGCCCTTGCCTATGCCATCGCGCGAGGCCGCCTCGCATTCACACCTAGGTAATTTACTCACCTGCCCGTGAATCAAGGCCTCTGAGTCGAAAATCGCCCAAAATCGAGCGCTTACAGAAGACACAGGGGCGCGCAGAATTTGCCGTGCAAAAGCGAAAGGACGGGGGCGCCCTCTCCCTCGCGAAAGCGGAAATGTAGCTCTGGTCACGCTCGACGCGGGATGCGTAAGCGAGGCTTACCATCGCTTCACGAATACTAATAAATCGCTTTCGCGGTCGTTTTGCCAAGAGACGAGTGGAAAAAGGACCTTCCGATTCTAGCTTGCTTACACCCTATGCCTTCGGACTCTCGCCCGCTTGGCATTTAGCACCGCCACCCATTTCGACCACACGACCATGCGTTTCCGCCCAGTTCTCCCTCTGCGCCGCGCCGCGACCACGCTCGCACTCCTTGCCATGCCCGTTTTCCTGGGCGGCTGGAGCTGGATCCAAGGGCCCCAGTCGACCTTCGACACGAAGGGCCCCGTCGCCCGCACGCAGCTCGAGGTGTTTTACACCACCGTGTGGGTCACCTTGGCCATTTTCGTGATCGTCGCCGCGGTGCTCACCTACGCCACGCTCAAATTCCGCGTCCGCAAAAACGAAGGCACCAAGCCCGCCGATCCGCACCAAGGCCACGGCAATCCCCTGATCGAGCTGTCCCTCATCGCCGCGTCCATCGGCGCGCTGGTGATCATCGCGGTGCCGACGCTCAAGGCCATCTGGTATAGCTACGACGTCCCCGAGGAGCAGCGCGCCAACGCCTACGAGGTGAACGCCCGCGGTCTCCAGTGGTGGTTCCAGTTCGAGTATCCCGCGGAGCAAATCGAAGGCGCCGGCCAACTCGTCGTCGCCAACGAGCTCGTCATTCCCGCGGGGCGCCCCGTTCGCATCAATCTCCGCACCTCCGACGTCATCCACTCGTTCTGGGTGCCTAAGCTCGCCGGCAAGGTCGACATGATCCCCAACCGCGGAAATCACATGTGGCTCCAGGCCGACGAGCCCGGATATTTCTGGGGACAATGCGCCGAATACTGCGGCGAATCCCATGCCGTGATGCGCTTCCGCGTCATCGCGCTGGCCGCCGACGAGTTCTCCGCCTGGCTGGAGAACCAAAAGAAGCCCGCCCGCGCCGTGCCCGCCCCGGCCGCCGACGCGCCGAAGGCCGCTTTCGCCAGTTACGAAATCGAGGAGTGGAAGCGCAACGCCCCCGGCTACTCGGCCGAATTCGACGCGGATCCGCTCAAGTCTTGGACCGCTTTCCAGTTCCCCAACAAGGATGAGGACGCCGCGTTGGTCGCCAAAGGACGCGCGCTTTTCGCCGAAAAGAACTGCGTCACCTGCCACGGCGTTCGCGGCCACGAGGGCGCCGGCGTCACCGGCCCCAATCTCACCCACTTCGGCGCCCGCACCACGCTCGCCGGCGGTCTTCTCCAAAACACGAAGGAAAACCTCCATCGCTGGATCGTTCACCCGAACGACGTGAAGCCCGGCAACAAGATGTGGATGGGCATCGGCACGCACACCAACGTCACCATGAAGGGCTACCTGGAGTGGGACGGCGACACCCGATCCTACACCGGCACCCGTCACATCAACGTGAGCGACGAAGAGGCGCGCGCCCTCGTCGAGTATCTCCAAAGCCTCAAGTAAGCCCGCCGCGCTTCGCACGGATCCACCGGCTCACGCCCAACGCACCCTGCCCCCGCTTTAAACACCATGGCCTCCACCGCCACCACCGCCGCCTACACCGCACCCGCCGCCAAGTCCGCGTCGCGCCCGTGGTTCTTCACCCGCCCGGCCGCCAAGACCGGCATCGTCTCCTGGCTCACCACAGTCGACCACAAGAAGATCGGCCTGCTCTACGCGATGTCGGCGCTGATGTTCTTCATCGTGGGCGGCGTCGAGGCGCTGATGATCCGCGTCCAGCTCGCGATCCCGAACAACACCTTCATCTCGCATCAGCTCTACAACGAGCTCTTCACGATGCACGCGACGACGATGATCTTCCTCGCCGTCATGCCGCTCTCCGCCGCGTTCTTCAATTACATGATGCCGCTTCAGATCGGCGCGCGCGACGTGGCCTTCCCCCGCCTCAACGGTTTCGCCTTCTGGGTGTTCCTCGCGGGAGCCATCGTTCTCAACGTCGGCTGGTTCACCAAGGCCGGTGCGCCCGACGTCGGCTGGTTCGGCTATTCGCCGCTCACCTCCAATCAGTATTCGCAGCAATTCGTCGGTGACGGTTCCACCGATCTCTGGGTGATGGGCCTGCAGATTCTCGGCGTCTCGTCCGTGATCGGTTCGCTCAACTTCATCGTCACGATCATCAACATGCGCGCGCCGGGCCTCACGATGATGCGCCTGCCGGTGTTCACGTGGATGACGCTTTTCACGGCCTTCCTCATCATCCTCTCCTTCCCCGCCATCACCATCGCGCTCGTCGAGCTCATGATGGACCGCTCCTTCGGCACGGGCTTCTTCGAAATGGCCAAGGGCGGCATGCCGATCCTCTGGCAGCACCTCTTCTGGATCTTCGGCCATCCCGAGGTTTACATCCTCATTCTGCCCCCCATGGGCATCGTCTCCGAGATCCTGCCGACCTTCTCGCGCAAGCCCCTCTTCGGCTACCCCATCGTCGTCTTCTCCGGCGCCGTCATCGGCTTCCTCGGCTTCGGCGTGTGGTCGCACCATATGTTCACCACCGGCATGGGCACGGTCGCCACCGCGGCCTTCTCGCTCGCCACCATGGCGATCGCCGTCCCGACGGGCGTCAAGATCTTCAACTGGGTCGGCACCCTCTGGGGAGGCCAGATCCACACCCGCACGCCCATGATGTTCGCCCTCGGCTTCATCTGGATGTTCATGATGGGCGGTTTCTCCGGCATCATGCACTCGGCCGCCCCCGCCGACGCCCAGCAGCAGGACAGTTACTTCGTCGTCGCCCACTTCCACTACGTGCTCATCGGCGGCGCCATCTTCGGCCTGCTCGCCGGCATCCACTACTGGTTCCCCCTCGCCTTCGGCCGCATCGTTTCCGAGTTCTGGGGCAAACTTTCCTTCTGGGTGATCTTCATCGGGTTCAACGTCACCTTCTTCCCGATGCACTTCCTCGGCCTCAACGGCATGCCGCGCCGCACCGCCGTCTACGATGGCAACATGGGCTGGAACAGCGCCAACCTCGTCGCGACCATCGGATCGTTCATCCTCGCGATCGGCATCGGCATCTACTTCGCCGTCATCCTCTACACCTACTTCAAGGGCAAGAAGACCACCCATGACGTCTGGGACGCCCGCACTCTCGAGTGGTCCGTGCCGAGCACGCCGCCCCCGGGTCACAACTTCCACGTCACCCCGACCGTCCACGCCCGCGACGCGTTCTGGTATGAGAAGACCCACGCCAAGGAAATCGCCGACGAGAAGGCCAAACACGCGGCCGAGACCGAGGCGCACGGCGGCATCCACATGCCCAGCCAGTCCTGGTTCCCGCTGGTCACCGCGATCGGTCTGCTCATCGGCGGCCTTTTCTTCGCCCACCACAATTTCAAGGGCGCGATCGCCGGCGGAGCCATCCTCCTTCTCGGCGTGCTCGGTTGGGCCTTTGAAGGTCCGGGCGGTTACCACCTCCACGTCCACAAGGACGGCACCGTCACCGGCGGCGAAGGCGAAGACGAAGCCCATCACTGAGCCGTAATCATCGCCCCGACCGTCCTCCCGTCATCCACTCTAAGCCACCCGCCAATCCTTTTCGCATGAGCGCTCACGCCGGCCCCATCGATCATCACCACGATCATACCACCACGACGGGCATTCCCAACAAGAAGCTCTTCATGTGGGCCTTCCTCGCGTCGGACTGCATGTTCTTCGGCGCGCTGATCTCCACCCACGTCATCTACCGTCTCCACCCGGTTCCGGACGGCACCAATCCGCTGAAGGTGTTCTCGATCGAGCTCACCTCGTTCTCCACCTTCATCCTCCTGATGTCCTCGCTCCTCATGGCGCTCGCCGTGGGCGCGAGCCAGAAGGGCAAGGTCGATGCCACCCGCAAGATGCTCCTCGGCACCATCTTCTTCGGCCTGATCTTCCTGGGCTGCCAAGTGTATGAGTTCACCCACTTCGTGCATCTCGGGATGACGCTCAAGAGCGACATCTTCGGCTCCACTTTCTACACGTTGACCGGCACCCACGGCGTCCACGTCGCCATCGGCGTTCTCTGGCTGGTGTTCATGTATATCCGCACCTTCAAGCCCGCCGACGCCTCCCGTGCCTGGATCGCCCGCGCCTTGGTCCAGTTCGGCGCCTTCGCCGTCGCCACCGTGACGATGATGGTCCTCATGCTCGCGATCACCCACGCCGGATCGGAACATGGTTACTCGGTTTCCAGCGTCTTGGGCGCCCTTACGCACACGCCGCTGGCCGCGATCTCCACGACCGCGTTCGCTGTTTCCGTCGCGCTCCTCTTCGTTCTCGGTCGCTTCAAGCAACCCGTCGAATTCGGCGAGGCCAACGCGATCGATGTCGAGTCGATGGGCCTCTACTGGCACTTCGTGGACATCGTCTGGATCGTGATCTTCACCGTCGTCTACCTGCTCGAATATCTCTGAGCGACCACGTCCCGGCTCGCCTTTAAACCCTCCTGATCTTCGTTCCCATGTCCGCACACGCCGCCACCGCTCCGGCCGCCGCCCATCATCACGATGACGGCAAGTTCCACATCTTTGTGCAGATCGCCATGATCCTCGCCGTCATCACGGGCGTGGAGATCGTGCTCATCTATCTCCCCCTCGCGAAGTGGCTGATTGTTTCCAGCCTCGTCGTCCTCTCGGTCGTGAAGTTCCTGATGGTGATCTTCTGGTTCATGCACCTGAAGTTCGACAAAGCCTTCTGCACCATTCTCTTCTTCATCGGCCTGGTTCTGGCCGGCGGCACCGTGGCGGCGCTGATGGCGATCTTCAGCGCCAAGGACAGCATCCCGCTCAGCGCGCAGACGATCTACGCCGAACGCGCCGCCGAGGCCAAATAAGGCCCCTCGATTCAAACTCAGAGGCAAAAGAAGGGGCACCCTGCCGCGGGTGCCCTTTCTTTTTGCACCGCTTGCGACTTTTGGCGGTCATTCTCCTCTTCCGCCGACTCTCTCGCCCCGCTACCGGTTATCGCCCATGCTCGACTGGACCCACTGGCACAACGAACCCTATCTCGTAGGCGGTCTCATCGTCCTCGGCTGGCTTTATGCGCTCGCGACCGGGCCCTTCCGGCTACGCTTCGCTCCTCCCGGCACAGGCTACCCGCGGGGACACGCGATCCGGTTCTACGCGGCCTTGGTCGTGTTCTATCTGGCAGTGGGCTCGCCCCTCGATCAAGCAGGTGAACGATTCCTGCTCAGCGCCCACATGGTGCAGCACCAGCTGATCATCTACCCGGCGGCGATCCTGTTTCTTACCGGCCTGCCGTCTTGGCTTGTCGCCCAGGCGACCTCGCAACCCGCCCTGCGGATGTTTTTCCGGATCTTCACCCATCCGATGGGCTGCGCCTTGGGCTATACCGTCATCATCTCGGTCTGGCACATTCCCGCGCTATACGACTGGGCTCTGCGCGAACGTCCCGTGCATATCGCCGAGCATATCACCTTTTTCGTCGGCGCCCTTCTCTACTGGTGGCCGCTCCTCAGCCCGAGCACGGAATTTCCGCCCGCCCGTCATCCAGTCCAGATGCTCTACTTGATCGGCGTCACGATCTTGATGACGCCGCTTTTCGCCTATCTCGCCTTCTCGAAGGAAATTCTTTATCCGACCTACGAATACGCTCCGCGACTCATTACCGGCTTCGACCCCGCCCAAGATCAGTTGCTGGGCGCCGCCATCATGAAGCTCGGCGGCATGTTCGTGACCTTCGTGGCACTGATCTGGGCCTTCTATCGCTGGTATCAACAGACCGAACGAGGGCGGGGCTCGCTCTCGGGCGCCTGACCCTCGGGCAAAGCTCCCTCGCTTTGCGCGTATTTGGGCTCGCCGCTCCGCGCGACGCACCCCGCAATCTGCGCCGCCCCTTTCTCATGACTTGGGAAATCGTCCTCATTTTCATCCTGCTGGCCGGCACCTTCGGTCTTTTCGTTTGGGAAAAGTATCCCCCGGACCTGGTCGCGCTCGGCCTTCTCGTGGCCTTGGTCGCCAGCGGCCTCCTGCCCCAAAAAGACGCGCTCGGCGTCTTTGCCCATCCCGCGCCCTTCACGGTGGCGGCGATGTTCGTGCTCAGCGCCGCGCTCGTGAAATGCGGCGCCGTGGACCGCATATCCGCCGCGGTCGAACACGTCGGAACCCTGCCTTATTCGGTGGTGATCGTCGTCCTCGTTATTTCGGTCGCCGCGATCTCCGCGTTTATCAACAACACCCCGGTCGTCGTCGTGTTTCTTCCGGTCGTGCTGAACCTCGCGCGACGGATGAAGCTCACGCCCTCCAAGCTGCTCATCCCCCTCTCCTACGCCGCCGTGCTCGGCGGAGTCTGCACGCTCATCGGCACCAGCACGAATCTGGTCGTTTCAGGCATGATCGAATCCCGGGGCCTGCCGCCGCTCCACCTCTTTGAACTGGCCTGGCTCGGCGTCCCCATGACCCTCGTGGGCGCCCTGTATATGGGACTGCTGGGCAACCGCCTCCTGCCCACCCGGGAAATGCTCACCTCCATCCTCACCGAGGAGGAGCGCCGCGAATACATCACCGAGGCCTTCGTTCAACCCGACTCTCCCGCGATCGGCAAGACCCTCGGCCAGGCCGGCCTCGCGCCTTCCCGCGGGGTGCGCGTGCTGGAGGTCGTCCGCGACGGCATCGCCTTCCACCTCGAACCCGACAAGACGCTCCTCCGCGCCGGCGACCGCCTTATCCTTTCCTGCCGCCCCAAGGGCATCGCCGCCACCCGCGCCGCCGCCGGAATCGATCTCGTCACGGAGCTCAATCTCGGTCTCGAGCAGATCGCCGCGCACGAGGGCTCGCTCGTCGAGGCCGTCGTCAATCCGCGCTCCGAACTCGTCGGACGCACCGTCCGGGAAATCAACTTTCGCCAGCGCTACCGGCTGGTCGTCCTGGCGCTCCATCGCGAGGGCCGCAACGTGCGCGAACAAGTCGACACGCTACCCCTTGAGCCGGGCGACGTGCTCCTCATGATGGGCACCGACCAGGCCATCAACGCGCTCTCCGGCAATCGCGACCTCACCCTTTTCGACCACCTCGACCGCACTCCCGCCAAGGCCAAGCCCGGCCAGGCCATTCTCGTGCTTGGCGTCATCGCCGGCGTCATCCTGGGCGAGTGCTTCGACGTGGTCTCGATCGAGCTCGGCGCCCTCGCCGGTTGCGTGCTCGTCTGCGCCGCCGGTGTCCTGAAACCCAAGGAGGCCTACGACGCCATCGAATGGCCCGTCCTCTTCATCATCTTCGGCATGCTCGCCATGGGCCTGGCCCTCGAGCGCACGGGCGCCGCGGCCTGGCTGGCCGGCAACATCGTCGCATTCGCCGAGCACGCCGTCCCGCCCGAGCACAAGGCGTTCTTCGTCCTTGGTGCGATCTACTTCGTGACGATGGTGCTCACCGAGCTCCTCTCAAACAACGCCGTCGCCGCGTTGATGATCCCGATCGCCCTCGGCATCGCCCAGAGGCTGGGCGTCCATCACGAACCCTTCGTCATCGCGGTGATGTTCGCCGCCTCCGTGGCCTTCGCCACCCCGATCGGCTACCAAACCAACACCTACGTGTATGGCGTCGGCGGCTACAAATTCGGTGATTTCGTGAAGATCGGCCTGCCCCTCAACTTCGCCTGCATGGCGGTGGCGCTGGTCGTCATCCCGAGGGTCTGGCTCTTCTAGGGCGGCGCCCGTCGGAGTTTCCCCGACGTCTTTCCGAGGATAAAAACAAAAGGCGCTCCCCCCGATCGGGGAGCGCCCGGGTGAAACGGGGGTTTGTCCGGTCCCGTCAACCGCCCGGTCCATCAATCGTCGCTTCGACGACCCGAGAGGATCAGCAACACGTGCAGGAGGGATCCGAGCGCCGCCACGAAGCCGGCCACGTAGGTGAGCGCGGCCGCGTCGAGTGTCTCGTTGACTCCGCCCATCTCGTCGCGATCCAGGATGCCGAGATTCACCAACTGCTGTTTGGCGCGGCGGCTGGCGTCGAACTCGACGGGCAGGGTCACGAACTGGAAAAGGCAGATCACCGCCAGCGCGATCGCGCCGATCGCGAGCAGATTGTAGCCCATCGGGCTGCGCAGGAAGCTCAGCAGGAAGATGCCCGCGGTCACCACATAGGTGGACACGCTGGCCGCGATCTGGGTCGAGGGCACGAGCGTCTGGCGCACCTTCATCATGGAGTAGCCGACCTTGTGCTGGATCGCGTGGCCGGCTTCGTGGGCCGCCACGCCCAGCGCGGCGAGGCTATGTCCATGGTAGTTGTGCTCGGAAAGCGCGAGTTCCTTGGTGACAGGGTTGTAGTGGTCGGTCAGCTCGCCGGGAACCTCGATGATTTTGACGTCATGGATGCCGGCCGAGCGTATGACGGCCTCCGCCGCCTCGCGGCCGGTGATGCCGCCGCGCGAGGCGACCTGCGCGTTCTTCGTATAGGCGCTGCGGATGCGCATCTGCGCATACAGGCCGAAAAGCATGGGAACGATGATGAGGAGTATCCAGATACCAATACCAGTCATGGCGAATAGAGGTTTGAAAGTTGTGGCGTAAGACGTGCGGAGCGCCCGCCTTTGCAAGCGGAACCGGATGGTCATGAAAAAGCCGGCGCGGTTTGTAACCACGCCGGCCAAATCACCACTCGGGGTAATTTCCGTGGCTTCCGCACCACACGGAAACCACGAAATATCAACGCGGGCGACAGGATCGCGTCCGCTTAGATGGCGGGGACGTCGAGCCAGCGGCGCTGGGCCCAGCTCTCGAGCGCGAGCTCGGCGAGTTGCACGCCCTTGGCGCCTTCCTTGAGGTTCCAGGGGAAGGGCTCGTCCTTGACCACGTGGCGGAGGAAGAGCTCCCACTGGACCTTGAACGCGTTGTCGTAGATCCCCTGGTCCGGAACGCGGGTCCAACCGTCGCGATACTTGACCGGGCTGTCGATGTCGGGATTCCAGATGCAGCGCGGCGTGGCGGCGATGGACTGGGCCTTGCAATCACGCAGACCGGCGACGGCGGTGCCGTGCGTGCCGTCGACGTGGAGCGTGAGGAGATCGTCGCGATCGACGCGGGTGGCCCAGGAGGAGTTGAAGTGACAGATCACGCCGTTCTTCAGCTCGAAGGTCGCGTAGGCGGCGTCGTCGGCGGTGCACTTGTAGGGCTTGCCGGCCTCGTCCCAACGCTGGGGGATGTGGGTGGCGCCCAGACAGGTGAGGCTCTTGATGTCGCCGAAGAGGTTCTGGATGACATACTGCCAGTGGCAGATCATGTCGACGATGATGCCGCCGTCCTCTTCCTTGCGGTAGTTCCACGAGGGGCGCTGCAGCTTCTCGTGCTCGCCGGTGAAGACCCAGTAGCCGAACTCGCCGCGCACGGAGAGGATCTTGCCGAAGAAGCCTTGGTCCATGAGCCACTTGAGCTTCACGAGACCGGGCAGCCAGAGCTTGTCCTGCACGACGCCGTTCTTGAGGCCGGCGGCGCTGACCTCGTTGTAGAGCGCGAGCGCCTCCTTGGAGGTGGTGGCGGTCGGCTTCTCGCAGTAGATGTGTTTCTTGGCGGCGATGGCCTTGCGGACGCCGACGGGACGTTGGCCGGTGAGGCAGGCGTCGAAGTAAATCTTGTTGTTCGGATCAGCGAGCGCGGCGTCGAGGTTGGTCGTGATGCGCTCCTCGGGCAGGCCGGCGCGAAGGGCCAGCGCGGCGAGCTTGGATGCGCTGCGGCCGACGAGGATCGGATCGGGCATGATGACCTCGGAGTCGTTCAGCTTAACGCCTCCCTGATCGATGATGGCCTTGATGGAACGCAGCAGGTGCTGGTTCGTGCCCATGCGTCCCGTGACGCCGTTCATGATGATGCCGACTTTGTGCGTGGTCATGTGGTGGAAAGGTCGAGGTGGATTTGGGGTGCGCCGGAGGGGTGGATGTCCGGCGGCTACAAACATACCTGAACCGCTTGCTTGCGGTTAGAACAATCCCGACTCCTGCTAGCACGCACCCGCCAAGCCTCTTCCCGCCACCCCATGCTCGCCTGGAGTCCCCTGCTCGTCCAAAAAATCGAGATCCACGCCCTAGGTTTCGTGCTGCGCAAACTGCAGCTCAACCGACACCGCGACGCCGAGGTCGCGCCGCACAATCACCCCTACCATCAGCTGATCCTCTACCTCTCCGGCGAGGGACTGCAGATCATCCGTGATCGGAGGGTCGAGGCCCGGGCCGGCGATCTCTTCCTCATCCCGCCCGGGGTGGACCATGGGTTCGCGATGTCCGGCACCAGTCGTCCGCTTTGCCTCGCGCTGGACTACGAACGTCGAGGCGGCACCCGCGTCCTGCACCGTCACCTGCCGCAACAGGCGCTCAACGAACTGCATGCCCTGCTGGCGCGCGTCCCGACCAAGGGCAGTCTAACGCTTTCGGACTACCCCGCCGTCCTTTCCGTGGTCGCCCGACTGCTCGAACCTCCGCGCGCGGAGGAGGCCCCTCCGCTGACCGAGCCCTCGCCGCTGGTCGTGCGGGTTCGCGAAAGCCTGCGCTCGGAAAAAGCCCTCGCGGAGATCGCGCGCGAAACCGGTTACGTCCGCGACGCCCTTACGCGGCGCCTGAAACGCGAGCACGGGCTCGGACTGCGCGGCCTGCGGGACCAGGAGCGGCTCCAGGCCGCCCAGGCCGCCCTGCGCGAGTTGCCCAATGTCGGAGCGGCCGCCGCCAAGGCCGGCTTCGACGATCCCAATTACTTTGCCCGCTGGTTCCGCAAACAAACCGGCCTCACCCCCAGCGCGTGGCGCCAGAAATGAGGCCGTGAATGGAACGATCCGCGGACGGGGCGCCGCGGCGGTCGTCTCCGTGCCGACCCAAGCGGTTTAGCCGAGGGTCTTCGGCTCGACCTTCGTCCACTGGGGTTCCGCGCCGGGAGGCAGCGGCGGAATGTCGCCGGTGCCGGCCACGGGCAAGGTGCCCGCGAGCTCCTGGCGCCAGTGCGCGACGTCACCGCCGGGGCAATACACATAGATCATGTGCATCGGCTCGTCACCGGTGTTGGTCAGCTGGTGAAACTTGCCCGGCGGCATGTAGACCGCCTGCCCGGCCTTGATCGGCGAGCACTCGTTATCGACGCAGATCTGCCCTTCGCCCTGCACGATGAAGTAAACCTCCTCCTGCTCCTGATTGTGCCAGGGCACCTGGCCGCCCTTGGGGGCGAGAACGGAGAACCCCATCGAAAAGCCCTTGGCCTGGATGGGTTGCGTGGCCTGGCCCACAAGACCGCGGCCCCAGCGTTGCGCGGGAAAGGTCCCGCCCGGGATTTTTGCAAGATCGGCGATAATCATGACGACCGTGACCTAGCCCGCGTGCCCGGCCGACGGCCACACCAATTCCCGCCGCCGCTTCTTCACGAGCGGTTTCGTCCTGGGTGCGCCTCCTTGCTTTAAAACGGAAATCCGATGGAGAAGTGCAGCGTCCCCGGCGGATCCAACTCCCGGCGGTTCAGGTTCCAGCCATACTCCAACCGGATCGGCCCGATCGGCGACTGGTAGCGCAGGCCACATCCCGCCGAGCTCAACACCTCGCTCCCCGGCCAGTCCCCGATATCGACCGAGGCGCCGGACGTGTCGGAAAACAGGATCGTCGTCCAGCGGCCGGTGACGACCTGCTCGAACTCGAGGTTGGCCAACCACACGCTTCGGGCGCCGACAAAGCGTCCGCCCGCGTCGCGCGGCGCCGCCTCTCCCTCCAGGTAACCGCGGATCGAGCTCTCGCCACCCGGGAAAAAAAGCTTGTTCACCGGCACGCGATCACCGCCGTCCGCGACCAGCCCGTGCGACACGCCGAGGTGGATCCAGCGGTCCTCGCCCACCAAAGGGCGATGCCAGGACCAGGCCGCCTCGACGCGTTCGTAGCGGACTTCGCTACCCAGTTCAGGAAGCGCGGTCTCCGTGCGAATCGTCCAGCGCTGGCCGCTTCGTGGACGAATCGGATTGTCCCGTCGGTCGCGGGTCAGACCCAGCGTCAACGCCGACACCGCCGTCTCCGTCGCCTCGTCGCCCGCCACGCCCAGTTCCACGTCGTCGGCGCGCAGCACCTCGTAGCTCAGGCCCGCCGTGCCGCGCGCCTCGATCCATGGCACCTCTCGCGAGGCCTCCACTCCGGCGCCATACTCCAGACGGATGAAGGACGGCTCCTCGCGCCTCAGGCCGAAAACCCGGGCCGAGCCCTCCACCGTGTCGTCAAAAAGCGTCGGCACCGTGTAACGATACTCGCCGCGAGACGCCTTCATCGACTGGCCCAGCTCGACGCGATCCCGATGCGCCAAGCCCCACAGGTTCGTGCGCCCCAACTCCAGCCCTCCGCGCAACTGCTCGTAGCTCCCCCAGCCGAGCGTCCAGGCGGCCTGCCAGTCCGGCTCCTCGGTCACGCGAAAAACCACATCGCGCGTCCCGGACGCATCTCCCGGCTCGCCGGCGGCTTCCACGCGCCGGAACACCCCCAGCCGGGCCAGGCGCAAACGCGCCGCGTCGATCGCCTGCGGATCATAGGGCGCCCCGGGCATCAAACGCAGTCGCGACTCGATTACGCCAGGCCGCGTCCGGTCCGCGCCTTCGCTTCGAACGGCGCCGATCACCGCGGGCGCCCCCGTGGCGATGCGGGCCACCGCCGTGACCGGCCGCTCCCCGTCGGCTTCCGCCGATGCCGGTTCCGCCACGACGCTTATGCGCGCATCGGCGTATCCTTTTTCGTAATACAGGCTGCGTATCGCCTGCGCCTGGTCCTGGGCCCAACCTCGCGTCCATATCGCGCCGACGATCCCCCTCGGCTTCGCGTCCGGCACGCCGTCGCCGCCGGAGATGTCGGCCCGCCACCCGCGGACGCGCCAGAGCGGTCCGGGTTCGACTCCGACCGCGAGATTCACGTCGCCGGTGTCGCGGTCGATTTTCGTGTCCGTAATCTCCACCCTCGCCTCCGCGTAGCCGCGCGCGCGCAACGCCTCGCGAAGCTGGGCGGCGCCTCGCTTCGCGCGCTCCGCGGACCAAGCCCGGACCGAAGCGGGGGTGAACCAGCCCGAACGGGGGAGGAAAAAGGCCTTCGCCGCATTCTCGCTCATCGCCGTCAGCCCGCCGATGCGCACGTCGGAAACCACCGCTCTCCGCCCAGGCATCGCCTCGAGACGCAACCGCGTCGCGGTCAGCGGACGAGGCAGAGGGCGGCTCAGCTCGGCGTCGATCTCCGCGCGGTTTTCGCATCCATCCTGGTCGGTCCAGACAGCCGCCACCCTCGCCGCGAAAAAGCCCTGCTCAACCAGTTCCGAGTTCAACACCAGCGCGGCGTCCTCGATGAACGACGCGTCCACGGTCTCCCGCGCGGTGCCGTCCCCGAGCAGGAGCCGCAGGGATTGCCGCATTTCGCGATTCTTCAGCAAGCCGAAGCCCGACACGTTCACCTCGACCGGTTTTCCGTGCAGAGGCGCTCCGCTAGCCGCGGCGAAGAGCAGCGCCAGCGCGAAGACCATTCGATTCCGATTAGCGCCCATCGCCGACCTCCGATCCACCCGCGCCCTGCGCGTTTTCCGCCTCGTTGGTTCGCTCATCGGCGGCGCCCGGACGCGGGCCGAAGCGCCTCCGCACTCCCACGTTGTAGGCATCGAACTCGTCATATTCACCGGTCAGAGCCCAATCGTCGGTCAACTTGAACTCGAAACCGTAGGTCTCTCGACCCGCGCGCGACACTTTTTCGCCCGAGCTCAGGGTCAGGCGCTCTTCATCCGTGCCGCCCAGCCCCAAACCGCGCAAAAGATCACGCCCCACGTAGGCGCCCACCGCCGCAAGACGCTGCGTGCCGGAAGCCGCGCCCACTCCTTGCTCCGGAGGGGAACCCGCGCTCACCATCAAAAGCACCGTTTCCGCGTCGAGCGGGGGGCTCGAGGTCAGCTGCATTTGCGGGGCCTCCGCGGTTCCGGCCAGCTCGAGTCGTAAATCATAGCCCAGTCTCCGTCCCGTCGCGCGGAAATCGAGCACCGGGGTGTAGGGATCGCTTGCCTTGAGCCGCACCGCGCCCTCTTGCACCGAAAAGCTCGCGAAGGGAAACAAGATGCTGCCGCGGTCGACGCGAAACTCCCCCGCGGCGCGGGGCTCGCGCATCGTCCCCGCGAGGTCGAAGCGGGCCGAGCCCGTGCCCTCGAAAACCGGCGTCCTCATGCGGAGAAAGCGCTCTCCGCCCACGCGCAGACCCAGTTCCCAGTCGGCCAGAGGCGGGGTCTCCACCGAGAAATACGGCGGACGCGAACGCGCCGCCCCCTCGCCTCGCCCGCCACCGGAGCCGATGAAGGATCGGATATCCGCCAGAAACAGACTGTCGCGCAGACGAACTTCGCCGCCGAGCTTGGTGCGGCCGTCTTCGAGGGTTTTCACGGAAAGATCCAAATCCCCGCGCAGCAAAAGCCCGGGCTTTCTCAAGAGCGGAAAACGCTTCGCCTTCACCTCCAGATCGAGCGCCGGCATGCGCCCCGGCACCCGTCGCGCCCCGCCCGTGACGACCAACTCCTGTCCGCCCGCGGTCGCCCGCATTTTTTCGATGCGCACATCCAGTCCGGCAAGCTTCAGGGCGACCTCCACGTCCTGCAAAACGCCGAAGCCTCCGAGCGGCCGGGTGGCCGCTCCGGACAACGCCAGGATGCCGTCGAGCCTCGCCCCGGGACCGAGCCGAAGCTCCGCCGTCAGCTCGCCTTGCGGAGCGAGCAAGGTCGGCAGGTAACGCGCGAAGGCCGCCACCTCCGCCCTCGGAACGCTCACCCGGGCCTCCGCGTGATCGCGCAACCACAGGTAAGGGTGCGCACGCAGGCGATCCCGGTCGCCCTTCGCGAACGCAAGCCGTCCCTCCGCCTCCACCGCCTGGCCGTCCACCGCCGCCCGCAGACCGCGCAGAATCCATTCGTCTTTTGCCAACACCGCCTCCGCCCGGAGCGAACGCAGCTCCAGCCCGTCCTCCGGAAGCCCCTCGCCGCGAAGCCGCATCCGCCCGGCCCCGAGCACAACGGTTCCGCGAGGCGCGTCCGCGTCTCCCTCGATCCGAAGACTGAGCTCCGGCCCCTCGAGTCCGAGATTCGCCACCTGCGCGAGCTCGTTCCACCAGGCGGCACCGGGGCGGGTTTCCAATTTCAAATCCCAATGCCCGACGGGAGTCGCTTCAGGGTTGGCACCGCCTCCCGCGCGGAAGCGCCAGGGCGCGAAACCCGCGCCGCTCAACAAAAGTTCATCCTCCCTGCCCGCCTCCACGACCGCGATCCGTGCGCCCTCCGCGTCCAGCCGTCCCTCGCCTTTCGCCCACACCTCCCCGGCCGGAGACCGCCATAGCGCATCCAGTTCGCCCTCCGCCCACAGCCAACCCTCCGCGTCCACGCCCGCCTTCGCCTCGAGGCGGCGAATGACGACCGCGGGGAGATCGTGATCCGACCGCCAATCGTTCAACCAATCGGAGCCCGCGTCGCGAAGTTGAACCGAAGCGTCCGAATCGGCCCGCCACTTGACCGCGAGCCGGGCTTTTCCGGCCTCCGCCAAAACCGCTTCCACGCGCTCCGAGCCTGACGTCCACTCGATCGCCGCCGGCTCGCTCGCGTGTAACTCAGCGCCATCGGACCGGCGCAGAAAAAACTCCCCCACCCGCGCGCCGGTCGGCGTCCATTCCACCTGCCCGGCCAGACGCGCGCCGCCGCGGCTCGCTTCCATGCGGCCCTTCCCGCGCCCACCGAGGACGCCTCCCGCCTCGACGCGAAACTCGTCCGCGGTCCAGCCGGCGCAGACCAGGTTGCGTGCCACGAAAAAACCGTCGAGCGACAGACTTGGCCAGACGCCGCCTCCCTTTAGTTCGGTTTCCAGCCGTCCGAAAGAAGCGCCATCCGGCAGCCATGGCTTGAAAAGGTCGCCGCGTATCGTCGCGCGCAGGCTCAGGCCCTCAAACGCCCGCGTCGCATGAATAAAGCGGCCGCGCCCATCGACGCGCGAGCCATCTCCCGCCTCGATGATCGCCTTGGCCAAGGTCGTGGCCCCGGCGTCGGATTCGCCCCGGAGCGTGAGTCGCGCGTTCTCGATCGTTCTCCACGCGATATCCGATCCCCGTGCCTCCCAGCGCAGTCGGGCCCCGGACTCGCCGCCCGGGCTCCAGCGCGCATCGCCCGCGATCCGGCCCCGCAACTCGCCACCGCTCAAGGGCGCCAGATCCGCTTCCCACGCGAAGACCGGTTCGCCCGAGATATTCCAGCCGCCATGCCAAACCCAGCCGATGGGCGCGCTCAGCCGCGCCTTCGCTTGCGGCGCCTCCAACTCCAGTCGCTCAAGCCGCCACTCGTGCTCATCGCCGCCTCCCGCCGCCTCGATCCGAAGCGGCGGCGTCCCTGCCGCCTTCGGCCGCGCGGTCGCGTGCGCGCGGATCGCAAAGCGGCCGCCATCGCCCTTGGCCTCGAAGTTCCCGGTCAGCTCGTCGTAAGCCGTCTGCTTCACGCCTAGCCGCTGCGCCGGAACCCGCCAGTCGTCGCCCGTCACGCGCCAAGTCGCCGGCAGCCATTCCCCTTCCGCAAAAGTGGCCGCGAGCCGCGCCTGGTTACCGGCCCAATCCAACTCCGCCCGCGCCCGATCCGGCCAGGCCTCCACGTGAAAACGAAGATCCGCATCCCGCCATTTCCCCCAGAGTGCGCCGATTTGAAGATCCGACTCCACTTCGAGCGTCTGACCGCGCACGCGAAAAGTCGCGCTCACCACGCCGCCTTTGACCCAAAGGTCCTCGATCTCGATCTCTTCGCCTGCGAAGCGCAGGATCCCTCCGCGCAAGCGCAGCTCGCCCACGCGGCGTTCCCATTCCAGCCCCGCCTGGCGAATGAACGGCACCCATGTCTCCCACGCCTTCGCCTGCGATGCGGTCGACTCCGTCTTCGGCGTCCCGACTGGATCGGGGAGATCGATTTCCCAGCCGGCCCCCTCCGCCCGGACTTTTCGCTCTCGCAAGAGCCGCCACGGCGCGCTGACGCGAAGGTGCGCCGCCCGCACCCGCAGTCCGGACGACGCGTCCGACCAAGCGAGCCCCTCCCACTCCACCGTGCGACCCGGAGCCGTGCGGCGCAGCGCATAATCGACGCGCCCCAGCCAAAGCTCCGCGAGCGAGACCGACCAGAAATCGAAGCTCGCCGCGGCCAGCACGACGCCGAACGCAACCAAAGCCGCCGCGAACCCGCGCCGCCGCCGGCGATGCGGACGGACGCGCGAAGCGTCTGGCGCGGGCCGGCTTTCGGGCTCGTTCATGTCGGCGGATCGTCTCAGGGGGCGTGAAGCCGTTTGATTCTGGTTCCGCGCCTATCCTGTTTGCGGTCAGACGCGCACCGCGCCGGTCTCCTCCTCGGCACCCGCCAGTCCGCAACGCTCTAGCAGGGCGCGCGAGTCGGCGTCGCGTCCCATGAAGCGGCGGAAGAGTTCCGCCGCATCCGCCGAGTTGCCCTTGCTCAGGATGTGTTCGACAAACTCCGCTCCGACCCGGCGCGAGAACACGCCCTCCTTTTTCCAGCGCGTGAAAGCGTCGGCCTCCAGCACCTCCGCCCACTTGTAGGAATAGTAGCCGGCGGCGTAACCCACCGGATCGGAAAACAGATGGCCGAAGCGACGCACGATCGTGCGCGCCGCCGGCTCGGTCGGTATCATGCAATCCGCGACGAGCGCGCGCGCCTTCTCCTCGAGGTCGCCGTCGACGAATTCGTCCGCGCGGATGTGCAGGAGCAGATCCATCTTGGCGAACTGCACCTGACGCATCGCGGCGCAGGCGGCCCGGAAGTTCCGCGCGCCGACCATTTTTCGGAACAACTCCTCCGGGATCGGCGCGCCGGTCTCATGATGGCGCGCGAAAAGATCGAGCGATTCGCGCTCCCAGCACCAGTTTTCCATGATCTGCGAAGGCAGCTCGACGAAGTCCCAGGCGACGTTGACGCCGTTGAGCGATTTCACCGGCACCTCGCCAAGCAGGTGATGCAACAGGTGGCCGAACTCGTGAAACACGGTCTCCACCTCGCGGTGCGTGAGCAGGGCGGGACGCCCCTCGGTGGGAGGCGACATGTTGCCGCAGATGTAGCCGAGATGCGGCGCGCGTCCCCCGTCCGGGCGCGGTCCGCCCGTGACGAGATAGCCCATCCAGGCGCCGCCGCGCTTCGACTCGCGCGGATGCCAATCGGCGTAAAAGGACCCGAGATGGCGCCCCGCCTCGTCGTGCAGCTCGTAGAATTTCACGTCGCCGTGCCACAACGCCTCGGGCGCCACCGCTTTCTCCGCGATGCGCAGCCCGAAGACCCGTCGCGCCAGCTCGAAGAGCCCGGCCTGCACGCGCCCGACCTCGAAGTAGGGCCGCAGCTGCTCTTCGTCGAAGGAATGCCGGGCCTGACGCAGCTTTTCCGACCAGTAGGAAACTTCCCAGGCCTTCAGCCGCGCGGGAACGCCGCCGCTCCGCCCGGCCTTGAAGGCCTCCAATTCGCCGCACTCGCGGGCGAAAGCCTTGCGGCAACGCGTCTCGAAATCCGTCACGAAAGCGAGCGCGGTCGCCCCCTCTCGGGCCATGCGACGCGTCAGCACGAGGTCGGCGAAGTTTTTCTTCCCGAGCAGGGCGGCTTTCTCCGCGCGCAAGGCCAGGATCTTTTGCACGAGCGGGCCGTTGTCCCACTTGCCGCCCTCGGCCTCGGCGCCCACCGCGGTGGCGGCGGTCCAGATTTCGCGGCGGAGGCTTTCGTCGTCGGCATGGAGCATAGCCGGCTCCTGGGACGGCATGTGGAGCGTGAAACGCCAGGCCGGATTTTGATCGTCGCCCAAGCCCTTTTTGCGCGCCGAATCGCGCGCCGCCGCGATCGCGCTGGCGGGCAGTCCCTCGAGGCGCGCCTCGTCCGCGACCACGAGCTGCCAGGCGTTGGTCGAATCGAGGGTGTTCTCGGAATATTTCTGCGTGAGCTGCGCGAGTTCGGACTCGATCGCCTCGAGACGGGCGCGCCGCTCCGCGGGCAGGTCGGCCCCGGCCTCCCTGAAGCTGGCGAGCGTCTCGTCCCGCAGGCGCGCCCAAACCCCGTCGACAGCCCGGCCGCTCGGCGATTCAGCACCGGCCTTGAGGCGGGCCCAGAGCGCGGGGTTGAGCGGGATGCCGGCGAAAAAGGCCGAGACCTTCGGCAGCACCGCGTTGTGCGCCTCGCGCAGCGCGGGCGAGTCGGCGACCGATTGAAGGTGGGTGACCTTGCCCCAGGCGAAATTCAGCGACTCGGTGGCCTTTTCCAGGGCGAGAAAGGTGTTCTCGAAACTGGCGGGCGCCGGATCGTCGATGATCCCGTTTATACGTGCCTCGGCCTCGGCGAGCGCGCTCTCGACGCCGGGCACGACGTGATCCGCGGTATGCGCGCCCCATCGGATGAGGAATGACTCGTCGAGAAACGGATTGCGGGATCCGGAAGAAGCGGCGGCAAAGATGTCGGCGACCATGGGAAAAGGTGTTCGCCAAACATCCGGGCGGACCGGCGCTCCGCAAGCCCCGAGCCCGGTTGCCAAGCGAGGCCGGGGAAAAGCAAAGGCCCCGAACGTATGTCCGGGGCCTTCGGTCGGGAGGGAGCAGGCCGCCCTCCCGCGGCATCGCATTACCAGCGCCTGGAGCAGCCGAGCCAGATCGACCAGCCGGAAACGTCCACCAAGGCGGAGACCGAGTCGTTGCCCAGATGCATCTCAGGAAGGAGATCGTAGCGGGCGCGTAAAACCAGATCGACGGTCTTGTTCACGGGCAGGCCGGCATCCGCCGACGCATAATAACCCAGCCGGATGGTATCGCGCTCGAAGGAGTCCTTCAGCACGGCAACCTCGTCGCCATCGACGATCGTGATCTCTTGCTTGTAATCGAGGTCGGCGAAATTGGCCGAAAGACCGGCCTGAAGATCCGCGTGCCAATGTCCGTTTTCGCGCTCCGCCCGCTTGCCCGGGCGCCAAACACCGCGCCGAAGGAAATTGTCTGCACGTTCACGTCGCCTTGGGCGTGCATGGAGACGGACGTGCCTTCGTTGAAGCTCGAAATCGTCCCCTGGTGGGGCGCCTTGTCGTGCAGCGGTCCGGGAGGCAGTTCGGGGCTTTGGTAAGGCGCCGCGGGGGGGACGATCCCGTAGAGGAAATACTCGTCCTCCAGCCGTGTGCGCGAGGTGGCGAGCCGGTTGTCGGAAGAGGACTCCGCGGAAAGCATCGACCACGAGGCGGCGGCGTCGCCCTTCGCCCACATGCGGCGTAGTTCGAGCACGGGCGAGGCTTTCGCGTCCAGGTGGTCCTCGTAAGATCCGCCCTTCACCTGAAGTGGACCACACAAGCGCCTTCCGAGAGCTCAAGATGGTAGCTTCCGCGGACGCCTTTGACCTTGCTCGTTTTCCTGAGCCCCAAATTCTGTCCAGAATTCATCCATAATCACGCCTATAAGCGTCCTTTTACCTTGGTGGAGCAGATGGGAATCAAACCCACGACCTCTTCATTGCGAACGAAGCGCTCTATCAACTGAGCTACTGCCCCAAACAGGAAGGGCGGACGTTATGGAGCGCCCGCACGCGCCGAGTAAACACCAATTTTCCGCGCTTTCGCCTATTTGTCGCCGTCTTCGTCGCCATCGTCAGGCACCCGCGCTGCTGAAGCGGGCGCGATGCAATCTTCGATCCCGAACCGGCCTTTTTTCAGGCTACTCGTCCTCGCCTTCGTGCTCATCCTGCCGGCTCCGGCCGGCTGGGGCGAATCAGCCGCACGGACCTCGAGCCGGACGTCCGGAAAGCCAGCCGCTCCCCTCGTCGCGATCCTCAGCGCCTACCCGCCTGAAACGGACGCCATGATCGCGGAGTTCGGTCTCGACCAAGGAGGATTCACCGTGGAACGAGTCAAAGGCTTCCGCTATCGGCGCGGTATCGTCGAGGGCAAGGACGTGGTCGTGTTCGAGACCGGCATGAGCCTCGTGAACGCCGCCATGGCGCTCCAACTCGCCTTGGATCGTCTGCCCATAACCCATGTGCTCTTCGCCGGTGTCGCCGGGGGTATCGATCCGTCGCTGCGCATCGGGGACGTCGTCGTGCCGGAGCGCTGGGCCTACCATTGCGAAGCCGCCTACTTTAATCCGAAACCCGAGGGCGCCGGCTGGGTCACCGCGGAGTATTTCAAGCAACGCTACCCCAACTTCGGCATGATCTTCCCGGACGAGATGGTCGCGATCCGCGCGGACAAGACGGAATTCGAACGCGTGCCGAGCTTCCCGGCCGACCCCGGCCTGATCGAAGTCGCGCGGCGGGCGATCAAGACCGCCGGCCCGCTGAAAAGCGCGGGATCAGGCCGTCCTATCAACGTCACCGTGGGAGGAACCGGCGTGAGCGGGACCGTGTTCATGGACAATCGCGAATACCGCGAGTTCGTCTTCAAAACCTGGCGGGCTCGCTGCCTCGATATGGAGAGCACCGCCTACGCGCACGTGTGCTACACCAACGAGATCCCCTTCCTCGCGGTGCGCGCGCTCAGCGATCTCGCCGGCGGACAGGCGCCGGGCGAGCGCAACGCCGCCGACTCCACCGAACACGCCACCTCGGTGCACGCCGTGAAGGTGCTTCGCGCCATACTCCGGGAAATGTGATCCACACGGGCTCGCGTGGCATCCGCCACTCAGGCGGTCACCGCCCCGGATGCGGACGCGGGCGGGGCGGACGGCATCGGCTCGCGGCGAGCGCAGGGCAGCAACGCGGCGTCCTGCATGCCATGGATGATTTTTTTATCCGGAGGACAAAACGTCGCCAGCGCGCCGCCGAGCTCCGCCTTGTCGCCGGCGACAAAGTAATACGGGCAAAGCCGGAGCCGCCCTGATTCGGACGCCGCCTCGCCTCCCGCGACGGGATAAAGCGCATGGCCCGCCCGACGGGGCTTACGATAACTTTGCAGCACGTGGAGATTGCGCGGAGCGTCGGCGATGGCGATGTCGACCGCGGACTGCCATTCCTCGCGCGAACAATCCGCGCCGTAGGCGACGCTGCGCGCCCCCCAGGCCGTCTCGTGAAAGCCGGATATTTTCAGGATCAACTCTCGCTCCTTTTTGGACGCGTCGACCAGCCCGCGCCAGTCGCTCAACGGCCGGCCGCCGACGCTCGGGCCGACCAGCGTGGCCCCCGGCGGCAAGGGCGTCGGATCCACCACCCACGAGGCCGGGATCAAGGACTTCAAACGCTCGCGCGACTTCGCGGGTAAAGCCTCCGCCCAGTAGTCCTGCAGCAGGTGATGGTGGAACAGCGCGAGTCCGAGCTTCTCCTCCTGAAAGGGCCGCATCGGAGGCGTGATCGCCACCTCGCCCGCCGCCCAGGATTCGAAAAAATAGTGCGCGGTCGGAATGCGCTCCAGATCGAAGAGCTCGAAAAACCGGTAGATGATGTCGATCTTCTCCGGGTTGCCCTCGAGATCGAAGCAAAGCGACGGCCCCAGAGGGAAAATATCGTCGGGCGAGAGGCAGAACACCCGCTTCCCGAGCAGCTGCAACTGCTCCGCCAACCACTCCATTTCGGGACGGTAGGTCGCCGCCTCCTCGCTCACCACCAGCGCGACGAGCGGATTGCGGATGTCGGAGCGCAGCGCCGAGACCGCCTCGTGGAAACGGCGCACCATCGCGTCGTCCGCCCCCACGATGTCGCCGGTTTCCGAATACAATCGGTTCAGGAACCCGGTGAGACCGACGCCTCCGGGCACGGAGTCCAGCTCGGTGAGAGCCCACCCCTCGTCGGTGAGCAGGAGGTCGGGACGCAGCACCGCGGGCATCGCTCCGCGGTTCCGCGGATCGCGCGCGTGCGCCACGAGCGCCTCGGGCTTGCCGCGATCGAGATACTCCGCGACCCAGGGCGCCAGCAGGGGTTTGTTGCGCAACAGGTTTTTCCCGCCGGCGCTGCGCAGATAGAGCGCCTCGAGCGCGCGGTGGTAGTCGAGGCAGGCGGCCCCGATCTCGCGGAGCTCGTCGAGCTGCCCGGGCGTGAGCGGCCAGGGCTCGGGAGCGAGCCGCCATGTCTTGTCCTCGAACAACGAGGTCTTCGCGAAGGCGTCCTTCAGAGCGGCGTGGGCGAGCGACATGAGCCCATCACGAGAACACAGCCCCGCCGCCGCGCAAGCGCGCGACCGAGGTATCGTGGTCGTGGACGCTCGCGCCCCTCCCCGCGCGTCAAGCCCCGGAGTTCCGCGAAGTCCACACGTAGAGTTGCTCCACCTTGCTCCGCGCCCAGGGCGTCTTGCGCAGGAAAACGAGGCTCGATTTCACGCTCGGGTCGTGGGTGAAGCAGCGGATCTCGATCCGCCTGCCCAGCTCCTCCCAACCGTAACGCTCGACGAGCGAGGTGACGATGTGCTCGAGGGTTTTGCCGTGCAGCGGATCGCGGGCGGATTGGTCCATGGGGGCGGAAAAGCGGGGGCCTCGGGACGATTCAGAGGCCTTTCATCAGGCCGTTGAGCGTGTCCACGTATTTGAGCACGAAACCGATGACCAGATAGGCGATCATGGCCGCGACGCACGCGAAGAGCAGGCCCGGGTAAAGCATCGAGGCGGCGGCGAGGCGGCCGTTGGCGCGCTCCTGATGCTCGGACGCCAACGCGAGCAGCGAGGCCTCCAAGGCGCCCGCCCGTTCCGCCGTCTGGTAGCGGGACGCGAAATCATCGGGGAAGGCGCCGGTCGCGCCCAGATAGGTCCCCGGCGAGCGCCCCTGCTCGATATGCTCGCAGATGCGTTCCGCGGCCCGGCGCAGCCTCGGGGCGCGTGAAATCACCCCGGCGTCGGACCAGGCCTTGCCGATGGGCGTGCCCGCCTCGAGCAGGTTGCCGAGGGCGAAGGCGAAATCCGCCAGGGATTGGTGGCGGCGGTAGCCGCCGATCGCCGGCAACAAATCCAGCAGCGCATGCGCCGCCGGATTGCCGCGTCGGACCAGCGTCCAGAGCAAAGCCGCTCCGCCCCACGCCGGCACCAAAACCGCGAGCAAGCCGCCCACGTAGCCGGCCGTGCTCCATTCGAGGCCCTTTTCGAAATCGATCATCCGAAGGAAGGGCAGCAGCAGCGCGCCGACGTGGAACACGAACAGCGGATAGGCCGAAGCGAAAAACACGCGCCGGCGCGTCGACGATATCTGGGCGTGGCGATCGGCGAGATTAGCCAGAACGAGCGGCAATCGCCCCGAGCCCGCGCCCGCGATCAGAAAGGGTCGGTCCCGCTCGGGCAGCCAGGAACCGGCCGAAGCCATGATCTCGGAGACCGAGCCGCCGTTTTCCGCCATGTCCGCGAGCCTGTCCCGATCTCGCGCAGGCGCGGGCGACGGCGCCCGCAGCGCCTCGGCCATGGTGAGCCCGGCGGCCAATTGCTGGGCCAGTTGGCGATAGAACACGGAAAGCTTGGCGTGGGAAAGGGGCACGGGGAGTTTGACCTGAGCGGGACTCAAAACTCACGCCTTGGCCACTCCCGAACAAGCGACCGGCTCCCGTTTCACGCGGCGAACTTCATCCGACCGCGGCCTTTGATGCTGACTTGCATGAGATGCAAGCCCCCTATGGCCGCATGTTTAAATTGAGCCTGCGCCTCGTCCTACCGCTTGCGGTTCTCGCCGTTTCATTCGCCTCGGACACGACTTCCGTCGAATCACCGCGGGAGAGCCTGGTCGCCGCCATACAAAGCCGCCGGATCGTGACCTTCATGTATCAAGGCAGGTCGCGAACGGTCGAACCGCATGCCTGCGGGATCAGCCCCGCGGCCGGCGAGGCCGTGCTGCACGGCTACCAAGTCGACGGGGACAGCTCGTCCGGACACCTCCCCGGCTGGCGAACTTTCATGATCGCCAAGATCACCGCGCTGACCGCGACCGAAACCCGGTTCGACGGTCCGCGGGCGGACTACTCCGCGGGGCGCCCGCGGCTTGATCCGCTCTGGGCGGAAGCCCGGCCCGCGGAAGTCCGCTGAAAGCCGGAGGCCCGGCGGGACTCAACCCTCGTGGTTGCGCGGGTGGAACCGCGCGTGCTGCTCCACGAGGCGTTTCTCCTCCACCGCGGTGTAGATCTGCGTCGTCGCCAGATTGGCGTGCCCGAGCATCTCCTGGATCGCACGGAGGTCGGCCCCGCCGCCGAGCAGGTGCGAAGCGAAACTGTGCCGCAGTTGGTGCGGCTTCACGCCGCGGGCGATTCCGGCCCGTTCCGCGTATTTCTGCACGATGAACCAAAGCGTCTTCCGCGAGAGCGCGCCGCCGCGTTCGCTGAGAAAGAGCGCGCTGCCGGTCTTCGTCCGGACGAAGGACGGGCGTCCGGCCGCCAGATAGACGCGCAGGGCGTCCACCGCTTTTCCGCCGACCGGGACCACGCGCTCCTTCGCGCCCTTGCCGAACACGCGCAGATAGCCGTTGTCGAGGTCGAGCTGCTGGAGGGTGAGTCCGGCCAGTTCCGACACGCGAAGGCCGGAAGCATAGAACAGCTCCAGAAGCGCCCGGTCGCGCAGCGCGAAGGCGTCCCCGCCCTGGGGCGCCGAAAGCAGTTTTTCCACCTCCGACGCGGACAGCATGCCCGGCACGCGCCGGACCCGCTTGGGCCCTTGCAGCAGCACGGTGAAATCGTCCGCGCGCAACTCCTCGCGCACGAGGTGCCGCGCCAGGCCGCGCAAGGCGGAGAGCTTGCGCGCGAGGCTCGCCACCGCGACTCCGTCGCCACTGAGTGAATACAGCCAGTCCATGGCCTGCGCCTGCCCCACCTCGGCCCAGTCCTTCACGCCCTTCCGGCTCGCCAGCCAGGCCGCGCACTGCCGCAGGTCGCTCTCATAGCCCGCGACCGTGTGGTCGGAACGCCCCCGCTCGAGCGTGAGCACGTTGCCGAAATCCTCGATCGTCTCGCGCATCGCGGCGGGGATCGCCGGAGACTCCGGGCCGTCCTCCGCCCCGTCGCCGCCCCGGGCGGCCGCCCGACCGGAGGCGCGCGACTTCCCGGAGGAAGCGGGCTTGGGTGCGGACGCGGGCTTGGCCATGCGGACACAAAAAACGCCCCTCGCGAGGGGCGTCTAGGAAACAATGCCTCGGGCGACGCGGCTCAGTAGCGGCGACGGTGCGCCGGCATGGGATTCGGGTTCTGCTCGCGCACGCGGTAGGTGATCCGCGCCTTTTCGAGATCGTAGGGGCTCATCTCCATCTTCACCCGGTCTCCGGTGGAGATGCGGATGAAGTTCTTGCGCAACTTGCCCGAGATGTGGGCCAGCACCACGTGGCCGTTGGCCAACTGGACCTTGAACATCGTGCCCGGGAGCACCGTGAGGATCTTGCCCTCGACCTCGATCGATTTGCCGTCGGATTTATCTTCGGTAGCCATAGTAAGCGGCTCAGCGGCCAAGGACAGGGTGTTGGATCATGCGTGCGCGGGTCGTAAAGGGCACTTGTAAGCCTCATGCCGCCCCTCCTAGTCAAGGCTTTCCTCCCTCGTATTCCCGCATGGTTTTGCCCGCGCCCACGCCCCCGCCCTGCCCTTTTGAGAAACGCTTCCCCTCGCAACTCGTGCGAGACGACGCCTTCTTCATGTCTCTCGCCTTCAACCAGGCGATCGACGCCTGGCGACGCGACGAGGTGCCCATCGGCTGCGTGATCGAACGCGACGGCGAGATCGTCGCCATGGCGCACAACACCGTGGAGGCCGCCCACGATCCGACCGCCCACGCCGAGATGCTGGCCATCACGCAGGCCGCCGCCGCGATCGGCGACTGGCGCCTCGAAAACTGCACGCTCTACGTCACCAAGGAACCCTGCCCCATGTGCAGCGGCGCCACGCTCATGTCCCGGCTCAAGCGCGTCTGCTACGCCGTGCCGGATCCGAAGATGGGCTGCCTCGGCGGCGCCACCAACCTCAGCGAACTCGCGCGCGTCAATCATCGCGTCGAGATCACCGCGGGCGGCGTGCTGGAGCCGGAGTGCCGCGAGCTTTTGCAGGCCTTTTTTCGCCTCAAACGCGCGGCGGGCGGAACGGACGCCTGAGCCGCCAAAAGCGCGACGTTTTTTGCCTCCCGCGGAAGGACTTGCGGGGGACAAATCCACGCTCGCGCAGTTGACGCCGCCCAAGCGCCTACGCACGTTGCGCCCGATCCCCCTTTTCCCAACCCGACAACCCATCCCATCCATGGCCTACGAACTGCCCAAACTCGCCTACGCTTACGACGCCCTCGTTCCGCACATCGACGCGAAGACGATGGAGATCCACCACTCGAAGCACCACCAAGCCTACATCACCAACGTGAACAAGGCCCTCGCCGACGCCGGCGTCGCCGCGCCGGACTGCGTGTGCGACCTCATCGCCGATCTCTCCAAGCTCCCCGAGGCGATCCGCGGCGCGGTGCGCAACAACGGCGGCGGCCACGCCAATCACGCCTTCTTCTGGAATATCATCGGCCCCGCCAAGGGTGGCGCCCCGAAGGGCAAGCTCGCCGCCGCCATCGAGGCCGAGCTCGGCGGTTTCGCCAAGTTCAAGGAGGAGTTCGCCAAGGCCGCCACGACCCGCTTCGGCTCCGGCTGGGCCTGGCTTTATGTCACCGCCGACAAGAAGCTGGCGGTCGGGTCCACCGCCAACCAGGACAGTCCGATCATGGGCAAGGCCGTCGCCGGCATCGAGGGCAAGCCCGTCCTCGGCCTCGACGTCTGGGAGCACGCCTACTACCTCAACTACCAGAACCGCCGCCCCGACTACATCGCCGCGTTCTGGAACGTGGTCGACTGGGACGCCGCCGAGGAAAAATACCTCAAGGCCGTCGCCTGACCCGCGCCACGCAGGGCCGGCGTCGCCGCCGGCCCGCCTTCCCGCCCGCGCCTCCTCCGGCGCGGGCTTTTTTGCGTTCGCGCCGGACGCGTCGCGCGGGCAAACCCGCCGCATGCGCTACTTCATCGGAAAGGATGGCAGGCAACTCGGCCCCTTCGACGCCCGACAGGTGGGCGAGCAACTCGCGGCCGGCGCGTTCTCCCCCGACGATCTGGTCTGGCGCGAGGGCATGGCCGGCTGGGCGCCCTTGCGCACGGAGTTCGCCTCGACGCCGCCCGCGTCCATCGCGTCGCCGGGCGGACACCCCGAACCGGCCCCGCCGCCGTCCTTGTATCCGGGAAACGCATACAACGCGCCGTCCTCCGCCCCTACCAAGGCCGGATTCGTGCTGGGCTGCGTCAATCTGATCACCTGGTTCATCCCGCTCATCGGACTTCCTCTTTCGATCTGGGGACTGGTCGCGTCCATAAAGGCCGTCCGCCAAGGGGGCGGAGGACTCGCGATCGCGGGCCTGGTCCTGAACATCGTCGCGCTCGTCCTTTCGGTCGCCAACGCCGCCATCGGCGCCTACCTCGGGGCCACGGGCCGGCATCCCTTGATTCGCTGACCCGCCCCGGACGGCTCCCTTCGCCCCGTCTATTCCCTCCGGACTCGCCGCGTTGGCCGGCGGGATGAACGGTCGACTGCCGGCCTTGGGACGCCCCCGCGGCGCGGGGGCGGAGCTTTTTGCTTTCTGGGCGGCGGGAGAGTCCTCCACTCTCCGCTTTTTTCGCACCATGCGCTTCTACAAATATCACGCCCTCGGCAACGACTACATCGTCATGAACCCGGCCGACTTCCCCGGCTGGTCCGAGCCCGACGTCGATCAGATCCGCGTCATCTGCCACCGCAACTTCGGCGTGGGCTCCGACGGCATCCTCTGGGGCCCGCTGCCCACCACCAAGGCGCAGTTCGGCCTGCGCATCTTCAACCCCGACGGATCCGAGGCGGAAAAATCCGGCAACGGCCTGCGCATCTTCTCGCGCTACCTCTGGGACGCGAAGCTCGCGACCAAGCCCGTGTTCACCATCGAGACGCCCGGCGGCGTGGTCGAGTCCGAGATCAAGGACGACGGCGCCCTCATCACCGTCGAGATGGGCAACGTGAGTTTCGTCAGCGCCAAGATCCCGCACGTCGGCCCGGAGCGCGAGGTCATCAACGAGCAGATCCGCGTGCTCGACCGCGAGTTCACCTACTGCTCCGCCACCATCGGCAATCCGCACTGCGTGCTGCCCCTCCCCGAGGTCTCCGCCGAGCTCGCCCACAAATACGGCCCGCACCTCGAGACCCACGCCAACTTCCCGCGCAAGACCAACGTCCAGTTCCTCCAGGTGCTCGACCGCGCCAACATCCGCATCGAGATCTGGGAGCGCGGCGCGGGCTACACGCTCGCCTCCGGCAGCAGCTCCAGCGCCGCCGCCGCGGTGGCCCACAAGCTCGGCCTCGTGGACGGCGACGTCACCGTGCACATGCCCGGCGGCAAGATCGGCATCAAGATCGCCCCCGGCTTCGCCATTCGCATGACCGGCACCGTCAACCGCGTGGCCGAGGGCGTGATGCACCCGGAGCTCTTTCTGGTCAAAGTCTGAGCCGGCGCCGACGCGGCGTCCCGGGGTCGGGACCGCGTCCCGCCTCGTCCAAACAAAAAGGCCGCCCCGAAACGGGCGGCCTTTTTGTTGTATTCCTTTTTGACTACGAGCTTCGGAGTGGCCGAAGCGCTCAATACTTCACCGAACACCCGTAGGGCTGGGTCGTGGGGGTGGCGACGGGCTTGCCCTCCTTGATGGAGGCGAGCGCGCTCTTCACGTAGTTCTCCGCCTTTTCGATGTCCGCGGGGTTGGTCGAGCGCACGCTGTCGATCGCGCCGTTGTAGACGAGCACGCCATCGGCGTTGATGATGAAAATATGCGGCGTGGTCTTCGCGTCGTAGACCTTGCCCGCCTTGCCGTCGGAGTCGCGCAGGTAGGCGGCCGCGGTCACTTTGTTCTTCGCCTGCCAGGCCTTCGCTTTCTCCGCGTCGAAGTCGCCCTGTTTGCCCGCCGCGGCGGAGTTGATCTGCAGCCAAACCACGCCGTCGGCCGCCGCAGCCTTCTGCGTTGCGGGGATGTTGCCGCTCTTGTCGTAGTGCTTCACGACAAACGGGCACTCGGGGTTTACCCACTCGAGAACCAGCGTCTTGCCCTTGAAGTCGGAAAGACCGTGGGTCTTGCCGTCCAGATCGGTCAGAGTGAACGCGGGCGCCGGCTGGCCCACGGTGGCGGCACCGAGCAGGGAGGCCGCGAAAACGCCGGCCGCGACAAGACCGGCGCGAAGGAGGGAGGGGAGTCGGAGGGTTTGCATAGGCGTGATGTAGGACGTTTGCTTTTCGCCGCGGTTTCATCCCGGACGAGAACACGCCACCCAATCGCAACCGGCCGGATTTGCCATCCGCCGCCGCATTTTTAGCGCGACACGACGACAACGTCTTCCGGCTCGCCCTGCTCGCGACCACCCCGCAGCTTCCGCGGCGTGACCGGCTGGATCACCGACGTTTTTCGCCTCGGATGGGGCGCCCTCTACTGGAACACGCGCAAGACCTGGCATCGTTTCGGCGATCGCGGCCGCCCGTGTCCCTGCCAGGTGGCCAGTGATTCCGGACGCGCCCGGCGGACCGGCTGCGAAGCCGTCGTTCACTTTCGCTCCCCCGAGCGTTTCCGCGTCGTCTGCCCGCTTCTCGCCCGGCGCGAGGATGGCGCCTGGGTTTGCTCCGTCGACGCTCCCGAGGTCCGTCCTTTCTGGGGACGCGCCCTCCTCATCCTTTCCCTCGGAAGCCTGGGCTCCTACGCCGCAGCCACGTTGCTCGTTTTTCTCACGCTGCACGGGCTCGGCCTCCGCCCGAGCTATCGACAGGTGGCATGGCCGCGCGCTTGGCCGGAACTGCGCGAGGTCCAGGCCCGCCGCTACCTGGAAAAATCCCTCGAGGCCCGCGCCGCGGGGCGCCCGGCCGATGCGGTCTTCGCCTTGGCCAGCGCCTACGAACTCAACCCCTCGGACTACGCCATCGGCATCCTTCTCGCCCAAATCTGGCAAGGAGGCCACCCGATCCAGTCCGACGCCATCTTCGCCCGGCTCTATCGCGAACATCCGGAGAAACGCGAGCAATGCGCCCAAGCCTGGTTTCGCGCCCTGCTCGCGCGCGGCGATCTCGCGGCCATCCTGCCCCTCGCCCGGGAACGGCTGCTCGCCGCGGGCCGCGCCCCCTCTCCCGCCTGGACCCAGGCCTTTCTTTTCGCGAGCCGGCATGCGGGCCAACCCGAATCGGTTTCCGCGATACTCGAGGAACCCGCGCTCCCGCCCGCGCCCCGGGCGATCATCGCCCTGGAAAGCGCCCTCGAGTGGAAGGATCCCGCGGAACGCGTCCGCGCTCTCGTCGACGCCATTCCCGCGGAGCGCGATGCGTTCGCCGCGAACCACCTCCTGCGGCGACTCCTCGAGGAGGGCCGCCCCGACCTCGTGCTTACCCTCGTCGGGGAGACCGGCTCTCCCCTGGGCAACCGGGAAAAAATCCTGCTTCGCCTGGACGCCCTCGCCGCCCTCGGTCGCGGCGCGGAACGAACCGCGCTGCTCGGCCAACTGCTCGCCGCCCCCGCCACCCCCGCGAATTGGGAGCTGCTGAGCGCCCATCTTATCGCATATCCCGAGCCCGCGCTGCTCCGGCTTGTCGCGGAGAAGCACCGCCGCGATCCGCTGCCGGCCAACGAAACGACGTATCCGGCGCTGCTCGCCTGGTTCGCCGCGTGCGGAGCCAACGCGGACGCCGACCATCTCCTCTTCGCCTCGGAACTGCTGAGCCGGGCGTCCGCACGCGATTCCCGCGCGCTGGAACGAGCCCGGCTTGCCTTCCTCGCGCCCCCGTCGACCTTTCGGCTCGAAAACGTCCTTCCCCTTCTCCAACCCCTTCCCCTCGAGACGACCTACGCCCTCTACGTCCGTTACACGCCTGTTCGCCCCGTCACCCGCTGAGCCGACGCCATGCTCCACAAAGTCACCGCCCAGGAACGCCGCGCCTTGCTCGTTCTCGCCACGTTGATCGTTCTCGGCACCGTCGGCCTCTGGATCCTCGACTGACCGGGCGCGCCTCGGCGAAAAACAATCCCAGCCCCGCCCCGCATCCGCCCGCCCGGCTCGCCCGTAAACCCATGAGATGCCCGTCGCCCATCCTCCGCCGCCTCCTCCGCCCGCGCTGCACGCGCCGGCCGGGGCTTGCCGCGGGCATCCGCTTCCCCGCATGACGGAGCCGGCCCCCGTTTCCGCGACGGCCGACGCCCGCGCCGCCGACGCCGCCATCGACGTCGCGCTTCTCGCCAGAATCGCGCGCGGAGATCAACCGGCCTTCGCCGCCCTCTACGACCGCCTTTCCGGTCTTCTGGTCGCCACGGCCCGCCGCGTCCTGGGCGACACCGCCGAGGCCGAGGACGTCGTTCACGACGTCTTCCTCTCCATCTGGGCGAACGCCGCCACCTTCGACTCCGCGCGCGGCTCGCCCGTGGCCTGGGCGCTCACCTTGGTCCGCAACCGCTCCATCGACCGGCTTCGTTCGCGCTCGCGTCGCGGCGAGATCCTCGCCGCCTCCGCCCCCTCCGACCTCGGCTATCACGAGCCGGCCGGCGAAGAGGCGCCCCTCGCCACCGATCTCGCCGAGAGGGCCCGGCTCGTGCGAGCCGCCTTGGGCGATCTCCCCGCGGAGCAACGCCGCGCCCTCGAGCTCGCGTTCTTTTCGGGACTTACCCACGAGCAAATCTCCCGCCGCCTGGATTCCCCCCTCGGCACCATCAAGGCCCGCATCCGTCGTGGTCTTCTCTCCCTTCGTGATCGCGTCGCCCCCCGCCTATGATCGACGAATCCACCCACGATCTCGCGGCGCTCCACGCGCTTGACCTCCTGGACGAGCCGGATCGTTCCGTTTTCGAACGTCGCGTCGAGGCCGAGCCCGAGTTGCGCCGCCTCGTCGATCAGCTCCGCGAAGCCGCCGCCGCCCCCGCGCTCGCCGCGCCGGCGCGCGCCCCGTCCCCGGCGCTCCGCGACCGCGTGCTCGCCTCCGTCGCCGCCCGCGTCGCCGACGCCGAATCCGCCCCGGCGCAGGCCGCCAAGGTCGTCCCCTTCCCCGCCTGGCTGGGCTGGGGCGCCCTCGCCGCCGCCGCCGGCCTGGCCCTCATCGCCTTCACGCTGCGTCTCGGCCAGTCGCAGCTGGCGTCTCGCGCACGGCTCGCGGAGGAGGGCGTCCGCGTCGCCGACGCCGAGCTTCGCTCGATGCGCAACCAGCTCGAGGCCGAGCGCATCCTCGCCCGCGCGCAAGCCGACCAGTGGAAGCTCGCCGACACCGAAGTTGCACGCCTCCGGACCGAGCTCGAGTCCACGCAAAAAACCGCCCTCGCCCGCATCGGCGAGCTGGAGTCGCGCAACCGCATCGCCGAGCTTCGCATCGCCGCCCTCGCCGCCCAGGCCGGCCAGCCCGCCTCGGCCTTGGGGGTCGCGGTCTGGGATCCCGTCGCCCAGCAAGGCGTGCTGACCGTTTCCAAGCTCCCCGCCCTCGCCACCGATCGCGATTACCAACTCTGGGTCGTCGACCCGCAGTATCCGCACCCGGTCGACGGCGGCGTTTTCACCGTGGACCCCGCGACCGGCGAAGCCCGCCTCGTCTTCAAGGCCGACAAACCCGTCTCGCAGGTCGCCGCCTTCGCCATTTCCCTCGAACGCAAGGGCGGCGTTCCCGTCGCCGAAGGCCCGATGGTGCTGGTCGGCAAGTAAGGCGGACCTCCCCGCGGCACCGCGTGCCTCCGCCCCGGCACGTCGGACATCCGGCCAAGGCGACGGCCGCCGCCGCCCGCGCCGGACGGCCTGATTTCGCCCTTCCCTGGCCTGATCCGCGTCCGATTTGCCGCCGCCTTGCGGTCCCAAAACATTCTGGACGCCTCTTTTCCCTCTTCCACGCTCCTCCCCTCTTATGGTCATCAAACCCAAAGTCCGTGGCTTCGTCTGCGTCACCGCCCACCCCGCCGGCTGCGCCGCCCATGTCCAGGAACAGATCTCCTACGTGAAGTCGAAGGGCCCGATCGCCAAGGGCCCCAAGAAGGTCCTCGTGATCGGCGCCTCCACCGGCTACGGCCTCGCCTCGCGTATCTCCGCCGCCTTCGGCTCCGGCGCCGCCACCATCGGCGTCTTCTTCGAGCGTCCCTCCGAGCCCGACAAGCCCGCCACCCCCGGCTGGTATAACTCCGCCGCCTTCACCGCCGAGGCCAAGAAGGCCGGGCTCTACGCCAAGAATTTCAACGGCGATGCCTTCTCCGACGCCCTCAAGCAGGAGGTCCTCGCCGCGATCAAGGCCGACCTGGGCCAGGTCGACCTCGTCGTCTACTCCCTCGCCTCCCCGCGCCGCACCCACCCCAAGACCGGCGTCACCCACAAGTCCACCCTCAAGCCCGTCGGCGTCACCTACAGCAACAAGACCGTCGACACCGACAAGGGCATCGTCTCCTCCGTCACCATCGAGTCCGCCAACGAAACCGAGATCGCCGACACCATCGCCGTCATGGGCGGCGAGGACTGGGAGATGTGGATCAACGCCCTCGACGAGGCCAAGCTCCTCGCCCCCGGCGCCACCTCCGTCGCCTACTCCTACATCGGGCCCGAGCTCACCTGGCCCATCTACAAGAACGGCACCATCGGCCGCGCCAAAAACGACCTCGAGCGCGCCGCCAAGGCGATCAACGCCACCCTCAAGTGCAACGGCTACGGCCGCGCCTTCATCTCGGTCAACAAGGCCCTCGTCACCCAGGCCTCCTCCGCCATCCCCGTCGTCCCCCTCTATATCTCCATGCTCTACAAGATCATGAAGGCGAAGGGCAACCACGAGGGCTGCATCGAGCAGATCGACCGCCTCTTCCGCACCCAGATGTATGGCGGCACCGGCCTCCAATTCGACGACGCCGGCCGCGTGCGCATCGACGATTGGGAAATGCTCCCCGACATCCAGGCCGAGGTCGCCAAGATCTGGCCCGAGATCACGACCGAAAACCTCGCCCAGCTCACCGACATCGTCGGCTACCGCGAGGAGTTCCTCAAACTCTTCGGCTTCGGCGTCGCCGGCATCGACTACGACGCGGACATCAATCCCCACGTCGAACTCGGCGGCTGAGCGCTGCGCCCCGCCCGTTTCCGCTTCCCGCCCGGCTCGATCCACGAGCCGGGCTTTTTTCATGTCTGCGCCCGGCCACAGGGCCCCGCCCCGGCGAACCGCCTCCGTGGCGGCGGCGTGCGCCCGCGCCAAAACGGACGTTGCCCCTCCGCGCCCGCCCTCGTGAAGTCGGCCACCTTCGCATGAGCTTCCGCCTCGACTGGCAAAAACTTCTTTCCGACCAGCGCTACGGCCAGAACCCCGCCCCCTCGCGTGCCGGCGCGAACATGCCGCGCACCGAATTCGAGAAAGACTGCGACCGCGTCATCTTTTCCGCCCCTTTCCGCCGCCTCGCCGGCAAGACCCAGGTCCACCCCTTCGCCGTCGAGCACGTCCACAACCGGCTCACCCACACGCTTGAGGTCGCCAGCGTCGGACGCTCCCTCGCCTACGCCGTCGGCCGGCTCCTCGCCGACAAGGGACTCATGCCCGAGGGCCGCGGCGTCGAGGACATCAGCTGCATCGTCCAGGCCGCCTGTCTCGCCCACGACCTGGGCAACCCGCCCTTCGGCCACGCCGGCGAATTCGCCATCCGCGACTGGGCCGAGCGCAACTCCGGCGATCCGCTCAAAGGAGTCCCCGTCGGCATCCTCACCGACTGGCTCCAGTTCGAGGGCAACGCCCAGAGCCTGCGCATGGTCGCCGCCGCCGAGCAACCGGAGCAGCCGTATTTCCATTTCACCTACGCCTCGCTCGGCGCCCTGATCAAATACCCCTGGACCTCCGCCGATCCGCGCGCCGCGCAGAAACACAAGCACAACGCCTTCTCCACCGAGGCGCCCATCTTCGAGGACCTCGTCTCCGTGCTCGGCCTCCGCAAGCCCGACGGCGCCGTCGCCCGCCACCCGCTTTCCTTCCTCTCCGAGGCCGCCGACGACATCTGCTACCGCGTCGGCGACTTCGAGGACGCGGTCGAGATGGGCATCCTGCCCGAGGCGACCGTCCGCGAGATTTTCAACCAGATCATCGGCAAGCCCAGCGACCGCCCCCTGCCCTCGCTTCGCGCCCGCGCCATCGGCCGCATGGTCGAGGCCGCCGCCGAGGTATTCGTCTCCCACTACGACGCCATCCTCACCGGAGAGCGTTCCGAGGACCTGAAATCCTCCTTCCCCGCCGAGCTCCAGACCGCCCTCACCGCCATCAAGCGCGACTACAACTCCATCTTCGGACACCGCGCCAAGGTCGCGGTCGAGCTGGGCGCCCCCGCCACGCTCGGCCGCATCCTCGACGCCTTCGTCCCCGCCGTCCGCGCCCTCGCCGCCGCCGGCGTCTATGATCCGGGCAAACTCGGCTTCATCCCCTGCCGCTGCCTCGCCCTCGGCTGGTCCGAGGACTACCTCCGCGCCCACGCCGCCAAGGGCGAGGCCTGGTGGCTCTCGCGCCTCATGGACCTCGTCGCCGGCATGACCGACACCTACGCGACGCAGGTCTCCCGCGAGATCGCCGGCATCTGACGCGCCTTTCGCGCCTCGCGCTCGGACCCCACATACTCCGTTCCCGCTTTTCCGCTATCTCCTACGATGCGCGTGATGTGCTACCGCTGTTTCTGGCCCGAGCCGCTCTGCTGGTGCGGCTCGCTCCGCCCCATGCCCACGCGCACGCGCTTCGTGTTCCTGATGCATCCGAAGGAGTTCAAGCAGGAGAAAGCCGGCACGGGCCGCCTCACCCATCTCTGTCTCCCCAATAGCGAGATCCAGGTCGGGATCGGTTTCGACGACCACGAGCCGGTGCAGACCCTGCTGCGGGATCCATCCAAGCACTGCGTGCTCATGTATCCCGGCCCCGAGGCGCGCAACTTGTCCCGCGGCGAGCTCTCGCCCGCCGACTACGCGGGCAAGGAACTCGTCGTGCTCCTCCTCGACGCCACCTGGGCCTGCGCGCGCAAGATGCTGCGTCTCTCCAAGACGCTTCAGGCGCTCCCGCGCATCATGTTCACGCCCACCGCGCCGAGCCGTTTCGTCATCAAGCAACAACCGCAGGAGGGTTGTCTCAGCACGCTCGAGGCCGTGCACGAGACGCTTCTCGCCCTCGCGCGCGGCGGTCTCGACGACTACGCCGACCAGGCCCAGCTCCTCGAGGTGTTCGACCGCATGCAGCGTTACCAGATCGAGTGCGCCAAGGATCCGGATCGGAAGAGCTACCGCGGAGGAAAGGGCTACAGCGATCCCGCCACCCGTCGCCCGACCCGCGGCCACAGCGCCTCGCGCCGAAACTATTTCATCAAACTGCCGGCGTCCGCGCCCGCGCCCAACGCGCCCGCCACGCCCCATTCCCACCCGTCCGAGCCATAGGCCGTCCGCTCGCGGACGTTCCGATCCAGTTCCGGTTCCTTGCCGCCTGCCCAGACGCCCTGCTCAGCGGTAAAGCCCGACGACCAGCGTGCGGGTTCCCCATTTAACCGTCATTCCGGCGAAGATCTTTTTCCGCGCCGCGGTCTCCACCACGCCATTCACCGTCACCTGGCCGCCGTTGATCGCGTGCTTCGCCTCGCCGCCGCTGCCGAAGATGCCGGCGAATTTCAGCAGCTGCGACAACTCGATCGGCTCGGCGCGGATCTTGATCTCTTCGGGCGACGCGGACGCGGACTGGTTCTTGCTCATGCGCGCACGCTGAACCGCCGCGAAGGACGCGCCAGCCCTAATACGACCTTCAACTCGTTTGCCTCCCTCGACCGCCGCTCCGAGCCTCCCGACCATGCCCCTGCCCCTCAATCCGCTGAAATGGTCGCGCCCCACTCTCATCCTGGGCGGGCTCGTCCTCGGCGCCCTTCTCGGCCTCTGGGTCCATCACCTGGTGGAAAGCAGCCTCTCCGCCACCGGCGACACCGCCGCGCGCGAACGCCTCGCCTGGTGGCTCGCCCAGGTGATCCAGCCGCTCGGACGCCTTTTCATCCGGATCATCTTCATGGTCGTGGTCCCGCTCATCTTTTCCGCGATCGTCCTCGGCGTCGCCGAGATGGGCGACCTCCGCAAACTCGGCCGCGTCGGCCTCAAGTGCGTCGGCGCCACGCTGCTTCTCTCCGGCGTGGGCGTCGCCATCGCGCTCGCCGTGGCCAACCTCTTCGCCCCCGGCGAACACCTCTCGCCCGACACCCGCGCCGCGCTCGTCGCCGAATACCGCGCCGACGCCGCCGGCAAGGTCGCCCTCGGCGAGGCCAAATCGCCCCCGCTCGCCGACACCCTGCTCAACCTCGTCCCGCAAAATCCCCTCGCCGAGGCGGTCAACGCCTTCGCCCCCAACTACACCGGCGGCGGCCTGATCTCCGTGATGGTATTTTCGCTTTTCTTCGGCGTCGCCCTCGCGCTTCTCCCCGCCGAGCGCGCCACGCCGCTGCTCGCGGTTCTCCGAACCGTGTTCGAGGTCTGCCTGCAAATCATCGAGTTCGCGATGAAGCTCGCCCCGCTCGGCGTCGCCTGCCTGGGGTTCGCCCTCACAGCCACGCTCGGTCTCGGCCTCGTCAAAACCCTCGGCGCCTACATGGCGGTCGTCCTTCTCGGCCTCGCCCTCCATCAATTCGTCAGCTACCCGATCTTCGTCGCCACGCTCGGCCGGCGCTCACCGCTCGCGTTTTTCCGCCAGAGCCGCGAAGCGGTCCTCACCGCCTTCGCCACCTCCTCCAGCAACGCCACCCTCCCCGTCTCGCTCCGTGTCGCGGAGCAGAATCTCGGGATCCCGCCGCGCATCAGCCGCTTCGTCCTCACCGTCGGCGCCAGCGCCAACCAGAACGGCACCGCGCTCTACGAGGGCGTCACCGTGCTCTTCCTCGCCCAGGTCTTCGGCGTCGATCTCAGCCTCTCCCAACAGCTCGTCGTCGCCTTGATGTGCGTGATGGCCGGTCTCGGCACCGCCGGGGTCCCCGGCGGCTCCCTCCCGCTCGTCGTCGGCGTCCTGGTCACGATCGGCGTGCCCGGCGAGGCCATCGCCATCATCCTCGGCGTCGACCGCGTCCTCGACATGTGCCGCACCGCCCTGAACGTCACCGGCGACCTCGTCATCGCCGCCATCGTATCCCGCGGCGAACCGGCGGGCGCGACGCCGACGTCCCCGCCCCATTAGTTCGGCCCGCGTCATCCGTCTCGCGCCCTAATACCTCCCGACCCCGCATCGCCTCTTTCGCTCGGCCGCCACCCCGCGCCCCGCGCTTTCGCCCTCAGGCCGTCCCCCTACGGCGTTGACCCTCCGGCCGCCCGCGCTTCGCTCGCACCTTTCGTTTAAAACAACTTATCCCGCCTATCATGTCCGCCGCTCCCAAGATCATCTACACCATCACCGACGAAGCGCCCGCCCTCGCGACCTATTCGCTCCTCCCGATCGTGCAGGCCTTCACCAAGCCCGCGGGCATCGACGTCGAGACGCGCGACATCTCCCTCTCCGGCCGCATCCTCGCCGCCTTCAACCTCGCCCCCGACCACCTCTCCGAGCTCGGCGCCCTGACCCTCAAGCCCGAGGCCAACATCATCAAGCTGCCCAACATCTCCGCCTCCGTGCCGCAGCTGAAGGCCGCCATCGCCGAACTCCAAAAGAAGGGCCACGCCCTCCCCGACTACCCCGAGAACCCCAAGAACGACGCCGAGAAGGACGCCAAGGCCCGCTACGACAAGGTCAAGGGCTCCGCCGTGAATCCCGTCCTCCGCGAGGGCAACTCCGACCGTCGCGCCCCCGGCGCGGTCAAGGCCTACGCCCGCAAGCACCCGCACTCCATGGGCGCCTGGTCCGCCGCCTCCAAGACCGCCGTCGCCCACATGGCCGGCGACGACTTCTTCGGTAACGAAAAATCCACCACGCTCGCCGCCCCCGCCACCGCCCGCATCGAGTTGGTCAAGGCCGACGGCTCCGTCCAGGTCCTCCTCCCCAAGCTCTCCCTCAAGGCCGGCGAGATCCTCGACGCCACCAAGATCAGCAAGAAGGCCCTCGTCGCCTTCTACGAAAAGTCCATCGCCGACGCCAAGGCCCAGGGCGTCCTCTTCTCCCTCCACCTCAAGGCCACGATGATGAAGGTCTCCGACCCCATCCTCTTCGGCCACTGTGTGAAGGTCTTCTTCAAGGACCTCCTCGCCAAGCACGCCGCCACCTTCGCCCAGCTCGGCGTCGACCTGAACAACGGCTTCGGCGATCTCGTCGCCAAGATCCAGACCCTGCCCGCCGACCAGAAGGCCGCCATCGAGACCGACATCCAGGCCACCCTCGCCTCCGGCCCCGCCGTCGCGATGGTCAACTCCGACAAGGGCATCACCAACCTCCACGTCCCCTCCGACGTCATCATCGACGCCTCCATGCCCGCGATGATCCGCGCCGGCGGCAAGATGTATGACGCCCAGGGCAAGACCGCCGACACCCTCGCCGTCATCCCCGACCGCTGCTACGCCGGCGTCTATCGCGCCGTGATCGACTTCTGCAAAGCCAACGGCGCCCTCGACCCCAAGACCATGGGCTCCGTGCCCAACGTCGGCCTCATGGCCCAGGCCGCCGAGGAATACGGTTCGCACAACAAGACTTTCGAGATCTCCGCCGCCGGTGTCGTCCGCGTCGTCGACGAGGCGGGCAACGAACTCCTCTCCCACGCCGTCGAGCCGGGCGACGTCTGGCGCGCCTGCCAGACCAAGGACGCCCCCGTGCAGGACTGGGTGAAGCTCGCCGTCAACCGCGCCCGCCTCTCCGGCACGCCCGCAGTCTTCTGGCTCGACCAAAATCGCGCCCACGACGCCCAGCTCCTCAAGAAGGTCGAGGCGTATCTGAAAAACCACGACACATCCGGCCTCGACATCCGCGTCCTCGAGCCCGCCGAGGCCTGCAAGTTCTCCCTCGAGCGCATCGTCAAGGGCCAGGACACCATCAGCGTCACCGGCAACGTCCTCCGCGACTACCTCACCGACCTCTTCCCCATCCTCGAGGTCGGCACCTCGGCCAAGATGCTCTCCATCGTTCCGCTCATGAACGGCGGCGGCCTCTTCGAGACCGGCGCCGGCGGCTCCGCCCCCAAGCACGTCGAGCAGTTCCTCCAGGAAAACTACCTGCGCTGGGATTCCCTCGGCGAGTTCTTCGCCCTCGCCGCCTCCTTCGAGCACCTCTCCATCGTCGAGAAGCACGCCGCCGCCAAGATCCTCGCCGACACGCTCGACCAGGCCAACGGCAAGTTCCTCGAGACCGACAAGTCCCCCGGCCGCAAGCTCGGCACGATCGACAACCGCGGCTCGCACTTCTACCTCGCGCTCTACTGGGCCCAGGCCCTCGCCGAGCAGAAACAGGACGCCGCCCTCGCCGCCAAGTTCGCCCCCGTCGCGAAGGCCCTCGCCGAGAACGAGCCGAAGATCGTCTCCGAGCTCCTCGCCGTGCAGGGCAAGGGGGTCGACGTCGGCGGCTACTACCGTCCCGACGACGCGAAGGCCGACGGAGCCCTCCGCCCGAGCGCCACGCTCAACGCCGCCCTCGCCTTGCTCTAAACCATCCCGCGAACCCGGCGCGCCCGCGCCGGGTTCGGCCACGCGCCGCCAATCGCGCCCGGCCACCCGATCCCGCCGCGCCACCCGCCGGCGGGATTTTTCTTTGGTGCGCGCCGAGTTCATGGGACGTCACCCCGTGCCCCACCACACCGGGCGGGGGCTTTCGCCTTCATCGTTCGCCTCGGATTCCGCCGAGATCAAACGCGCTCTCCGCGAGCCCGGCCTGCGTGGCTCCGGGTTTGCCGAGCAAAGGAGCGAAGTTGCGCCTCGTCGGCCCGGAAATCGACTCCGTCTGCTCGTAACTCGGGCTCGTCTGCGCGGAGACGAGGCTCAACTGCGCGAATATAAGCCTCGTCTGCTCGCATTTGACTTCAGTCTGCACGCAGACGTGACCCAAACCCACGCAGACGGCCCTTATCTCCGCGGAGACGAGGCCCGTCTGCATGGAGACGAACCCCGTCTCCGTGCAGACGAAAGCCAAACGCCCGCAGACGCAGGCAAGGCGGGCGGCCCTTACTGCCAGCTACCGCAAACCAGCATCAACTTATCGCTATGTGTTTTACACATTCACGAAACATCAGGCCCGCGCCAACGTCTCTGTCGACGAACGTCCAGCACGTCCTCCTTCAACCCCGCCTCCCCATGACCAAATCCCGCCTCGCCGCCCTCACGCTCGCCGCCATCGCCTGCTCCGCCTCCCTTTCCGCTCAGGAAGCCCGTCCCGAGGGCCGCCCGCCCGAAGGCGAGCGCGGCGGACAGCAACAACAACGTCGAGACCCGCTCTTTTCCGCCCTCGACTCGAACGGCGACGGCTCCATCGACGAGACCGAGCTGGCCGGTGCGTCCGCCGCGTTGAAGAAACTCGACAAAAACGGCGACGGAAAGATCGCCCAGGACGAAGTCCGCCCCGCCCGCCGCGCCCGCACCCAGGAGGCCGGCGCCAACCCCGAGGAGATGACGAACCGCCTCCTCCAGATGGACAAGAACGGCGACGGCAAACTCTCCGCCGACGAACTTCCGGAGCGCATGCGCGGCATCCTCGAGCGCGCCGATCTCAACCACGACGGCGTCCTCGACAAGGACGAGCTCGTCAAACAGGCGCAGGCCCAGGCCTCCGCGCGTGGCAACCGCTCCGAGGGCGAGGGCCAGGAACGCCGCGACCGCGACTGAGTTTTCCCCGCTCCCGCGAGATTGTTTTCCCCGATGAGGCTCTACTCCACGCTGGCGCCGGTCCTGGCTTCCGCGGCCTTCGCCCAAGCGGAAGCCGCGACCCCGCATGTCTTCCGACACGAGAACGTGCTCGGCACCTCCCTCGAGCTGAAGGTCTCGGCCCGGGACGCGGTCGTCGCCGCCCGCGCCGAAGCCGCCGCCCTCGCCGAGATCGACCGGCTCGAAAAGATCCTCAGTTCCTACCGCGCGGACAGCGACTATGCGCGCTGGTTCGAAAGCCGCGGCGAGGCCCGCGCCGTGCCGGCCGAGCTCTTCGACTTGCTCGCCCTCTACGACCAGTGGTCGGCACGGACCGGCGCCGCGCTCAACGCCGGCGGCGAGGCCGTTTCCCAGGTCTGGCGCCAGGCCGCGTCCGCCGGCCGCGAGCCCGACGCGGCGGAGCTGGCAGCCGCCGTCTCCGCCGCGCGCGGCCCCCACTGGCGGCTGGATGCCGCCGCCCGCACCGCGACGCATCTCGACGCCACGCCGCTCTCGCTCGGCGCGCTCGGCAAGGGCTTCATCGTGGACCGCGCCGCCGCGGCCGCGCTCAAGATCCCGGGCGTGACCGGCGTTCTCGTGAACATCGGCGGCGATCTTTGCGCGCGCGGCGATCTCGTCGCCCCCGTGCAGATCGCCAATCCCCGCGACGACGCGGAAAACGCGGCGCCCATCGCGCGCCTCGAGTTGCGTGATCGCGCGCTCGCCACGAGCGGCGATTATCGTCGCGGCTTCGTGATCGGCGGACGCCGCCACTCCCACATCGTCGATCCGCGCGACGGGCGCCCGGCGGAACGCGTCATCAGCGCCTCCGTCGTGGCCTCGGACCTTTGCGTGGCCAACGCCCTTTCCACCACGTTCTGCATCCTCCCGCCGGAGGAAAGCCTCCGGCTCGCCGCCGCCACGCCGGGCGTCGAGTGCCTGCTCGTCGCGCCCGATGGCCGACAGATCCAGAGCCCGGGCTGGGCGCTCCTAGCCGGAGCCGCCCCCGCCCAGCCCGAGCACGCGAAAGCTCCCGCCGCGACCGCGGCCGGCCTCTGGGACGGCGGCGCCGAGCTCTTGGTGGAACTCGAACTCGCCCGGCCCGAAGGCCGGGCCCCGCGGCCTTTCGTCGCCGTGTGGATCGAGGACCAGGACCACTATCCCGTCCGCACGCTCGCCCTCTGGTATCGCGGCAATCGTTGGCTGCCCGATCTCCGTTCCTGGCATCAGGCGGAACAACTGCGCGCCATGGCCGAGGGCCACGAGATCCTCGCGTCGGTATCCAGCGCCACGCGGGCGCCCGGCAAATACACCCTCAAATGGGACGGAAAAGACGGCGACGGAAAACCCGTCAAAGCCGGACGCTACACCGTGCTCATCGAGACGGCCCGCGAACACGGCACGCACCAGCTGGTGAAGCAGGAGATGGATTTCTCCGGCGCGCCCCGCCGCGTCGAACTCGCCGCCAACGTCGAGATCGCCTCCGCCGCGCTCGACTATCGCCGCAAGGCCCCCTCGAGCCGGTGAGCGAGCCGATTTCGCCTCCTGCCCAAGCCCCGGGATACTGGCGGCGGCGTTTCGCCACGGTCTCCCGCTGGCTGCACATCTACCTCTCGATGGTGGCCTTCGCGGTCCTGCTATTCTTCGCCGCGACGGGGGTGACGCTCAACCATGCCGATTGGTTCGACCAGACCGCGCGCACCACCACGCGACGCGGCATCCTCGAGCCCGCCTGGTTGAAAGCCCCGGGCGAAGCGGAGGGCGTGGACAAGCTTCGCGTCGTGGAGCGGCTGCGCGCCGACCAAGGCGTCAAGGGCGCCCTGGCGGACTTCCTCGTCGACGAGGAGCAATGCCAGCTCTCCTTTCGCGGCCCCGGCTACGCCGGCGAGGCGACCGTGCGGCGCGCGAGCGGCGACTACGAGCTGACCGAGACGCGCATGGGACTGGTCGCGATCCTGAACGATTTGCACAAGGGCCGCGACAGCGGCTCCGCCTGGTCGTGGGTCGTCGACCTCTCCGGCGTGCTGCTCGCCCTCGTGTCCCTGAGCGGTCTCGTGCTCATCTTTTTCATCCGCCGCCGCCGGCTCGGCGGCCTGGCGGTGGCCGTCCTCGGCGCCGCGACTTGTATCGTCGTGTATCTGTTCCTCGTGCCCTGACGGCCGGCGAACTCGCGACGCCCCTCGACGACGCGCGGCGATATGATCCACTCGGACGGACATGAGCCGCCGCCCCGACATCTCCATCGTCATCCCGGCGTTCAACGAGGAAAAGCTCCTCGCCGATTCGTTGCGCGCCGTGAAGACGGCCGCGACGGAAGGCTTCGGCCCGGCGGGCCTCGCATGGGAATTGATCGTCTGCGACAACAACTCCACGGACCGAACCTCCGAGATCGCGCGAGCCGAGGGCGCCACCGTCGTGTTCGAGCCGATCAACCAGATCGGGCGCGCGCGCAACACCGGCGCCGCCGCCGCCTCGGGGGAATGGCTGCTTTTCATCGACGCCGATTCGCGTCCTTCGCGCGAGTTGCTCGCGGACGCGGCCGGTCTGGCCCGACGCCGGGACGTGCTGCTCGCCGGCGCGACCATGGCGCCCGACGCCGACGATTTCCTTTTCGGGTTTTGCAGCGCCGTCTGGAACGCCATGAGCCGCCTGCGCCGGCTCGTGGCGGGCTCCTTCATTCTCGTGCGCGCCGCCGCCTTCCGGGAGATCGGCGGCTTCGACCTGAAATTCTACGCCGGCGAGGAGATCGATTTCGCCCTACGTCTCCAAAAGACCGTGGGCCGGCGCGAACGCCAGAGGACGGTCGTGCTGCACCACCACCCGATCCTCACCTCGGCCCGAAAGTTCAGGCTCTACCGCAAGCGCGAGGTCCTGCGCTTCCTGCTTCGATCCGTTTTTCGTCCCAGGCAAACCATCTCCAGCCGCGAAGCCTGCGTGCTCTGGTATGACGGTCGGCGCTAGCGTTACTCCGTTAACTTTTTATGGAGGGCGGGGCGCCGTCCCCGCCGCGACAAAGCTGCGGATCACGAAAGGCGGACACGGCGGTCCGCCCTCCATCGGACCGCATCCTCCTCAGGGAATCTCAACGGAGGAGTGCCAGAGAGTGTTTTCAATCCCTAGCCCGCGACCGTCAGACCGGTGTCGCCGGCATCATCCTCCATCAGGTGCCAGTCGGTCTCGGTGATCTTGTCCAGAAAGGCCTCGTCATGGCTCACCAGCAGGACCGCGCAGGGGCACTCGGCCAGCGCCTCCTCCAGGCAGAGGATGCCCGGCAGATCCATGTGATTGGTCGGCTCGTCCATCACGATGAGATGCGGCCCGCGCACGATCCCGAGCGCGAGGAGCAGCTTCCTCACCTCGCCCGGACTCGGCAGCGCGCTCTCCAGCAGGCGCGCCGGACGCGACCCCAGACGGCTGATCGTGATCATCACGCGGCCGAGTTCGTCGTTCGGCAGGCGTTTGATGGATTCCAGCAAGGCCCGCGAATCCTCCGCCGAGATTTCCTGCGGCACGCTCACGAGCTTTTCCGGCGGCAGGCGCAGATGCCCGAGCAAATGGCGAACGAGCGTGCTTTTCCCGAGGCCGTTTCCGCCGGTCAACGCGATGCGGCTCGTCCCGCCGATCTCGAGATCGGGAAACCGCAGCGTGCGCCCGCCGCCCAGCGGCAGCTCGCCGGCGGGCAGGCGCAGCAAAAAGTCGCGCGGCATGAACGAGGCCCCGTCGACCCAGATGCCCGTCTCGTGGCGCTTGCGCACCGCGATCTCCGAGCGCTGCGCGCCGATCTTGCCCGCGCGACGGCGCATCTGCGCGACCATTTTCCCGGCGTAGGCGTCCTTGCCGCTCATCTTGGCGAGATTGCGCATCGCGCGGCCGTCGTGGTCGTGCGCCGGTATCTTCTTTTGCTTCGAGCCGCGCGAGGCGGCCGCCCTCTGGTCGGCGACCACGCGCCGGCGCTGAGCCTCGGCGCGGAGGCGTCGCTCGGCCTGGCGCAGCGCGTCGCTGGCGTCGCGGGCGGAGGTCTCTTCCTTTTCCTGCTCCGCGAGCGCGTCGGTGACGCCGCCCGGACGCAGCACCGCGGAAGGTGGCTCGAGCAGCAGGCAGTGGGAGCAAAGCTCGTCCAACAAGGCCCGGTCGTGGCTCACGAGCAGCCCCACGCCGCAAAAATCGGCGAGCGCCTCCGCCAGCAGCCGACGCGCGGCGGCGTCGATGTGGTTGCTCGGCTCGTCGAGCGCCAGCACCGCCGGCTCGCGCCAGAGCGCCACCGCGATCTGCGCGCGTTTGCGCTCCCCGTGGCTGAGGCTGGACCAGCGCTCCGGCCAATCCTCGCCCACGCGCAGCCGGGCCTTGAGCGGTCCCGCGTCCGGCGCCCAGACGAAGTCCTCGAAAAGCTCCGGCGGCTCGTCGGTCCGCTGCTCGACATACAGCGCGAGCCCTTGCCGGTGGATCGTGCCGCCCTGCGCGGCGAGTAGCCCCGTGGCCACGCGCAAGAGGGTCGTCTTGCCCGCGCCGTTCGCGCCGACGACGCCCGTCCATCCCGACGGAAACTGCACCGTGAGATCGGAAAACAGCGCCGCGGTCATCCCGGGATGGGCGAACTCCACGTCGTGCAGCGTCAATTGGGCGGCGGGCATGCGGCCACCCTGCCCGCGCGCACCGCCACCGCAACGCGAAGTTCGCCCGCGTCGCGCGCGTCCGCGCTCAGCTCAGTCCCAGGCCGGCCAATCGGTGCCGGACACCAGACGGCGCGCAAACTCCTCCAGTCCTCGCGCGTCATGTTCGCTGAAACGTCCGGTCCGGGGGGAATCAAGGTCGAGCACGCCGATCAGGCGCTCTCCTGCGAGAAGCGGCACCACGAGCTCGCTCGCCGACGCCGGGTCGCAGGCGATGTGGCCGGGGAAGGCGTGCACGTCGGGCACCACGCTCGTTTCGCGCTTCGCCGCGGTGGTGCCGCAAACACCGCGGCCGAGCTTGATCCGCGTGCACGCGGGCTTGCCTTGGAACGGGCCGAGCAGGAGCGCGCCGCCGCGCAGGAGGTAGAAGCCCGCCCAGTTGAGCTCGGGAAGTCGCAGGGAGAGCAAGGCCGACGCGTTGGCCAGGTTGATGAGCCAGTCGCGCTCGCCGGCCAGATGCGCGTCCAACTCGGCGTTGAGCGCCGCGTAGAACGAGGCGGGATCGGATCCGACGGGCGCGAAAGAATGCTGAACGCTCATTCCCGCCTACGTGACCGGATCCAAACCACGACGCAACCGCTCAATCCTCGAATCCGCGCCGGCGGAGGCGGCGCACACACCGATCCCAGTCCACCCTGATTTCCGCCGCATCCCGACATCGGTGCCGACGTGGCCGATGTCCGCGTGTTTTCCCCCTTGGCAGCGGCCGCGGCCGCCCAAGAGTCGCCGGCCCATGAACTATCGCACCCAGGCCGAGTATTACATCAAAGGCATCACCTCCGGCGCCATCGACGCCGCCGAAGTCATCGCGTGGTCGGACGAAGTCATCGTCTCGGCCCCCAAGTCCGAGGACTGGATGGTCGAGATTTCGAGCTGCGGTCCCGAGGATCGGCTCAAGGTGCTCGGCCTCCTCAACACCGTGCAGGGCCAGGCCGACCAGGCCGAGCTCTCCGCCCTGCTCAAGGCCAAGGGTCTGGCCTAAACCGGCTCCGCTTCCTCTCGGCCTGGCGAAGCCGCGCGCGACTTCGCCAGGGCCACCGCCAGTGGACAGCTCGCGCGATCGACCGCCTCGCCGCGACGATAGCGGGCGAGCAGTTCCATCGAACGCCGCGCCAGCATGCGCCGCACCTCGCGTCGTTTCCCTTTGATTCTCGGGATGACCATCTGGTCGTAAGCGGTGGTCTGGTGCCGCATCCAGGCGATCGTCGCGGCCTCCGCCCGCTCTTCCACGGGAATGCGTTCCGTGCGAGCCACCGTGCCGCTGCCGACCGGCGTCGCGTGATCCGCGATCAAACGCGCCAGAAGCTCCGCGTCGGCCGTGTGAGCGGGATGAAACCCCAAAAAGGCCCGCACCGCGTCGCGAAACTCGCCCACATACGCCGTCTGCTCCTCCGCGCGACGACGGCGGCCCGCGTCGAGCTTACGCTGGTAGGCGGGATCCACACGCTCCAACGCGAGCTCCGCGCGCAGAGCCGCGATGCGGGCGGCCGGCGCCCAGATGCCGCGGGAGAACCGTTTGCGGCCCTTTACCTCGACCACGGTCCAGCTCGGTCCGTCCGCCTTGATTCGCCGGCTCAGCGCCGCGTCGCCCGGCGGCAACAAATCCCAGGCATCGGGCACGGTCAGCACGCGCGTATCGAGACCGATGACGCGACGCGGCGCGGGCCCGGGGCGAACTTCCAGACTTTCGGTGGACATGGCGGCGGGAGAAAATCGGCCTCGGCCGACGCGTCGACTCAATCCGGCCGGTTAATTCGGGATCTCCGGCTCCACCAACTGCGCGAGTTGCGCCAGCGATTCCTGCCAGCCCAGATGGCACATCTCCGCGGGAATGACCTCGGGCACGCCCGACTGCTCCACCTTCAGCTCGGTGCCGCAAAGCACCTTTCTAAAATTCACGTCCACCGTGATCACGCCCGGCAGGTTCGGATCATCGAACTTGTCCGTGTAGCGGATGCGCTCATGCGGCGTAAGCTCCAGATACTCGCCGCCAAACGAATGGCTGCCGCCCGTTCCGAAGTTGGTGAACGACATGCGGAAAGCACCGCCCACCCTGGCCTCCAGGTGGTGCACCGTGCAGGTGAACCCGTAGGGCGGCAGCCACTTGGCGAGGGCCTCGGCCTCGATGAAGGCTCGATAGACTTTCTCCGGAGTCGCTTTAAGAACGCGATTCAAGCGGATCGTATGGGTGCTCATAGGTGGAAAGGTGAACGAGAGCGGGCGAGTCCCGCTCGCTTCACCACGAACGAGCGGGACGCAAACGGACGGCGCTCCGCGGGACCGCGCGCAAAATCGAAGCCGCCGTGTCGCGTGAAATGCTCAATAACGCTTGCCGCGGGCGTGGAAGGCGCCGGCGCGACGATTGGGGCCGAAGTTGCGCCCCTTGGCCGCGCCGCCGCCCGCGTCGTCCTTCGGACGCGCCTCGTTCACGGTCAGGGCCCGGCCGTCAAGCTGCACGCCATTCATCTTTTCGGCCGCAAGCTTGCTCTCCTCTTCGGTGGAAAAGGTGACAAAGCCGAACCCGCGAGGGCGGCCCGTCTCGCGGTCATTGGCGATATGGACGTCGGTCAGGGTGCCAAATTGCTCGAAAGCGGAACGAAGCGCGTCCTCGGTCGTGTTGAAGGAAAGGTTTCCGACGTAGAGTTTGGAGTTCATGGGAGGTGGTTCGTAGGCCCGTGCGCTGTCAGCCTGTTCCCGGAAGTCGGGTTTCGGATTCATCGTCCGGGCCAAAGGCCCGTCCGACAACCCACCAGCCACTGTCATCAACGTCGTTACGATGCCGTCACGCTCTCGCCGATTCATGGAATAGCAAGGCCGTTGCGGCCGGCCGGCCCTCGTTCCGGTAGAACGCCGGCCGGCGTCAACCTTCCGGCCGGGACGGCTCCCGATGTATCGATCCTGGGATTACACCGGGCACGGACCGCACCCGCCCACGCGCCTGCGCGTGTCGCGCGAAGCCGACGGTCTCAGCGCGCAGCCAGCGCAGGCAGCTCGCTCTCCCGGACAAAGGCGCGGTCCGCCTCCGAGATGCGATCCAGCGGGATCGTGAACTCGCGGGTGTCGGGCAGCCGGCGGATTTTCACCGCCTCGTCGTTCTTCGCCAGCAGTTCGGCCTCCAACGTGCGGCCGTCCGTCGCGGTCAATGTTCGCCGTATCGCGGGCTTCGCGGCCGGGACGGGCGTGGTCGGAGCGGCCGGAGCGACCGCGGGCGCAGGCGAAGCGGAAGACGCAGGGCGGGCATCCGGTTGCGTATAGCCCTCCGTCGTCTCGGACGCGAAACCGAGGGACTCCGCCGCGTTTCTGCGCGGTGGAGTCGCCGCGGTCGCATCCTGCTTGTCCGTCGACTTTTTCGTGTCGAATTTCGAACACGCGGCCAGAAGCGGAAGCAGGGAGGCGATAGCCAGAAAGCAGGGGAATTTCATGGGGCGGGGCGTTAACAGACCAAAGCACGTTATCCCGACGCCCCCTTCGCGATCCATCCGAATCTCCGCGCCGGCCTTCGTCTGAGATTCGGGCGCGGCGGGAAGCGAAACACGATTCCCTACGCCCGGCCACGGCGCCCCCGCGCCCGTCGCCGCCTCAGCGCGCGATCGCCTCCGCCACCGCCTCGCCGCTGGCCATCGCGCCTTGCAGGGACGCGGACGCCACGTGATCGCCGCAAATCCAAATCCCCGGAGCCGCCGGCCGTGCGTCGCCGCCCGGTCCCGGCTTGGAGATCGCCGGCAACGCGCGCCGGATCCGCTGCACGGCGAGAGGACGCCACGTGCGCACGTCGTCACCGAAACACTCCGTCAGTTCCGCGGCCAAACCGACGGTCAGCTCGCGATCCGACTCGGGCGCGTTGCCCAGGACGGTCGCCGACACCAGCGACGCCCCGTCGGGGGCGTAGCCCTCCGCCACATCGCTCGGCACGACGAGATTGTTGACGCGCCCGCGCCCGGTGCCGTTAAGCCAAAGCACCGGCTCGCCGCCGAGCGGACTGCGCGGAGCCGCCCACTGCACGCAGGTCACGCCCCGCCACTCCGGGGCGCTCCGTCGCCCGCCGGGCAGCCACGCCACAGCCTCGTCGGCCTCCGTGGCCAGCACGACCTCCCGGGCCCGGACTCGATCCCCGCCCAGCAGCACGACTTCGCCGCGTTCGACGCCGACGACCCGCGCGCCGAGTCGCAGCGAGCCAGGCGCCAGCCCCGCCGCGAGCTGCTCGGCGATGCGCCCCATGCCCCCGGCGGGCAGCGCCGCGTGCCCCTCGGTGAACATGCGATAAACGAAATACAACATCGAGGCCGGCGTCGTGAGTTCGCGCTCAAGGAAAATCCCGCCGAGCCAGGGCCGCAGGAAACGCTCCATCATCACCGGAGAAAAGCCGCGTTCGGAGAGCTCCTCCGCCGTGCTTCGATCCACCGCGCGCGCCCACATCGCGTCCGCGTGTCCTTGCGTCGCGGCGAGCCGAAGCGCGCCGATGCGCAGCTTGTCGCCCACCGCTCCCACCGGCGCACGCAAGGTGCGGAGGATGCCCAGCGGCTCCCGCCAGGGATCCCCCACCCGCCCCGCGCCGTCCGGAGTCGCCACCCGGGCACCGGGAAGAAATTCGCCCAGACGCAGCGCGTTGAAGTCCAGCCAACGCCGCGCGGCCGGATAGGCGGTGAGCAAAACCTGGAAGCCGCGATCCAGCCGGAATCCATCGACTTCGTCGGTGCGCACCCGGCCGCCGACCTTGTCGGAGGCCTCGAGCACGAGACAATCCATGCCGCGACTTTGCAGCGCCCTCGCGCAAGTGAGCCCCGCCAGGCCCGCGCCCACGATCACGACCTCGGACTTCATGCGCGATGGTCAGATCTCGGTCGCCAGCTCCGCCTTCACCCGCTCGGCGAGCGCCAAGGCCGAAAGCGCCGCGCCCTCCACCCGCGCCCCCCCGAACGCGTCGCCGGCAAACCCCAGCGATTCCTGCGACCACCAGACGAAGGGCTCGGGAAACGTGGCCCGGGCGTGGCTGTATTTCCAACGATGCAAGGTCGCCCCGGAAATCGGCGCGCCGATCAACTCCTCCGCCTCGGCGCGCACCAACTCCAGCACCTCCGTCTCGGTCCGGCCGTAATGGGCTTCCGAAAAATCGGGCGAGAGGTGGAGCGTCACCGCCGTCACGTTGGGCGAGACGCCCTTCATCTGGTTGTCCGCCGCCCAGCGGATGACGCCCGATTCACGGCGAACGCCGTCGGCCGGCAGGCGGCTGCGCCCGGCGACCGTGACGAGCAGCGCGAGACAGGGATCGTAGGCGACCGACTTCAGCTGCGCCAGCAAAGGCTCGGGAACCGTGAAGTCGCCCGCCTTGAGCAGGGCGAGGCACTGCGGGACCGGGGCGGTGAGGATCAGCCGTTCGGCGCGCATGCAGCCGTGGTTCTCGACGTCGACGCACCAATGGTCGCCGCAGCACCCCAGCGCGGTCACCTTGTGTTCCCGCTTCACGTCGAGTCCCTCGGCGAGCGCCTTCGCCACCGACGTCATGCTCGGGCGACCGATGTAGCGCCGATGCTGTTCGCCGCCCGGCCAGAGCGAGACGAGTCCGGAGCGCTCCCATTTTTCGACCCAGGCGCCGAAGCGCGGGTCTTTGACCGTGAAATATTGCGCGCCTTGGTCGAAGACCGCGTCGCCGACCCGCTTCGTAGCAAGGCGTCCCCCGAAGCCCCGGCTTTTTTCCAGCACAGTCACCCGCGCGCCCGAATCATGGAGGACGCGCGCGATGAGCAGACCGGAGATGCCGGCACCGACGATGACTGTTTGAAGATGCATGTTTCCGCGAAAAACACCTCAGCAAAGCCGCCCTAGCACATGGCGCAACGCCGCTTCGAGGTTTTCGTGCCGGAACCGATACCCCGTGGAGGCCAGGACCGCCGGCCGCACCCGCTGGCTCGCCAGCAGGGCCTCGTCCGCCAGGCCGCGGCCCAAGGCCAGTCGCAAGGCCCAGGCCGGAGCCGGGAAGATCGCGGGGCGACCGAGCACGCGGCCCAGCATCGACGCGAACTCGGCGCTCGTGACCGGCGCGGGGGCGACCGCGTTCACCGGGCCTCGCACCGCCTCCACCTCGATCGCATGGCCGATCGCCCCGACCAAATCGTCGATCGAGATCCATGACCACCACTGGCGACCGTTCCCCACCCGTCCGCCCAGGCCCAGACGGAAAGCGGGCGACATCTTCGCCAGCGCTCCGCCCGCCGGAGAAAGCACCACGCCCGTTCTCAGATAAACGCGCCGGGTTCCGGCTCCGCTCAAGGGCGCCCAAGCGTTTTCCCACGCCCGGGTCACGTCGGCCAAAAAACCGCCGCCCGCCGGGCTGGTTTCGTCGAACCACGAATCCCCGCCCTCGCCGTAGAAGCCGATCGCCGAGCCGCCGATAACCACTCGCGGCGGCCGGGGCAGATCCGCGAGCGATTCCGCCAGGGCGCGCGTCGCGGCCACGCGGCTTTCGCGCAAAACGCGCTTTCTGTCCTCAGTCCAGCGGGCGTCGGCGATACCGGCGCCGGCGAGATGCACGATCACGTCGATGTCCCCCGCCGACGTCGCATCAATGCGGCCCGACGCGGGATTCCATTCCACCTCGTCCGCCGCGCGCGCCTGGCGTCGCACCAACCGGCGGACTTCGTGGCCCTGCGTCCGCAAAAACGGAAGCAAGGCCGAGCCGATCAAGCCGGAGGCGCCGCTCACCAGAATCCGCTTCGCCTTCGCCTGCGCGTGGTCGCTTGAAAAGCGGAGGTCCTCGCGGGTAGTCGCCTGCCGATAGGCGAAGAGCGCCTCGATTTTTCGACGCGTCCAGCCGCCCAGCAGAGCCCGTCCGAGGGCGCCGCCGGGCAACGCGTATTCGACCCGGTCCCGCAGCAACGAACCGCCTTCCGGCAAGTCCACGAACTCGTGCGTATGCTCCCAGCGCGCGAAGGGCCCGCGCCGCGCGACGTCCACGAAACGCCTACCCCGCTCGTAGTCGATGTGCTCCGCGTCCCAACGCAGTTTCCACGGGCCGCAGCGCGTCCGCAGCGACACGCGGGAACCTTTCGCCAAACCCAAACCGCGGCGCTCGATGATCTCGACCGGCTCCCACGGCGGCACGAGACGCTCCAGCGCGCCGGGCCGCTCGTGCCAGGCGAAAGCCTGTCCGGCAGCGACCGGAAGAGGGACGCTCTTCTCGAAAATCTCGGTCTTCATCGCGCCGCGCCTCGCTTTCGCTCGCGACACGCGTCCGAGCAATACCTCACCTCGTCCCAGACCTTGGCCCATTTCTTTCGCCACACGAAGGGACGCCCGCACACGACGCAGTCTTTGCGCGGCAGGTCGGATTTTTTTCGCATCTTCGGCATCGGCTCGGAGGGGATGGTCAAAACAAGGAGGCGCGTTTCACAACAGGCTCGCCTGCGAGGCCGCGCCCGGCGCGCCGCCATTGCGTCGGATCTCATCCGCCCGCGCCCGGATCGCCGCGCGCTCCTTGTCGCCCAGACGAGCGAGGTTTTTCACCTGGAGCGCCATTCGCTGGTTAGCCGCGAGCATGCGATCGTGACGCATCAGAAAATCCCAATACAGCGTGGTGAACGGACAGGCGTCCTCGCCCGTCGACTTCGCGGGATCGAAGCGGCAGCCCGCGCAATAGTTGCTCATCCGCTGGATATATTTCCCCGTCGCCGCGTAGGGCTTGGACGCCATGACGCCGCCGTCGCCGTATTGCGACATACCGAGCGTGTTCGGCAGCTCGACCCACTCGACCGCGTCGACATACACCGCGAGATACCACTCGTGAACGCGCCTCGGATCCACGCCCAGGAGCAGCGAGTAGAGCCCGGTCACCATCAGCCGCTGGATGTGGTGCGCGTAGCCGAGCTCGAGGGTCTGCGTGATCGCGTCGCGCAGGCAGGCCATCTCCGTTTCACCGTTCCAGTAGAACGCGGGCAAGGCCTCTCGCGCGCCCAGCGCGTTTCGCTCCACGTAGTCCGGCATGAAGTGCCAGTAGATCCCCCGCACGTATTCGCGCCAACCGAGGATCTGCCGGATGAACCCCTCCGCGCTCGCGAGCGAAACGCGCCCGGCGCGGTAGGCCGCCTCCGCCGCGTTCACCACCTCGCGCGGGTCGAGCAACTTCAGGTTCATCGCCGCCGACAGGCGCGAGTGGTAGAGCCAGGGTTCCCGGGTCCACATCGCGTCCTGATAAGTGCCGAAATCCGCGAGCCGGTGCTTGATGAAATCCTCCAGCGCGCGCCGCGCCTCCGCCGGCGTCACCGGCCAGTCGAACGCATCCGTCTTACCCGGATGCTTCGGGAAGCGGCGCTCGACCAGCGCAAGCACGGCGCGGGTCGTCGCGTCCGGATTAAAGGCCGCCGGACTTCGCAATCCCGAAGGCCCGCTTTTGGAAAAACTGCCGCGGTTGTCGTGGTCGAAGTTCCACTGCCCGCCCTCCGGCTCTCCGTGCTTGTCGAGCAACACGCGCTCGCGGCGACGAAGCTCTCGGTAAAAAAATTCCAGTCGCAGCTGCTTCCGCCCCAGCGTGTGCTCCTTGAAGTCGGCGATGCTCGCGTAGAAGTGCCGGTCGCCGCGAATCTCTAGGGGCAGGCCGAGCCGCTGCGCCGCGTCCTCCAGCACGCGCCACACCCGCCACTCCCCGGGTTCGGTCACGACGAGGCGCTCCGGCTTCAGGGACCTCGCCGCGCGCTCGAGTTCGCCGGCCAGGCTCCCCGTGTTGGCGGGCTCGTCGAGCTCGACGTAATGCACCGTCTGTCCCTCCGCCCGCCGGGCGTCGCGATAATGGCGCATGGCGGAAAGAAAGACCGCGATGCGCGGCTTTCCCGACCACACCTGCTCCGACTCCTCCGCGACCTCCGCCATCCAGAGCGCGTCGCGGCGCGCGTCGAAGCCGTCCAAGGCCGAGGCGTCGGCGTTGAGTTGATCTCCCAGGACAAGGACGAGGTTGCGCATCGTGGCGGGGGCGGACTCAGGCCGCGGCGTCCTCGGGCTCGGTCGTCCCCGCCCCTCGCAGGCGCTTGAAGGCGGCGAGGGCCTCCGCGCGCGCCGACGCATGATCGACGATCGGACGCGGGTAGTTGTCGCCAAGACGCACGCCGGCGTAATCAAGGACATTGGCCGGAGCCGTCCACGGGGCGTGCAGGAACTTGTCCGGCAGCTTGGCGAGTTCAGGAACCCAGCGCCGGACGTAAACGCCCGCGCCGTCGAACTTCTCGCCCTGCGTCACCGGAGCGAAGATTCGAAAATACGGCGCCGCGTCCGCGCCGCAGCCCGCGCTCCACTGCCACCCGAGCGTGTTGCTCGCCAGATCCGCGTCGACCAGAGTGTCCCAGAACCAGGCCGCGCCCTCCTGCCAGGGCAAGCGGAGGTGTTTCACGAGAAACGAGGCGACGATCATACGGACGCGATTGTGCATCCAGCCCGTCGTCCAGAGCTGTCGGAGGCCGGCGTCCACGATGGGGTAGCCGGTCCGGCCACGACGCCAGGCGCGCAGCTTCCCGCCGTCGGCGTCCTCGGCCCAGGGGAAACGCTCGAACTCCGCGCGCAAAGGCCGCTCGGGCGTCCGCTCGAAATGATAGATCAGATGATAGGCGAACTCGCGCCACCCGATCTCGCTGAGATAGACGCGCGCCCCGTTGCTCGCCGGATCGAGTCCCGCGGACTTGCCCAGCGCCCGAAGCGCCGCAGCGATCTGGCGCGGGCCGATCTCGCCCCAGTGCAAATGCGGCGACAGACCCGAGGTGCCGTCGCGATCCGGCAGGTTTCGCATCTCGTCGTAGGCATGGACGCCCTCGCGCTCGTCGCGGAGAAACCGTTTCAACCGCTCCTGCGCGCCCGCCTCGCCCGGAGCCCACATCCTGGAAAAGCCGGCGTCCCACGGGATCGCGGGCAGCAAGCCCAGTTCGCCGGTCGCCAAGCCCGCGGGCCATGTTTTCGGCGCGGGGATTTCCGGCGCGTCGCTTTTGATCGCCTCGGGCATCGGCAGAGACAGGCAGTGCCGCCAATAGGGTGTGAAGACCTGGAAGGGCCGGCCTTGCTTGTTCTGGATCGTGTGCGGCTCGAAGAGCAAGGAGCTGTTGAAGCTCTTCGCCTCGACGCCCTCGGCCAGCAGCGCCGATTTCAGCTCCGTGTCGCGGGCGCGGACGGCCGGTTCGTAACGGCGATTCCAATACACCGCGCGGGCGCCGGTCTCCTTCGCGATCCGGCGCAGCTCCGCGCCGGAGTCGCCCCGGGCGAGGAGCAGGCGCGAGCCGCGTCGCCGCAGATCCAAGTCGAGCGCCGCGAGGGAGTGGTGCAGCCACCAGCGCGACGCCCCGCCCAGCGGCCAGCGCCCCTCCCCCGGCTCGTCGAGCACGAAGACCGGCACGACCGGGCCCCCGCGCGCGAGGGCGGCGGCGAGGGCGGGGTTGTCGGCGAGACGCAGGTCCTTGCGAAACCAGAGCAAAACCGGGGAGGTCGAAGAGGGCGAAGCGGACACGTCGCGAACGAGCGGGCCGGGCGCGGCTTTGCAAACGCGAGAATGTAAAATCCCCTCGCCCCTCGTCTCCCGAAGCCCATCGTTTGCAGCTTTATGACGATGACCTGGCTCGCCCGGGCCAACCCCGACTGCTCCTGGGCGCACCTTCCCACGACCGACTTTCCCGCCGTAGCCGCCCGGCCGGGCTCGCTCGCCGTGCTTCCCGTCCACGGTTTCGCCGACCACGGCATGGGCCTTCCGATCGACATCGAGGAGGTCGTCGCATCCGCAGTGCTGGCCGACGCGGTCGCCGAGGCTTCGCTCGTCTCCGCGCCCTGCTTGCTGCCCCCGCTGCGCTTCGGTCCGGCGCCCTACGTCGCCGGCGGCTGGTTCGGACTGGGAATCGAGGCCGCCCGCGAGCTCGCGATGGAACTCGCCCGCGGCGTGAAGTTCGCCGGTTTCGAGAAACTGCTCCTGCTTTCCACCAATCCCTGGCATCGCGAGTGGCTCGACGCCGCCGCCCGCGACATCCGAGTCGAGACCGGGATGACCGTTTACCGGGTTCATCTCGGAGCGCTTGGCTTGGATTTCCATCCCGCCGCGCCGCTCGCCCAGCGCCTCGCGCTCCAGGCGCTCGCGGCCGGCCTGCTGGATCTGCGTCCCCTGCCCTCGCCCGCCCAGGAATCGTCCGACGAGAACTTTCGCCCCGGCAAATGGGCCCACCCGCCGCCGCTCCCCGCGGGCCCGATCGAATCCGACCGCGCCGCGGAGGCGGCGTCCCTGCGCGCACAAACCGCCGAACGCCTCGGCCGCCTGCTCGCCGAGGCCGCCTGGCACGGGCGCGGACACCCGCCCCGTCCCGCCGCCCCGTCCGCGAAAGCCGCCGAAGCGCCGCCGCTCTGGCGTCCTTTTGGCGCACGTTATCTAGGGGGACTGCATCGCGACGCGCTGCGCGCCGCCTCCGGCCGCCCGGGCGCGCTCGCGATTCTCCCCACCGGCGCCATCGAACAGCATGGCCCCCACCTTCCCGTCGGTGTCGATTCGATCCTGGGCCAGGGTTTGATCGCTCGCGCGCTCGCCTTGGTCCCGCACGGCGTGCCGGTCTTCGTCGCCCCGCCGATCACGGTCGGAAAAAGCAACGAACACGCGGACTGGCCCGGCACCCTCACCCTCGGCGCCCGCACCTTCGCCGCGCTGGTCCGCGCGCAGGTCGAGCAGCTGCACCGCCTGGGCTTCCAGCGCGTCGCGATCTGGAACACCCATGGCGGCAACAGCGCCGTGCTCGTGCCCTTGATCCGCGAGCTTCAATCCCTGCCGGGCCTCCGCCTCGGCATGCTCCAGAGCGGCTTCAAGCCCGCCCAGAGCCCCCAGGAGGCCGCCTACGGTTTTCACGCCGGAGAGTGGGAAACCGCCCTCATGCTCGCCCTCGCGCCCTCGCTGGTCCGTCGCCACAAGGCGGTCTGCCACTATCCCGCCCAACTCGACGACGCCGGAGAGCTGCGCCCGGAGGGCTCCGCGCTCACGTTCGGGTGGACGACCCGCGACATCGCGCCCCAGGGCGTGATGGGCGACGCCACCCTCGCCACGACCGAGCGCGGAGAGGCCTGGACCGCCGCCACCGCGGCGGCGCTGGCCGAGCGGATCGCCGCCCTCGCCCGCGCCTGACCTTCGCGCTTTACGAAAAACGGTCGTCGCGCTCGCGCGCCCGCCGGTTTCACGCACGCTTCCGACGTTCGTCCCATGCGTTCTCTCCTCGCCCTCCTCTCCCTCGGATTTATCGCCATGAGCTCCACCCCATCGTCCTTCGCCGACGCACCCCGTCCCGACGCCGCGCCCGCGCCGGCCAAGCCCGCCCAGACCGAGACGCTCGTCCTCGGCGGCGGCTGCTTCTGGTGCGTCGAAGCCGCTTATGAACTCGTGCCCGGCGTGATCTCCGCCGAGAGCGGCTACGCCGGAGGCCAGCGCGTCAATCCGAGCTACGAGCAGGTCTGCACCGGCGCCACCGGACACGCCGAGGTGGTCAGGATCACCTTCGATCCCGCGGTCGTAAAACGCGCGCAGCTCGTCGACTTTTTCTGGGATATCCACGATCCGACCACGCTCAACCGCCAGGGCGCCGACGCCGGCACCCAATACCGCTCGGTCATCTACTACGCCACTCCCGAGGAAAAATCGCTCATCGACGCATCCCTCGCCAAGGCCAACGCCGAGTCGTGGAACGGCAAGATCGTCACCGAGGTGTCGCCGCTGCCGCCCTTTTATCCGGCGGAGGAGTATCACCAGAACTACTACAAAAAGAATCCTTCGGCCGGCTACTGCCGCGCCGTGATCAAGCCCAAGATCGACAAGCTCAAGACGGCCCCGCTCGTCGCTCCGGTCGGGAAATAAACCGGACCGCCAGGCTTACGCCTCGCCGAGCGTGTCGGCGAGGATTCGGCCGAGCTCGGCGGCCAGCTCGTCCCGGCGCATGTCCTTGCGCAGGTAGCCGTCCGCCCCCAGCTCCGCCGCCTCGACGACAAACGCCGCGTTGGCCTGCGAGCTGACCATCACCACGACGGCCTCGTCGCCCGCGGCGCGCAGCTCGCGCAGCCAGGCCATGCCGCCTTCCCCGGGAAGGTTCAGGTCGAGCAGGATCAAGTCGGCCGGCTCCCGCGAATGCGTTTCGCGCGCCTGCTCCACGCTGCCCGCCTGCGCGGGCGTTTCCACGCCGAGAGACAGCAGGACCAAGGCGAGATACTGCCGGACGTGGGGTTCGTCGTCGACGATCAGCGCCCGGACGGAGTCAAAGTTCATGGGGGGAAAACGCGGGGTTGAGGCGAAGGACGGAAATCAAGGGACCGCCTGGATGCCCAGGTTCCCGGCGTGGAAGGCCAGCGCCTCGCGCACGCGCAGATCCCAGTAGTCCCAGTTGTGCGCGCCGGGAAACTCGCGGTAAAGATGCGGGATCTCCGCCTCGGCGAGGGCGCGCGCGAAATCGCGATTCGAATCGAGCAGAAAGTCCTCGGTGCCGCAGTCGAGCAACAGGGCCGGCAGACGGCCCGCGGATCGGGCGCTCCGGGCATGGACGAGCGGGTCGTGTTCTCCGCCCCGCAGCTCGCCCTCGCCGAAGATTCGCCGCATCTCCGCCAGCGCCGAGGCGTCCCACCCCAGGTGCCGGGCCGCGTCCGCGAGCGTCGCCCCCTTGCCAAAATAGGAGCGCCCAAACGCGCCGGAGTGGCTGTTGATCGAACAAAAACGGTCGGCATGGGCCAGCCCGACGCGAAGCGCCCCATAGCCGCCCATCGAGAGCCCGCCTATCGCCCTCGCCGATCTCGCCGACTTCGCGGGGAAGAAACGCTCGACCACCGTCGGCAGCTCCTCGCCGATGTGCGTCGCCCAGGCGGGGCCGTTCGCGTTGTCGGTGTAGAAGCCGCGCTGGCCGTCCGGCATCACGATGATCAACGGCAACCGCGCGGCGTGGTCCTCCAGCCGCGTGCGCCGCAGCCAGGACGTATGGTCGTCGGATCGGCCGTGGAGCAGGTAAAACACCGGAAAGGGCGGCTCGCCCCGATCCGGCAACAAGACCTGGGCGGTCGTCTGCTTGTCCAGGACGCGACTGCGCCACTGCAGGGTGGAAAGCGCCATGGAGGGACGTCCGACGATCGGGAGAGACTACTCCACGCGCAGCACGTAGCCGCGCAGGTATTCGCTTTCCGGCATGGTCACGAGCACCGGGTGGTCCGGAGGCTGGTGACAGAACTCGACGACCTGCACTTTGCGCTTCGCGTCCGCCGCGGCCTCGGCGAGCACGCCGCGCAGCTCGGCGTCCTGCATGTGGTGCGAGCAGGTGTAGGTCGCGAGAAGGCCGCCCGGGGAAAGCGCCTTCATCGCGCGCAGATTGAGCTCCTTGTAACCGCGCAACGCGCCATCCAGCGAGCTCTTGGACTTCGCGAACGGAGGCGGATCGAGCACGATCAGGTCCCAGGTCTCCTCGCGCTTGGCGCCGAAGTAGTCGAAGACGTTCACCGCCTCGAACTCGGCCGCCACGCCGTTGCGCTCCGCGTTGCGCTTCGCCTGCGAGATGGCGTCGAACGCGCTGTCCAGGCCGCGAACCGAGACCGCGCCGGCGCGAGCGGCATGCAGGGCGAAGGAGCCCTGGTTGCAAAAGGCGTCGAGCACGCGACGACCCGAGGCATGCCTCGCGACCACGGCGTGCTGCGCGCGCTGGTCGAGGTAAAAGCCGGTTTTCTGACCGTTTTGAAGATCCAGCCAGTAGTCGAAGCCCTCGATCCGGTGCCAGCGAGGCTCCCACGGACGTCCGCTCCGGGTGCTGACGCCCAGGGATAGTCCTTCAAGCCGGCGGATGCTCGCGTCGTTGCGCAGAATGATTTCCGTCGCGCCGGTGAGAGCGGCCAGCGCGTCCACGATCAGGTCCGCGCGGCGGTCCATAGCCAGGGTCTGGATCTGCACGACCAACGTGTCGCCGAACTGGTCCACGACCACGCCCGGCAGATCGTCCGACTCGGACCAGACCAGGCGACGGCTCGCCGAGCTATCCACGCCACCGCGACGCGCCAGAGCCCGCTCCAACGCCCCGCGGATGAAGGACGCGTCCAAGGCGACGCGATCACGGCTGATGCGCCGCCACACGATCTGCGACTTGGAATTGTAGATGCCGACGCCGAGGAAACGACCCGTCCGGTCGCGCAGCTCCAGCACCTCGCCGTCCTGTTCGGCCGGCGCCAGCGCCTCCACCTCGTTGCCAAACACCCACGGGTGTCCGGTGAGCACGCGGGCGCGGGCGTTGGGTTTCAGTTTCAAGGAAGCGTCGGCCATAACGCGCACTCTCAGCGCCCCGACCCGTCGCGCGAAAGCCCAAAAAAACCGCCCGGGCAACCCGGGCGGTGAAAGCGGACCCAATACGAAAAGAGCGATTACTCTCCTCGCGGCTCCTGTCCCCGATGAAATCCGGACTCATCCTCGAATCCTTCGGGGGCGCGCCAAAGCGCTCCGGCAAGCACGACGAGGCCCACGGTATAAAGCAGACCAAGCAAGGTTATGGTGACCAACATGACGGCAGCGAGGGGTTAGGGTTATTCAGACGGACCAAAGCCAAGCCCGGTTTCACCTTCTCGCCACTGAAACCTCCGTCACCCGATTGTCAAAAAGCACGCCCTGGTAGGTGCATAACCCCAAACGCCGGCAGGCGGAGAGCCCGGAAACGGCCGGGCGCACGACAGGCGAAAATCGGATGCAAAAACGGACTCGCGCCCCATACCCGATCCGAGGCGATGGCCGGGATCTTGTGTTTTCCCTTCCCCTTCCCGCTCGCCCCGCGTGTGCTGCACGGTTTCGACATGACGCCCGCCCAGGAAATCGCCCGCCGCCGCACCTTCGCCATCATCTCGCACCCCGACGCCGGCAAGACCACGCTCACGGAAAAGTTCCTCCTCTACGGAAACGCCATCCATCTCGCCGGCTCCGTCACCGCGCGCAAACAGCAGCGTTCAACCACCTCAGACTGGATGGAAATCGAGAAGCAGCGCGGCATCTCGATCTCGTCGACCGTTCTCCAGTTCGATTACCAAGGCTTCGCGGTCAACCTGCTCGACACCCCGGGCCACAAGGACTTCTCCGAGGACACCTACCGCGTGCTCACCGCCGTCGACGCCGCCCTCATGGTGATCGATTCCGCCAAGGGCATCGAGCCCCAGACCCGAAAGCTGTTCGAGGTCTGCAAACGCCGAGGCATCCCGATCTTCACGTTCTTCAACAAATGCGACCGCCCCACGCAAAATCCCCTCGAGCTCATCGACGAGCTCGAGCGCGTGCTCGGCCTCGCGCCTTGCCCCGTCACCTGGCCGCTGGGCAACGGTCCGACCTTCCGTGGCGTCTTCGACCGCCGTTCCTCGCAAGTCCATCTCTTCGAGCGCGTGCCCGGCGGCGCTTTCCGCGCCCCGGTGAACGTCACCGGCCTCGAGGACCCGCAGGTCCGCGAAAAATTCGACGACCTCACCTACGCCGAGGTCACCGAGCAGATCGCCATGCTCGACGGCGCCACCGCCCCGCTCGACCTCGCCGCCGTCCACGCCGGCAAGCAGACGCCCTGCTTCTTCGGTTCCGCGGTGAACAACTTCGGCGTGCAACTCCTGCTCGAGGGCTTCCTGCAAAAATCGATTCCGCCGACCCCGCGCCGGTCCATCTCCGTCTCCACTCCCGGAGCGCCGGCCCCGACCGAGGCGCGCGAGCTGCCGATCAGCCACCCGAAGTTCTCCGGCTTCGTCTTCAAGATCCAGGCCAACATGGATCCGAAGCATCGCGACCGCATCGCCTTCATCCGCGTCTGCTCCGGCAAGTTCGAGCGCGACATGGTCGTCACCCACCAGCGCACCGGCAAGCAGGTGCGGCTCTCCTCCGCCCACCGCCTCTTCGGACAAGAACGCGAGACGGTCGACGTGGCCTGGCCGGGCGACGTCATCGGACTCGTCGGCCACGACGCCTTCGGCATCGGCGACACGCTCACCGAGGACCGCTCCATCGCCTTCGACGAGATCCCGCGCTTCCCGAGCGAGGTCTTCGCCTACATCTTCAATCCCACCTCCTCCGACGCGAAAAAGTATCGCGCCGGATTGGAACAGCTCCTCCAGGAAGGCGTCGTGCAGTCTTTCCAGCCGCGCAACGCCCCGCCGGGCGCCACGCTGCTCGCGGCCGTCGGCCCGCTCCAGTTCGAGGTCGTGCAGGCGCGCCTGAAGTCGGAATACAACGCCGAGTCCAAGCTCGAGCCCGCCCCGTGGACCCAGCTGCGCTGGCTTTCGCCCCACCCCGCGCTCGAGAATCCGCAGAGCCTCGTCGTCGCCAGCGGCGTGACCTTCGGCGCCGACAAATTCGGCAATCCGATCGTCCTCTTTCCGAACGACTGGACCCGCGATTACTTCGTCGAAAAGAACCCCGAACTCAAACTACACGAAATGCCGATCGAGCAGACCGGCGACCAAGGATGACGTCGTCGCGCGCACCGCGCCGGTCCGCCTCCTCGGTCTCCCCTCCGCCCCGTTCGCGATCGCGAACGGAAGTCGCATGAAAACTCAACCGGGCGACGACAGACCCGTCTTCGGGCGGCACAAGATCGCCGCTTTTCGCAACGCATCCGCCGCATGAAACCGAACCGCCTCCGCCTCCTAGGCCAGACCCTTCTCGCGATTCTCATCGGCGCGGGCGCCGGGGCCTTTTTCGCGCGTCGCGGCGCCTCCCCCAAGGAGCCGCCGCCCGCGGCCACCGCAAAGCCCGCCTCGGTCGCCGACACGACGACGCACGCCCGATCGGATGCCACCCAAGTCCCCGCCGCGGATGCGACCGCTCCGTCGCCGGCCGATCCGTCGGCGTCGCCCCCCGCGGCCGCCCTGCTCTCCGGCGAAGCCGCCATCCAGACGATCGACGAACTCACCGTCACCTACGACGCCGCGTCGGTCCCGGCACTGGCGCGCTACCTCAGGCACGCCGACGCCGACATTCGCGCCGCCGCCCGCGACGGCTTGATCAATCTCGGGGAGCGCGCCGCGATCCCCTTCCTCGAGGACGCGGCCAAAACCGCCTCCGCGGACGAGGCGAAAGCGCTTCGCGAGGCTGCCGAGTTTCTTGCTTTGCCCACCTGGACCGAACACCGCGCGGCACGGAAAAAGGCCAAGGCCGCGGGCGCGCCCTAGACGGGGCGACGCCGGTCCGGAATCGCCGCCCCGCCCCCACCCCCGGCGAGCGTCCCGCGTCCGGACGCCCCGGTCAGGTCAGACGTAGAGATAGACGTAGATCGCGAAGGCCACGGCGACCAAGCCCGCGCCCGCGGCCACGCCCCAGAGAAGGTTTCGCTTGCGGGCCGCCAGCGCGAAAGTCGCGACGATCACCGCCGCCTGCGCCGCGAGCATCCCGAAAAAGAACCGTTGGCTGCGCAGATGATGGCGCTCCGCCTGCGCGTTCGCCTTGGCCACCTGAAGCTCATACAGGCGCGCGACGTCGGCGGTAAGTTTCGCCTCCTCGTCGTAGCGGGCCGCGTTGAAGGCCAGACGCCGCGCCGCCGGCGCCTGCTCGAGCTCGGACATCTTGGGCGCGGTGAGCGAATCATACCGCGAAGCGCGCGCCTTCGCCTCCTTCAGCGCGTCGGACACGTTTTTGTCCGCGATTTTGAGCAGGATCGGATTGAGCGTCTCCTGGGCTGCCTCGGCCCGGATCGCGTCCAGCACCGATTTCACGTCCTCGGGCAGGGACGCCGCGGCCGGAGGCGGCGGGACGTCCTCGCGGGCGCCGGTCGCGCCCAAAACCTCGAGCGTGTTGCGCTGCATCTCGCCGCGCAGGCGCTTGGCTTGGAAAAAAGCCCACTGGTCCCCCGCGCGCGACTGGAGCTGGGCTCCGTAGGCGCGTTGATACTGCGCCTTGGTCATCTCGCTCGAAGCCAGTCCGGCCAGCAGGGTGGCGATCACGGTCATCACCACCGGGGTGGCGGCGAGCGCCCGCCCCATCAGGGTCTGCGGAAGATCGGCTTGGGCTTTGAGTGCCTCGAGAGGGAGCGGTTTGGCCATGGCGGCCACTTCACGTGGCGGTCCGGGCGAAGGCAACCGCAAGCGCCGTCGCCCGGGAGCGAACGCGACTCAGCGCTTGGCGCGCGCGGCATCCAACTGGGCGCGCTTGTCGCGCAACAGAAGGCGCAATCGCGCCGCCTCGGCGCGATCCCGCGGCTCGGTCCCGAGCTCCGCGCGACGCAGATCCTGCTCGAAAATCTCGATCTCTCGCGTAAGCCGCGCCACCGGGTCCGTGGGCGATTTGACCAAGGCGAATCCGGAAGACGAGGACTCCGCGGCGGAAGCGGCGGCCTGCCGCTCCATCGTGGCCTTGGCCGCCGACGCCGCGCTCGCCGCGACCTCGGCCTCCCGTTTCGCCCGGGCCTCCGACTCTTCCCGGGCAAGCTCCTTCAGGTGCCGCGCCGTCTCCGCCCGCTCTTTGTCCGCGTTCGCCATCCGCTCGCGTTTCTCGCGCCCGGCCTTCGCCTCCTCCGCCCGCAACGCCGCCGCCCGCGCGGCCTCTTCCGCCGCCAAGACCTGCTCGGCCCGCCGGCGTTTCGCCTCAGCCTGGCGCCCGGCCTCCTCCGCGGCGGCCTGATCGCGGGCGAGTTGTTCGGCGTCTTTGCGCGCCCGCTCCTTTCGCTCGGCGAGCAGGCGCGCCCGCTCCGTGGCGTTCTGTTTGCCGCGCTGTTCCGACTCCGCCGCCACGGAGGCGGCGTCGAGTCGCCTGATCTGGGTCACCCGACCCGCGGCGACGGTCACCTCCAGATCCGGCCATCGATAAAGCGTTTTGTCCCCCGTCACGATTCGCCCGAGCGGGCGGCCCAACTCGGCCGGAGGCTCCTGCCATTCGTCGCCGATCTCGAGGGCGAACGAGTTGAGCGAAAAGATCAAAACCGGGGCGAGGTGACGCGCGAAACGGAGCCGGATACGCATTTCCGCAAGCTGACGGCGAAAACCGACGCCGGCAAGCCGCCCTTGCGCGAAAGCGTCGCGCGACGCGTTCAAAAGCCCGGCACCGTCAGGCTCTTGCCGTTGTCCTTCCTGCCGAGCTGGAGCAGGAAGGGCGCCGCGGCCTTGGCCCAACCCCCGGGCTTCGGATAATCCGCGGCGACGTCTCCGCAGCACTGGCGCAACATGGAGGTGTCGATCATCCCCGGGCTCAACGGCACCGCCGCCAAGGGCGCGGGCAACTCCTCGGCGAGCGCTTTCGTGAGGCCTTCCACGCCCCACTTGCTGGCGCAATAGGGCGCGAACCCGCCCGACACGGAACGTCCCCATCCGGAAGAAAGGTTCACGATCACGCCCGAGCCGCGCTCGATCATCGCCGGCGCGAAACCCTGCACCACGTGGACGACGCCGGCGAGGTTGACCTGGAAAAGTTTCGAGACCTTCGCGGCGTCCTGCTTCCAGAGCGGCGCCGGATCGTTGAGCAGGCCGGCGTTGTTGATCACCAGATCGGGCGCGCCGTGCTGCGTCAGCATCCGTTCCGCCCACAGCTCGACCTTCTTCGCCTCCGACACGTCGAGCACGTCGAAGCTGCTCGGCGCGGGAAGGGAGAAACGCAGATCGAGAATGGACTCGGGATCGCGCCCGCAGCCGATGACGGTGTGTCCGAGCGAGATGAACTCGTCGACGAGCGCGCGACCGAGGCCCTTGGTGCAACCGGTGAGAACGATCTTCATGGTCGCAGCAAAAACGGGAGCGCGCATCGCGCAACCACGCCGATCAACGGACCGGATGGTTCACGCAACCCGACGCGCCTGCTCCAGGCCCTCGAGGGCCTCCAGCGTCTCGTTCTTGATTCGTTGCACGACGTCCTGATCCAGACCGAACGCAGCCGGCAGTTCCTCCGGAAAGGCGGACTCGTCCGCGGTCAGGCCGAGCCCGGCAAGGCGCACGATGCGGTCGGTCAATGCCATCACGAAAGCCAGCGGCTCCATGTCGCCGCGCCGCTCCTCCCCCTGCCCGACCGCGGCGACTATCTCCGCGGGAAAGTCCCAGGCGGCCAACAGGATCGCCGCCACCTCATGATGGGTGACACCAAAGGCGCGGAGCTCCCAATCCACGGCGCGGGCCGCTCCGGATGTGGAGAAGGACTGGGAGGGCGCCAGACGCGCGGCGCCTATCGCGTCGAGGAGGATTTGCCCGATCCTCCGCAATAGACCGCCGGTGTAGGCGGCGCGGGCGTCCAAGCCGGCGGTTCGCGCGACCCGCTCGGCAACCAGCGCTCCGTAAAGACTACGCCGCCGGAACGCCTCCGCCGCGAAACCGTAGCAACGAAATCCTCCGCGGCCGAGACTGGAGGCCGAGGCCACCCCGACCAGGCGATAGACCTCGCCGAATCCCACCCGGGTGAGCGCCTCCTCGATGGAGCCCACGGCCTCCCCGCCATAGGCCGGGCTGTTGGCCATGCGAATCACATGCGCCGTGAGGATCGGATCACGCTTCAAAAGATCCGTGATAGCCCAGATCCCGGCGTCGCGATCCAAAAGCAGCCGATACAGACGAGCCATGATCTGCGGCGCGGCGGGCAACGCGAGCGACGCAGTAATGATCGACTCCCGATCCAGAACAGCAGGGATGCTCATCACCCCCTGCTAATCGACTGCGAAACGAAAAACTTTAGCGCCGGCCCGATCAACGGCTCTGGAGACTGAATTTGTTCAGCCCCGCCTTGCGACAGGCATCCATCACGAACGCCAGCGTCTTCAGCTCCGTGGTCTCGTCCGCGCGGATCAGCACGGGAACGTCGCGGCTCACGTCGCGCACCTGCGCGAGCAGGCCTTCCAGCTCCTCTCGCGCGATCACGCGGGGAGCCGTCTTGTCGGTCGAGAAACTGAGTTCGTTGTTTTTCCCGATCCCGAGGATCACGGTCCCCTCGAAGGCGTTTTGGCCCGCCGTCTCGACACGAGGAAGCGTGATATTGAGCGTTCCGGGCGAGCGGAACTGCATCGTCACGAACGTGAAGAAAACAAGCATCACAAGCACGTCGATCAGCGGCACGAGGTTAAGCTCGGGCCGGCGGCGACGGCGGGGACGAAGACCGTTCATGGGGCGGGCGCGCGATGCGGTTCAACCGGCCTTGGGTTTCTCCGCCAGCAGACGCGCGAGCAGCACGTCGAGCTGGGCGGCGAGCTTGTCGACCCGACGTTGCAAGACGCCGCCGCCGATAAGCGCCGGCACGGCGATGCAAAGCCCGATGACCGTCGCCGAAAGGGCGAGCGACACGCCGCTGGTGAACTTGACCGGGTCCGGCAGGCCGGTCTGGCCGCTGATGCTCGAGAAGACGCGAATCAAGGACCACACCGTGCCGGTCAGGCCGATCAGCGGCGCGCCGGCGTAGATGACATCGAGATAAGGAAGACCGCGCTCCATGCGCGAAACCTCCAGGCGCGCGAAGGCGCGAACGCCCTCCGCGTCGCCGGGATGCGTCTGCGCGAAACGAACGATGCGACCGAGCACCGAGTGCTCCCCGCCGCTGATCGGCTGGCCCGCCACGATGGCGTCCGCGAGATCGTCCGGGATGATCGCCGAACGACGCAGGGCCCATCCGCGTTCGCAAAGGATGAACACGAGCACGAGCGAGCAAAGCGCGAGAGGATAGACGAGAATATCGGCGCCCTTGAGGAGGTCGATGACGGCGAGAGTCGGCATGGAAAATTGGTGGCGAAGGGGACGCCGTAAAAAGCGTGTGTGTCGCGGGAATGAAACGAGGTTCGGTTTCGAGCGCCGCGTCAACAGGGCCCGATGCCGGATCAGCCGGCGGGAGCAGGCGGGTTGGCCGGGCGCGCGTAGTGGTTCTCCAAGACTTCGAGGTGGCCTTTGACGATTTTGGACACGACGGGGCCGGGCAGGCTCGCCTTGTGCAACTCGAAGATGGCGACCAGCAGGGCCAGCTCGATATCGACGGTGCGAGGCGTGGTCGCCTTCATGGCGCGCATGATTTCAAGCGCCTTCCCCTCGGCGCGTTTGTAGTCTTGGAAGTTCTGGTCTGTGGCGGCGGACATGGCGCCAAAAGGCGAGCACGCCGCTTCGCGTCAAGCAGGCCTTCTCGAAGGCAAATGCATCGGGTGGCACGCTCACATTTTGGAACCGGTAGGCGACGGGCACGCCTCCGACGCGCCGAGCCGCCCGGCTCGGCCCAAGGTTCACGGCAGGCTGACGCGCAAACGGAGGAATTTCCGAACTTCTCCCGCACGCATCGGCACGGTGGCCCGGCGTGCTTCGTAAGGGCCGAAATCCGTGATCAACACATCGCTGACGCCCTCCGCGGACCAAGTGGCGTCGCTCCCCGGATCTGTCGCCCACTCCACCGCGCCACCCACGCCGTCGACCGCCTTGCCGCGACGGTAATCCATAAGCAGGTCGCCTCCGTCGAAACTGATTCGCGGCGCGAGGCCGTCCGCCGCCGAGGGGTTCAGCCCTTGGTAATATTCGATCAGATTCGGCACGCCATCGCCGTCGGGGTCGCCGGCCGCGGACGGATCCGCCAGGCCGGCCGCCCATTCCGCGAAGCTCGGAGCCGTGACCGTGAGGGTGCCCGGCACGTAGGAGATGCTGT
>CAYTLL010000001.1:95618-103823 GCA_964438755.1 uncultured Akkermansia sp. | reverse complement strand
TCCGCGAAGCTCGGAGCCGTGACCGTGAGGGTGCCCGGCACGTAGGAGATGCTGTAGTTGGCGGCGGCAAAGGTGCCGCCGGACGCCCCGGAAGGCACGATCACGTAGGAGCCGACGGCGGCGTAAGACTCGGCGCCGCCGACGGCGGTGAGCACGACCGCGCCGATGGTCTGACCGGTCACGAGCCCCGACGAACCGAACGCGGAAGCGCCCGCGCTGAAGGCGTCGCCAAACGCCTTCGTCCGGTCCTGGGCCGTGATCGTGAGCGGTCGCAAGCCCACCGTGCCGGGCGCCACCGGCACGGTCACCGAGGCCGCGCCGGCGCTCGAGCACGTAACGACGCCGACATAGCTTCCCGCCGGAGCGGTGGCCGCCAGGCGCACATAAATCGTCGTGGACGCCACCGTTCCGGCCGCGCCCACCGTCTGCGTGGCGGCGTAGCCGGACGCGCCACCGGCGGTCTGCGAAACCTCGAAGCCCGTCGGCGGCGTCACCAAGATGCCCTCGGCAAGATTCGCGCCCGACACGCTGAAGCGGGCCGGCGTCGGCGAAGCGGTGCCGTAAGTCGTGTCCACGGCGGCGAGCGTGCCGCTGGTCGTGAGCGTCGGAGTGGCGGCCGCGACGGTAGCGACGAGCACATCGTCGATAAACGCCCGTTTCGCCGTGGTGGCGAGGGTGACCGTGGAGTTGGCCGCCCCGCCGGTGAAGTTCAGCGTCTTGGTGACGTAGCCGTCGGAAAGCGTGTTGGTGTAGGAGACCGTCTGCGCCGGCAGCCCGGTGGCGGTGACCGTTATGTTACCCTCCACGGTGGTCCACCCCTTGACCTTGAAGCTGACGGTAAACGCCCCGCCGGCGCCGCCGAGATCGAGGGTCTTGCTGGTCATGGACCCCGCGGTCGAGCTGTTGCCCAGTTTCACCGCGCCCCCCGCCGAATAAAACAGGGAACAGGTCGGAAAATTGGGAGCGAACGTGGTCAAGGAGGTGCCGCTCGGCCCGCTGTTGGAGGCGTCATTGCCCGTCGTGAGCGTGACGAAGTCTTCGCTCAGCAAAGTCGCGCCCGCGCCGCCGCCGCCCGCGGCGTTGATGGCGAGCGCCAGGGTGGCGGTGCCGGTGCCGGATGCGTTGGTCGCGGAAAGCGTGATGGTCGAGTTGCCCGTCGTCGTCGGCGTGCCGGAAACGAGGCCGCTGGCGGTGTTGACGCTCAGCCCCGCCGGCAGACCGCTGGCGCCGAAGGAGGTCGGACTGTTGGTGGCCGCGATTTGATAGCTAAAGGCCTGTCCGACCACGCCGCTCGCGGCGGAGGCGCTGTAGATCGCCGGAACCGCCGGCGCCGTGCTCGTCGGAATCAAAAAGTCCCTCACCACCGCCATGTGCTGCATGTTGGTCGCGGCGCTGTCGCCCGCCAGCACGGGAGAGGGCAAGGGCGTGAAGACCCGGCTGTCGAACACGAGCCCGTTCGCGAAGCTGTTCGATCCGAGGACGACCGGGGTTTTCAAGGCGTTCAGATCCGTGTCCGCGAGCACCCAGTCGTAGGGGGAGTTGCGTCCGCTGTTGGTGTTGCCGTTGCCCGACTGATCGACCGGGAAAGGGCCGCCGGTCACGAAGTAGGAGGAAAGCGTGCCAAGACACGCCTCGGTGCGGCTGTCGGTGTTGAAGTCGCCGCCGAGCGCCACGTAGTCGGAGGCCGGCACGCCCTGGGCCACGATATAGTTGAGAATCTGCGACGCCTCGGCGTTCCGGTTCGAAGAGCCGGTGGTCAGCAGATGCACGCTGATCACCCAGAGATCCTTGTCGCCGGGGATGTCGATACGCGCCCAGACGAAGTCCCGGTTGCTCACGTTGGCGTCGTTCCATTCCCCGGAAGCGAGGATGGGGTAGCGGCTCACGATGCCGTTGGGGATCTGATCCCCGCCCGGCTCCCGCACGTAGGAAAACGTCGTGCCGAAATTCATGTCCACCCAGGCGCGAAAATCCGCCGCCGTGTTGGTCAGGTAGTTGAATTCCTGCACCATCACGATGTCGGGCTTGAGCCCCTGAAGGATCCGGTTGCCGTGTCCCGGATCGTAATTCTGTCCGTTTCCGCTGGTCAGGTTGGCGGCCACGATCCGAACGCGTTCGTCGGCCCGGAGCGCCGTCGCCAGACCGGACAAAAGGACCACGATGCCGAGGCGGCGCAGGAAACGGAGAAAGGGAAGCGGAGTCACGGCGGGATGGGAGGGCGAGGGAGAAACGACGGCTCGAACCGCCGGGAGCAAAACCGGAGCCCGGCGCCGATGCAATAAACGCGCCTGGGCTTTTCCGCGGATGAACGTGACATTCCGGCGTCGCGGCGTCCCTCGGAAAGCAAAAGACCCCGTTCGCCGAGCGAACGGGGCCTTTGAAAACCAGCCGGAGAATCGGCGGGCTCAGGCGGCGGGAGCCAGGTAGGGCAGCTTGGCGGCGGTGGCGAGGACCTGCGGCTTGCCGTCGAGCAGCTCGCCGATGGCGTCCCAGCGGCCGTTGACGAGGGCGTCGCGGGCGCTGTCGCGCTGCGTGACCTTGATCGAGTCGGCGCCGAAGCGGACTTCCTGCTTCTCGACGTCGACGACGACCTCGAGAGCAGGATTCTCCTCGATCGCGGCGGCGACCTTGGCGATGTCCTCGCGGGAGGCGTTCACGCAGGGGATGCCGAGCGTGGTGGAGTTGCCGAAGAAGATCTCGGCGAAGTTCTCGGCGACGACGGCGCGGAAACCGGCCTTGTGGATCGCCTGCGGGGCGTGCTCGCGGGAGGAGCCGCAGCCGAAATTGGCGCCGGAGAGGAGGATCTTGGCGCCCTTGTGCTCGGGCTTGTCGATCGGATGTCCGGTGGGCTTTCCCTCCGGCGTGTGACGCACGTCGAAGAAGAGGAATTCGCCGAGACCGTCGAAGGTGACGCACTTCATGAAGCGCGCCGGGATGATGCGATCGGTGTCGATGTCGTTGCCGGGGACGAAGACGGCCTTGCCGGAGACTTGGGTGATTTTTTCGAGAGCCATAAAACTTTAGATGTAGGAATTTTAACCACGAAAACCACGAATCACACGAAAAGCAGAAGGATCGGTTTCGTGTCTTTCGTGTGTTTCGTGGTTACGTCGGTTTGAAGATTTTGTGGATTAGTTGACCGCGAAGACTTCGCGGGCGTCGGCGACCGTGCCGGTGACGGCGGCGGCGGCGACCATGACGGGGCTCATCAGCACGGTGCGACCGGTGACGGAACCCTGGCGTCCCTTGAAGTTGCGGTTCGAGGACGAGGCGCAGAGCTCGTCGCCGATCAGCTTGTCGGGGTTCATCGCGAGGCACATCGAGCAGCCGGCGGCGCGCCACTCGAAGCCCGCCTCGGCGAGGATCTTGTCGAGGCCGAGCTTCTCGCACTGGAGCGCGACGATCTGCGAACCGGGGACCGCGATGGCGCGGACGCCCGGGGCGACCTTCTTGCCCTTGATGAACTTGGCGACCTCCTGGAAATCCGAGAGGCGTCCGTTGGTGCAGGAGCCGAGGAAGGCGACGTTGATCTTCGTGCCCTTGATCGGGGCGCCGGCGGGGAGCTTCATGTAGGCGAGCGCCTCCTCGATGCCGGCCTTCTCGTCGGCGGAGGTCGCCTTGGCGGGATCGGGGATGTTCTCGTTGATGGAGACGCCCTGGCCGGGATTGATGCCCCAGGTGACGGTCGGCGCGATGTCGGCGGCGTCGATCTTCATGACGTCGTCGTAACGGCAGCCGGCGTCGGAAGCGTAGGACTTCCAGCGGGCGACGGCCTCGTCCCACGCGGCGCCCTGCGGCGAGTAGGGACGGCCCTTCAGGTAGGCGAAGGTGGTCTCGTCGGGGTTGACGTAACCGACGCGCGCGCCGCCCTCGATGGACATGTTGCAGACGGTCATGCGCTCTTCCATCGTGAAGGCGTCGAAGGTGGAGCCGGCATACTCGTAGGCGTAGCCGGTGCCGCCGTTCACACCGGTGAGGCGGATGATGTGGAGGATGACGTCCTTGGCGTAGACGCCGGGGCGCAGCTTGCCGTTGACCTCGATGCGGCGGACCTTGAGCGGGGCGAGCGCCATCGTCTGGGTGGCGAGCACGTCGCGCACCTGGCTCGTGCCGATGCCGAAGGCGATCGCGCCGAAAGCGCCATGGGTGGAGGTGTGGGAGTCGCCGCAGGCGATGGTCGTGCCGGGCTGGGTGATGCCCTGCTCGGGACCGACGATGTGGACGATGCCCTGCTTGCCGGTCGCGCGGTCGAAGAAGGTGACGCCGAACTGGGCGCAGTTCTTTCGCAGCTCGTCCATCATGGCCTGCGCGAGGGAGTCCTTGTAGGGCTCGACGAGCTCGTTGGTCGGGACAATGTGGTCGACCGTCGCGAAGGTGCGGTGCGGCATGAGGACCTTGAGGCCGAGGTCGCGCAGCATGCCGAAGGCCTGGGGCGAGGTGACCTCGTGGATAAGGTGCGTGCCGATTAGGAGCTGGGTCTGGCCGTTGGCCAGCTTGCGCACGGAATGCGCTTCCCAGACTTTTTCGAAGAGCGATTTGGGTTGGGCGGACATGGTCTATGGGTCGTTGGTCGAGGGTCGATGAACAGGGACGGGCGCCAGGGAGCGCTCGTGAAAGAAGAGCCTATCATAACAGGCGGTTGCATAACCGGGAATGACTTGTTTTGGTTCCTGTGATGCCTCGCGAGTATCAATTCCCCTTTGAACTTCGCCACCTCGTCTACTTCCGCGAGGTCGCGAGGACCCTGCATTTTCGCCGGGCGGCGGAGTCGCTGGCCGTCGCGCAACCGGCGCTGAGCCGGCAGATCGCACAACTGGAGGAGGCGCTTGGCGTGGAACTCTTCGTCCGTTCGCGGCGCAAGGTCGAACTGAGCGCCGCCGGGCGAACGCTTCTGGATCGAGTGGAACCGCTTTTGCGCGGGCTCGCCGTGGTGCCGGACGAGTTGCGCGCCATGACCGAGGGCCAGACCGGGCAGGTGAAAGTGGGTTTCACGGGCTTGGCGATGGCCACCGTGCTACCCGGCATTCTGCGCGAGTTCCATCGTCGATTCCCCCGGATACGGCTCGAGCTCAACGAATCGCCGACCTCCTCCCAACTCGTCGCCCTCGCCGCGGGAGAAATCGCGTGCGGCTTTTTTCATCCCGACGCCACCACGCCCGGCCTGCGCACCCGGGAATTGTTGCGCGAAAAAAACGGTGTGCTCCTGCCGGCGGACCACGCCTTGGTCAAACGCCCCGCCCTGCGCCTCAAGGACCTCGCGGACACGCCCTGGGTGCTCTTTCCCCGCGCCCACAATCCCGGCTTCTATGATCGCGTGCTCGCCGCCTTCGCCCGCGCCGGCGTGACACCGCGGATCGCCGAGGAGGTCTGGCCGCGCGCCAACGCGGTGGGGCTCGTGCGCGCCGGACTGGGCGCCACGTTCATGTGTCCGAGCGAAGCAAGTCCCCTCCCCGAGGGCGTCGCCTTTCGTCCGCTCGAAGGACCCGCGCCCGAAAGCCGCCTCGTGGTCGGCTGGCGCGCGGAGGACGCGGACGGCAAGGGCGGAAGCCCCGCGCTGGGCTCGTTTCTCTCCGTCGCGGCGCGCGACTCGGACGCCTGAACCGTCCGGACTTTATTCCACGACCAAACGGCAGTGCTCGCCGCGGAGGGCTCGTCGCCGATCGATCCGGTTCAGGAACGATGTGATCCCACGCAGGGTCGGAAACGACCCTACCCGGTGGCGTCAGGCGCGCAGAACACGGCGCGCGGCCTCGTAGGCCTCGCGGAGTTCGCCGCGATCGGCGTCGGCATAACGCGAAGGAAGAAACCGTTTGTCGGAGCAGGCCAGCACCGCGGCGAGTTCCTGCAACGCGAGCAGGTTCTCGTCGAGCGGATCGATGAAGGTGTCCACCGCCGTCTTCAGGTCCTCCAGCTCGAGCGCCTCGGGCCGGCCGGCGAGAACCGAGCGCTCGCGGGCACGCACGAGAATCGATTCGACGTCGCTGCCGGTGAGCGGCTTCGCGCCCAGCGCCTCGCGCACGTAGGCGAGCAACGGTTCGCCAAGCGTCGCGCCCTGGACCTTGGCGACCACGTCGAAAAGCTGCGCGACCTCGTCCGCGTTTTGCGCCGGAAAAAGCGGCACGCAAAGGCCGAATCGGCCCTGACGTTTCAGGTCGATCGCCATGAGGTCGGGCCGCGAAGTCATCGCGATCCAGAGTTCACGTCCGCGCAGCGAACTGTCGCCAAGATGCGCCGCGAAGGCCGCGAACACCCGGCTCGAAACGCCGCTGTCGCCGTCGGACGAGCGATTGCCGAAGACGGCGTCGGCCTCGTCCACGACCACGATCACCGGACCGAGCGCGCGAATCGTCAGAAGGATGCGCGCCTGCTGGCGCTCCGTCTCCCCCACCCACTTCGAACGAAACTGGCCGAGCTCGAGCACGGGTAGCCCGCACTCGCTCGCGAAGCAGTCGATGAGGAAACTTTTCCCGACGCCCACGCGTCCGGGCACGAGCACGCCGCGTTCGACGACCGAGTGATGACCCTCGCGGATAAGTTTCGCGAGCTCACGCAGACGCGCCTTGGCCGCGACGTGGGTCGCCACGAGATCGAGCGAGCGGCCGGGCTTGGGGTCCTTGAAGGTGACGAGGTCGCCGCAAAACTCCTCGATCAGCCGGCGCTTGCCTTGGCTGACATACGAGGCGGTGACGCGCTCGCCGTTGCGCAGCGCGGTGGCGAGCAACTGCTCGACGCGCAGGAGCGGCAGGCCGGAGCTGCGGCGCGCGAGGTCGTCCACCGAAAGGGCCGAGCCCGTCGCGAGCGTCGCGCCGCCCTCCGCCGAGACGTGCCGGTCGAGCCAGCCCGAGGCAAGGAACGCGGCGCGCTCCTCGAGCTTGGGCAGGTCGATGCGCACACGGGCGACGTGCGGATTTTGCAGGAGGTCCGGATGCAGCTCCGAAATCGTCTCGGTGACAAGGATCACGCCCACGTCGCCGCGATGCAGCTCAGGCGAGGCGGCCCAGGAAAGCAGCGTGACCAACGCGACGCGTTCGTCGTAGCTCGCCTGCACATCGGCCGCCTCGGGGACGAGTTTCTCGGGAAAATGGATCAGCAAAGTGACGCCGCGTCGGTCGCCCGTCTCCTCGGCCATGCGCAAAAAAAAGCGCCGCAAAACCGGCAGCAAAAGCGGGAAGGCGCGCGGCGGGCCGGCCTGGTGAAAATTCGTGCCTTCGACCTCGTCGTAGATGCGCAGCCACTCGAAAAACGCGGTCTGCATCGCGGCCGTCGCGAAGGTGAGGCCCGCGCCGAGGTCGTAGTGCATCACCTGCGCCCGGGCGGGGAAAAGACGGCGCTGGAGAAAGGCGCCCAGCGAGGCGTAACCCGCCGCGGCGGGGGCGGCGGCGGTCGAAGACGCACCCAGCGGAAACAGGTCGTGGATGTTGCCATGAAGGACGAAGAGGCTGTGCGCGCCGCTGTTCCAAAGGCGCGCCAGCTCGGAGGCCCAGCCGGGAAGATTCGAACGCGATGGCGAAACGCTGACGGATGGTTGGACGGGCGCGGTCATGGGAAAACGCTTTGCGCGAGCGCGTCGCGACAAGCTCAGGTTTTTTCGGCGCCGGCCGGGGCGCGCGCAGGGGCCACTGCGGACTTGGCCAACATCGTTCCCGCGGGCACGGCGGGGAGCTGGGCGGTGAGATCCTTGAACTCGGCGAGGTCGGAGAGCCAGCGGTTCGTCTCCGCGAGGTGCTCGATGCTGAGGTCGATGCGCGCGCCGAGGGCTTCGGCGTTTTTGTGCGCCACGGCGTCGGCGCGGATCAGCTTGGCCTGCTCGACGAGACGCTCCTGCTCCGAGCGCGCGAGCTCGTGGTTGGCGCGGGCCTGGGCGACGCGCGCCTGGCGCTGGTGCAGCGCCTCCAGGCGCTCCCGACGGGAGGCGAGAAGCTTTTTGCGGGTGTCCCGGGCGGGATCGGCCTTCGCGCTCGATGAGGGCTCGGCGGCCAGCTCGGCCTCGAGGGCGGCGACCTCCTCCTCGGCGCTCTTCGCGTTGGCGACGAGTTGATCGCGACGCTCGGTCTCGAGGTAGGCCTCGAGCGACTGCTCGATCGTAAGCAGGCGAAGGTAGGTCCAGAGCAGCTCGTCGAGCTTGCGCAGACGGGTCTCGATCGAAAGCGCGAGGTCGCCCTCGCCTGCTTCGGCGCTCGCGGCCGAGATCTCCTCGCACACGCC
>CAYTLL010000001.1:42768-95518 GCA_964438755.1 uncultured Akkermansia sp. | reverse complement strand
CGAGGTCGCCCTCGCCTGCTTCGGCGCTCGCGGCCGAGATCTCCTCGCACACGCCTTGAAGCGATTGATAACGGCGGCGGCGTTCCGACGAGAGGCCACCGAGAAGCTGCTCGCGCTGGATGGCGAACTCGGCGGCGCGCCGCGCCGCCTCGTCCTGCTCCACGAGGTTCAGGCGGGCGTCGACCCGGCGGCGAAACCAACCGCTGTCGGGCACGTAGACATGGACGAGGGCGTAGACCACGCCGCCGACGAGCAGTCCGAGCGGCTCGCCGCTGGCGAAGCCAAACCCGAGGGTGCCGAGCGCCAGCCAGAGGTGCTCGGCGCTGCGCCAGAAAAGGCGGCGGTAGGCAGGCGGGGACGCGGAGGGATCAGTCATGCGCTACCTGAGGACGTGGTCGCGATCATCGGCGGATTTCTCCAACCGTGGCTCACTCGACGGTGAACCACTGGACCTCGACGCGACGGTTGAACTCGGCCTCTTTGCCGGCCGGCTCCTCCCAGCCGCGGCCGATGGTCTCGAGGCGGGCGGGCTCGACCTTGAGGCGCTCGATCAGCACGCGGCGGATCTCGTTGGCGCGGTTCTTGGAGAGCTCCATGGCCTTGAGCGCCATCTGGCGCACAAAGCCTTCGCCGCCCTGCTCGCGGAATTTGTCGATGAGGGCGTTGTCGACGTGGCCGCGGAGGAGGATGGTCGACCCGGGGCTGACCTGCAGCAGGCGGCGGATGGACTCGAGATTGCTCATGTTCTCCATGTTGCTCATCTGGAGCGCCGAGGAATTGGGCTCGAAGAGGAAGCGGATGTCCTTGGTGAGGAGCGGATCGCCCTCGATGGCGCCGCCGCCCGAGCTGCGGATCGGGGCGATGGCGACGCGCTGCTCGGCATAGGCGCCGGCGGTTTGAAGCGCCTGGAGGTGGGAGGCGTCCATGTATTTGTCGGCATCGGTCGGCTGGTCGATCAGCGAGCCGTAGGCGAGCATGGCGGAGGAAAAGATGCCGCTGAAACTGCCGGCGGAATCGATGGTGCCTGAGTAGAAGGCGAGGTTCTCGGGAAGGTTGGACAGGTGCACCTTGGTCAACTCCTCGCGGGCCTGGTCGCGGCTCCACTTGAAGGCCTTGGCGACGGTGTCGAGCTGGGCGGCAGGCTGGTCGCGCACGAGACGGTTGCCCTCGAGCACGCCGTCGACGAGGCCGGCGACGATCTTCGGGTTGGCGGCGGCGAAGCCCTTGTTCACGACGAGAATGTCCGCGACGATGAGCAGGTTTTTGTTGGTCGTGAGGAGCTGGGCCTTGCCGGCGCTCGCCTCGACGACCTCGGTGGTTTTCGGCGCCCAGGTCACGCAGCCCGCGAGCTGCGAGCCGCCGGCCTGGAGATCCTTGAGGAAGAGGTCGCCGGCGGCGAAGGCGTCGGCGGCGAAGAGCAGATTGACCTTGTCGGGCGCGGGCGCGTCGCCGGGGGACGCGAGCAGATTCACGCCGATGCCCGCCTCCTGCGTGAGGTAGCGGATGAAAAAGTCGGCCTCGGTGAACTGCGCGGTGACGAGGGTCTTGCCGCGAAGATCGTTGATGCGGCGGATCTCCTTGCGCACGACGAGCCCGTCGGCGCCGCGGGAGAAGCCGATCTGCACCGGCGCGGTGATGGCGAAATTGCGACAATGCGCGGTGATGACGTCGACCGTGGTGGCGGAGACGCCGATGCGGCCGGCGTTGAGCGCGGGCCAGCTCTCCTCCTCGCTCAGCTTGATCCGGACCTTGAAGCCGTGCTTGCGAAAGAACACGGAGTTCTCCGAGGGCTCGAGGCCTCCGTTGGCGGCGACGATGCCGGCGTAGCCCGCGTATTCACTGAGCTCGATGTCGACCACGTTGTCCTTCGGAACGTAGGCGGCGGGCGGAGGAAGGATCGGGCAGGCTGTGAGCGGGGCGACGAACTCGGCGTCGTCGATCTTGCTCGCGGAAGCGGCGGAGCCGGATGCGGAGCCGGAGCCCGACGAGGCGGACGAGCCGGCGGACGCGGCGGGCGCCGTCGCGGAAGCCAGCGCCGCGGGGGCGAGGCGGTTCCACCATTTGTGGGCGCCGAAGGCGGCGAGTCCGAGGATCAGGAGCGTGACGACAAACTTTCCACGAGCGGTCATGGCGAAGGGAGGAAGCGGAGTTGCGGACGGGGGTTGAAGAAGGACGAAACGCGCGGAGGCGGAATCAGCTTTCGCCGATCTTCTGGCGCTGCGGAGCCGGGGCGGTGACCTCGCCGGCGGCGGGCTGGGTCATGCCCATCTTCTTTTGGTATTCTTTGAAGAGCAGGGCGCCGCGCGCCTTCTTGAGCTCCTGCTGGCGCTGGATGGAGGAGCCCATCTCCTTCGCCAGATCGAGCGTGGCGCGCATCTGGCCCTCGCCGCCGGCGGCGGCCTGGCGGAGTTGTTGCATGGACTGGCCCATCTCGTCGCCCATCATGCCTTGGAGCTCTCCGATGGAGCCCTTCATCAGGCCGGCGAGCTGCTCGAGGTTGCGGCCGACGGCGACCTTGGCCTTCACCGCCTCGAACTCGCGCTGGAATTTTTGGATCTCGCGCAGGCTGTTCGCGATGATCGTCGTGTTTTGCTGATACAGATCCTCGAGGCTCTTAAGCTGCGCCTGGTTTTCCGCGAGGTCGCCCTCGATGGCCGAGAGCTCCTCGGCGAGGTGGACGCCGTTGGCCTCGTCGTTCGCCGCGGCGGCGGCCTGGAGCAAGGACTGCGTCTCCTCGCGCTGGCGCTCCTGGCGCTTGATCTGATCCTTGAGGAGGGCGATCTGGCCGGCGAGCTGGCCGTTGGCGTAATGGGCCTTGTCGGCCTTGGCCTTGGCGTCGCGGATGCCCCGCTCGACCACGGCTTGGTTGATGGCGTCGGTTTCGGTGGCCTTTTCGGCGGCCAGACCCAGCCAGATAAAGAGACGTTTGATCGCGCGAAACATGTCAGGTGCGGGTTGGGAGTTGGGTGAACCGCGGCCGCGGGACGCAGCCGCAAAAACGCGGCGACAATTGCGACTTTCCCCGCAAAATCGAGCCGCGCTTAGTGGGAACGCGTATTTTTATTCCAAAGCCCGACGCCGAATTCCCGCCGGACAACCCGACGATCAAAGGAAGTAGCCGCGCTGCTTTTCCGAGATGGGCAAACCGGCCTTTTCCATCACCTGCAGCAGGTCTTCCCAGACCATGCGCTTCGACTTGTTGCTGCCGTTTCGCAACAGATAGCTCGGGTGGTAGGTCACCATCAGCGGCTTGCCGGCGAAATCATGCCAACGGCTGCGCGCCGCGCCGAGCGTGGTGAACTTGTCGCCAAGCAGTCCCTGCGCCGCGGTGCCGCCGAGGGCGATCAGCAGATCGGGTTGCACGATCTCGATCGAGGCGCGCAGGAAAGGCAGGCAGAACGCCATCTCCTCGGGCGTCGGCGGACGGTTGCCGATCTGCTCCGCGCCGGGAGGAGTGGGCATCTGCGGGCGCCAGCACATGATGTTGCCGATGTAGACCTGTTCGCGCTTCAGGCCCATGGCGCCGATCATTTTCGTGAGCAATTGGCCGGCGGGCCCGACAAAGGGCTCGCCCTGGACTTCCTCCTCCGCGCCCGGCGCTTCGCCCACGAAAAAAATCTTCGCGTCGAGAGAGCCGACGCCGAGCACCGCCTTTTTACCGGGGCGCACGTTGGCGAGGCACACCGGGTGGTGGGTCGCCTGATCCTTTAGCGAGGCGTAGCGCGCGGCCTTGTCGCCTTCGGGCAAAGTGACGCGCGGAGGCGGGGGCAAGGCGCCGCTCGCGGGCGCGGCGGGGGCGAGCTTGATCACCGGCGCGGACGTGGGAGCCGCGGCGGGCGGCGCGAACTCCTTGCGCACGGCCGGCGCCGGGGAGGAAGCCGACGGAGCGGCGAATGCGCCTCGCGGCGACGAAGCGGCGGAGCCGGCGGGACGGTTGGCCGCGTCCGCGGGGAAAGCACCGCCGGCCGCTTCGGCGCGGGCGGCGACCAAGGCGCGCAGACCGGCGAGCGCCTCCTCGCTCACGGGCACGACCTGCTCGCCCTCGGCTTTCAACCGGGCCAGCTCCTCGGAAATCGCCTGCAGGACGGCGCGCATCGTTCGCTCAAGCCTGAGCGGCGCCAGGCGCGCGGGTCAGCATCAGTTTTTCGACATATTTCCCGAGCAGATCGAACTCGAGATTGACCGGATCGCCCGCGCGTTTCCCCCGAAGGTTCGTCGCCTCGACGGTGTGCGGGATCAGCCAGACGGCGAAGGAGTCGCCGTCGACCTCGGCCACGGTCAGCGAAATACCGTCGATGGCGATGCTGCCCTTGTGGATGAGATATCGGCCTACGCCGGCGGGCGCCTTGACGCGCAGATAACGATCCGCGCCGCGAGGCTCGAATACTTCCACCACGCCGAGTCCGTCGACGTGGCCGGTGACGAAATGGCCGCCCATCTTGCCGCCGAAGCGCAGACTGCGCTCGAGGTTGACCGCGGATCCCGGAGCGATGGCGGAGATGCTGGTGAGGCGGCGCGTCTCCTCCAGGAGATCGAACTCGAGCCCGGCCTCGTCGAACTTGACGACGGTGAGACAGCAGCCGTTGACCGCGATGCTGTCGCCGAGCGCGACGTCCGTCAGGGCGGCCTTGGCCGCGACGCGCAGCTTCCATGCGTCGCCCCCGCGCTCGAAGCGCTCCACTCGTCCCGTTTCCTCGATGATGCCGGTGAACATAAAACACCGCACCATCCGCGGCCGGCGCGGCCGAGGCAAGACCCGGTCGCGCATCGACGCCGCGCGAAACGGACGGCCCCGCCCCACGCTCAGCGGCCGACCCGCAGCCGCCAGAAGCGGGTGCCCGCGGGATTGGCGAGCGTGACCGCGACCGTCTCGATCGATCCCTCGCTGGCGATCACCGTCTCGACCGCGCCGCCCAGGCTTTGCCACGGACCGGAGACCGCGTCCGAGTATTCGATCGCATAGGTCACACGCGCGAGGTCGTGATCGCGTTGTCGCCGGTAGACGAAACGCAAGCCGCCGCCCGCGGCGCCGTTTTGCAGCCCGGGGCTCAAGGCCGGATCGCCCGCCCTCGGGTTTCCGCCCACCGCGAACTCGAGCAAGTTCGGGCGCCCGTCGCCATCGGGGTCGGCGAGATCTCCGGCGAGGGCGGAGTCGTCCAACTCGTCCGGGGAAAAATGCCGCAACCGCCAGGTGAAAAACGTCTCCCGTCCAAGCGGCTGCTCATAAATCGCGTCGGCGAACTCGGGATGGTCGACGAAGGGGTTTCGATTCTGCTGAAACCGCTCGTAGACGATCTGGTTGCGCCTCCGCTCCCACTCCTGCGGCGCGAACTGGCGGTTCCATTGCAGGAGCACGCTTTTGCGTCCCATCTGCGGCGGATTTCCCGTCGTGGAAGAAGGCGGCTCCTCGACGAGCACGAGGTCGGTGGTGTTGGTCTCCGTGCCGTCGTAACGCGTCGCCATGTAGAGCAGGGCGCGCGCGATCCAGCCCTTGTCGACATCGGGCGGCTCCCAGGTGTCCGTCGTGATGCGCGCGAGCGGCGCCGACACGACCGGCGCGAGCGTGCCGCCGACGTCATACCAGCGATTGTTGCGCGAGCTGTTCGCGGAAGGATTCGCGGCCCGCAGATGATGCAGGTCGGAAAAATCCGGCCCGCTGTCGGGCTGGCCCACGCCGCGCGAATCGGGCCAGGTATGCTCGCGATTCCACGAGGCGCCACCGTCCCAGACGCCGCTCCGGGAGTAGCCCGACCAACCGACGGAATACATCAGCAGGATGTTCGTGATCGCGGTCGGATTATCGGCGGGCGGAGGAAACGCCCAGTCGCGGTCCGTCACGGCCAGGTCCTGGCGCAGTTGATCGTAGCTGCGGACGACCTGCCCGCGGATGCGCGCGTTCAAGGCCGCGTCGAGCGCCGCGCCCGTCAGGCCCGACGCCGAGTCGTAGTAGGACGAAGGCGGCGAATAAGCGTCGGCGAACAACAGGGACGAAACGACGGCGCCGGCCGACAGGACGGCCGCGAAAAACAGAGTCGGACGGGGCATCAACCCGCCACCCTACGCTGTGCGCGCGATGCGCCTAGGTGGGCAAACTACGTGCGCGTCCCACCTCGCGCCCCTACGGATCGCGCAAACCACGTGTCCCGAGGAAGCCGGAGCCCCGGCGCCACCCATTGGCATTCGAGGGATCACAGGATCTTTTCAAAACTGCCATGCGGAAACGATCATGAACCTAGCCGGTTCGCGCCCCGATGTAACATTGACCCCCCCCGGCCCGGAACGCTTGGATCACGACTTTTCCCTTTCTCCCATGGCCACGAACTGCACCGACTACGACTTCCTCCAAATCGAGCCTCACTGGCAAAAAGTCTGGGCGGACAGCGCGGCCTTCCGCACCCCCGCCATCGATCCGTCGAAGCCGAAATATTACGTGCTCGACATGTTTCCCTACCCCTCGGGCGCGGGTCTCCACCTCGGCCACTGCGAGAACTACGCCATCACCGACATCCTCGCCCGCTACCAGCGCGCCAAGGGCAAGAACGTCCTCTACCCCATCGGCTGGGACGCCTTCGGCCTGCCGACGGAAAACTACGCGGTGAAAACCGGCCGCCACCCGCGAGAGGTCACGATCGAAAACGTCGCCACTTTCCGCCGCCAGCTCCGCGCCATCGGCGTGTCCTACGACTTCGAGCGCGAGGTCGACACCACCGATCCGCGCTACTTCCGCTGGACGCAGTGGATCTGGCTCCAGCTCTTCAAAAAGGGCCTGGCCTACGTCGAGGAGAAGCCCGTCTGGTGGTGCCCCGCCCTCGGCACCGTGCTGGCCAACGAAGAGGTCATCGACGGCGTATCCGAGGTCGGCAAACACCCCGTCGAACGTCGCCCGCTGCGTCAGTGGGTGCTGCGCATCACCGCCTACGCCGAGCGCCTGCTCTCCGACCTGAAGCTCGTCGACTGGCCCGATTCCACCAAGCGCATGCAGGAGGCCTGGATCGGCCGCAGCGAAGGCGCCGAACTGCTCTTCGCCCTCGAGAACCCCGCCCTCGGCGACCTCAAGGTCTTCACCACACGTCCGGACACCGTCTTCGGCGTGACCTTCATGGTCATCGCGCCCGAGCACCCGCTCGTCGACGCGCTCACCACGCCCGCCCAGCGCGACGCCGTCGCCGCCTACCGCAAACAGGCCTCGGCCAAGAGCGATCTCGAGCGCACCGACCTCGCCAAGGGCGAGAAGACCGGCGTCTGGTCCGGCTCCTTCGCGATCAATCCCGCCAACGGCCAAAAGATCCCCGTCTGGATCGCCGACTACGTCATCATGGGCTACGGCACCGGCGCCATCATGGCCGTGCCCGCGCACGACGACCGCGACCACGCCTTCGCGCTCAAGTTCAACATCCCCGTCATCCAGGTCATCGAGCCCGACCACGCCGAGGGCCGTAATGGAGACGCCACCACGAAGCTCCCCTACACCGGCGACGGACGACTCGTCCACTCCGACGGCTACTCCGGCCTGCCCTGGGAAGAGGCGAAAAAGAAGATCACCGCCGACCTCGCCTCCCGCGGCCGCGGCCAGGCCACGGTCAACTACAAGCTCCGCGACTGGCTCTTCTCCCGTCAGCGTTACTGGGGCGAACCCTTCCCCATCGTCTGGGTGAACGAGGCCGACTACGCCGCCGCCATCGCCCACGCCAGGTCCGTCGGCTCCGCGCTGCCCTTGCCCGTCGAGCCCGTCACCTGCGTGATCGACGGCCAGACGCGTTACGCCCTGCCCGTTCCCGAAGCCTCGCTGCCGCTCCAGCTCCCCGAGGTGAAGAGCTACCAGCCCACCGGCACCGGCGAGAGCCCGCTCGCCGCCATCACCGACTGGGTCGACGTCTGGTATGATGCCGCCACCGGCCACGCCGTGCCCGCCTCGTCAGCCAAGCCCGCCGCCCACTACGTCCTCGCCCGCCGCGAGACCAACACCATGCCGCAGTGGGCCGGGTCCTGCTGGTATTACCTCCGTTACCTTGATCCGAAGAACGCCGCCGACCTCGCCTCTCCCGAGGCCCTGAAGTATTGGGGCGGTCCCGACATCTACGTCGGCGGCGCCGAGCACGCCGTGCTCCACCTCCTCTACGCCCGATTCTGGCACAAGGTCCTCTTCGACATCGGCGCCGTGCCGACGCCCGAGCCCTTCACCAAGCTCTTCCACCAGGGCATAATCCTCGGCGAGGACGGCGAAAAGATGTCCAAGAGCCGCGGCAACGTCGCCAACCCCGACGACATCATCCGTAGCCATGGAACGGATACGCTGCGCCTTTATCTCATGTTCCTCGGCCCGCTCGAGGCGATGAAGCCCTGGAACCCCTCCGGCATCGAGGGCGTGCACCGCTTCCTGCAAAAAGTCTGGCGCGAGTGCGTCGAGCGCGACACCGGCGCGCCGCACCCGAAGATCGTCGACGACGCCTCCGCCACGCCGGCCGATCTCGCCAAGCTCCTCCACGAGACGATCAAGAAGGTCGGCGAGGACATCGAGGGCCTGCGCTACAACACCGCGATCTCCGCGATGATGATCTTCGTAAACGCCTGGCAAAAGGCGGACCGCATCGCCCGCCACGACGCCCTCGCCTTCCTTCAGTTGCTCGCGCCCTTCGCGCCGCACATCGCCGAGGAACTCTGGAGCCGCGTCGGCGGATCCTCCGTCGCCGGCTCCGCCGCACGCGCGCCTTGGCCGGCCTTCGACGCCGCCAAACTCGTCGCCACCGAGCAAAAGGTCGTCGTCCAGATAAACGGCAAAAAGCGAGCCGAACTGCTCCTGGCCGTCGGAACCGGCGAAACCGCGGCCATGACCGCCGCAAAGGCCCATCCAGACATCGTTTCCCACCTCGCTGGAAAAGAGATAAAACGAATTATTTACATCCCGAACAAAATCCTAAATATCGTCATCGCTTAAGGCTACAAATCCAATTAGGGATAAGCCCCCACTTGGCTACGTAGGATTGCTCGCCGCATTCCTTCCCCTTGTATGCATAAGCGTATCCGCTTCCCCTACCTTTATGCACTCCAAGGCCTTCTTTCGCTTTTGCGCCTGCATCGCGCTGTCGGGCGCAGCAGTTTACGCTCAGACCACGCCCTCGAAACGGCGTAATCCGACCAGTAAGTTCTACGTCGCCGAAGTCGAAGGGTTTGCCCAGGTAAACACCGGGGAAAGGATCGAGGACCTCACCGAGAAGTCGGTTTTCGACGCCGAAGGAACGATCGTGGAGACCAAGCCCGATTCGTCCAACTCCCTCGTCATGTCCAATGGCGTCGGGCTGAACTTCGGTCCCGACACCAAGCTCGTGGTGAAGCGCTTCCTGCAGGAACCCTTCCAGCCCAACCGCACCGACCTCGAGTCCGAACCCTCCGTCTCCCAGACCCGCACCCAGCTCACGCGCGGCGCGGTCGGCATCTGCAGCGGCAAGCTCGTCGCCGGAAGCTCGATGATTTACGACACGCCGCACGGCAGCGTGAACATCCTGAGCCAAAACGTGCAAAAGGCCTCGCTGCAAATCAGCGACGAGACCACGACCGTCACGCTCTTCGAAGGCGCGATCACCCTCCGCGGCGACAACATGGCCGGCGGAGAAACACTCCAGGCCGGACAGCAGGCGGTGATCCGCAAGCGCGGCGCCAACCAGCCTCCCGAGATCACCATCGCGTCCATCCCGACCGAACAGAAGGAACATCTCGAAGACATGGTGAACAGCGCCTGCCAGGCCCGCAAAAAGGTGTATTTCGACGTGGCCTCGCGTCTGAACGACGTGGAGGGCGCCACGAGCGAACTCGATCCCGTCGTGATCAATCCCGTAGACCCCACGGAAGTCGGCCCCGCCGTCAGCCCCGCCCGTCCTTGATTTTCAGCCTTTTCCGCGACGTGATGCGACCCATCCAGATCTCACCCGTGACACGTAGCCTGGCCGCATCGCTTCTGGCCGCTTTCGCCGCCCTTCCTGCGCACGCACTTTTCCGATTCAACGACGGCCGCGATCAAGTCTACGTGACCGCCTACGTCGGCGCCGGCTACGACTCGAACGTCTTTACCTCCGCGAAGGGCCAGGACGACCTGATCATCAGCGGCGGAGCCGGGATGGAATACGCCCGCAAAGCCGGTGTCATCGGCGTGAACGGCGCGCTAAAGTGGGATTTCGGCAGCTTCTCCACCTACAGCTCCGAGGATTTTCTCAACCCGTCCGCATCCCTTGAATTTTCCAAGGGGACCGGGCGCACCACCGGCGCCATCCAGCTCAACGCCAGCCGCGAATCCACCCCCGACCCCACCGTAGGTCTGCGAACAGACTCCTGGAACTACGGGGTGAACCTCAACCTTCGCTACCCGGTGATCGACCGCTACTCGATCGCCGGAAACATCGGATGGTCGCGCATCGACTACACCGACGAGGGCGGCCTCTTCTCCGATCTCGACACCTACACGGTCGGCACCGACCTGCTCTACAGCTGGCGCTCCGACCGCGACCTGCTCGCCGGATACCGCTACCGTCAGTCCGACGCGGCGTTCGACTCCTCAAGCCTCGATCACAGCGTCTACGCCGGAGTCGCCGGACGCATCGTGAGCAAATTGAGCGGCAGCGCTCGAGTCGGATGGACCAACCACACAACCCGCTACCCACGCGGCATACCGGACGACAACAGCGACGGCCTTTACGTCTCCCTATCCGGCACATGGCCCGCGAGCCAAAAGGTCAACTACACCTTGGCCCTGTCCCAGGATTTCGGCACCACCTCGAGCAACTTCCAGACGCGCACCTCCAGCGCCGATCTCACGGGGCAATTCTCGCATACCGTGAAATTCTCCACCCGGGCCAACGTCGGCGTCGGCTACACCGAGTTCTTGAGCGGTTTCTCCGAAGACGCCCTCGGGCCCACCCAAGGGTTCCAAGGCCAGGATCGCAACGATCACTACTTTACGGCCGGCGTCGGGGCCAACTACGCGATCAACACCCATCTCTCCGTCGGGGCCAGCTACACCTACTACCGCAACTGGTCCGACCTATCCGACTACGCCTTCGAGCGGCACTCGATCGGCGTCAGCGTGTCCACCCGGTGGTAACCCCCTCTACAGCAACCGCCTTCGCCATGCGAACCCTTGTCACCCGCCTCATCCTCGTGCTTGCGCTCAGCCTGCCCGGGTTGGCCCGGGCCGAGTCCGCGCCGCGCCCCGCCTCCGGCACCACCGCGTCCCCGGCCTACGTCCTGACAAACACCGATCAGATCAACGTCACCATCTTCGGCGAACCCGACCTGTCGAAGATCGCGCGCATCGACTCCCAGGGCCGCATAAACCTGCCGCTCGTGGGCGAAGTCGCCGTGTCGGGTCTCAAGGTCTTTGACGCTCAAACCGCGATCGAAAAAGCTTATCAGGACGGACGCTACCTGCGCGCCCCCCGCGTGACGATCACGGTCGAGGAATACGCCGCGCGCGAGGTCTCCATCCAGGGCCAAGTCCGCACGCCAGGCCGCTATTCGCTGCCCATCGAGGCCAGCATGACGATCGTGGAACTGGTGACCCGCTCCGGAGGATTCACCGACACCGCCAAAGGCACCGCGGTCCGCGTCACCCGCATCCTCCACGACGGCACGAAGAAAAATTTCGAGGTCGACGTCGAAAGCCTGATCAAAGGTCGACGAAGCGCCAACGTTCAGGACAACTCCCTTGTCCTGGAGCCCGGTGACATCGTTTTCGTGCCCGAACGCCTTATCTGAACCGGCCGCCACGAGCACGCCTCCCTCCCACTCTTCCGATGGCCGACGCAGCCCCCCCTCCACCGAACAACACCGCCTCCCGCGCCGTCTCCATCGACGACGATGTCGTCGAGCGTCGCACCTTCCGCGACTATTATGTCATTGTCCGGGAGCGGCTTTGGATCGCCCTGCCTCTCGCCTTGATCGTCGCGATCGGCTTTGCCTATTACAAATCCAGAGCCGTTCCGCTTTATCAGAGCACCGCCTCGATGCGCGTCGAAAAGCCGGAGAAGATCGTCACCAGCCAAGAGATCGTCGAGACCGCCATCACCAGCGATATCGAGCTCAACACCTACCTGCAGGTGATGAACTCGGCCATGCTCCGGGGCAAAGTGATCGGCTCCTTCACCCCCGACGAGACCAAGATCCTCCAAAAGCCCTATCTCGCAGATCTGCCGCCCGGACAGCCGCCCCCGGGCGTGGGCGCCCTCGTCGGCGACGTCACCATCGAGGCGGTGCGAAACAGCTTCCTCGTCAAGATTCACGCCCGGCATCGCAGCGCCGATGCCGCCGCCTTGATCGCCAACCGCTACCGCGATCAATTCATCCTTTATCTCCTCGAAAGCGTCAGCAACCGCAGCGAGGACGCCGTCGCCTACCTGCGCGACCGCGCCGACGAACTTCGCGTCGAAGCCAAGGCGGCCGAGCAAAAGCTGCTCGATTACATGACCCGGAACAACCTGGTCTCTCTCGATAGCAGCGTGAACATCGTCGCGGACCGCCTGAAGAGCGTGAACGCCGCCCTTCAGGAGGCGCGCCTCGAGCGTCTCGCCACCGAGGACCGCTTCAACCAGGTCGACACCTTCCGGAAGGAAAACAAAAACCTGCTCGAACTCTCCTACATCGCGACCCACGGAACCGTGCCCTCCCTTCGCGAGCAGATCGCCGAGCTCGTCCGCACCCAATCCGTCCTTTCGGACCGCTATCTCGAGCGCCACCCGAAGATGATCGACGTCGCCAATTCGATCGCCGTCGCCCAGGCCCAGCTTCAAAAAGCCGTCGAGCTAGCCATCGCCGACCTTCAGGCGACCCTGGCCAAGGCTCGGGAGCGCGAAATCTCGCTCCAACGCGAATACGAGGCGCAGGAGAAGGAGCAGTTCCGCCTCCGCGACATCGGCGTCGAGTTCAAATCCCTCGAGGCCGCCGCCGGCATCGCCAAAAACAACTACGCCGAGCTGCTTAATCGTCTAACCCAGGCGACCAACTCCTCCAGCATCGAGAAAATCCCGGTTCGTCGCCTCGACGACGCCGTGCCCTCCTACGCGCCGTTCACCCCGAACGTGCAGGCGATCACCCGGACCTCGGTCCTCCTCGGAATCGGTGTGTTCTTCGGCATCGCCTTCGGTCTTTCCTTCGTCGACGACCGCATCAAGTCCTCTTGGGACGTCGAAAATTTCATCGGCGTCAACCTGCTCGGCATCATCCCCGATCTCTCCGAGGTCGAGGACAGGGAGAAATACCGGCTCGTCCTCGACAACGAAAACGAGCGGGGCTCCGAGTCCTTCCTCGGCGTCTACAGCGCGGCCAAAATCCATTCCAAACTCGATTTCCCGAAGGCCATCCTCGTCACCTCGACGATCCCCGGCGAAGGCAAGACCCTCGTTTCGTCCAATCTGGCCGGCTGCTTCGCCCGCCACGGCAAGCGCACCCTGATCATCGACTGCGACCTTCGCCGCCCGATGCTTCATCGCCATTTCGAGCAACAGAACGACGCGGGCCTGCTCAAATGGTTCGAGAACGGCGCCCGGCTCGACATTCCCAAGCTCGCTTCGCTGCCCGACCTGGGCGTGATCAACATCGGTGAAAACCTCGATCTTCTTCGCTCCGGCGGACGATCCAAGAGCCCCACCGAATTGCTCGAGAGCCCGGCCTTCACCCAGCTTATCGATCGCCTGAAAAAGGAATACGATCTCGTGATCGTCGACTCGCCTCCGCTCGGCGCGGTCACGGACTCCCTGCTCATCGCGGAGAGCACCGACGAGGTGGTTTACGTCTGCCGCTTCAATCGCGCGCTGCGCAAGCACATCCGCCTCTACATCAAGGCGCTTCGCCAAGGCAAAAACGAGATCCTCGGCGTCGTGCTCAACGGCCTTTCCGCCCGCCGCATCGAGTATTACTCGAACTACCGCTACTACCGTAGCTACAAAAAATACTACGGCACGACGAGCTGAGCCGTCCGGCTCCTCTCGCGGGCGTTTTTTCGTCCGCGGCGCGAACAGCCAAAACAAAGAGGCGGCGCCCCATCGGGCGCCGCCTCTTTGTTTTCACGTCTCGACCGGCCGGCGGCGTGCTCAGTGCAGGGTCACCCCGAGCATTTTGGCGATCTGGTTCACGTCCTTGTCGCCGCGTCCGCTCAGATTGATCAGCAGGATCTCGTCCTTGCGCATCTGCGTCGCGCGTTTCAGGCCCTCGACGATCGCGTGCGTGCTCTCCAGCGCGGGCAGAATCCCCTCGAGACGGGAGACGAGCTGGAAGGTCTCGATCACCTCGTCGTCGCACGCGTAGGCATAACGCACGCGACCGGTGTCGCGGTAGAAGGCGTGCTCCGGTCCGATCGCCGCGTAGTCGAGGCCGGCCGAGACGGAATGCGTCAGCTCGATCTGTCCGTCCGGATTTTGAAGGATGTAGGTTTTGCAGCCCTGCAGGACGCCGAGCTTTCCGCCCTCGAAGCGCGCCGCGTGTTCCCCGCGCTTGATGCCAAGGCCGCCGGCCTCCACGCCGACCAGGCGCACGTTTTCGTCCTTCAGGAAATCGAAGAATACGCCCATCGCGTTGGATCCGCCGCCGACGCAGGCGACCACCTCGTCGGGCAGACGCCCTTCGCGTTCCAGCATCTGCGCGCGGGCTTCGCGACCGATCACGCGGTGAAAATCGCGAACCATCATCGGATACGGGTGCGCGCCGAGCGCGGAACCGAGGATGTAGTGGGTGTCGCGGACATTGGTCACCCAGTCGCGCATCGCCTCGTTGACCGCGTCCTTCAGCGTCTTCTGGCCGGCCTCGACGCCGACGACCTCCGCGCCCATCAGGCGCATGCGGAAGACGTTCAACGCCTGGCGCTCCATGTCGACCGCGCCCATGTAGACGCGGCACTGGAAACCGAACTTCGCGCAAACCGCCGCCGTGGCGACGCCATGCTGGCCCGCGCCGGTCTCGGCGATGATGCGCGGCTTGCCCATGCGTTTCGCGAGCAAGACCTGGCCGATGGCGTTGTTGATCTTGTGCGCGCCGGTGTGGAGCAGGTCCTCGCGCTTGAAGTAGATCTTCGCGCCGCCGCAGTGCCGGGTAAGGCGTTCCGCGAAATAAAGCTCGGTCGGACGACCGGCGAACTCCTTCAAATGCCGGGTGAGCTCGTCCAGGTAGGCCGGATCGTGGCGGGCGGTCTCGTAGACTTCGCCGATCTCCTTCAGCGCGGTCATGAGCGTCTCCGGCACGTAGCAGCCGCCGAAGGGGCCGAAGCGACCGCTGGCGTCGGGCAAGGACTCGGGCGGCACGGGCAGAGCGGCGGAGGCGGGGGCGGAAGCGGCGGCGGAGCTCATGAAAAGAAAAAGGGAGAGAACCGTCGGTTCTCTCCCTCTCGCTGGCAAACGGGATTTTGAACGGGCGCTCGCTCCCGTTGGAGGGCGGGCCGCCGTGCCCGCCGGAACAGCTCAATGCTTAAAGTGGCGGATGCCGGTGAAGACCATCGCCATGCCACGCGCGTCGGCGGCGGCGATGACCTCGTCGTCACGAACCGAGCCGCCGGGCTGGATGGCCGCGGTGGCGCCGGCGTCGGCGGCGGCGATCAAGCCGTCGGCGAAGGGGAAAAGCGCCTCGGAGACCACGACCGAGCCCTTGAGGTCGAGTTTGGCCTCGCCGGCCTTCCAGACCGCGATGCGGGAGCTGTCGACGCGCGCCATCTGGCCGGCGCCGACACCGAGCGTCTGCTCGCCGCGGCAGTAGACGATGGCGTTCGACTTGACGTGTTTGCACACGCGCCAGCCGAACATCATGGTCGCCCATTCCTCGGGCGTGGGCTGGCGCTTGGTCACGACCTTGAAGTCGGCCATGTTACCGAGGATCTTGTTGCGATCCTGCACGAGCACGCCGCCGACGACCGAGCGGACATCGAGCAGCGAGTCGGCGCCGACGCCGTCCTTGGCGATCATGAGGCGGAGGTTTTTCTTTTTGCCGAAGATCGCGAGCGCCTCGTCGCTGAAGCGCGGGGCGATGATGACCTCGGTGAAGATCTCCGCGATGGTCTTGGCGAGGCCGGCATCGAGGGTGCGGTTGACGATGATGATGCCGCCAAAGGGCGCCTGGCGATCGGTGGCGAAGGCCTTTTCCCAAGCGGCCTCGAGCGTGTCGGCCGAGGCGACGCCGCAAGGATTGGTGTGCTTGAGGATGCAGACGGTGGGCTTCTCGAACTCGCCGATCAGGTAGGTGGCGGAGGTGATATCGAGAATGTTGTTATACGAGAGCTCCTTGCCTTGGAGCTGCGAGAAATGGTCGTGGAAGGATCCGTAGAGCGCGGCCTTCTGGTGCGGGTTTTCGCCGTAGCGCAGGCTCTGCGCCTTGGGCAGCGAGAGGCTGAACTGCTTCGGATAACCGCTGAGCGCCTCGAGGTCCGGCTCCTCGGCCTGGGTCTCGAGATAACGCGCGATCGCGGCGTCGTAGCTGGCGGTGCGCTGGAAGACCTTCAGGGCGAGCTTGCGACGCAAGGCGGGCAGCTTCGCCGGCTCGGCGAGGGCGGCGAGCACGTTGTCATAGTCGTCCGGATCGCAGACGACGCTGACGGCCTCGTGGTTCTTGGCCGCGCTGCGCAGCATGGAGGGGCCGCCGATGTCGATGTTCTCGATCGCCTCCTCGAAATGGACGTCCTTCTTCGCGACGGTCTGCTCGAAGGGATACAGGTTCACGACCACGAGATCGATCAGCCCGATGCCGTGATCCTTGGCGGCGGCGAGATGGTCGGCCTTGTCGCGACGGCAGAGGAGACCGCCGTGGATCTTCGGATGGAGCGTCTTCACGCGTCCCTCCATCATCTCGGGGAAGCCGGTGTGCTGGCTGACCTCGGTGACGGGCAGGCCCTTTTCGGCGAGAAGCTTGGCGGTGCCACCCGTGGAGAGCAGGGTGAAACCGTGCGTTTTGACCAGGGCGGTGGCAAATTCCACCAAACCGCGTTTGTCGCTCACCGAGAGCAGGGCCAGCTTTTGCATAGATGAAAACGCGAAGGTCTGCGGCCCGCCCCAGGTAGGGGCAAGCCGCTTTTCCCGGCCGCTCCGGCCCGCCCGGCCGGCTACAGGAAAATCCACCCGGAGATCAGCAGGATCGGCAACAAAACCGGCAGCGAAAACGCGAGGATGTAGCCAAAGAAACTCGGCGTCTTCACCCCCGCCGCGTCCGCGATGGCTTTGACCATGAAGTTCGGGCCGTTGCCGATGTAGGTCATGGCGCCGAAAAACACCGCGCCCAGGCTCACCGCGATCACGAGTTCGGGCGCCACGGCCAGCAACGCGCGGGTGCTCTCCACCTGCGGCGCGGTCTCGGCCGGAAACGCCTCGGGCTTTTTTTCGCGCGCGGAGACCTGCGCCAGCTCGAAAAAGGTCGCGTAGGTGGGGGCGTTGTCGAGGACCGAGGAAAGCGAGCCTGAGGCGACGTAGTAGTGCATGGGTTTTTCCACGCCGAACTCGCGCCCGTGCTCGGCGATGTAGCCCAGCGCCGGCATCATCGTGAAAAAGATGCCGACGAAGAGAAAACCCACCTCCTTGATCGGCCCGAAACCGAAGGCGTTGGCGTCGTGCACGGGCTTGGGGGTCAGCTTGTAACTGGCGATCGCCGCGGCGACCATCACCGCCTCGCGGAGAAGGGGGACGGAGCCGGGAATAAAAACGGCGCCGACCACGACGGCGAGGAAGAGGAGGTTGATCTTGCCGTCGACCTTGAAGGTGTCGGGCGCCTCGATCTCGGCCTGCACCACGGGGGAGGCTTTGCGGAAGGACCGCAGGTCGTAGAAAAAGAAAACCAGCAGCAGCGCGCCGATCACCGCGCCCCATTCGAGCAACACGTGGCCGGAGAGCCAAAAGAAGGGCACGCCGCGGAGGTAGCCCAAAAACAGCGGCGGATCGCCGATCGGCGTGAGCGCGCCGCCGCAGTTCGACACGACGAAAATAAAGAAGACGACATGGTAGGCGCTGATGCGGATCTTGTTCATCCGTATCCACGGCCGGATCAGCACCATCGAGGCGCCGGTCGTGCCGATGAGATTCGCCGTCAAGGCGCCGACCGCGAGGAAGGCCACGTTCTCGGCCGGCGTCGCCTCGCCCTTGATCTTGAGATGGATCCCCCCGGCCACCACGAACAGCGAGCCGATGAGCGAAATGAAGGAAACATACTCCATCGCGGTATGCCCCACGACGTGCGCGCCCTGCGGGATCCTGAGCAGGAAATAACCCGCCACAAGCAGGCCCAGGCCCACGGCGACGTGCGCGTAATACTTTTCCCAAAGATGCTTCGCCGCCTGCGGCGCGAGCGGCATCACCGCGATGAGAAGCAAAAGCAGCGCGAAGGGAATGATCAGCCAGGCCGGGATCGATCCCGCCTCGGCCGCCGCGATCAATGCGATGGAGGACATGCGGCCCCTAGTGCAGGGCACATGCCGAACCGGTCGCAAGCCCGGGTCTCGGCGCGGCCAAACGATGCGGTCAAAGCAGCAGGAAACACGCGGCCATCACCAAGGTGGGCGGGACTGCGCCGGCCAACAGGCCGCCGGGCGAAAAACCTTCAGGAAAGTAACGCTGGAGGACGGACAAGCCCGCCGGATTCGGAGCGTTGGCGATGACGGTCAGGCCGCCGCCGGTGACCGCTCCCGCCACCACCGCGTATTTCGCGGTGTCGGAAAACCCGGGCACAAGCGTCGCTAGATAGGTGATCGCGGCGTTATCGTTGAACGCCGTCAACACCGTCGAGCCCCAGAAAAGGGCCGTCGGCCCCAAGCTCTTCAGCACCGGTTCGATCCACCAGCCTTGCAGGCCGCCGTGAACAACCAGCCCAGCCAGGAAAAAGCCGACAAGCACCGGGCCGCGTAAATCAAGCCGGGTTTGATGGTGCGCCGTCGCCTGCATGAAGGCCACGAAGAACAAAAAGCCGCCGACAAAGAGCACGGGGTGATGCGCCGCCCAGACCGTGAACGCCAAAAATCCAAGATGCGCGCCCGTGACCCACGCCGGGATCGGCGCGCGCGCCCGTTCGCCGCCGCCTTCGGAGGCAAGGCGCAGGGACCGCAACTCGTTCCGAAAGACGAACGCATACAGGGCCGTCGACGCCAGTATGCCGATGACCGCCTTCCACCCGAAATTTCCCAGCATATGGCCGAAGCCCCAGCCCCAGGACCCCGCCACCATCAACACCGGCGGAGCCGCGAAATGTGTCAGCGTCCCGCCGACCGACACGTTCACGAACAAGAGACCGAGCGTCGCGTAACGCAGCCGGGCGCTCGGCTGGCAGGCGTAAAACTGCCGGGCAAGCAAAAGCGCCCCGACCGTCATCGCCGCGGGCTCGGTGATGAAGGAGCCCAGGATAGGCGCCAGCACCAGCAGGGCCGTCCACCAGGCGAAGGGCGTCCCGCCGCCCAGCGCCGCCACGCGTCGCAACATCGTCTCCGCCAGGCTCACCACCGGTCGCGTCGCCGCCATCGCCATCACCGCGACGACAAACAAGGGCTCCGTGTAATTCACGTGCGAGAGATAGCCGATAGCCGGCTCCAGTCCGATATGCGCGACCAGCGCGGCCGCCAAGGCCACCGCCCAGAGGCCGAACACCACCTCGATCTCGCCCAAAAAATGCAGCGCCTGCCCGGCGAAGCTCACCTCGTCCGGCTCCCCGTTTTCATCCGCGTCCCCGCGCGTCGGACGGGCGGCGCTTTTCTCGCCCAGCCGCGCCGCATGCCGCTCTTCCACCTCATGCGCGTAATGCCGGATTTTTCCGGCCAGAAAGGTGTGAACGATCGCGAGCAGAAAGATGAGCGTCGCCACCAGGTTGAACGGCTCCGCCTCCACGCGCGCCACCAAGGCGGGCCACAGGCCGCCCGCCGCGCTCTCATAGGAGGACAGCGCCCGGGGAAACTCCACGCTGGAAACCGAGGCGGCGAGGACGGCGGGCAGATTCGTCATTTGAGCAGATCGGGAAGATCTTGCAGCGAAAAGACAAACGCGGACGCCTCGTTTTTCACCCGGGTGCGGGCGGCGTAGCGACCAAACCCGACGAAAAGGTCCACCTCGGACTTGGTCTCCAGATCGCTCACCCCGTCGCCGACCATCACGACGCGCGCCGGCGCGAGCTCGCGCTTCAGCGCGCGGATCACCTCGGGTTTGCCTCCCGAACGCGTCGTCGGATACGTCTCGTCAAAACCGGCGTAGTCGCCCGCCGCGTCGAAAAACAGATCGACCGCCTCCACCCGCGCCACGTGGAGGAAATCCGCCAGCGGTCGGATGGCGTTGCGAAAACCGCCGCTCAGGATGATCGGCGTCCAGCCCGCCGCGCGCAGACGATCCAAGGTCGCGGGCGCCGTAGGTTCCACGGTTTCGATGTATTTACGGCCGACCGCCGCCACGCTCGCCGCCGTCGGGCGGATGATCCGCAGGCGTTCGCCGAAGACCGCCTCGACGGAAAGCTTTCCGTTCATCGCGTCGTTCGTCATCGCCTCGATCTTCGCGAACATCTCCGGGCCGCCCGCCCGCCCGAGTTCGTCGATGCCCTCGATGGCGGAGAGCGTGCTGTCGCAGTCGAAAACGATGAGCTTGGTCGGCGTGGCCATAAGACGCCAAGGTCTTCGCCTCGCCGCGCCGCAGGCAAGCCTCGACCGTCAGACGCCGTCCCGGGCCGGCCCGCGTTTTCCCCGCCCGGGCGCGACCCAGCGGGCCATCCAGCGAAAACGCCAGGGCTTGGCCGCCCATTCCTCCCCGGCGTAGTCCACGCCCACGCGAGGGCCGGCCAGCACCTCGTGCGGCAAGACCGGGGCGTCCTCGCCCGGAACGTCCCGCTCGAGCCAAAGTCCGCTCGAAGGGTCCGCCGCCGCCGTGCCGTTGAAGGCCCTGCCCACTCCGTAAACCCGCGTCAGTCGCCCGGGGCCCGTCGCCCCTTCGACCCCGCGAATCAAGACCGCCGCGGGCCAGTCCGCCGGCCCCGTCACGAGATTGAGCATCTCATGGATGCCATAGCACAGGTAGACATACCAGCGACCGCCCGGCCCATACATCACCTCCGTCCGCGCGGTCCGGCCTTTGAAGGCGTGGCAGGCGCGATCCTCCGGCCCGTGATAAGCCTCGGTCTCGGTGATGCGCGCCCGCAGCAGCGTGCCGTCGGCCGCGCGCGCGACCAAACGAAGCCCGAGCAATTCTCGCGCGAGTTTTACGGTATCCCGGCTGGCCCACGCTTTCGCTTCCACCACCCTGCTCATTTCCACAACATCTCCGCCCCCTAGCCTTGAACGCAACCACGACCACGTCGCCCGGCCCCCACGGGGCCTCGCCCGCCTTTTCCGCCGACGTCGAGCGGCGCGCGGACCACGCGCTCAAGAAGCACGCGCTGATGCGCAGCTTCCGGCTCTGCACCGGCGAGGGGCTGGCGGCGATGCCTCTCGTGGTCATGGCGCAGCCGGTCAACGTCGTCCTCGCCGCGCTCTTCACGAAGGTCTTCCACCTTCCGACGCACACGATCGGCCTCGTCAGCGCCCTGCCCTTCGCGTGCAATTTTCTCCAGGTTTTCGTCACGCCGATCCTCGCGCGCTGGTTTCCCGCCAAGCAGATCAGCATCACCTGCGGCTGCCTGCATCTGCTCTGTTCGGTAGCCCTTTGCTGGATGCTGGGCCTGCTGCCCCACGACCAACCCGTGCTGGCGGGACTCTGGATCGGCGCGTGGTTCTTCGTCTCCAGCTTTTTCTTTTCCCTTACCGTCGTGACGTGGAACGCCTGGGTGCAGGAGTGGGTGCCGGCGCGCCTGCGCGGAAAATACTTCGGCCACCGCAATCGCCTGCTGCAATTCTCCACCCTCGCCTTTCTGCTGCTCGCGGGCTGGGTGCTCGCCAGTCGCGACTACTCGGCGCTGGCCTTTCAGCTCGTGATCGCCTTCGCGGCGCTGCTGCGGCTCCTCTCGATCCTCTGGCAGCGCGAGATGCCCACCGAATGCGGCGGCCGCGCCCCCGTCCGCGCCGCGCCCCTTGCCGCGCAGTTCGTCACCCTCAAGCGCTCCGCGCCCTTCCTGCGTTTCATCGCCTTCGGCGCCGCCTGGTCGTTCGCCGCGAACATCTTCGGCCCCTTCTACCACGTGTTCATGTTCGAGGAGCTGCGCCTCTCCGCGTTCCAGGTCGGCGTGCTCTCCGTCTGCGGCGCGACCGGAGCGGCCCTCTCCATGCCGGCCTGGGGCGCCCTGCTCGACCGCTACGGCAACAAAGGGGTGATGCTCGTCTCGCTCGCCCTCTGGCAGGTGCAAAACTTCGCCTGGTGCTTCCTCACCCCGGACAACTCCTCCTGGCTCTACGCCATGTGGCTCTGGGGCGGCCTGACCAACGCCGGCTTCTACCTCGGCCAGTTCACCCTGCTCCTGAAACTGCTCCCGGTTCCCGCCCGTAATCTCGCCCTCGGCGTAAACCTCGCGGTCACCTCGCTGTTCGCCGCCCTCGCCCCCGCGCTCGGCGGCGCGATCCTCGAGTTTTTCCTCGCCCGCGGCCCCGCCCTGTCCGTCTACCACACCGCCTTTCTCGCCCAGCCCGTTCTTTCCATCCTGGCGGGCTGGCTCCTCCTCCGCATCCGCGAGCCCGACGCGCGCCCGCTCACCCATGTCGTCGGCGCGATGAGCAACGTGCGCACGCTCGCCAGCTTGTCCGGCGTTTCCTTCCTCTCGCAGTATCTCTTCTATCGCCGCGCCAAGCCCGCCTCCGACGGAAAATCCGCATAGGGCGGCCGCGCCGTCCCGCCCCTCCGCGGGCCCGTGAACTTCCAAGCGTGACGAGCGCCCCGCGTTTTGCGTAAGTCCGCCCAACGCCCCCTTCCGACGATGAAGACCCTCGCCATCCTCAACGGCCCCAACCTCGACCGCCTCGGCAAGCGCGAGCCGCATATCTACGGCTCCGCCACGCTCGCCGACCTCGAGGCCCAGTTGCGCGCCGAGTTTGGCACGGTCGCGCATCTCGAGTTTTTCCAGAGCAATCACGAGGGCGCGCTCGTCGACAAAATCGCCGCCCTCGCCGACGCCAAGATCGACGGCATCGTCATCAACGGCGCCGCCCTCACCCACACCAGCGTCGCCCTGCGCGACGCCCTCGCCGGCAGCGGCCTGCGCGCGGTCGAGGTGCATATCTCCAACATCTACAAGCGCGAGGAGTTCCGGCACAAGTCCTTCACCGCGCCCGTCTGCGTCGCCGTGATCACCGGCCTCGGTCTCGAAGGCTACTTCGCCGCCGTCCGCTACTTGCTGAAGTAACGGGATGGTGCGTAGCGGAATGGCGGAGCCATTTCGTCCCGGTGAGCCCGCATGCCGAAAGCGCTCCGCGCTTCCGCTACCACCGATCCATCCGCCCCCCGTTTCGCAAGATCCCTGCCGCCTCCGCGCCGCCCGACTTCATCGGACGGCGCTTACTTTTTAACGCGACCGCCGGGAACCTTTGCGCCAGCGACGTTTCCTAGGCCGTCTTTCCCCCCTCCGCTTCTCCGTATTTCCCCATGATCGAAGTCAAAGGTCTGGTTAAAACCTATGGCAACAAGCGCGCCGTCGACGGCGTCAGCTTCAAAGTCAACCCGGGCGACATCCTCGGTTTCCTCGGCCCCAACGGCGCCGGCAAATCGACCACGATGAAGATGATCACCGGCTTCATCCGCCCCGACGCCGGCACCGCCACCGTGGCGGGCATAGATGTCGCCAAGGACCCGGTCGCGGTGAAGGCCAAGATCGGCTACCTGCCCGAAAGCGCCCCCGCCTACGGCGAGATGACCGTGGTGGAGTTTCTCCGCTTCATCGCCGAGGTCCGAGGCTTCCGCGCCAAGGCAGCCCGCGAGGAGCGCGTCGAGCGCGCCATCGCCCGCACCCATCTCGATCCCGTGCGCCGCCAGACGATCGAGACGCTCTCCAAGGGCTACAAACAGCGCGTCGGCTTCGCCCAGGCCCTCCTTCACGAACCGCCCTGCCTCGTCCTCGACGAACCCACCGACGGCCTCGACCCGAACCAAAAGAACGAGGTCCGCTCGCTCATCAAAGCCATGGCCCAGGATCGCGCCGTGATCCTCTCCACGCACATCCTCGAGGAGGTCGACGCCATCTGCACGCGCATCATCCTCATCTCGCAAGGCAAGGTCGTGGTCGACGAAACGCCCGAGGCCTTCCGAGCCCGCAAGCCCGGCGCCCGCCTCGACGATATTTTCCGCAGCCTCACCAAGGGCGACGCCTGAGCCGCGCCTCGTTCGGCTCCGCCCTCTGTCGCTCCGTCATCTGTCGCCTTACCCTTCTTTTCCCTCCCATGTCCCAGATCGCTCCTGTCTTTAAACGCGAGTTTCTCGGCTACTTCCGCTCCCCCGTCGCCTACGTTTTCCTCATCGTCTTCCTCGTCGCCTCGGTCGGCCTGTCCTTCTTCATCGGAGGCTTCTTCCGCGGCAACCAGGCCTCGCTGGAAAGCTTCTTCGTCTTTCATCCCTGGCTCTACCTCTTCCTGATCCCCGCGGCCGCCATGCGCCTCTGGGCCGAGGAAAAACGCGGCGGCACCGTGGAGCTGCTCTTCACCCTGCCGCTCACCACCCTCGAGGCCGTCCTCGGCAAGTTTTTCGCCGCCTGGCTCTTCCTCGTCCTCGGTCTTCTTCTCACCCTGCCGATGGCTTTCACCACGGCCTGGCTCGGCGACCCCGACGTGGGCGTGATCGTTTCCGGCTACCTGGGCAGCGCCCTGCTCGCCGGCGCCTGCCTCGCCGTCTGCACCCTCATCTCCGCGCTCACCAAGAACCAGGTGATCGCCTTCGTGCTCGGGGTGATCGCGCTCCTCGTCCTCGTCTTCCTCGGCTGGAGCGTCTTCAACCAGTTCCTCGGCGGCTTCCTCCCGGTCGCGACCGTGGACTTCGTCGCCAACCTCGGATTCATCCCGCACTTCGAGGCCGTCGCCAAAGGCATCATCGACGCCCGCGATCTCGCCTACTTCGGCTCCGTGATCGCCCTCTCCCTCGCCCTCAACGTCGCCGCCCTCGAGCGCTGATCCACCGACGCTTCGACTCTTACTTTCAGGCACCAAGCTCCTCGCTCCCCGCTTATGAAACCCGGCCTCGCCAAGACCCTCGCCGTCGCCCTGCTCGCCGTCGCCCTGCTGCTGGTCAACTTCCTCGCCACGCGCCTCCCCGTGCGCGGCGACCTCACCGCCGGCCAGATCTACACGCTCTCCGGCGGCACCCGCGCTCTCCTCGGAAAAATCGAGGACCCCGTCACGCTCCAGTTCTACGTCAGCCGCGACACCGCCGGCCTGCCCACCCAATACAAAAACTTCGCCGCCCGCGTGGAGGAGATGCTACGCGCCTACGTTCGCGCCTCCGGCGGCAAGCTCTCGCTCGAAGTCATCACGCCAGCCCCCGACACGCCCGAGGAGGAAAAGGCCCAGTCCGCCGGCTTGCAGCCGCAACAGGCGCCCGGCACCGGCGAGCCGTTCTACCTCGGCCTCGTCGCGATCCAGGCCGACCAGCAAAAAGCCATCCCGACCTTCAGTCCGCAGCGCGAGGAGTTGATCGAGTATGACGTCTCCTCGCTCATCCACTCCGTCCAGCAGGTCACCAAGCCCCGCCTCGGTCTCTTCACCAAACTTCCTCTCTCCGGCCAGCCGTTCAGCATGATGAACCAGCGCCCCACGCCGGGGCAGCTCATCCGCGAGGAGTGGGCGCGCTCCTACGAGATCGTCCCCGTCGACGACAATTTCACCGCCCTGCCCGAAAAACTCGACGCTCTCGCCGTCATCCATCCCGTCGGTCTCAGCTCCGCCCAGGAGTTCGCCCTCGACCAGTTCATCCTCTCCGGCAAGCCCGTCCTCCTCGCGGTCGACCCGTCTTCCTTCTACTTCAAGCGCCAGGGCGGCCAGCAGGCCATGTTCGGCGGCCCGCCGCCCAACATCTCCTCCGACCTCCCCACGCTGTTCAAGGGCTACGGCATCACCTACGACGCCCAGCAGGTCGTGGGCGACGCGTCGCTCGCCCTTCCGCTCAACAACGCCCAGCGCTCGCGTATGCCCGCCTGGCTCGTTCTGACCGACAAGAATCTCAACCCCGCCTCGCCCGCCACCGCCCAGCTTTCCTCCGTCTGGCTCTTCGAGGCCGGCAGCTTCCAGGTCGAAAAGCGCGAAGGCCGCGAAGCGACCCCGCTCCTGGAGAGCAGCGCCGGCGCCGGCACCGTCCCCGCCTTCTCGCTCCAGTTCTCCCAGCCCGACGACATCGCCAAGAGCCTCGTCGCCGGCACCGAGAAAAAAGCCCTCGCCACGCTCATCCGCGGCCCGCTCAAAACCGCCTTCCCCGACGGCGCGCCCAAGGCCGCCGACTCCTCCGCCGACAAGAAGGAGCCCGCCGCCCCCGCATCGACCGCCGCGCTCAAGGAAGGCAAGGCCACGATCTTCCTCATCGGCGACACCGACTGGCTCCTCGACGACTTCTCCGTCCAGCGCCAGCAGGTCTTCGGTCAGGAGATGGTCCAGCCGATCAACGACAACCTCTACCTCGGAGCCAACGCCATCGACTTCCTCGCCGGCTCGCCAGATCTCATCGGCCTGCGCGGCAAAAGCTCCGCCAACCGCCCCTTCACCGTCGTGGAGGACATGCGCGTCGCCGCGGAGAAGAAATACAACTCGCAGCTCGCCGCCCTCGAGACCCGCATCTCCGAGGTCCAACGCAAGCTCTCAGAACTCCAGGGCAAATCCCCCGACGGCGGTCGACTCGTCGCCACCCCCGAGGTGATGAAAACCATCGAGGAGTTCCAAGCCCAGGAGCTCCAGATGCGCCGAGAGCGCCGCGATATCCGCCGCGCTTTCCGCGAGGACATCGACGCCCTCGAGACGCGCCTTCTTTTCATCAACCTGCTCGCCACGCCCGTCCTGCTCGGCGCCTTCGGCCTCTGGTTCGCCCGCCACCGCCGCGTCGCCGCCTGATAATCCAGAGCGACAAAACGACGGAGCGATAGAGCGACAGCCCAAAGCGGCTCTCCCTTTCTCGTTCCGCCCTTCGTCGCTCCGCCCATCTGTCGCCCTGCCGTTCCGTAGCTCTGTCGTTCTGTCGTTCTGATATAGCCATGCGCCTTCGCCCTCTTCTCCTCTCCATCGCCATCCTCGCCCCCGTCTCCGCCGCCGTGTGGTGGCTTGGGCGCCCCGCCCCCGCGCCCACGGCCGACCCGCGCGTCGGCCGGCGTGTCGCCGATCCCGCCACGCTCGCCTCCGCCGCCCGCGTCACGCTCAAGTCGGGCGGGAAAACCCTCGAACTCGCCCGCGGCGAAGGCGACCGCTGGACCCTCGCCGGCGACCCCGTCCTCCCCGCGGACGCCTCCCGCCTCGCCCGCATCACCGGCGAACTCGTCACGCCCAAAGTCGATCGTCTCGTCACCGCGCGCGCCGATAAACTCGCCGCCTACGATCTCGAATCAACCGGCCTCGTCTACGCCGACTCCGCCGGCAAACCGCTTCTCGACCTCGATCTGGGCAAAACGCTGGAAGGCGGCGCTCGCATTTTCCGCTACGGAGACGAGACCAAGGCCTACGCCGCCCGCCTCGACGTCTTCCTCGACACCGAGGCGTCCGCCTGGCGCGACACCGCGCTGGTTTCGGGCATCCAGGCCGCCGACATCGCCTCGGTCGCGATCGGCTTCCCGGAAAACCCCGCGCCGGTCGTGCTGTCCCGACTCAAGGCCGAGGATCCTTGGACCAGCCCGGCCACGCCCGCCGGCCAACAGGTGCGCGCCTCGACCTTGAGCACTCAGGTCGGCAACCTCACCGGCCTGCGCTACACGAACGTCGCCCCCAACCTCGATCCGGGGGTCGTCGCCGCCCGCGTTTTCCCCCGCGAAGTCACGCTCACCACCTTCTCCGGCCGCACGGTGAAGATCGGTTTCGCCCGCGCTCCAGAACCGCCCGCTCCGCCCAAGCCCGAGACCAAAGACGGCGAAACCGCTCCGACGCCCCCGCCCGCCGCCGCACGCCCCGTCTATGTCGAGGTGATCGATTCCAAGCCCGACTCCGTGCTGGCCGCCGCCGGCAAGACCCACGCCTTCGAAGTGGCGGACTGGGTGTTCACCGCCCTTCCCGCCAAGCCCGAGGATATCTTCGAACCCGTGCCCACCCCACCCGCGGCGACTCCCGCTTCCGCCGCTTCGGAAGAAAAAACCCCACAAGACAAGGCCGCCCCCACGACTCCGGCATCAACCGCCTCGCCCGCGATCTCCGTGACCACGCCGCCCCTCAGCCTACCTGACGCCGAACCGGCCTCCGTCCCTGTCTCCCCGCCTGCCCCGGCTAAATAAGCCCCGCACTCGCCGTCCACGGCGTCGTCCCCACCCCAAAAAGCGCAAAAAGAAAAAGCCCGCCTGAAAAGGCGGGCTTTTTCTTTTGCAAGTGCGGGCTCAGCAACGCACCGGCGTCACCAAGGTCGTGCCTCGCAGCCAGTTCATCCAAGCCGGCGCACTCGTCATCAGCACGTAGACGCCGAGCTTCGTGTTACCCATGAGGAAAATAACCCCGATCCCGGCGGTCGCCAATCCCGCCGCCATGTATCCATAGGTGTAGCTCTGCAACGCGATCGCGGTCGCGCCACCGATGACGATCGCGCTGATCGCGACCGTTAGCGGCAGCATGGCCAACATGATCCCCGCCATAAAACCCGCGGGCGACAGCGATTCGCGCTCCCGCTCGCGGCCCGCGGTCTGCACCGCCAGCACCCACATCACGCATCCCAGAAGCGCGACGACCGGAATCTGAGATTGGACGAAGGTGGCCTTGGGAACGGCCCTGAACGCCTGAGATAAAAAGGTGCCCACCACATAGCCTCGCACCGGATCGATCCAGACCAACGGAAGCTTCCACCAACGGCGGCGCCGCTGGGAACCCTCGGGACGTCTCAGGACCCGGGTCCAAAGCTCATCGAAAATCAGGTAGCGGCACTCGCAGTTCAGCAAGCGCATCGGCGGGATAAGTCCAAACAGCAGGCCTACCGCCAAATAAATCCAGTTAATGACCATAAACGCGTATCCTTTGCTACCAAGCCCCGTGCAAGCCTAGGCGAGCCGCCTCGGGAAAAACTACCGCAACACCACAATCGCCCGGGGCTTTCATGCTTTATTTTCTCGGCCACCCCATGTGCCGTCCCGCCATCGCGGAGATCAACACAGGCAGGCAAAAGGAGATGCCGCTCAGCAAACCCAGTCGCCAGTCTTGCTGAGTCACCGCCAAGCCGACCGCGGCGAGACCGACGCCGCCGGCCAACAAGCCGGCCGCCCACGCCCGCACCGCCATCGCGGAGCCGATCGCCAGCGGCAGCACGATCACCAGCACGATCGGATGCGCGAGCCCCGCCAAAAGCCCCAGCGCATAGGGCACGGGAGCGAAGACGAAATCCTCGTCGCGCCAGACCAGGGTCTGGATCAGCAAACCCAGGGCGGCCGCCACCGACATGAACGCCGCTTCCTGCCAAGGCCCGAGAGCCGGGATTCGCTCCAAACCAGACAAGCCGCGCAGCAAAAGCCATGCGCCGCCATACGCGCGCCCCGCATCCGCCAAGGCTATCAGCAAATTGATCCCGCGTGGCCAAGCCCGTTGATCGAAACCCGCCAATCGGGAAGAGGGACCGCGCAGCAACCAGAGCGGGAAACAAATCAAACCGAGTCCGAAGGCGATGAGCGCCGCGTGTGTCATGGTAAAAAGTCAACGAGAGCAAGCCGCGCACGCAACGCGAGCGACAATCGCGCCGTCCAGCCATCTCAGACGATTTGCGTAGCTCCCTCGCGCTTCGTCCCGAAAAATCATGAATCCAGTGCTTGACGCCGGACCCCGAACCCCAATCTTCCGCCTTCCTTTTGGTTCCGCCCCTATCGTCTATCGGTTAGGACGGAAGATTCTCATTCTTCAAAGCGGGGTTCGATTCCCCGTGGGGGCACCAATTTAATCGGGGACCGGTCGGCGCACACGCGGCGCATCACACCGGTCCCCTTTTGTTTTTCCAGGGTCATCGGTCTCCGAAGCCGGTGATCAGGGTTCGAGCGCTCCGGCCCCGGGCAATCTCGCGCCCCCTTTGTTTCGCGCTCGCGAGAATCCCGGGAACCGCCTCCTTCGTCGCCTGACCTTTCTCCCATGTCCGCCGCGCCTCGCTCCGCCCCCACCCTGCGTTTCATCGCCCTCCTTGCCTCCCTCCTTTTCGCCGTCGCGCTCCGCGCGGACTACAAGGGGGCCATCGTGCTCGACGCCGCGACCGGCGCCGTTCTTCACGAGGAAAACGCCGACACCGTCTCCCCGCCCGCCAGCGTCACCAAGCTCATGACCTTCCTGGTCGTCCACGACGCCATCGCGGCCGGGCAGGTCCGCCTCGACAGCCCGATCACCGCCACCGCCGCCGACCAGGCCATGGGCGGCACCCAGGTCAACCTCGCCGCAGGCGAAACCTTCCGCGTCGAGGAACTCCTCTTCGCGCTCATGATCGAGTCCGCCAACGACGCCGCCCACGCGCTGACCCAGATCGCCGGCGGACGCGAGGCCTTCGTCGCCCGCATGAACGCCCGCGCCCAGGCGCTCGGCATGAAGAACACCGTTTTCCGCTCCCCGCACGGCCTGCCGCCCGACAGCCGCAAGATCGCCGACGGCGACCTCACCTCGCCTCGCGATCTCGCCATCCTCGCCCGCGAGCTCGTCACCAAGACCGACATCCTCCGCTTTACCTCGGTCCGCGTCCGCCCCTTCGGCGCCGGCGTTCGCCCCGAGCCGCTGCCGATGCGCAACCACAACAAACTCCTCGGCGTCGTCGATGGCTGCGACGGCCTCAAGACCGGCTACACCCGCTCCGCCGGCTTCTGCCTCGTCGCCACCGCGCAACGCGGCGCCAAGCGGGTCATCGTCGCCGTCATGGGCAGTCCCGACGCCAAGACCCGCGACGCCCACGTGAAACGATTGATCGAGAACGGCTTCACCAAGGTTCCCGAGACCTCTGTCTTCAGCGGGCCGCCCACCGCCGTCGCCCCCGTTTCCACGGAACCCGCCACCCTCCAGCCCGTCGCGCCGGGCACGCCCGCCGCCGACACGCCCACCGTGCAGTTCAAGCTGCCCGGAAAAAAGTAACCCGGCCTCGCCCGCGGAAAAGCCCGCCCCTGCTCCGAGGCGGGCTTTTTAGTGCGCGTGTCCGTGCCCCTGCTCCAGAAACAGCATCATCCCGCCGAGCAGGAAAAACACCGCGGCCAGCAGGCCCGCCTCGAAGCGCTCCACCTTCTTCAGATCGAAGCGCGACAATCCGCGCAGAGTCAGCCAGGTGAAAATCGTCATCCCGCCGAGCGTCCCCGCGGCAAGGATCCCGCTGAGCACGAAAAACCCCATCCAGCCAAACTCCACGCCCGACAGATAGACGGGCAAAAACGCCTCGCAGGGGGAAAAAGTCAGCATCACGAGCAGGCCGCTGATCGCCGCCCAGTCCCCCGTGTGCCTCTCCACCAACGGGCTTTCTCGCAACTCATGCTCGAGGTGGCTCGTTTCCTTTTCGTGGCCGCAATCCTCGCTCGGATGATGATGACCGCCCGGCAGATGGTGATGACGCAAGCCCGCGCCCCGCACTTGCTGGACCGTGAAATAAAGTCCGACCGCCAACAGCACCGAACCCGATACCCAACGGAACAGTTCGCCGAAGTGCGCGTCCAGCGCCAGCCCGAGCCAGGCCACCACCAGACCAAGCAGGGAGGTCAGCGCCACGTGTCCCAGGCCCGCCACGATCGCCACGCCCATCGTCTTGCGCTCGCGCCAGCCGCGCGCCCGCGCCACCAGCACGAAAGGCAGCCAGTGGGTCGGCAGCGCCGCATGGAAAAACGCGACGGAAAACCCGGTGGCGGCGAGTGTCGCGAGGACGGTGGTGTTCATCAAAAAGGAGAAAAAAGGCGCCCGGCGGGCGGAGTCCGCCAAACGCGAACCGCAAGGCATCGCGAAGCGGCTTCCCCGTGTCGAGCCCTTGCACCCTAGCAAAGTCGTCAAGCGCCACCGTCGCGAAGCGGTCCGGACCGACGGCCTTCGCCGCGGTCGCATCGAAATCGGGCTTGGACCCGGACGGCCGGCGTGGTTCCTCTTCCCTCCCTCCGCGCCATGTCCAACCCGCCCGACCTCGCCGCCGTCAAAGCCTACCTGCTCGACCTGCAGGATCGCATCTGCGCGGCCCTCGCCGAGGAGGATGGCCGCGAGTGTTTTCGCACCGACGAGTGGACCCGCGGCGGCGAGCCCGGCGGCGCTCCCGGCCTGGGCGGCGGCGGACGCACGCGCATTCTCGCCGAGGGCGCCGTCTTCGAGAAAGCCGGCGTCGCCTTCTCCCACGTCACCGGCGCGCAGCTCCCGCCCAGCGCGACCGCCCACCGTCCCGAGCTCGCCGGCAAGCCCTGGGTCGCGATGGGCGTTTCCCTCGTCATCCACCCGCGCAACCCGCGCGTGCCCACCAGCCACGCCAACGTCCGCTTCTTCTCCACCGCGCAGACCGACGGCTCCGCGCCGGTCTGGTGGTTCGGCGGCGGCTTCGATCTCACGCCCTACTACGGCTACGAGGAGGACTGCGTCCACTGGCACCGGACCGCCCGCGAGGCCCTCGCGCCTTTCGGCGCGGAGTATTACCCGCGCTTCAAGAAGGGGTGCGACGACTACTTCTTTCTCAAACACCGCGGCGAACCCCGCGGAGTGGGCGGCGTGTTCTTCGACGATTTCAACGCCCTCGGCTTCGAACGATCCTTCGCCCTCCTCCGCGCCGTAGGCGACGCCTACGTCCCCGCCTACCGTCCCGTCGTCGCCCGCCGCAAAAACACCCCGACCAACGACACCGAGCGCGACTGGCAGCTGTATCGGCGCGGCCGATACGTCGAGTTCAACCTCGTCTGGGACCGCGGCACGCTCTTCGGGCTCCAGAGCGGCGGTCGCACCGAGAGCATCCTCATGAGCCTTCCCCCGCTGGTCCGCTGGGACTACGACCGCGTCCCCGCCCCCGGCACCGAGGAGCACCGCCTGCACGCCGATTTTCTCCGCCCACGCGACTGGGCCGGCTTGTAATAGAATCTTCCGCCCCCGCCCCCTTTCGCGTCCCTTCTCGTTTCCCTCCTTTCCATGACCAGTCGCGAACGCTTCCTCGCCGCCCTCGCCTGCCAGCCGCTCGACCGCCCGCCCGTCTGGGTGATGCGCCAGGCCGGCCGCTACCTGCCCGAATACCGGGCGCTCAAGGCGAAGTCCTCCTTCCTCGAGATGGTGCGCACGCCGGAACTCGCCACCGAGGTCACGCTCCAGCCGCTGCGCCGCTTTCCCGGCCTCGACGCCGCCATCCTCTTCTCCGACATCCTCGTCATCCCCGAAGCCCTCGGCCAGCCCTACGCGTTTCGCGACACCGGAGGGATCCAGATGGGCTTCCGCCTCGAAACCCGCGCCCAGATCGACGCGCTCGCGCCCGCCGACTCCGTGCCGGAAACGCTTTCCTACGTCGGCGCCGCGCTGCGCCTCCTCAAGCGCGAGGTCGCCGCGACCGGCCACACCCTCCTCGGCTTCGGCGGCTCGCCCTGGACGCTCGCCACCTACATGCTCGAAGGCGGCAGCTCCGAGGACTTCGCCCGCGCAAAGCTGCTCTTCTACACCGAGCGCCCCGCGTTCGAGGCCCTGATGGAAAAACTCACCGCCGCCCTCGCCGCCTATTTCCGCATGCAGATCGAAGCGGGCGCCGACGCCATCCAGATCTTCGACAGCTGGGGCGGCATCCTCGCCGGCCAGGACTACGAGGCCGCCTCTTTGCGCTGGATCCGCCGCCTCGTGGCCGAGCTGCCCTCCGATTTCCCCATCATCCTCTACGCCAAAGGCACCGCGCCCCACCTTCCCGCCCAGGCGGCCTCCGGCGTCCGCGCCATCAGCGTGGACTGGACCGCCGACCTCGCCGCCGTCCGCGCCGCGCTGCCCGCGAACGTCGCGGTGCAGGGCAACCTCGACCCCGTGCTCATGACGACCACGCCCGAGATCGTCCGCGCCCAGTCGACCCGCCTGCTCGAATCGATGCGCGGACGCGCCGGCCACGTCTTCAACCTCGGCCACGGAATCACCCCGGACGCGAAGATCGAGTGCATGCAGACCCTGGTCGACACGGTCGTCTCCTTCCGCTGACGCGTCCGCGCGAAAAAGCGCAACAAACGCCGCGCGCCGTTCCGCCGCCTCGCTAGACCGCCCTCCTCCATCCCGCCGTGACCTCCGCCCGCGACACCCGTCTCCCCATCGCCATCCTCGGGGCCGGCCTCACCGGCCTTTCCGCCGCCCGGCGGCTCGTCCTCGAGGGTCATCGCGTCGTGGTCTTCGACTCCGCCGCGCGTCCCGGCGGTGTCGTGCAAAGCGAACGCACGCCCGAAGGCTGGCTCGTCGAAGCGGGACCGAACTCCCTCCAGGAAACGCCCGCCGTCGCCGCCCTCGTCCGCGAACTCGGCCTCGGAGACGCGCGCCTGGTCGCGGACGCCGCCGCGAAGAACCGCTACATTCTCCGCGAAGGAAAACTCAGGCCGCTGCCGCTTTCCCCGCCCGATTTTTTCCGGTCCGACGTCTTCTCCCTCCGAACGAAATTCCGCGTCTTTCGCGAGCTGTTCCGGGGACGCCAACCTCGCCTCAACGATCTGCCGCTCGCCGACTTTTTCCGCGAACACTTCGGCCAGGAACTGCTCGACTACGCCCTGGATCCCTTCGTGTCCGGCATCTACGCGGGCGACGCCGCCCGGCTCTCCGCGCGCCACTCCTTCCCGACGCTTTGGAAAGCCGAGCACGAGCACGGCTCGCTGATCCGCGCGCAGATAAAGTCCGCCAAGGCTAAACGCGCCCGCGGCGAGGCGTCCGGCCCGCCGCCCATCATCAGCTTCGCGGACGGTCTCGCCGCCCTGCCCCGCGCGCTCGCCGCCGCGCTCCCGCCCGGCTCGCTTCGCCTCGGCGTCGAGGTGTCGCAGATCAGCCCCTCCCGCGCGGGATGGATCGTCGACGCCGCGCCCGCGGAACGTTTTTCCCGCGTAATCCTCGCGCTTCCCGCCCCCGCGCTCGCGCGCCTCGCCGTCGGCTCGCCCGGAGCCCAAAGCTCGCTCGCCTCGCTCGACCACCTAGAACACCCCGCGGTGGCCTCGCTTTTCCTCGGATTCCGCCGCGAGCGGATCGCGCATCCGCTCGACGGCTTCGGAGCGCTCCTTCCGTCCGTGGAAAAACGCGCCCTTCTCGGCGTGCTCTTCAATTCCACCCTCTTCCCGGGCCGCGCCCCCGAGGGCCGCGTCGCGCTCACCGTCATGGTCGGCGGTGCCCGCCACGGCGAACTCGCCCGCCAGCCGCTCGAGCAACAACTGCCCGTGATCATGCGCGAACTGCGCGAAATCCTCGGCGCCGAGGGCGAACCCGACTTCGCCCGCCGCACCTTCTGGCCGCGCGCCATCCCGCAGTATCAGCTCAACCACGACAGCCACCTCGAGGTGATCGCCGCGGCCGAGCAACGCCACGAAGGCCTGTTCATCGGCGGCCCCGTGCGCGACGGCATCGGATTGCCCGCCTGCCTCGGAGCCGGCGAACGCCTTGCCCGGGCCGCCGCGGGCTGATTCCGCAACCCGCTGGCGAAGGAGTCACGCCCGCGTCCCCGCGGGTCCCTTGCCGCGACGGCCGTCCCGATTCCCGCTCCGCCTCCCGCACCGGGGAATCGCCGGGACCGAGGCCCCTCCGCATACGCCCCTTGACTCGCCCCCCCTCCCTCCTAGCCTGCCGCGCCCTTTTATACCGGCATGGCGACCGACCTTAAGCACACCCTCAGCCTCCCGAAAACCGATTTCCCCATGCGCGGGGACCTGCCGAAGCGCGAGCCGCTCCGCCTCGCCGCGTGGGAGAAGCTGAAGCTCTACGACGCCGTCCAGCGCAAGCGCGCCGACCAGGCCGCCTTCGTCCTCCACGACGGCCCGCCGTTCACCAACGGCGACGTCCATATCGGCACCGCCCTCAACAAGTCCCTCAAGGACATCACGCTCCGCTACAAATCCCTCCGCGGATTCCGCACACCCTACGTCCCCGGATGGGACTGCCACGGCCTTCCCATCGAGCAAAAGGTCGCCAAGGAGATCCAGGCGTCCGGACAAACGCTTTCCACCGCCGAGCTCCGCGCCCGTTGCGACGCGTTCGCCGAAGGCTGGATCAAAAAGCAAACGGCCTCCTTCAAGCGCCTGGGTGTGCAGGCCGACTGGGCCAACGAATACAAGACCAAGGCCCCCGCCTTCGAGGCCGACATCGTCCGGACTTTCGCGTCCTTCGTCGAGCAGGGCATCGTCTACCGCTCCAAGAAGCCCGTCTATTGGTCCATCCCCTTCGAGACCGCCCTCGCCGAGGCCGAGATCGAATACGCCGAGCACACCTCGATCGCCATCTGGGTGAAGTTTCTCGTGCCGGCCGCCGAGGCGCAAAAATTCGGCCTCCCGACCGACAAGCCCCTCAGCGTGGTCATCTGGACCACCACGCCTTGGACGATCCCCGCCAATCTCGCGATCGCCGTGCATCCCGAGGTCGACTACGTCGTAGCCGATCTCGGCGCCGAGCGCATCCTCGTCGCCAAGGCCCTCCTCCCCGCCGTAGCCGAGTCCGCCAAACTGCCGGCCGCTCCCGTCATCGTCCACGAGGTCGTCGGCGCTTCGCTGGAAAAACTCGCGCCCCGCCACCCGTTCATCGACCGCGCCTCGCCCGTCGTCCTGGCCGACTATGTCACCACCGACTCCGGAACCGGCTGCGTCCACACCGCCCCGGGCCACGGCGCCGAGGACTATCTCACCGGCCTCAAATACGGTCTCGAGGTCTATTGCCCGGTCGGCGACGACGGTCGTTACCTCGACGACGGCAAGGTGCCCGCCGACCTCGTCGGCGTCTCCTGCCTGGAGACCGTGGAGGATCTCGCCGCCAAGAAGCCCAGCCCCGCCAATCTCGCGGTCCTCAAAAAACTCGCCGCCCCCGACGCCGCCCACGGCCACGTCTCTCTCCTCGCCAAGGCGAAATACGTCCACAGCTACCCGCACTGCTGGCGCTCGAAGACCCCCATCATCTTCCGCGCCGTCGACCAGTGGTTCGTCTCCCTCGACAAGGCCGGCCACCGCGCCAAGGCCCTCGAGGCGATCAAGGGCGTGCAATGGTTCCCCGCCTGGGGCCAGGCCCGCATCACCGGCGCCGTCGAGGCCCGCCCCGACTGGTGCATCAGCCGTCAGCGCAGCTGGGGCGTGCCCATCGTCGCCTTCTACGACGCCAGGAAAAACGCCTACATCGACGCCGAAGTCATCCGCGCCGTCGCCGCCAAGATCACCGCCCATCCGCGCGGCACCAATCTCTGGTATGAAGCCTCCGCCGCCGAGCTCCTCGCCGGCGTGACGCTCCCCGCCGGCTGGCCCGCCGCCGCCGAACTGAGCTGCGGCCGCGACACCCTCGATGTCTGGATCGACTCCGGCAGCTCCCACGCCGCCGTCCTGCGCAACGGCCAGGGCGCCACGCAGTGGCCCGCCGATCTCTACCTCGAAGGCTCCGACCAGCACCGCGGCTGGTTCCAGTCCTCCCTCTGGACCGGCGTCATCGCCCACGGCGGCGCCCCCTACAAGGGCGTGCTCACCCACGGCTTCATCGTCGGCGAGGACGGCAAGAAGATCTCCAAGTCCGGCCAATACGAAAAGCCCCCGACTTCGGACAACTTCGTCAACGACTACGGCGCCGACGTCATCCGCCTCTGGCTCGCCTCCCAGGACTTCACCCAGGACATCACCCTCTCGAAGAAGATCCTCGATAACGCCGCCGAGCAGTATCGCTCCTTCCGCAACGCCCTGCGCTACCAGCTCTCGCTCCTCCACGACTTCGACGCCGCCAAACACGCGCTCCCCGTCTCCGGGCTCGACGTGCTCGACCGCTGGGCGCTGCACCAGACCGCCAAGCTTCTGGCGGAGGTCACCGCCGCCTACGACGCCTACGAGTTCCACCGCGTGGTCTCCGCCTGCTCGCAGTTCGTCGCCACCACGCTCAGCGCCGTCTACAACGACGTTTGCAAGGACCGCCTCTACACCTTCGCGGTGAACCACCCGCAGCGCCGCAGCACCCAGACCGCCGTCCACTCCATCTTCGGCGTCCTCGTCCGCGTGCTCGCGCCGATCCTCACCTTCACCGCCGACGAGGCCTGGTGCCACGCGCACTTCAAGGGCGACCTCGCCCCCGACGACACAGGCGCCACGCCGCCGTCCGTCCACCTTTCCGACTGGCCCGTCGCCCACCCAGCCTGGTCCGACGAGACGCTCGCCGCCGATTTCGCCGAGCTCCTCAAGGTCCGCGCCAAGGTCAACGAGACCCTCGAGCCCCTTCGCCAGGCCGGTAAACTGGGCAAATCGCTCGACGCCGCCATCACCTTGGAAGTCGCCGGCTCCGATCCTCTCGACGCCATCCTGCGCCGTCACGAGGCCTTCCTGCCGGAACTCTTCATCGTTTCCCACGTCACACTCGCGGAAACGCCCGCCTCGGCACCGCTCGGGGTCGCCGCCCGGCCCTGCGCCGAACTCGGCTTCGTCCGCTGTCCGCGCTGCTGGCGCTGGGTGCCGGCCCTCCAAGCCGCGGGAGACCACGAGGTCTGTCCCCGCTGCGCCGAGGCGATCACCGCGTAACCCCACGCGCCACCCCGGCCCCCCCCTTCCGCTTTCTTCGTCCAACTTACACCCCAAAATCATGGCACACAAAACCGCCCGCAAGCCCGCCCCGGCCGCCAAGAAGAAACCCGCGAAGCCGTCCAAATCTTCCAAGCCTTCCAAACCCGTCGCGAAAAAACCCGCGCCCAAACCGATGTCCAAATCCAAGCCCACGCCCGACAAAAAACCCGCCGCCAAGCAAGCCCCCGCCCCGGTCGCGGCCTCGCCCGCCAAGGGCAGGGCCGCCGCCCCGGCTCCGGCCGCGAAAGCAACGCCGGCTCCCGCCAAGGCCCCCGCGAAAGCCGCGCCGGCCCCCGCGAAAGCCCCCGCCAAGAGCGCCGCCGAGACCCGCGCCGCCGCTCCCGCCGCGAAAGCCCTGAAAGGCAAGGACGCAGTCCGCGCCAAGATCCTCGCCCAGCGCGCCAAGCCCGCCAAACCCGCCGCCTTCACCCTCGACGAGGTGCTCGCGATCGCCAAGACGACCGCCGAAAAAGCCCCCGCCCCCGAGCCCGCCGCCCAGACGCCGGTCATCGCCACCAAGTCCGGCAAAGTCGCGCCCCTTCCGGCCAGCGCCCTCAAACCCGCCGCCCCGTCCAAGGTGAAAGCGGCCTCCCTCGCCGACATCCTCGGTTTCAATCCTCGAGCCAAGGCCTCCCACGCGGAGAACGAGGAGGACGCCGTCCCCGAGAAATTTAAGCGCTACTACAAGCTCCTCATCGAGCTGCGCAACCATGTCACCGGCCAGGTCGACCAGCACAGCGAGGAGACCCTGAAGCGTTCCGCCAAGGAGGACTCCGGCGACCTGTCCAGCTACGGCACCGACGGCGGCACCGACTCCTTCGACCGCGACTTCGCCCTCAGCCTCGTGGCCAACGAGCAGGAGGCCCTGGCCGAGATCGAGGCCGCCATCCAGCGCATCAAGGCCGGCACCTACGGCGTTTGCGAAGTCACCGCCAAACCCATCCCCAAGGAGCGTCTCCTCGCCGTGCCTTTCACCCGCTACACCGCCGAGGCGATGAAAGAGGTCGAGAAGACCCGCTTCCGCGTCCGCGGCCAGACCGGCATCTTCGGCGAAGGCGAGGAAGGCGGCGCCAAGATCGAGGACGGTGGCGACGAATAATAGCCGGGCACGCCCGCGTTGAACCCGGGGCGGCGGATCGCCGGCCGCCCCGTCAGTCTTCTCGCCTCGGCCCCTCCCTCGACGCCGTCCGCCCCGCTTCGGGTCCTACGTCTTCGTTTTTCCAAATCCGTCTTCGCTCACGTGGATATCCGTCTGCCTGAAACGCCCTCCCATCCCGCCCACGCGGACGAAACGTCGGCGGCGTCCCGCCTCGCTTGGACGGACCGGGTCCTGGCCTACCGAACCTTGTGGGTGCTTTCGCTGGTCGTCTTCACGCTCGACCAGCTGAGCAAGACCTGGATCGCCACGAAACTGAACTTCCCCACCTACTGGCCGGGCGAAGGCGCGATCACCGTCATCGACGGCTTCTTCTACCTGGTGCATGTCGGCAACACCGGCGCCGCCTGGAGCATGTTTCGCGACCAAAGCGCCATCCTCGCCCTCCTCGCCGGCATCACCCTGCTCGGCATCTTTTTCTGGCGTCGCCACCTCGGCCTCCACGACCGGCGCGTCCAGATCTCGTTCGGACTCCTCTGCGGCGGCATCGTGGGCAACTTTCTCGACCGCATTCTGCACGGGCATGTGATCGACTTTCTCGACTTCCACTTCGGCGACTACATCTACCCGACCTTCAACCTCGCCGACATCGGCATCTGCGTCGGGGTCCTGCTCTACCTCTGGCACTCGTTTCGCGAACCCGCGAACTGACCGCGCCCGCCCGACGCGGTTCGCGGTGTCTCCGCGAAATGAATACGGTTCATCTGCGCGAAATAGACCGGCGTCCGGGCGTTTTCGACCAGCCCGGTTCGCCGCGCCCGGGCGAGGCTTGAAACCGGCTCAACCGCCGTCGACCGTCTGCGCCACCGCCTCGCAGAGACCCGCGAAGGTTTCCTCCGCCAGCGACAGCTTGCGCCCGCGAAGGTGGGCGACTCCCCACACGCGTTTCAATTTCCCGCCGGGCATCGGCAGGGAAACCAGCGATCCCTCCGCCAGCTCCCGGCGCGCGACCCAGGGCGCCAGCACGCCCGCGCCCACCCCGACCTTCGCCAGCTCCTTGATCGCCTCCATCGAGCCGAGCTCCATCGTGTCGCCCAGCTCCAGCCCGGCCGCGCGCAGGTGGTCGGCCATGAGCAGATCGGTGTAGCTGCCCTTGTTGTAGACGATCAACGTCTCCTTTGCCAAGGAATCGCCGGGCACGCGCCCCGCGCGCGCCCACGCGTGCATCGGCGAGACCAGCACGCGCAACTCGTCGGAAAACAGACGCCGGAACGCAAGCCCCTCCTCCTTAGCCGGCTCCAGCATCAACGCCAGATCCACCTGGTTCGACCGCAACAGCTCCACCATCCGCGGGCCATCCCCCGGCTCCATCCGCAACGAACAATCCGGAAAGCTCTGACGAAACTCCCGCAAGACCGTCGGCAGCAGATGCTGGCAGGTCGTCACGCTCGCCCCCACCCGCAGCCGCCCGCGCCCCCAGGTGCCCGCCTCCTCCAGCGCGGTGCGTGTGTCGTGCATTTCCCGCAGGATTCGCTCCGCGGAGGGCCGCAACAGTTCGCCCGCCTCGGTGAGAAACACCCGCTTGCCCACCCGATCGAAAAGCGGAACGCCCACGTCCTGCTCCAGGGCCTTGATCGTGTGGCTGATCGCGGACTGCGTCAGATGCAGATCCTTCGCGGTCTGGGTGAAGCTGCCGCACCGCGCCAAGGTGGCGAAGGCGAGCAACTGGCGGCTGTCGAGGGTGGAGGTCATGCGAGTTTCGGCGGCGCTCGCGATGATGAAGAGTCGTCATCGTCCGCGCCGAAATCGTGAACAGCATTTTTCAGACCAGCCAGGGCTGGCACGGCTTTCGCTGGAGCCCGGGCCTCCATGATCCCCTCGTCCACGGCCCCCCGCGCCGCCGGCTCCCCGGCGGTCGCGCCCTCCGGCTCCCGCATTCGCATCGGCTTCATCCCGCTCACCGACGCCGCGCCGATCCTCGTCGCCCACACCCACGGTCTCTTCAAAAAGCGGGGCCTCGACATCGAGCTCAGCCGGGAGGTCGGCTGGGCCACCGTCCGCGACAAGATCGTCTACCGCGAGCTCGACGCCGCCCACTGCGTCGCCCCGATGCTCGTCGCCACCACCATCGGCCTCGGCTGCCTCGCCACCCCCTGTCTATCCGCCTATGTCCTCAACGCCCACGGCAACGCGATCACGCTCTCCACCGCCCTCTGGAAACGCGGCGTGCGCGACGCCCTCACGCTCCGCGACGAGATCCAGCGCACGCGCCATGAGCGTCTGCTTGTCCTCGGCGTCGTCTTCGGCTGCTCCGCCCAGCACATCATCCTGCGCGACTGGCTTCGCGGCGCCCGGATCGATCCCGACAAGGACGTGCGCATCGTCGTCGTCCCCCCGCCCCAGCTCCACCGCAACCTCGCCGCCGGCACGATCGACGGCTACTGCGTCGGCGATCCGTGGAACTCCCTCGCCGTGCGCGAAAAGACCGGATGGATCGCCGCCTGCTCCTCCGATCTCGCCCCAGGCCACCCGGAAAAGGCCTTCATGGTGCGCGAGGACTTCGCCGCCGCGCGTCCCGAGGAACACCTCGCGCTCGTCTCCGCCTTGGACGAGGCCGCCCTGCTCTGCGACGCGCCCGACTTCCGCCCCGAGCTCGCCCGCCTCCTCGCCCGCCCCGAATTCGTCAATCTTCCCCCGCGCCTCCTCGCCCCCGCGCTCGTGGGCCCGATCGAGCTCGGCGGCGGCCGCGAGCCTGTATCCGCGGAAAACTACATCCGGTTTTCCCGCGACGACGCCAGCTGCCCCGCGCCGCCGCGCGCCCAGTGGATGATCGACGGCCTTCTTCGCCACGGGATCATCCCGCGCGGCACGCCGCTCCCCGCCGACCTCGCGCGCCGGGTCTTCCGCGCCGACCTCTTCGCGCAGGCCCGGGCCCGCCACGCCGCGCCGGCCGCGCTCGCGCAGTGACGCCCGTTTCTCCCGGGGCCGAGCGGCAAGGCGGAGGCGATCCCGAGTTTTTCTCATCGTTTCGATCAATTCTTTGAACCCCGTTTCTCGACCTCACGTCAAAGGCTGGCATGCGCACCGCTAAATCGCCCGGCGTTCGCGACGCTCCTCTTTCGCCCGAGCGCGCTTCGTCCCACCGATCCCGCCACTCCTCGCCACGCCACCGATGAAATCCTCCCAGCCCTCGCCCTCCTCGACCAACCTCCCCGTCCGCGGCCTCGATCGTCGCTCCTTCCTTTCCCGCGCCGCCACCGGCCTCGGCGCCGCCGCTCTCCTCGGCGCCGGACTCTCCGGACGCGCCTGGGCCCAGGGCGCCCCCGCGGTCGCCGGAGCCGCCGCCGCGCCGGAACAGCCGAACGTATCCTTCGGGTTCATCGCCCTAACCGACTGCTCGCCCATCGTCATCGCCCACGAAAAGGGCTTCTTCAAAAAATACGGGATCAACGCCACGATCAAGAAGGGCGCCAACTGGGCCGCGATCCGCGACATGCTCAGTTCCGGAGACATCCAGGCCACCCACATGCTCATCGGCATGCCCTTCGCCTCCACCATGGGCCTGATGGGCTCGCCCAAGAAGCCGATGATCATCCCCTGGCTCCTCAATCGCAACGGCCAGGCCATCTCGCTGAAGGCCGATCTCAAGGGCAAGGTCGGCGCCGACCCGAAGGCGCTCAAGCCCTTCGTCGAGTCCGCCAAGAAGCTCGGCGAGCCCATGACCTTCGCCATGACCTTCCCGCCCGGCACCCACGCCATGTGGATCCGCTACTACCTCGCGGCCGGCGGCATCCACCCGGACAAGGACACGAATCTCATCACCATCCCGCCCGCCCAGATGGTCGCGAACATGAAGATCGGCAAGATGGACGGCTTTTGCGTCGGCGAGCCCTGGGGCGCCAAGGCCATCGCCGACGGCATCGGCTTCACCTCGGTCACCACCCAGGACATCTGGAAGGACCACCCCGAGAAGGTCCTCGCCTTCACCGAGGACTTCGCCGTCAAAAACCCCAAGACAGTCAAGGCCGTCCTCAAGGCCCTCCACGAGGCGTCGGTCTGGCTGGACGAGATGGCCAACCGCTCCGAGCAGTGCGATATCGTATCCAAGACGAACTACATCGGATGTCCCAAGGAGAACATCCTCCCCCGCCTCCTCGGCGACCTCGACTACGGCGACGGTCGCAAGACGAAGGACGAGGCTCCCATGCACTTCTCCAGGCGCAACTGCAACTTCCCCCAGCCCAAGTTCGGCCACTGGTGGCTCACCCAGTTCCGCCGCTGGGGCATGGTCTCCGGCGCCCCGGACTACCAGGGGATCGTCTCCAAGGTCATGCGACCGGACATCTACCTCGAGGCCATGGCCGAGCTCGGCGTGACCGACCGGGTCCAGGACGACTCGCCGTTCACCCTGTTCGACGGCTCGACCTTCGATCCGAAGGGCGACTTCGAGGCCTACGCCAAATCCTTCGCGATCCACTCCCTAAAGGGCTGATCCGCCTCCGCGGGGCTCCGCCCCGCGCGACCCACCGGCGGGCGCGACGCCCGCCGGCACCTATCCTTCCGCGCTCCGCCTCCCGTCTTTCGTCCATGAACGCCACCGCCAGAAACCTGATCGTCAGCGTCGTCAGTCTGCTCGCCGGCCTCCTTCTCTGCCTCGGCCTTTGGTCCGCCCTCAGCGCCACCGTCGCGAAGGAATTGCCCACGCCCGGGGCGACCTGGACCGCCGCCAAGCCCTATATCCTCGAACCACTCGCCAAACGCGGCGAGCAGGACCAGGGCATCCTTCGCCTCGTCGGCTATTCCCTCGCCCTCGTCGCCAAAGGCTACGCCATCGCCCTCCTCGTCGGCACGCCGATCGGTTTTCTTCTCGGCCTCTCCAAGGCCTTCGCCCGGGTCTTCGATCCCATCGTCCAGGTGCTCCGCCCGGTCTCGCCGCTCGCCTGGCTTCCGCTCGGTATGGTGCTTTTCCTCAGCACCGGGTCCCAGGCGCTCGAAAACGGCGCGCTGTTCACCATCGCGATCTGCGCCATGTGGCCGACCGTCCTGAACACCGCGGTCGGTGTCCGCGCCATCCCGCAGGACTACCTCAACGTCGGACGCGTCCTGAAGCTCTCCCGCACCAAGATGCTCTTCAAGATCATGGTGCCCGCCACGCTGCCCTACATGTTCACCGGCTTCCGCCTCTCCCTCGGCATCGCGTGGCTCGTCATCGTCGCCGCAGAGATGCTCACCGGCCGCACCGGCGTCGGTTCCTTCCTCTGGAACGAATATAACAACGCCAACTACGGGAACATCATCTTTTCCATCCTCACCATCGGCGTGATCGGCTTCGTCCTCGACCGCCTCATGAGCCTCGCCGAGTCCCGCTTCAAGGCCGCCTGATCGCGACCCGACCACGCCCCGGCTCCCCGCCCCCATTCCCCGGCATCCCATGAGCTTCCTCGAACTCAAAAACGTCTCCAAATCCTACGGCGGCACGTCCGTCCTCAAGGACGTCAACCTCTCCCTGATCGAGGGCGAGTTCGTCGCGATCGTCGGATACTCCGGCCAGGGCAAGACCACGCTCATGTCCATGATCGCCGGTCTCGTGCGGCCCGACTCCGGCGAGATCCTGCTCCAAGGGAAACCCGTCGCCGGCCCCGGTCCCGACCGCGGCCTCGTCTTCCAAAACTATTCCCTCCTGCCCTGGCTCACCGTCGCGGAGAACATCGCCCTCGCCGTCCAGGCCGTCTTCCCGAACCAGACGACCGCCGAGCGCGCCGCCCACGTCGACAAATACATCGCGATGGTGAAGCTCAGCCACGCCAAGGACCGGCTTCCCCGCCAGCTCTCCGGAGGCATGCGCCAGCGCGTCGCCGTCGCCCGCACCTTGGCGATCCAGCCGCGCGTGTTGCTCCTCGACGAACCGCTTTCCGCGCTCGACGCGCTCACCCGGGCCAACCTCCAGGACGAGATCACGCAGATCCGGCGCACCGACAACACCACCATCCTTCTCATCACCAACTCCGTCGACGAGGCGCTGCTCCTCGCCGACCGCGTCATCCCTCTCACCCTGGGTCCCGGCGCCACCCTCGACGCGCCGGTAACCGTCGACATCCCGCGACCGCGCGACCGCACCTCGCTCAACCACGACCCGGAATTCAAGCGTCTACGCGCCCAGATCACCGACAAGCTCCTTGGCTACGGCGCCCGCGCCCGCCAGACCAGCTCCCGCAAGCTCGTCCTGCCCGACATCCTGCCGGAAGACCTCGACCAGCCCCGCCGCAGCGGACCTCCGCGCCGCCCGTCCGAGGAGAGGCGCGAAACCATCGTATCCGGCTGAACCCTACGCATCGCATCCGCTGACACCTCCCGCCCGCACGTCCCGGCCCTCCGCCCAACGCACCCTCATGAGTTCCTTTCTCGAGCTTTCCCGCATCCACAAAACCTTTCCCACGCCCAAGGGCCCGCTCACGGTGGTGAAGGACTTCAACCTTCAGGTGCGCAAGGGCGAGTTCATCGCCCTCATCGGCCACTCCGGTTGCGGCAAATCCACCGTCCTCTCGATGATCGCCGGCCTGTCCGAGGTCTCCGAGGGCGGCATGATCCTCGCCGGCCGCGAGATCACCAACGCCGCGCCCGATCGGGGCGTCGTTTTCCAGGCGCCTTGCCTGCTTCCGTGGTTCACCGCCTTCGAAAACGTCATGCTCGGCGTCGATCAGGTCTACTACACCGCGAGCAAGGCCGAGCGTCGCCAGATCGCCGAATACTACCTGTCCGTCGTCGGACTCGCCGAGGCCATGCACAAGCGCCCCGGGGAGCTTTCCCAGGGGATGCGCCAGCGCTGCGGCATCGCCCGCGCCTTCGCCCTCTCGCCCAAGATGCTCCTCCTCGACGAGCCCTTCGGCATGCTCGACAACCTCACCAAGATGGAGCTCCAGGACGTGCTTCTCGACCTCTGGCAGCGCGACCAAAAGACGGCCCTGATCGTCACCCACGACGTCGACGAGGCGCTCTATCTCGCCGACCGCGTCGTCATGATGACCGACGGCCCCGAGGCCACCGTGGGCGACATCTACGAGGTCAAATTTCCGCGCCCCCGCAACCGCCGCCAACTCCTCGAAGACCCGACCTACTACAAGGCGCGCGAATACCTCATCCACTTCCTCAACGAGCGCAGCCACCATCGCCCCGCCTCGTCCGATCTTCCGCCCCCCGCCTCCGCCAAACCGCCCTCCGGAGGCCTGCGCCGCTTCATCAACGCCTTCGCCGCCGCCTAGGCCGCGGCCCTTTCGGCTTTCCCGCGTGGCGAACCCGCGATTCGCCCGAAGGCCACCGCCTTGCACCCCGCCCGCTCCCTCTTCCGTTCCGCATCAACACGCTCCATCCTATGACCTCCCGCCTCCACCGCCGCCACGCCTCGCTCGTCACGGGCCTCGCCGCCCTCTGCGCCGCCCTGCCCGCCTTCGCCCAATACGTGCCCACGCCGCCGCGCCCCTATCCCGGCCTCGTCAACGACTACCTGCGCGCCCAGGACCCCTACGCCAACCAGTGGAACATCGGCGTCAACATCCGCGGCCGCTACGAGGGGAAGGACGAGGCAGGCTTCACCCCCGCCGGCCAGAACTGGGATTTTTCCTCTGCCGGCGTCGGCGAGACCCGCGACAACAACAACCACTATTTCCTCACGCGAATCATGCCCCGCGTCGGCTACACCGGAAAATGGTTCGAGGCCTTCGTGGAGGGACGCTCCAGCTCGTCCTACGACGACGAGCGCGAGAACAACGCGCCCGCCACCGGCCTCACGCCCGCCGCCTCCCTCGCCGCCCGTCGCGACGTCGCTCTCACCGAGAACGATTCCGACATGAATCTCCACCAGGCCTACCTCTTCGTCGGCAACCACAAGGAGTTTCCCCTCTCCGCCAAGATCGGCCGCCAGGAGCTCGCCTACGGCGACCAGCGCCAGGTCGGCGGCTTCCGCTGGAACAACAATGCCCGCTCCTTCGACGCCGTGAAACTCCGCGCCCAGACGCAGTGGTTCGGCGTCGACGCCTTCACCGGAGGCGTCGTCCAGAACGACAACCACAACTTCAACAAATCGCATCCCGACACCGACCTCTTCTCCGGGCTCTACTTCAACTTCCCCTCGATCGGCGCGTTCACCGACAAGAACATCGTCGAGGCCTACTACTTCAACCGCGACGTCGATCGCGACTCGGCCACCGAGGACTGGCGCGGCGTGCCCGTCCCCTTCCGCAACCCCGTCGTCCAGGATCTAGACGTCTATGGCGTCCGCGTGAAATCCAAGCCCGGCGCGTATGGCCCCTGGGACTACACCGCCGAGTTTATCTACCAGGGTGGCTCCATCAACAACCAGAACGCCACCACCCTCGGCGCCATCGGCCCGGTCGCCGGCCCCGCCATCGTCGCCGGCGCCCGCGAGCGCGAACAGAAGGCCTACGCCGCCATCGCCCAGCTCGGCTACACCTGGACCGAAAGCTCCATGCAGCCGCGCCTGAGCTTCACCTACAGCTACGCTTCCGGCGACAAGAACCGCCTCGATGGCACCAGCGGCACCTTCCAGAATCTTTTCGCCACCACCCATCTCCACTACGGCTACATGGACCTGAACAGCCTGCAAAACCTGCAGGACTTCCGCACCGCCATCACCTTCAAGCCCGCGTCCACGCTCACCGTCGCCCTCGAGCACCACTACCAGCTCCTCGCGACCACCGAGGACTACTGGTATAACGTCGGCGGCGTGGCCCGCAACGGCGGCGGCTACGGACTCCCCGGCTCCGGCGCAGTGGGCACCAGTCCGGAGCTCGGCAACGAGGTCGATCTGGTGATCGGCTGGTATCCCGCGCTCTGGTGCCACGTCGAACTCGGCGTCAGCCACTACTTCGCCGGCCGCTACATCGAGCAGTCGCTCGACGACAACGGCGGCACCAACGACGCGAGCTACGTCTACCTCCAGACCACGCTGAACTTCTAACCCGGAGCCGTCCGCGAATCCTCCGCGCATTCAAAAGCCCCGCCCTCTCCCGGCGGGGCTTTTTCCCGTCCGTATTTCACGCCATTCGACCCTCGCATGAAAAAATCCGCCCTCGCCGAACGAATCCTCGACGCCAAACGCGCGAAAAAGACCACCTGGGCCGCCATCGCCCAAGCCTCCGGCCTTTCCGAAGTCTACACCACCTCCGCCTGCCTCGGCGAAAACGCACTGCCGCCCGACGCCGCGCAAAAGGTCGCCGCTTTTCTCGACCTCGGCCCCGACGCCGCCGAAGCGCTCGCCGACTACGCCGACAAGGGCGAGTCGGCGCCCTCCATCCCGAAGGAGCCCCTGCAATATCGGTTCCAGGAAATCCTCTACGTTTACGGCCCCACGCTAAAGGCCCTGATCGAGGAGAAATTCGGCCCCGGCATCATGAGCGCCATCGACTTCACCCTGGACATCGAGCGCGTGCCCGACCCGAAGGGCGACCGGGTCAAGATCGTGATGAACGGCAAGTTCCTCGGATACAAAACCTGGTAAGGTCGCCTGCCTCATGGATGCCGCCGCTTACATGAGGAATCCTCATGATTACGTGAGATAAATCTTGTTCATATTTCGGCACCGCCGCCGGAAACACGCACGGGAGCTGCTGAACCGTCGCCTCAGCAGCATGAAATTCTCCCAACTCCGCTCCTCCGGACACTGGCCCACGCTCTTCACGTCGTTCCTCTATTTCGACGTGAGCTTCATGGTGTGGACCATCCTCGGCGCCCTCGGCGGCCTCATCGCCCCCGACCTCGGCCTCGATCCGCAGCAAAAGTTCCTGATGGTCTCCACGCCCATCCTCGCCGGCGCCTTTCTCCGGATCGCGTTGAGCATGCTCGTGGACCGCATCGGCACCAAGACCACCGGCATCCTCGCCCAGCTCGTCGTCATGGCCGGCCTTTTCACCGCCTGGCGGCTCGGCGTCCACAGCCTCGGGCAAGCCCTCGCGCTCGGCTGCGTGCTCGGCCTCGCCGGCGCCAGCTTCGCCGTCGCGCTCCCCCAGTCCGGCCGCTGGTATCCGCCGCACCTCCAAGGCGTCGTGCTCGGTCTCGCCGGCGCGGGCAACGTGGGCGTCGTCATCGACCACCTCCTCGCGCCCCGCCTCGCCGCCGCCTTCGGCTGGAACTCCGTCTTCGGCTTCGCGCTCATCCCCCTCGCCATCGCCTTCGCGCTCTACGCGATCTTCTCCAAGGAGCCCCCGGGCGAGTTTAAGAAAAAGAAGCTCTCCGACTACGCCGCCCTGCTCGGTCAGCGCGACGCGCACTGGTTCTGCTTTTTCTACACCATCAGCTTCGGCGGCTTCGTCGGCCTCGCCACCGCCTTCGCCATCTACTTCAAGGACCAGTTTCACCTTTCTCCCGTCCACGCCGGGGAGATGGCGGCCTTCTGCACCCTGGTCGGGGCCTTGGGACGTCCCGCCGGCGGCGCGCTCGCCGACAAGCTCGGCGGCATCCGGGCCCTCTCGATTTTCTACACCGTGGCCGCCTTCGCGATGATCCTCGCCGCCTTGTCCTCCAATCTCTGGCTCTGCGGAGCCGCCTTCTTCGTCGCCTCCGGCGCCTTCGGGATGTGCAACGGCTCCGTGTTCCAGCTCCTTCCCCAGCGTTTCGCGAAGGACATCTCCGTCATGACCGGCCTCGTCGGCTGCGGCGGCGGCATCGGCGGCTTCCTGCTCGGCATGTTTTTCGGCGCCTCCAAGGCCCACACCGGCGGCTACACCTTCGGCATCCTCGTCTTCGCCGGCCTCTGCCTCGTCGCGCTCTTCGGCCTGGGCCTCGTGAAACGTCGCTGGCGCACCACCTGGGGCGCGACCGTCGCCGCCCGCATCTGAGTTCCGATCTCCGGCATCGGGCTTCCGTCGCTCCGTCTCTCCCACGCTCTGTCGCCCTGAAACCAATGCCCCGGCTCCACCTGCGGACGACCCACCACTCCACGGCGGGAAATGAAAAGCGCGGCAACGAAGACGCCTTCCTTTTCCAAACCTATCGCGACGACACCGCCCTGGCCCTCGTCGCCGACGGCGTCGGCTCCGCGCGCGCCGGAGGCGAGGCGTCCCGTCGCGCCGTCGACATGCTCGCCGACTGCTTCGCCGCGCGCAGCCCGGCGTGGAGCCCGCGCCGGGCGCTTTCCGAATTCGTCGCCCGAGCGAACCGCCAGCTCCTCCGCGAAAGCGAGGCCCGCCACGGTGGGCCCGAACTCGTCACCACGCTCGCCGCCGTCGTCGTGGCCGGCTCGCGCGCCTACCTCGCCTGCCTCGGCGACTCGCCCGTCTATCTCTTCCGCGCCGGCCTCCTCTCCCGCCTCTCCGAACCTCACGTCTCCACGCTTCCCGGACAGGAAGGCGCCCTCACCCAGGCGCTCGGCCTCGCCACCGATCCCGCGCCGTTTTTCCACGAGCTCGAGCTGTCGCCCGGCGACACCCTGCTTCTTTGCACCGATGGCGTGGCCGTGCCCTTGGGCGAGGAGCGCGTCGCCCGGCTGCTCTCACGTGGCGCCGCCGCCCGCGCCATCGTCGGCGCCGCCCGGGATCCCGAGCTCCCCGCGAACAAGGAACGCCCCTCCCCCGACGACGCCACCGCGCTCGTCGTCGAAATCATCGGCCGCGACGACTCCGCCAGCCCGGGCCAGACCCTTGAAATCGTCTCCAAACTTTCCGCCGGCGACACCTTCCCCGACGGCACGCTGATCCGCCCGCTCGACGATTCCCGGCGCGTCTGGCTCGCCGCCGCGCCCGCTTCCGAGGCGCCGGCCTCCGGCTCCGCGCCTCCCGCTTCCGGCCGGGTCGTCCTCAAATTCCCCTCGATCGACGCGACCGACGACGACACCCGCCGCGACGGTTTTTTGCGCGAGGCCTGGCAGGCCGCCCGTCTCGACTTCCCCGGCTTTGTCCGGGCGCGGGTCCCCACCACGCCGCTTCTTCGGTATTACATCCAGGACTACGTCGACGCGCCGACGCTGCGCGCCGTGCTGCGCGAGGGGCCGCTCCCCGTCGAGCGCGTCCTCGCGCTGGGCGCCTTCCTCGCCCGATCCGCCCAGCACCTCACCCGCCTCGATCTCGCCCACGGCGACATCAAACCCGAGAACATCCTCGTCCTCCGGGATCCCGCGGCGCCGGCCTCGGCCCCCTGGGATTTCCGGCTCATCGACCTCGGCATCGCCACCGAGCTGTATTCGGTCGCCCCGCGGGCCGGCACGTCCAGCTACCTCGCCCCGGAGCGCTTCGGCTCCGCCCCCGTCAGCGAACGCACGGAACTCTACGCCATCGGCGCCACGCTCTACGAATGCCTGACCCTTCGCCCGCCCCAGGGGGAGATCGAACGTTTCCAGACCCCGAGCTTCTCCGCCCCGCCCAAGGCGCCGTCGACCCACAATCCCGCCGTCCCCGCCTGGCTCGACTCCGTCCTTCTCCGCTGTCTCGCCCCCCAGGCCGAGGAACGCTACGCGCTTTATTCGGAGCTGGCCCACGATCTCGCCAATCCGCTCGGGGTTAAGCCCTTTCACCCCGCCGACGCGCCGTTGCTCGAGCGAGATCCCCTCCGTTTCTGGAAGCTGCTTTGCGGCGTCCTCGCCCTCCTGAACCTGCTCCAGCTCTGGCTCCGGCTTCACACGCCCTGATCAACAAAATCGGCTCATGGTCCGATTGAATTTTATTCAACGCGTTCATGAGCCGGCCGGCATGCCGTGGCACCGCCGGTGCTAATCGTCCCGCAACTTTCTTTACCGTGAGCGCCGCACAACCACCCGCCCTCCCGCTTCCCTCCGCCTTGCCCGGCGACTCCACCCCCTTCCGCCCCGACCAGAAGGAGTATCTGCAGGGCTTTTTCGCGGCGTTGGCCACCACCGGCCACCTCGGCTCCCTGTCGCCCACCTCCGCCGCCCCCCCCCGCCCCCCCGCCGCCCCCGCCGCCCCCCCCCCCCCCCCCCCCCCCCCCCTTCCCCCCCCCCCCCCCCGGGGCCAC
>CAYTLL010000001.1:0-42758 GCA_964438755.1 uncultured Akkermansia sp. | reverse complement strand
TCGAGAAAAGCCTGCTTTTCGCCAAGGATCCGGCCCCCGCCGCCAACGCCCGCCCTGGAAACCCGCCCGCGGCCCCCGCCCCCTCCGCCTCCTCGCTCTTTCACCAGACTCCCCTCGAGGATCTATGCCAGCAGGAGAAATGGAAACACGCCGAGCATCCGCTCGATGGCTGGGAGCGCCTGCTCGCCCACGCCTCCGCCGACAAGGCCCCAGACGCCGAGCACAACTACCGCTTCCGCTGGCACGGGCTCTTCCACGTCGCCCCCGCGCAGGAGAGCTTCATGCTCCGCCTTCGCCTTCCGGGCTGCTCGATCACCAGCCACCAGCTCCACGGCCTCGCCGACCTCGCCAAGGACCTCGCCGGCGGCTACGCCCACGTCACCACCCGGGGCAACCTTCAGCTCCGCGAGATCAAGCCGAGGGACACCGTCAAGGTGCTCATGCGCCTGGCCGAGCTCGGACTGAGCTCGCGCGGCTCCGGCGCCGACAATCTTCGCAACATCACCGCCTCGCCCGACTCCGGCTTCGCGCCCGACGAGCTCCTCGACGTGCGTCCCTACGCCCTCGCGCTCCATCACCACGTCATCAACCAGCGCGACCTCTTCGACCTTCCCCGCAAATTCAACATCGCCTTCGACAACGGCGGCTCCCTTTCCGTCGCGGCCGACACGAACGATATCGGCTTCTTCGCCGCCCGCGTGACCGAAAAATCGCTCTCCGCCGCCCCCGCCATCACGGGCGTCGCGCCCGGCGTCTACTTCCGCCTGCACCTCGGCGGCATCACCGGCCACAAGGACTTCGCCCGCGACACCGGCCTGCTGCTGTCCCCCGACCAGGCCGTTCCGACCGCCATCGCGATGATGCGCGTCTTCATCGACCACGGCGACCGCACCAACCGCAAGAAGGCCCGCCTCAAATACCTTCTCGAGGCCAAGGGCGTGGAGTGGTTTCTCGCCGAGACCGCCAAACGCGTCGCCTTTCCGCTCCTCCGCGTGCCGCCCGAGGCCTGCGAGCCGCGCCGCCCCGCCGAAAAACACGGCTGGATCGGCGCCCGTCGCCAGGCCCGGCCCGGGCTCAACTCCCTCGGCGTGGGTTGTCCCGTCGGCCGGCTCACCCCGAAGCAGATGCATCGCCTCGCCGACCTCGCCGCCAACTACGGCAAATCCGAGCTCCGCCTCACCGCCTGGCAAAACGTCCTCATCCCCCACATCCCCGACTCTTTTCTCGGCACCGTCCAGCGCGCCGTCGTCGCCATGGGCCTCTATCACGAGGCCTCGCTCGCCACCGGCGGCATCATCGCCTGCACCGGCAGCTGGGGCTGCAAATACGCCTCCGCCGACACCAAGGCGCACGCCTTGAAGCTGATCAAGGAGCTGCCCTCCCGGATCTCCGTCGACCAGCCGGTCAACATCCACGTCACCGGCTGCGCCCATTCCTGCGCCCAGCATTACGCCGGCGACATCGGCTTCATCTCCACCAAGCTCGCCGACGGAGGCGAAGGCTACCACATGGTCCTCGGCGGCGGCATGGATCAGGAGCAGGGCATCGCCCGCGAGATCTTCAAGGGCGTCCGGGCCGGCGAGCTGCTTGATGTCGTCGTGAAGGTCCTCTCCACCTGGCAAACGCGCCGCCGCGGCGGCGAGTCCTTCGTCGAATGGTCGCGCCGCCACGAGGTCAAACAGCTCCAGGAACTGCTCAGCTAGGCCGCACCGCGCTCTAAAATTCCAACACCCAACTCTCCGATTTTCATGCCCGCCGTCCCGTCCCTTCCCGAGACCGCCCCCTTCAGCTCCGAGCAGCGCGCCTGGCTCAACGGCTTCCTCGCCGGCCTCTTCTCGCGCCAGCCCGACTCCGCCGGCGCCGCCGCGCCCGCATCGGCCGTGCTCACGCCGCTGACCATCCTCTACGCGTCCCAGACCGGCACCGCCGAGTCCCTCGCCAAGAAGGCCGCGAAGGAGGCCGGAAAACGCGGCTTCGCCCCCGCCGTCATCGACGTCGCCTCCGTATCCGTCGATTCGTTACCATCGCACTCGAACCTGCTCTTCATCACCAGCACCTACGGGGACGGCGAACCGCCCGATGGCGCCAAGTCCCTCCACGCCGCGCTGGCCTCAGACGAAGCCCCCGCGCTGGGTTCCGTCCGCTACTCCGTCTGCGCGCTCGGCGACACCAACTACACGCTCTTCTGCCAGGCCGGGAAAGACTTCGACGCCTATCTGGAAAAACACGGCGCCAAGCGCGTCCTCCTCCGCGCCGACTGCGACACCGACTACGAAAAGCCGTTCGAGACCTGGCTCCACGCCGCCCTGTCCGCCCTTGGCGCGGGCACCTCGCCGAAAGCCGGGATTTCAAATCCCAACCCTGAAATTCCGACTGAACCGGCCTACTCGAAGAGCCGGCCCTTTCTCGCGCCCGTCCTCGCCGTCCGCACGCTCAACGCCCCCGGTTCCGCCAAGGAGGTCAACCACGTCGAGTTCGATCTATCCTCCGCGGGCGAGGCCCTCGCCTACGAGGCCGGCGACGCCCTGGGCGTCGTGCCGCAGAACTGCCCTCAGCTCGTCGCCGACATCCTCTCCGCCCTGGGCGCCGACGGCGAGGAGGCCGTCCCCGCCAAGTCCGGTGAGCTTCCGCTGCGTCGCGCCCTCACCGAGTGCTTCGATCTCAACAAGCCCACCCCCGTCCTCCTCGAGCTCCTCGGACTCGCCGGCGACACCCCCGCGCCGCACCACGTCATCGACGCCCTCGCGCTCCACGCATCTCGGATTTCGGATCTCACATCCCGGATCTCCGTCACCGCCTTCGCCTCCGCGCTCAAGCCGATCGCCCCTCGCCTCTACTCGATCAGCTCCTCCCCCAAGGCCCATCCCGGCCAGGTTCACCTCACCGTCGGCGCCGTTCGCTACGAACTGGGCGGCCGCGCGCGCAAAGGCGCGTGCTCCACCTTCCTCGCCGAACGCGCCCTCGCCCTCGGCAAGGTCGGCGTCTTCGTCCACTCCAACAAGGCCTTCCGCCCTCCCTCCGATCCCGCCGCGCCCATGATCATGGTCGGCCCCGGCACCGGCATCGCCCCTTTCCGCGCCTTCCTCGAGGAACGCGCCGCGACGCGCGCCCCGGGTAAAAACTGGCTCTTCTTCGGCGACCAAAAGGCCTCCACCGACTTTCTCTACCACGACGAGCTTTCCGCCCTGCGCGCCTCCGGCGTTCTCACCCGCCTCGATGTCGCCTTCAGTCGCGACCAGACGGCGAAGATCTACGTCCAGAACCGCATGCTCGAACACGCCGCCGAGCTCTGGTCCTGGCTCGAACAGGGCGCCCATTTCTACGTCTGCGGTGACGCCTCCCGCATGGCCAAGGACGTCGACGCCGCCCTCCATCAGATCGTGCAGGGCGCCGGAGGGAAGTCCGCCGAGGCCGCCGCCGCCTACGTTCAGGCGCTCAAGACCGCCAAACGTTACCAGCGCGACGTCTACTAAACCCGCCTCTTCGCCTCCGACTCCATCGCGAGACCCTCATGGTCGCCCTCGGCTCCCCGGCCCCCAAATCCCCCGCCGCCTCGGCCCCGTCCCTGGACGCCTACCTCGCCGAGCTTCTCGCCGAGCAGCAGCAGCTCCAGACGCCGGTCACCCGCGCCGCCGCCGCCCACGCGCTTCAGCCGTCCGCCTGGCGCGCCGAGCGCTTCCGCGAACTCGTTCCGCTCTCCAAACCCGCGGCCGGCGAACAATACGCCTTCGAGGTCGACCTCGACGCCTGCTCCGGCTGCAAGGCTTGCGTCGCCGGTTGCCACTCCCTGAACGGCCTCGACCAGGAGGAGACGTGGCGCGACATCGGCGTCGTCTACGGCCTGTCCGCCCTCGCCGCTCCGGTTCGCGAGGACACCCCGCCGCTCCGCGAGGCCCATCCGTTCCAGCAGACGATCACCACCGCCTGCCACCACTGCGCCGCCCCCGCCTGCCTCGACGGTTGCCCCGTCCTCGCCTACGAAAAGGATCCCGCCACCGGCATCGTCCGCCACCTCGACGACCAGTGCATCGGATGCAGCTACTGCGTCCTCAAGTGCCCTTACGACGTCCCCAAGTATAACGAGCGCCTCGGCATCGTCCGCAAATGCGACATGTGCCACGGTCGTCTCGCCGACGGGGAGGCACCCGCCTGCGTCCAATCCTGCCCCACCCAGGCCATTCGCATCGTCACGGTGCCGGTCGACGTGAAACCCGACGCCCGCGTCGCCGCCATCAGCGGCACCGACTCCGCCTACACCCGCCCGTCCACCCGCTACGTCTCCAAGAAGCCGATACCGGATACGCTCCGCGCCGCCGACGCCGACACGCTGCGCCCCCAGCACGCCCACGCCGCGCTTTTCCTTCTGCTCACCTTCACCCAGGTCTCCCTCGGCCTCCTGCTCGCCACGCTCGCAGGATCTCAAATCTCGAATTTCAAATCCCCACTCGGCGCCGCTTCCGCGGCGTTTTTCGCCGCCGGCCTCGCCGCGAGCGTTTTTCACCTCGGCCAGCCGCTCCGTGCCTGGCGGGTTTTTCTCGGTCTGCGCAAATCCTGGCTCTCCCGCGAAGCCGTGCTCCTCGGCGCCGCCTTTCCGCTCGTCGTCCTCGTCGCGATTCTTCCCTGGCTCCCGCGCCTGATCGCGCACCTGCCGCCACCGCCCGCTTTCGCCGCCACGGCGCTCGATCTCATCGGCGCCAACGCGAAGCTCGTCGCCCTCGCCGCCATCGCGACCACCGCGGCGGGCGTCTTCAGCTCCGCGATGATCTACATCGACACCCGCCGGCGCTTCTGGCGCCCCGCCTTCACCTTCGGCCGCATGGGCGGCACCGTCGCCGTCTCCGCCTTAGCCTTTTTCTCCGCCCCGATCGCCGCCGCCGTCCTGTCCGCCAAACTTGCCGTGGAGGCCCTTGGACTCGCCGGCGGATCTCACTCCGCCCGACTCCAGCGAGGTCCGCTCTTCGGACACCTTTTCGCCCGTTTCGTCGCCGGCGGTTTCGCCCTCCTGCTTTTCTGCATCGGCGAACCTCTCTTCGCCTTCCCGTTCCTCGTCCTGGGCGAACTCCTCGAACGCGCCCTCTACTTCCGCGCCGTCGATTCGCCCAAGATGCCCGGCCTTTCCGCCACCGCGCCTAGCTGCCCGGTCCACTAAACCCCAAATCCGTCCGGCCATGCCCAAGCCCGCCCTCGACCCTTCGCTCCTCGCCGTCCGCGCCCACGCAGGCCCGATGACCTCCGAGCTCGTGCGCGATCCCGCCGCGCACGGTCTCGGACTTCCGCAGGTCCCCTCGCGCCTCGCGCCCGCCGCCACGACCCGCTCCGTCTGCGGTTTCTGCGCCACCGGCTGCTCGCTCCACGTCCACCTCGACGACGAGGGCCGCGCGATCAACCTGTCCGCCGATCCGTCCTACCCGGTCAATCTCGGCATGGCCTGCCCGAAGGGCTGGGAAGCCCTCACGCCTCTAGCCGCCCCCGACCGCGCCACCGTCCCTCTCCTCCGCGACCCGCGCACCAGGCGCCTGGAGCCGACGACCTGGAACACCGCCCTCCGCGTCTTCACCGACAAGCTCCAGGGCATCCAGGCCGCCCACGGTCCGCACAGCATCGCCTTCCTCTCCACCGGGCAGATTCCCGTCGAGGAGATGTCTTTCCTCGGCGTCCTTTTCAAATTCGGCATGGGCGGACTCCACTGCGACTCCAACACCCGCCAGTGCATGGCCACCTCCCACGTGGCCTACAAACAGTCCTTCGGCTTCGACGCCCCGCCCTACACCTACAAGGATTTCGAGGAGAGCGACGTCCTCGTTTTCGTCGGCGCCAACCCCGCCATCGCCCACCCCATCATGTGGCAGCGGGTGATGATGAACCAAAACTCGCCCCACATCATCGTCCTCGATCCCCGCCGCACCGAGACCGCCATGGCCGCCACCTGGCACGTCGACCTCCGCCCCAAGTCCGACCTTAGGCTGCTCTACTCCGTGGCCTCCGTCCTTGTCACCGAGAACCGGATACGCCGCGACTTCATCGACGCCCACACCACGGGCTTCGACGAGTTCGCCGCCTTCCTCAAGGACTACGACCCGGATCTCGTCGCCCCCGAGTGCGGAATCTCCGCCGACGACATCCGCCGCCTCGCCCGCATCATCGGCCGCGGCAAGGCCGTCTCGTTCTGGTGGACCATGGGCGTCAACCAAGGCCACGAATCCACCCGCACCGCGCAGGCCCTCATCAACCTCGCGCTCATGACCGGCAACATCGGCCGCCCCGGCACCGGGGCCAATTCCATCACCGGCCAGTGCAACGCCATGGGCTCGCGGCTCTACGCGAACGCCACCTCCCTCATCGGCGGGCGAGACTTCAAAAACGCCGAGCACCGCGCCCACGTCGCCCGCGTCCTCGACATCCCGGTCGACCGCATTCCCGCCGAAAACTCGATGGCCTACGACCAGATCATCGACGGCATCGAGTCGGGGAAGATCAAGGGCCTCTGGGTCGTCGCCACCAACCCCGCCCACTCCTGGATCAACCAGGGCCGCTTCGCCCAGCTCCGCGAGAAACTCGAGTTTCTCGTCGTGCAGGACATGTATCACAGCACCGAGACCGCCCGGATGGCCGACCTCGTCCTCCCCGCCGCCGGCTGGGGCGAGAAAGAAGGCGTCTTCATCAACAGCGAACGACGCCTCGGGCTCACCCGCAAGGTCGCCCGCGCCCCGGGCCAGGCCCTCGCCGACTTCTCGATCTTCAAGCTCATCGCCGAGGTCTGGGGCTGCGCCGATCTCTTCCGCCGCTGGAGCAGTCCCGCGGCCGTCTTCCAGATCATCAAGGAGCTCTCCGCCGGACAGCCCTGCGACATCACCGGCATCCGCGACCACGACCATCTCGAAAAATCCGGCGGTATCCAATGGCCCTTTCCGGCCCACAACAGATCCGACGGATCAGTCGCATCCTTCCTATCAGACGGATCGACTCCCTCTCCCTCCGAACGCCGACTCTTCGAGGACGGCCATTTTTTCCACTCCGACGGCCGCGCCAAGTTCCTCTTCGACGCCCCGCGTCCCATGCCCGAGGGCCCCGACAAGGACTTCCCCTTTCTCCTCAACACCGGCCGCGGCACCTCCGCCCAGTGGCACACCGGCAGCCGGACCAACAAGAGCGACGTGCTGCGAAAGCTTTTTCCCGCCTCGCCCTACGTCGAGATCCACCCGGACGACGCCGCCCGCCTCGGCATCGAGCCCTCCTCCCCGCTCGTCATCCGCTCCCGCCGCGCCGAGATGACCGCCACCGCGCACCTCACCCCCACCGTGCGACGCGGGGAACTGTTCGTCCCGATGCACTACGCGGAGGTGAACCGGCTCACCTTCCCCGCTTACGATCCGCACAGCCGACAGCCCAGCTACAAGGCCTGCGCCGTCACGATCACGCAGCATTGACCCCGTCGGCCCGGGATTCCGCCTCGGTGAAAATCGCCAGGCTGGTTTCCCGCGGAAAGCGCGTCCTCTCGCCGTAAATCCCCGTCAGCGCATCGTGCATCGGGCACGGCTTTTCATGTCCGCAGCGCCCGGGGCCGAACGGACACAGGATGCGCTCATCCTCACGGCCCAGCTCCTCCACGATGTCGAACAAGGTGATGTCGCCCGGCGCGCGGCTCAGCCGGTAGCCGCCACCGGGTCCCCTCGCGCCTTCGACCAGCCCCGCCGCCGAAGCCATCGTCGGTATCTTCGCGATCACCGATTGGGGCAGGCCCCTTCGCCGCGCGATCCCGGGCGAGCCAAGGCAGCGCGCCGCCGACATGCGCCTCGGCCAGCAGGCTGGGGGCCGCCAACGCGTTCTGCGCCCCTTTGCCGAACCGCATCATGGCCGCGGGTCGTTTCCGACGGACGCGTCCGTGATTACGCGGCGATTCCGCTCCCCTCCATGATCCTCCGCAACGTCGCGCCCAGCTCGGCCAGCTCGGCCGCCTGGGCGTTGAGCTCCTCGCTCGCCGCCGCGCTTTCCTCGGCCGCGGCCGCCGTCCGCTGCGTCGCCGCGTCCATCTGCCGCATCGCGTCGCCGACCTGGGAAAGGCCGCCTTTCTGCTCCTCCGAGGCCGTCGCGATGCCGCCCGCCACGCCGTCGAGCTCGCGCGTCTTCGCCAGCAGCGTCTCAAAGCTCGTCGCCGCGTCCTCGGCCCGCTTCGCCGTCAAATCGCTCTCCCGCGTGGCGCGCCCGATGTTCTCCGCGGTCTCCTTCGCCGCGTCCGCCGCACGCCGCGCCAGGGACCGCACCTCGTCCGCGACGACCGCGAATCCCGCCCCGGCCTCGCCGGCGCGAGCCGCCTCCACCGCCGCGTTCAACGCGAGGATGTTGGTCTGAAACGCGATCTCGTCGATCGTCTTCACGACCGAGGCCGCGTTGCGCGCCGCACGGGTCATCTCGACCGCACCTCCGCGTAGCACCCCCATCGCTTTCGCGCCCTGCTCGGCCGCTTCGCGGGACGCCTGCGCGAGGGCCTTCGCCGACTTCGCGCCTTCGGCGTTCTGCCCCGCCATTCCGCCGATCTCCTCGATCGAGGCGGAACTCTCCTCCAGACCGGCGGCCTGCTCGCTCGCCGCCGAGGCGAGATCCTGGCTCGCCTGCGCCACCTGGGCGGACGCCGAGCGGATCTGTTCGCTGCCCGCCGCCACGCCCGCGCTCACCTCGCGCAAGCCGCCCAACACCGAACGCAAGACCCCGTAGGCCGCGCCTCCCGCGATCAACAACAACGCAAACGATCCCGCGCCGACGATCATCAGCGCCCGGCGCGCCTCCGCCTCCAGCCCGTCCGCCACCGCCGCGTAATCGACGATCAGACGATCCTCCACCGTCTTGAACTGGTCGATGCGCGCCGTCGTCAGCTCGAACCAATGATCGGGCGAGATTCCGAAGCCGCCCGACTCGCTCTTGGCGAGCAGCACGGCCCGCGCCTCCTCCAGCGCGCTCAAAGTCTCCGGACGCACCGTGTTTTCCAGAAACGCTATCTGCTCCGGAGAGGCGAAGCTGCGAAACACCTTTTCATAGGTTCGCTGCGCCGCGACCGCCTGGTTCCAGTCGCCAAACGTCGTTCCCGTGAATTTGTCCTGGGCCAGCGCCCGCGTTCCCAACGCCCGCTCCATGCCCGCCTGCTCCTTCGCCTGAAGCAGATTCACGTAAGCCTGGATCCCGCGCAGGATCGCCGACTCGGAGCTCAGATGCGACATCACCACCACCAGGTCGAGCGCCTGCGCGTTGGCCGAGGTGTAAAATCCGTAGCTCTCCGCGCCGCTCGCCGCCATCTGGTCGATCTTTGTCCGGAGTTCGCCGACCCGTCCCAGGTGAGTCCGAAAATCCTGAAGCTTCTTATCGAACACCGCGCCAAACTGGTTCGAGTCAAACGTCTTCAACATGTCGCCCAGACGCGCCGTCGCCGCGTCCGACTCCGTCCGCTGCCTACGCAGTTCCTCCGCGAACGACTTGCCGTGGCTGTTTATGAATCCGGCCGAGCGCCCGCGCTCCTTCTGCAGCTCGTGCACCAATTCCCCGAGCTGCACCATCACCACATCCTTGGCGCGCAACGATCTCAACCCCGCGAGCATGACCTGCTTTTCCGCCACCATCTCGAAAATGAGCCCGAAAACCGCCAGCAGCGGCGGAGCGAGCATGACGAGCAGTTTGATGCGCAAGGAGGCACGATTGAATAAAGACAGGGACATCTTGATTTCGGAAACTCGACAGCGTCGCAGCCCGCTTGAGCGGGAGGGGAGAGAAATCAATCGATGCGCAGCAAAACTCCGAAAATGCGGCGACACCTAGGGTGCTTCACCCCAGACCGTCGAAACTTTCCCCAGGACACACGATACCATGCCGGCAGGAAGATGACGTGGCGTCCTCACCGCCGACCAAGGACGGCCGCGCATCCGGTCGGCTTCCGCCTTGGCGTCCGCGCCTCCGCTCCCGCACCGTTCCGCCATGACCGCTGACGCTCCGATCTCGCCCGTGACCACTCCCGTCGACCCGACCCGGGAACAAGAGCTCGCCTGGACCGGCGACGCCGTCCTCGCCCTCTGGGCTCGAGAATACATCCTGCGCACGCTCGGCCATCTCGACACCCCCACCTTTCTCCGCCTCACGGCCAACTCGTTTCTCCAGTCGCTCGGACGCCCCACCCGCGTCGAGGCGGAGTTCGGCCTCGTTTATCGGCAACAGGGCCTCGCCGCCGCCTTCGCCTACATCGAGGCGCGCGTCCTCCCCACCTTCCAACGCCAGGAAGCCAATCGCCGCCGCCAGCGTCGTTGACGCGTTTTCCGCGATTCACGGTTAAAAACTTTCATTCCCTCGCGGCTTCTCTTTTCGCGCCTTCCGCGCCTCTTTGCCGCCATCCCGTCTCCGACATGCAAGATCCCTTCGGACGCACCATCGACTACCTGCGCATCTCCGTCACGGATCGCTGCAACGAGCGCTGCCTCTACTGCATGCCCGAAGGCTACAAGGGCTGGGCCCAACGCGCCGACCACCTCTCGGCGGACCAGATCGTGTCCATCGCCGCCGCCGCCGCCCGGCTCGGATTCCGCAAATTCCGACTCACCGGCGGCGAACCGCTCATCCGCGCCGACTTCCTCGACATCGCCCGCGGCGTCGGCGCCCTGCCCGGTCTCCACAGCCTCGGCGTCTCCACCAACGGCCTCCGCCTCGCCCCCCTCGCCTCCGCCCTCGCCCGGGCCGGCGTCCGCTCCGCCAACGTCTCCCTCGACGCGCTCGACGCCGACCTCTACCGCCGCGTCACGGGCGGCGACATCGGCCCCGTGCTCGAGGGCATCCGCGCCGCGCAGGCGGAGAACATCTTCGTCAAACTCAACTGCGTCCTTCTCCGCGGCGTGAACGAGTCGGAATATCGCCCGCTCATCCGCTTCGCCGCCCGGATCGGCGCGCCCCTGCGCTTCATCGAGCTCATGCCGCTCACGCGGACCGACGTCCTCTCCGGGAAAAACTTTCTCCCCGTCTCCGAACTCCGCGCCCGCCTGCACGCCGAATCCCCGCTCGAACCGCTCCCCGATTACCGCCCCGGCCACGGCCCCGCGCGCTACTGGCGCGACCTGGCCGGCGGAGCTGACATCGGCTTCATCGGCGCCATCACCACCTCCGACTTTTGCGCGAGCTGCAACAAGCTGCGTCTAACCGCGGACGGGAAAATCCGCCCCTGCCTGGGCCGCCATGGCGAACTCGATCTCAAAGCCGCCCTCGCCGCCGGCTCCCCCGAGGCGCTCGACGCGCTTCTCGCGCAGGCGATCGCGCAAAAACCCGAGAATCACGAATTCGCCGAAAACTACGCCCCGGCCCGGCCCATGACCGCCCTGGGCGGCTGAAGGGCAAATCGCCGGAGCCCCGCGACCCGGACGGACGCGCGGGGCCCAGCGCGCGCGGTTGGTTTTTCGCCCGCCGTGCCTTTCGCGACATTTAGGTTTTTCCAGCGCCGCACCCGGCGCCGCCCTTTCGCCAATCCACGCGCAAACTCTCGCCGTGCCCTCGCCACACTTGGGCGTTAACGTGGAGGCATGCTTCAGAAACTGGGCAAATGGGCATGGATCGGCGGCGGCGCCCTCGCGGGCATCGCCGGCATGGTCAACGCGATCGGCTACCTGAGCTACAGCCACCAGGCCGTCACCCACCTCACCGGCACCACCTCGCTCCTCGGCATCGCCATCCAACAACGCGATCTCACCCAGGCCGCCCATCTCGGCGGCGTGATGTTCGCCTTTTTCTGCGGCGCCGTCCTCAGCGGCTTCATCATCCAGCGCCAGACCCTCAAGCTCGGCCGCCGCTACGGCGTGGCGCTCGGCATCGAGGGACTCCTCCTCGCCCTCGCCGCGCTCTGCATGCACAGGCACCTCCAGGTCGGCGCCTACCTGGCCTCCCTCGCCTGCGGGCTTCAGAACGCCATGGCCACCACCTACAGCGGCGCGATCCTCCGCACCACCCACGTCTCCGGCATCGTCACCGACCTCGGATCCGCGCTCGGCCACGCGCTCCGGGGCCTCGACGTCGACCTTCCGCGCATCCGTCTCTACGGGCTGGTGCTCGTCGCATTCTTCCTCGGCGGTATCCTGGGCTCGGCGGTCTTCGCCATCAGCGGCACCGACGCCCTCCTCTACCCGGCCGCCCTCGTCTTCGTCGTCTCGCTCGGCTACACCGGCTACGCCCACCACACCCGCGGCAAATCCCCTTAACTTTCCCCTCCCCATCCGCATCGGGCCCTGTAATCCGTGATGCGAGAATGACGCTCCTCTACTTCGCCCAAGCCAGACGAATCACGGGCATCCCTTCCGAAACCTTTTCACCCGCCGCGCCGCTCGACGCGGATGCGCTCTGGTCCGAGATTCTGCGTCGCCATCCCGACCTCGCGCTGCTTCGTCCCGTCATCCGCCTCGCGCGCAACGGCGAATTCGCCGGCTCCGACGCCCGTTTTCTTCCCGGCGACGAGGTCGCGCTCATCCCCCCCGTCTCCGGAGGCTGATCCGCCTTCGCGCCTTTCGTCCCGTCTTCCCGGCCCTCCGCGCCAAACCAGACCTTTCCCATGTCCGATCCCACCGCGCCCGCCGTCCCGGCCGACGAGAGTTCAACCCGCCTCGCCGCCAAGCCCGGCCACCTCTACGTCGTCGCCACGCCGATCGGCAATCTCGCCGACCTCACCGAGCGCGCGCGCCTGATTCTCTCCACCGTCGATCTCGTCGCCTGCGAGGACACCCGCACCAGCGGCGCCCTCCTCACCCGCCTCGGCCTGCACCGCCCGCTCGTCCCCTATCACGACCACAACGAGACCGCCGCCGCCGCGCATCTCCTCGCCGCGCTCCAGGCCGGAAAATCCGTCGCGGTCGTGTCCGACGCCGGCACCCCCGCGATCAGCGACCCGGGCTTCCGGATCGTGCGCGCCTGCCGGCGAGCCGCAGTCCCCGTCGTGCCGATCCCCGGCGCCTGCGCCCTCGCCGCCGTCCTCAGCGCGAGCGGTCTGCCGAGCGACGGCTTTCTCTTCGTGGGCTTTCTTCCGCCCAAGACCAGCGCCCGCGTCGCGTTCCTCCAAAAGTATCAGGAATTCGATTACACGCTGGCGCTCTACGAGAGCTGCCACCGCATCGACAAGTTCGCCGCCGAGATCGTCGCCACGCTCGGCCCCGACCGCGTCGTGTGCGTCGCCAAGGAGGTCACGAAGCTCCACGAGCTCTTCCTCGTCGGCCGCGCCGCCGACGTGGGGCAACGGCTGGCCAAGACGAGTCTCAAGGGCGAGTTCGTCGTGCTCATCGCCCCCGCCGGCTTCGTGCTCTGAAAAACGGGGCGGGCAAGCCCCGCCTCCGCCCCGTCACGGCGATCCGCGCCCGGGCTTCGGCGACGCCGCCTGAGGCGTCCGCAACAGGGCCCACGCGGAAAGCGCCAGCGCCGCGCTCGCCGCGACGAACCAGTCCCCCCAGCGCACGTAGAGCGACCGCACGCCCAGGAAACGCGCGTCGCGCGTCACCGCCAGCGTCGCCCCCCCGCGAAAATAGACCGTCCCGCCTTCGCCCCGCGCTTTTTCCCCGCGTTCACCCGGATCGGTCGAGACTTCGCCCGTCGCCGGATCCTTCGTCAGCACGGCGCGGATCGCCCCGCACTCGTCGATCCAGCCGCTCCAGCCGGCGTTGCCCGCGCGCAACACCGGACGCCGCGTCTCCACCGCGCGCAGCACGGAATGCGCCGCGTGCTGGTAGGCCGCCGCCCCTTCGCCGAACCACCCGTTGTTCGTGTTGACCACCAGCACCTCGGCCCCCGCCGCCACGCTCTTCCGGGCCAGGTCGGGAAAAATGTCCTCGTAGCAGATCAGGGGACCCAGCCGGGTCGCGCCCTCGCGCTCCGCCCAGCCCTTTCCGAGCGGCGCCTCGATCAGCCCGGTGTCTTCGCCCCGGGCGAAATCATCCCCCACCGGCACCACCTTCTTCAACCAGCCCAGCACCGGACGCAGCGGCACGTATTCGCCAAAGGGCACCAGATGCCGCTTCGCGTAGAATCCGGGCGCCATCCCGCCCTCCGGGGTCGCGAGAAACACGCCGTTCCACCAGCGTTCCCCGGGCGTATCCGCGTTTTCATACGCCACGGAGCCGAAGAGCAGCGGACGCCCCGCGCGCCTCGCCAACGTCTCCGTCCAGGCCTGCATCCCGGCGTCGCCCTTCGCCGCCAGCGGAGTCGTCGCCTCGGGCCAGAGCAACAGGTCGGGCTGCCCACGAGCCACCTTCAGCGTCTCCGTCTCGAGCGTCGTCAAAATTCCCTTCGCCTCGTCCGGGTCCCATTTCACGGTCTGGGGAATCGCCGGCTGGACCACGCCCACCCGCGCCCAATCCCGATGAAACCGCGCCCGGTTGAAGGTCTCCCGCGCGGTCAGCAGCAGGCAGCCCAGGAGCAGCACCATCGCCGCGATGAACTCCGGGCAACGCGTCCGCGCGCCCGTCACCTCCGGAGGGCCTTCGCCCCCGGCCTCGCCGCTCGCCCAGAGGCCGCGCAACAGCTTCCACGCATACGCCGCGAAGGCCACGTTCACCGCCACCAACACGAAAGACACGCCCCAGGCGCCCGTATAGGCCGCGGGCTGAAGCACGCTCAGCCGCTCCCACTGCGTCGCCGACAAGGGCAGCCAGGGAAAGCCGCTCAAAACCCAGGTCCGCGTCCACTCCACGAACACCCAGGCCCCCGCCAGGCCGAGCAACGCCAGCACCCGCCGCGGCCAGGGCCGCCCGTCCAGCCGCGGCATCGTCCAGCGCACCGCCGCGAACCAGCTGCCCACCCAAAGCCCGACCACCGGACCGAGCAGCAGCAACCCCACCCAGGTCACATGATGCAGCCAGCCGAGCGTGATCGTCCACGCCAGGGCCTGCGCCCCGAGCACGGTCCGTAGAAACAGCTTCCAGCGCGGAGCCCGATACGCCCAGAACACCGCCGGGGCCGCGAACACGTAGGCGAGCTCCGGATAGCACGAGGGCGGCATCATCGCCGTCGTAGCCAGCGTCGTCGCGACAAACACCGCGACGGCCCACAGCCGCTCCCCATGCCTCCGGACGAATTCGCCGCCCGCCTGGGCTTCGTCGTTCGGGAGACGGGGCGCTGGAGTCGCAAGATCGTTCGACATGGTCGTCCTTCACTTGGCCCGCCGCCTCCCCGCTCTGCAACTCTCCACGCGGTCCCCGTGCTTTGGCCCCTTTTGGCGCCTCCCTTCTTGCTTAAACCCACACCGGCCTTACGCGTTTACACGCAGGCCCGTCCCGGGGCTTCGCTCGCCCGCCCCATGTCTCCCCGCCCGCTTATCGGCTTCTTCGCCGGCCTTTCGCTCGGAGCCGCCGCGCTTTGGTCCGTTCATCGTCCGTCAGACAAGGTCGCCCCGGCGTCGCCCCCTCCATCCCCCGCCCTCGCCGCGGACGCGGCCGTTCCGCCCGCGCTCGCCCTCCCCGCCCTCACCTCCGCCCAGCGCGCTGCCCTCCTCGCCTCGCCCGCGCGCTGAACCCCGGCAGTGAGGCTTTCCCGACGAATCTGTCCATCTCTCCCGTGAAATCATCCCGCGTCTTCCTTCCCCTCGCCGCCGGCCTGCTCCTCGGCTCCGGCACGGCCTGGAGCGTCCACCAACTCCGCTCTTCTTCGCCCGTCCGCGGCGCCTCGGACGCCGCGCCGTCCGTCGCCCCGTCCGCCTCGCAGACGAACATAAACGCTCCCTCGTTGACCTTACCCGAACCGCTGGCCGACGCCGAGGCCGACGCCGCCCTCGACGCCTACCTCGCGCTCCCGCCCCTCGCCAAAGACGCCCCCGCCGCCGAGATCGATGATCGTGTCTCGCGCCTCCAAGCCCTGCTCACCCTTCTCCCCGACTCCCGCTTTGATCGCCTCTTCGCCGCCCTCGCCACCCGTATCGGCGACGCCGAGGCGCGGGTGCGCCGCGCCGCCTTCGAAATCTGGTGCGAACGCGCCGCCCCCGCCGCCGCCCGCTGGGCCCTGGCCATCGCGCCGGGGGAGGCGATCAACGCCGCCGCCCGATCGCGTTACATCACCCAGGCCGCCACCGCCTGGGCGCGCGACGACTTCGCCTCCGCCTGGGCCTGGGCGGGCGCCATCGCCGACGCGAAGCTTCGCCAGTCTCTCCTGCCCGGCCTGCTCGCCCAGCTCGCCTCCACCGACCCGCAAAAGGCGCTCGCCCTCCTTCCGACCGGCGACGAGCCACTTGAGCGCGCCGCCCGCCGCTCCATTTTTCAAACCTGGGCCGAGCGAGACCCCGCCGCCGCCATCCGGGGCCTCGGCACCTCGATCCTGGACGAACGCGGACAAGAATGGTCCGTCCAGCAGGTCTTGGCCAAATGGGCGGTCAAAGACCCCAAGGCCGCCCTGGCCTGGGCCGCCGCGCAACCGCCCGCCGACGGCGAGTCCTACCGATCCGTGCTCGCCAACATCGGCTGGCAGTTGACCAACAGCCCCGAGGCCGTCCGCCCCTTCGTCGACGCCCTCCTCGCCCACGACGACTTCGTCGGGCGGGCCGGCGCGCTCCAAAACATCGTCGGAGCCTGGATTCGCAACGACCCGCAGGCCACCGTCGCCTGGCTGGACACGGTGCCCGATGTCGCCCTGCGCAGCGATCTGGCTTCCCGTGCCTTCGCCTATCTCGAACCGGGAAAACCCGATCAACTCCTCGCCCTCGCCCAGCGCCTGCCCACCGAGGTCCGCGACCAGACGCTGGCCCAACACCTCTCCGCCTGGGCCAAAAAGGACCCCGACGCCGCCCTCGCCTGGCTCGCGGCCAACCCCGCCCCCGAACTCGCCGCCGCCTCGCGCAAAGTCGAGGGCGTCCTCCTCGGCACCCTCGCCGCCTCCGATCCCCAGGCCGCCCTCGCCCGCTGGCAGACGCTTCCCGCCGACGCGCCACGCGCGGAGATCGCCTCCCTGCTCGCCCTGTCCTGGGCCAAGAACGACCCCGCCGCCGCCGCTCGCTGGTTCGCCCGGCAACTCCCCGCCGACCTCGCACAAAACCCCGCCTACGCCCAGCAATCCCGCGAGCTCGGCCGGATCGCGAGCGGCTGGGCGATCCGCGACCCGGCCGGCTACGCCGAGTGGACGCAAACCCTCCCCGAGGGCATCGCCCGCAACCAGGCTCTCAACGCTTTCGACGGCGGCTACCAGATATATGACGGCCAGGAAGCCGACCCGCCGCCTCGCGCGGGCTACGCCAACCAGCTCGCGCAGATCAAGGACGCCGCCCTCCGCGACCGCGTCCTCGTCACCCACCTCTCCCGCTGGATCAAGTCCGACCGCCAGGCCGCGCGCGCCTGGATCGAATCGAACGACGCGCTCTCCCCCGAGGCCGCCGCCCGGATCCTCTCCGCCGACGACGCCACCAACTGACCCGCCCCCGCCATGCCCTCGCCGCTTCCCCCTCTTTGCCTCGGCCTCGCGCTCGGAGGAACCGTCACCTGGTTCGCCCTCGGCTCCCCTGCCCGGCTCTCCCGCCCCGACGACCCCGCGACCGCCGCCGTCGTCGGCCCCGTCGCCACGCCCGCCTGGTCCTGGCGAGACTCGCCCGCTCCGCCGCGCTTCGCCGCCGACGACGCCGCGGCCGCGATCTCCGGCTGGCTCGCCCTCCGCGGCCCCGACGGACGCCCGCCGTCCTACGCGCTACGCGCCGCCAGCCTGCGCGCGCTCGTGCTTCGCCTCCCCGCGGACGCGTTTCCCCGGCTGCTCGAGTCGCTCTCCCGCGGCGATCAGGAGGACGAGCTCCGCCTGCGCCGCATCGCCTTCACCGCCTGGGCCACCCAAGACGCCCCCGCCGCCACCCGCTGGGCCGGAGCCCGCGGCGAAAAAGCCGAGGGCCTCGCCTTCGAAGGCCTCACTGTCTGGGCCGCCCAGGACCCCGCCGCGGCCGCCGCCTGGGCCTGCGTCGTGCCAGACGACAAGCTCGCCCGCCGGCTCGCCTCAAACGCCCTCGCCCAGCTCGCCGAGAAAAACCCCGAACGCGCGCTCGCCCTCGCCCGCTCCCGCGAAGACGCCTTCCGCGACGCCGTCCTCGGCTCCGTCATCAACGCCCTCGGCCAAAAGGACCCGGTCGGCACCCTCCGCACCTTCGCCCCCGAGCTCTGGAAAAACGGCGAGGGCTTCTGGACGCTGCGATCCACCATCGCCGCGTGGTTGAAGCAGGACTCCGCATCCGCCCTCGCCTGGCTGCTCGCCCAGCCGCGCGACCCGAACAGAGGCGACCTTTCCAACTGGTTCAGCGGCCTCGGCGACGACAGCCCCGGCTGGCGCCGCACCGTGGCCGACGCCCTCGCCACCACCCCGGGCGTGCAAAATCGCGGCGCCGCGCTCAACGATCTCTTCTTTGAGTGGGGCTCCAACGAACCCGAAGAGGCCCTAGTCTGGCTCAAGAGCCTACCCGACGCCGATCTGCGCCTCACCCTCCTCGAACGAAGCTCCCGAACCTACTACACCAATAATCCGGAAAAATCGCTCCCGCTGCTTCTCGCCATGCCCGACGGCGCCAACCGCTCGCAAGCGCTCGCGGAGCGTCTCGGCGTCTGGGCCAAGATCAACCCCGACGCGGCCCTCGCCTGGATGAAGGAGCACGAAGCCGAGCCCGGCGTCGCCTCCGCCTCCCAAGCCGTCCAGGGCACCCTCCTCGGCGAGATCGCGCGCGACGATCCCCAGGCGGCCATCGCGGGCTGGCAGGAGCTCACCGACCCCAAGGCCCGCGAGGCTGCTCGCGCCGCGATCCTCAAAATCTGGGGCGCGAAAGACCCCGGCGCCGCCCTCCGCTGGGCCGAAAGCCAGCAAGCGGCCGACCAAGGACGCTTCTACGGCGCGGACCGGGAACTCGTTTACCGCTGGGCCCGCGCCGAGCCCGACGCCGCGCTCGCCTGGGTCGAGGACATGGCCGCGCGCTTGCCCCAAGGTCAGAGCTACCTCGGGCAACAATACCTCGAAGCCTTGGGTGGCACCTGGAACGAAAAAGCCCCTCGCGCCGCCACCGCCGACCTCTACGCAAAGATCAAGGACCCCAAGCTCCGCGAGAACGTGATAGGCAACCACGTCCGCGAGTGGCTGACCAAGGACCCCGCCGCCGCCCGCGCCTGGGTCGAGTCCAGCCCGGCCATCACCCCCGAGCAGCGCGCCAAACTCCTGGCCGGCCAGCCCAAGACATGATCCGGCGAAGCAGCCGTCGCCCGCGCCCTGAACGGCGCTCTCAGCCCTTCAGCCGCGCCTCGGCGAACTCCGCGCACAGGGCCTGAATCGCCTTGGCCGAGTCCATCGCCAGCGCCTGCTGGGCGAGCTTGCGCGCGTCCGTCAGCTTCATGTTGCGCAAAATGTATTTCGCCGCGGGCAAGAGCGGCGGCGTCATGCTCAGCTCGTCCACGCCGAGGCCGAAGAGCAGCGCCACGAAGATCGGGTCGCCCGCCATCTCGCCGCACACGCTCACCTTGATTTTCGCCCGATGCGCCTCGACCACGATGTGCCTCAAGGTGCGCAACACGGCCGGATGCGTCGGCTCGTAGAGGTGCGCGATCCGGTCGTTCACCCGGTCGATCGCGAGCAGATACTGGATGAGGTCGTTCGTCCCGATGCTGAAAAAATCGCACTCCTTCGCGAGCAGGTCGGCCGCCATGGCCGCGCTCGGGATCTCGATCATCGTGCCCACGCGCAGGCGCGGGTCGAAGGCCTTGCCCTCCGCCTGCAACTCGGCCTTGCACTCGGTCAGCACCGCGTTCGCGCGGCGCAGTTCCTCGTGGCCGCTGATCATCGGATACATCAGCCGGATGTCGCCATGCGCGCTCGCCCTCAAGACCGCGCGTAACTGCGCCTTGAATACGTCCGAATGATCCAGGCAAAACCGGATCGCCCGGTAGCCGAGGAAGGGGTTGTTCTCCTTGGGAAACAGATGGGCCTGCGAGGCGATCGGCTTGTCCCCTCCGAGATCCAGCGTGCGGATCGTCACCGGCGCGGGGGCGAGCGACTCGGCCAGGCTCCGGTAGGCGAGGTATTGCTCCTCCTCGGTCGGCATCTCCGCCGCGGCGAGATAAAGGAACTCGGTGCGAAAAAGTCCCACGCCGTCGGCCCGGTAGTCCTTCACCAGGTTGGCCTCGTCGACTTTTTCGATGTTGGCCCGCAGCGGCAGCGCAAACCCGTCCAGGGTCACCGCGGCCAGGCGATTCGCGTCGAGCAGCTTCTGCTCCTGCGTGCGTTTTTGCCGCTGGATCTGCCCGTAGCGGAAAAGCGTGCTCTCGGTCGGATTGAGGATCACCAGGCCTTCGTAGCCGTCGACCAGGATGCTGTCGCCCGCCTGCACCTTCGAGGTGAGGTCGCGCAGTCCCACCACGGCGGGGATCTTCATCGAGCGCGCCACGATCACGGCGTGGCTCGTCTTGCTGCCCGAGTCGGTCACCACGCCCAGCGCGGAGGATCGGTCGAGCCCGGCCGCGTCGGAGGGCGAGATGTCGTTGGCGACCACGATCCGCTTGTCCGCGAGCTTGGATAGCCGCTGCGCGCCGCCGCCGCCAAGCAGGTTGCTCAACACGCGCTGCGCGACGTCGCGGATGTCCCCGCCGCGCTCCCTCAGATACTCGTCGTCGATCTCCTCGAAGGCCGCGATGTAGCGCTGCGCCACGCGGTCGAAGCAGGCCTCGATGTTCAGACGCGATTTTTCGAACTCCCGGATCGTCTCCGCGATCAAGGCCTGGTCCTCGAGCACGAGCAGATGCGCGTCAAAGATCCGCGCCTCTTCCTCGCCGAGGTTCTTTTCCACCTCGGACATGATCTTCTGCACCTGCTGGCGCGTGGCCAGGAGCGCCTGCTCAAAACGAGTCACCTCCGCGGGCCATCTCGCCTTTTCCACCTGATACTCGGGCACCTCCAGATCGCTCTGCAGATAAACGAAAATCTGGCCATACGCGATCCCCTGCGAGGCGGAGATGCCTTGCAGCACGAGCTCGGGACGGGGCGTTTTTTCCTCGGCGGACATAGATGTTGTCTGGGGCTGCAAGACGCGGACCAAAAGCCCGCGCCGGGGGTGCGCGCATGACGTCCCCGACACCGCCCCGGGTCAAACTGTTTCAAGTCGCAAATCCGCGACGAAACTTACGCCAGCGTCGTGGCTTGCACGAAGGCGTTCGCGCCCCACCCCTCTCGAATGGTCGCAATCAGTTCCGCTTCATTCGCATCCGCGGCGAGAAGCGCGAAACACGCGCTGCCGCTGCCGCTCATCCGCGCCGTGACGCCATGCCGTTCGCGGAGCCAGGCCAGCATGGCGGGCAAGGCGATCCATTTGGCGAAAACCGGCGCCTCGAGGGTGTTCGCCAGCAGCGTTTCCGCCGGCGCCCCGGCGTCCGCGAGCCACGCCGCCAGCCGTGCCTCCTCCGCCGGCGCATCCGCATACCAGTCCGGCCGCGCCGCGAGCGCCTGATACGCCCAGGCCGTCGCCACGCCGAAATCGGGTTTGAAAACCAGCACCCGCCGTCCGCGCAGCCGGGCCGCGGCCCCGCCCGGCAAGACCTCGATGCGCTCGCCCCGGCCGCGCATCGCCACCGGCGCGTCGTGCCAGAACAGCGGGCAATCCGAGCCCAGCGCCGCCGCCAGCTCCAGGCGCCGGGCCGGATCGAGCGCGATGCCGCTCAGCCGCTCCAACGCCCGTAGCGCCGCGACCGCGTTGCTGCTTCCGCCTCCCAGCCCGGCGCCGATCGGGATGCGTTTCTCCAGCGCAAAGCTCGCCCCGCCCCGCCATCCCGTCGCCTCCGCGAACTTCGCCGCCGCCTTCAAAATCAGGTTGGTCCCGTCCAGCGGCACGCCCGGCGCGTCACAGACCAGCGTCGCCCCCGTCCCGTCCGGCCCGCGTTCCGCCCGCAGCATGTCGCCAAAGCCGAGTTGGCAAACCACCGAGACCAGTTCGTGAAATCCATCCGCGCGGCGCCCCGTGATCGCGAGCGACAGGTTGATCTTGGCCGGACTGAAAATCGTGACGGGATCCATCGCCGCGCAGCCCAAACGGTCCCGACGCCCGCGAAAATCCATTTCGACGCCGCCCGCCTTTTTTCTTCCGCTCCCGCCACCGTCTGTCGACACTCCCCCTCCATCGACATGCCCTGCGACCTCATCCTCGCCCTCGACGTCCCCACCCGCGAAGAAGCCGCCCCGATCCTCCGCCAGCTCCGCGGCGAACTCCGCTGGGTCAAAATCGGCCTGCAAATGTTCACCGCCTACGGCCCCGACTACGTCCGCGCCGTCGCAGACGAAGGGTTTGACATCTTCCTCGACCTCAAGCTCCACGACATCCCGAACACCGTCGCCAAGGCCGTCGAGTCCCTCGCCCCGCTTCCCATCGGCATGCTCACGATCCACACCGGCGGCGGCCGCGAGATGATGTCCGCCGCGGTGAAGGCGCAGCAGGCCACCCGCCCCGACCTCCTCCTCCTCGGGGTCACCGTGCTCACCTCCATGGACGGCGCCGAGCTGGCCAACATCGGCGTCGGCGGCACGCCCGAGATGCAGGTCGCCCGGCTCGGTTCCCTCGCCGCCTCCGCCGGCATGAAGGGCCTCGTCTGCTCCCCGCTCGAGGTTCAGCTCCTCCGCCGCATGCTCCCCGCCGACGTTCAGCTCGTGACCCCCGGCATCCGCCCCGCCGGCGAGGCCGGTGGCGACGATCAGAAACGCGTGCTCTCCCCCGCCGAAGCCGCCCGCGCCGGCTCCAGCTACATCGTGGTCGGCCGTCCCATCCTGAAAGCCAAGGACCCCGCCGCCGCCGCTCGCGCCATCCTCGCCGACCTCGCCTCGGCCTGAACGCCGCCTCACCGCGGGCATGCGCCGGGCGTCCCGCAAACCTCCCCTTTCGAAACCCAAATCCACCATGTCACGCACCGCCGCCATCCTTCTCGCCGCAGGCAGCGGCCGCCGCATGCAGGGCGCCGTCGCCGACAAGATCCTCGCGCCCCTCGCCGGCCGCCCCGTCTTCGCCCACAGCGTCGCCGCCTTCCTCGAAAGCAACGTCGCCGACTACTACGTCATCGTCGTCCGCGACCAGGCCCAGTCCATCGCCCTCTCCGCCTACGCCCCCACCCCCGCCCAGTTCGTCATCGGCGGCAAAGAGCGCCAGGACTCCGTGCAAAACGCCCTCGCGGCCCTCCCCGCCGACATCGCCTACGTCTTCATCCATGACTGCGCCCGCCCCCTGGTCCGCGTCGACCAGCTCGTCGGCCTCCACAAGGTCGTGCGCAAGGAAGACGCCGTCGTCCTCGCCCACCGCGTGACCGACACGATCAAGAAGCACTCCGACACCGGCCACCTCAAGACCCTCGAGCGTGATCGTCTCTGGGCAATGGAAACCCCGCAGGTCTTCGCCCGCGAACTCGTCACCGAGGCCTACGCCAAGGTCGCCAAGAAAAAGCTCCGCATCACCGACGACGCCTCCGCCGTCGAACTTCTTTCCCATCCGGTCGCCCTCCTCGAGAACGCCCACCCCAACCCGAAGATCACGACCCCGGCCGACCTCGCCTACGTCGAGTATCTGCTGAGCCGTGACACCGCTCCGGACGCCTGAGCTCCCAGCCACCCTTTTCGTGTCTTTCGTGTGTTTCGTGGTTAACGTCTCCGTCGCCCCCGTCCTCTCCGTGTCCTTCGTGTCTTCCGTGGGCGCCTCGCTACTCATCCCATGAGCCTTCGCATCGGCCACGGCTATGACATCCACCGCACCGTCGCCGGGCGCCCCATGATCCTAGGCGGCGTGCACTTCGCCGAGTGCCCCGTCGGCCTGGACGGCCACTCCGACGCCGACGCCCTTACGCACGCCATCTGCGACGCCCTCCTCGGCGCCGCCGCGCTCCCCGATATCGGCCACTTTTTCCCCAACACCGATCCGGCCTTCAAAAACATCGACTCGCAGATCCTGCTCCGGCGTGTCTGCGCCGCCTTGCGCGAGCGGGGCTATGAGATCGAAAACATCGATTCGTCCCTGATCGCCGAGCGTCCCAAGATTTTTCCGCGCCTCGAGGAAATGCGCGCCCGACTCGCCTCCAGCGCCGGCATCCCGCCCGACCGCGTCGGCGTCAAGGCCACCACCAACGAAGGCTCGGACGACATCGGCCGCGGCCTCGCCGTCGCCGCGCACGCCGTCGCGCTCATCCGCAAAGCCTGAAGGGCCCTCCGGCCCGCCAGCCCTCTCTTTTCCGTGTCCTTTCCCTCGCGCCCGCCGCGCCTTTTCGCCGCGTTCCTCGCCCTCCTCGGGCTCATCGCCCTCGTCGCCTGCGCCCCCCGCGAAACCCTGGTCCAGGCCGGAGACCGCACCCAAACCCTCCACCGCGGCATCGGCCCCGACCTCGCCGATCTCGACCCGCATCTCGCCGGATCGCTCGGCGACATCCAGGTCCTCTCCGCTCTTTTCGAGGGCCTTGTCGGCGAAGACCCGCAAACCCTCGCCCCCGTCCCCGGCGTCGCGTCGCGCTGGGACATCTCCGCCGACGGCCTGGTTTACACCTTCCACCTTCGCCCCGACGCCCGGTGGTCCGACGGACACCCCATCCAGGCCGAGGATTTCGTCGCCTCCGTCCGCCGCGCCCTCCAGCCCGCCCTCGGCGCCCCGTCCGCCGCGCTGATCTACCCCGTCCTCAACGCCGAGGCCTACCACAAGTCCCGCCTCGCCGACTTCTCCCAGGTCGGTATCGGCGCGCTTGATACCCACACGCTACGCGTCTCGCTCGAGTATCCCGCGCCGCACTTCCTCGTCCTGCTCACCCACCCGGTCTGGTTTCCGGTCCCTCTCCACGCCGTTTCCGCCGCCGGCCCCGTCGACGCCCGCGGCAACCGCTGGGCCTCCTCGCCCTCGACCTTCGTCGGCAACGGCCCCTTCGTGCTGAAGGAATGGCGACACGGCCAGGTCATCGTCACCGCGGCGAATCCGCGCTATTGGGACGCCTCCGCCCTCAAGCTCCGCGCCGTCCACTTCCATCCCTACGACAGCGTCGACGCCGCCGAACGCGCCTACCGCGCGGGGCAACTCCACGTGATCGACACGCTCCCGGCCGGGCGCGTCGAGGCCTGGCGCGCCGAGGCGCCGGGACAACTCCGGGCGGACCCCTTCCTCGACATCTACTTCTACCGCATCAACACCACCCGCCCCGTCCTGAGCGACGTCCGCGTCCGCCGCGCGCTCTCCCTCGCCCTCGACCGCGAACAACTCGTCTCCGGCCTGCTCAAGGGCGGCCAGCGCCCCGCCGCCGCCTTCGTTCCGCCCGGCGCCGGCGGCTACGAGCCGCCTTCGCTGCTCCGCCACGACCTCGCCGCCGCCAAAGCCCTCCTCGCCGAGGCCGGTTATCCCGACGGCCAGGGACTCCCGGTGTTCGAGCTTCTCTACAACACCTCCGAAAACCACCGCCGCATCGCCGAAGCCCTCCAGCAACAGTGGCGCGCGCTCGGCGTCCAGACCCGCCTCATAAACCAGGAGTTCGCCAGCTTGCTCGACGCCCGCCGAAGCGGTGATTTCCAGCTGATCCGCTCCGGCTGGGTGGCCGACTACGACGATCCCATCAGCTTCCTCGCTCTCTTCACCAAAGACGGCGCGCAAAACTTCACCGGCTGGAGCGACGCCGCCTACGACCACGCGCTCTACCAGGCCGCGCGCACCTTGGACCAAACCGCCCGCCACGCCCTTCTCCGCGAGGCCGAGACCCGCCTCCTCGAGGCCGCGCCCATTCTCCCGCTCTACGTCAACACCCACGTTTACCTCCTCCAGCCTTCCGTCCGCGGCTGGTATCCGACCCGCCTCGACCGCCATCCGCTCAAGGCGGTGAGCCTCGCCCCCTAGTTTCTCGACCTGCAGCTCCGCCACGCCCTCACTCAATCCACCATCTAAGCAATTCCACCCCCACATGAATCGTCTCCGCGCCCTCTCCATCCTTCCTCTCGCGACTTTCGCCGCGTCGCTTTTCGCCGAAGTCGCCCCCGACGCCGACATCCTCGGCGCCTTGCGCATCGGGAGCCTCCAGGACCTCGCCACCTCCGCCGGCGCCTTCGCCGACAAGATCGAACCCGGCTCCGGCGCCAACACCGCCCAGCTCACCTTCGGCGCGGCCGCCTTCGGCTTCGCCCTCGATCAGGAACTGCTCGCCCTCGTCGTCGATCCGCAAAAATCCGGCCAACCCTACGCCTTGGTGCTGCCGGTGCTCGACCCCGAGAAATTCAAGACCAACCCCGCCCTCAAGTTCCAAGCGTCGGCCACAACGCCCGACCGCTACCAGATCACGCTTCCGAACGGCCAGCCGATGTTCGCCACCTTCGTCGGGAAACGCCTCGTCGCCTCGCCCCTCGAAGCCGGACTCGACGCCGTCCTCCCCGCGATCCGCGCCGACCTCGACATCCGCGGCCTTCGCGCCGCCGGCGGGCAACTCGCGCTCAGCGTCGACACCGGACGCCTCTACGCCGCCTACAAGCCCATGGTCGACCTCATGCTCATGGGCATGCGCGGCCAGTTCGCCAAAGTCTCCGCACAAAACCCGAAGGCGCCGAATCCCGCCGATGTCATGGGCACCCTGCTCGGCTCCGTGGCCGACATCCAGGATTGCTCGCTGAGCATCTCCATCGACGCCGCACACCTCGATCTCCGCTCCGTCATCGCCGCCAAACCGGGCACCGACAGCGCCGCCCTCTTCAACGCCGGCCGCGGCCCCGCCGTCGCCATCCCCGCCTCGTTCGGCTCGTCGGCATCCGTCTTCGGCACCGTCTCCGCGCGCCCGACTCCGGAATTCTGGGCCGCGTATAACCGGATCACCACCCGCCTGCTCGGCGCCTTCGGCAACACCGATGCCGCGGCCACCCAGACCTTGACCGATACGGTCAACACCTTCGCCTCCATCTGGGGCGGCACCGGCGCCTTCGCCTTTCTTCCGCCCACCCTGGGCATATCCGGCGGCGCCGAGGTCGGCATAACCGACCAGGAAAAAGCCCTTTCGCTCATCCACCGGATGCCCGAACTCCAAAAGACCATGGCGTCCTTCAACGCCGGCCAAGGCATCGCGACCGACATCACGCTCGGTGAGGAAGAAAAACTCGGCGACGCGCGCCTGATCGACATCACCCAGAGCTACCGCGCGCTCAGCCCCGAAATGGAAGAAGGGCTCAAGGTCATGCAGAAAGCCGGTATCGATAAGATCAACGCCACCTACGGCGTAGCCCCCTCCCGGCTCGTCTACGCGATGGGCGATGGCGCCCATGCGGAAACGAAGCGCCTTCTCGAAGCCGCCTCCACCCCCGGCGAAATCACGCCCGCCGCCTACGGCCTCCCCGCGGAATCCACCACGTTTGTCGCCGTATCCCTGCCTCGCTACCTCGGCTGGATGAACCGCATCGCCAGCCTGCCCTTCGCCTACGACGCCGCCACCGCGCCGAAGCAGCCCGGCCTGGCGCTCACCGCCGACCTCGTCGACGGCCGCGCCGACATCCGCGTCCGGCTGGAGACCTCCGAGATCGTCGCCATGAAAAACGCCTTCACCCCGCCCGCCGCCGCGGCCGCTCCCGCCGCGACGCCCGTCGAATAGGCCCGCATCAACCGCGCGGCCATTGTCCGCCCATCGAAACCTGAAAGCCGCGGCCCCGAAGGCCGCGGCTTCTTCATTTCCTGGAAAACGCGTCGAGCCGTTCCATCCGCGATTCGTCCTGGATTCGGGTCTGGGTTGGGGTCCGGAACTCTATTTCCGTTTTCCGCCCCACTTCGCCAAGGCCGCGCCCGTCAGACTTCGCGCCGACTTCTCGATGCCGGCGCGATCCCCCGCATACACGATCTCGCCGCCCGCCGTGCCGCCACCCGGCCCGAGATCGATCAGCCAGTCCGCCAGATTGATCACGTCGAGGTTGTGCTCGATCACGATCAGCGTGTTGCCCGCGTCGCGCAGTTTGAACAACAGGTCCATCAGGTGCTGGATGTCCACCCAGTGCAGCCCCGTCGTGGGCTCGTCCAAGATATACAGCGTCCCGCCCTGCTGCCGCTTGCTCAACTCGAGCGACAGCTTCAGCCGCTGCGCCTCGCCGCCGGACAAGGTAGTCGCGCTCTGCCCGAGCGTCAGATAACCCAGCCCCACCGCCGACAAGGTCTCCAGACGGTCCATGATCTTCGGGATGTTTTTAAACACCCCGATCGCCTCGCTCACCGACATGTCCAACACGTCCGCGATCGACTTCCCGTGAAACAGGATCTCCAGCGTCTCGCGGTTGAAGCGCCGCCCGCCGCAGCTCGGACACGGCGCGTAGGCGTCGGCCATGAACTGCATGTCCAGCTTGATCACGCCGTCGCCCTGGCAGCGCTCGCAACGTCCGCCGCGGACATTGAACGAAAACCGGCTCGCCGTGTAACCGCGCACCTTCGCCAGCGGCACCATCGCGAACAGCTCGCGCAAGGGATCCATCAATCCGACGTAGGTCGCCGGATTCGACCGCGGCGAGCGCCCGATCGGCGACTGGTCCACCTGCACCAGCTTCTCGAAGTTATCCAGATTCTCGATGTGGCGGTGTTTGCCCGGGATCGCCTTCGCGCCGTTGAGCTTTCGCGCCGCGGCCGCCGCCAGCACGTCGTTCACCAGCGTGCTCTTGCCCGAACCCGACACGCCCGTGACCACCGTCAGCAGACCGATCGGGAACCGCGCATCCACGCCTTTTAGATTGTGCTCCCGCGCCTCGCGCACGGTGAGAAAAAGCCCATCCGTCGGCTTCGGCTTCGCCTCGCGCGTGACCCGCAGCTTGCGCGCGAGGTAAGGCCCCGTGCGCGTCTGCTTCGCCGGCGCCGCCATCAGCTCGACCGGCGTGCCTTGGAACAAGATCCTCCCGCCTTCCGCGCCCGCCTCCGGTCCCATCTCCACGATCTCGTCGGCGATCCGCATCGTGTCCTCGTCGTGCTCCACCACCACGACCGTGTTCCCGCGGTCGCGGAGCTCGGTCAGCGTCGCGAGTAGCTTCTCGTTGTCCGCCGGGTGCAGCCCGATGCTCGGCTCGTCGAGCACGTAGATCACGCCCATCAGTCCCATGCCGAGCTGCGTCGCCAGGCGCACGCGTTGCGCCTCGCCGCCCGAGAGCGTGTCGTAGTCGCGATCCAGCGTCAGATAGCCCAGCCCGGTCTCGAGCAGAAAGCGCAGCCGTTGCTCGATCCCCGTCGCGATCTCGCGGACCGCCTCGTGCGCAACGACCGCGAGCAATCCCGCCGCCCACGCGTGCGCCGAGGCGACGTCGCGTCCGAAAAACTCCGTGATCGTCAGCCCGCCCGCCTTCACCGCCGCGCTGCGCTCGTTCAGGCGACCGCCGCGACACATCGGACAGGGCCCGCTCACCATGAACGTGGTCAGCCGCGCGCGAAACCCGTCGCTGTCCGTCCCGCGAAAACTCTCCTCGAGATCCGCGATCACGCCCGCGAAGGGCATCGCCCGCGCCTCGCGCATGCGCTTCAGCTTGAAGGCGAACTGGCGCTCTCCCGCGCCGAAGAGGATCGCCTTGCGCGTCTCCTCCGGGAGCTCGCCCCAAGGCGTCTCGGGATCGTAGGGCAACTGCTCCGCCAACTGCTTCAGCAGGGCGTTGTGCTTGATGATGAGATTTTTTCCGCCGATCCGCCACGGTTTGATCGCGCCCTCTCGAACCGACTTCGCCGGATCGGCCACGATCAGTTCCGGGACAAAACGCAGCTTTCGCCCCAGACCGTCGCAATCCGGACAGGCGCCTTCGCGGTTGTTGAAGGAGAAATGCCGGGGCGTGAGCTTCTCGAAGACGTCGCCGCACACCTCGCAGGCCAGCGACTGCGACAGGTGAACCTCGCGCCACGCGTCCGGCGCCGCGCCCGCCTTCTGAGCCAGCACGATCACGCGGTCCTTGCCCTCGCGAAAAGCCAGTTCGAGCGAGTCCGCCAGCCGCGAGCGTTGCTCCGCCACCGCCACGAGGCGGTCCACGATCACGTCCACCGCGATCTCGCGCGCCCCCTGGCCGTTGGGAATCAGATGCGGATCGTCGAGGGTCTTCACCTCGCCGTCCAACCGCACGCGTTGAAATCCGCGTTGGCGCAGACGCGGCAGCTCGTCGCGCAGCACGCTCGGCTTCGCCGTCATCGCCGGCGCGAGCAGCATAACGCGCTCGCCCGCACAAGCGGTGAGCACGTGCCGCACGTTGTCATCGAGGGAGCGCTGCACCACGCGGCCTCCGTCCTTCGGACACCGTTGCTCGCCGTGCACCGCCCAAAGCAGCCGCGCGTAGTCCGCGATCTCCGTCACCGTGGCGATGGTCGAGCGCGGCGATCCGTTGCCCGTGCGTTGCTCGATCGCCAGCACCGGCGAGAGCCCATGGATGAAATCGACGTCGGGCCGCTTCAGTTGCTCGAGCACCTGCCGTGCCTGGGTGGAGAGCGACTCCATGTATTTCCGGTAGCCCTCGGCGTAGAGGGTGTCGAAGGCCAGCGAGGACTTGCCCGAGCCCGACGGCCCCGTGATCACCGTCAGTTTGCCGCGGGACAACCTCACCTCGAGGTTCTTCAAATTGTGCTCTCGGGCTCCCTTGATGTGGATGTGCGTGGCCGGCGCGGACTGCATGGTGGGTGACCGACAGCCTACGCAACCGGGGCGGCGTGCAACCTTGTCCGGGCAAAAACTTTCCTCGCCGCGCCTCCCCCGCACAGGTTTTGCTCTGTTCACTTCCATGGCCGACGCACCCGTTCCCGAAAACGCTCCGCCCGCCGACGGCGCCTCCGCGCCCCTCCTCTCGCCCACCCAACGCCGCATCGCCGGCTTCGCCCTCGGGCTCTTCGCCTTCATCGCGGCCGGAGCCCTGATGGTCGGCCTCGCGTTTCTCGGCGTCTTCCTGATCGGCATGTTTTCCGGCGTCCTCTGGCCGCTCGTCAGCGCCGGCATCATGGCCCTCGTGCTCATGCCGCTCGTGCTCCTGCTCGAACGGAAACTTCGCTTCACGCGGCTCTCCTCGGTCATCTCGATCTTCGGGGCCTTCCTGCTCGTGCTCACGGCCTTGGGCGTGACCATCGTGCCGCCCGCCGTCTCCCAGTTGCTCGACTTTATCGGTTTTATCCCGGCCCTCTGGGAACGCGCGGTGGCTTACGGCGAGCAGAACTACCCGCAGTGGGTCGAGGCCGCCCAACGCTATCTGGCCAACCCCACGATCAAAAACGCGGTCCAGAAACTCATGGCTGACGCGCAGGGCCTGGTTTCCCACGCCATCCCCTCGCTCAAGGCCGCGGGCTCCGGCCTGCTCAGCCTCTTCGGTGTGCTCACCAGCCTAGCGGTCATTCCGATCTACCTCTTCTTCTTTCTTCTCTCCAGCGGCGACCCGACGAAAAATCTCGGCGACCACCTCAGTTTCCTCAAACCCGGACCCCGCGCCGACATCGTCTTCCTCGTTCGCGAGTTCGTCTCGATCATCGTGTCGTTTTTCCGCGGGCAGCTCATCATCGGTCTGATCATGGGCGTGATGCTCGCCCTGGGCTTCACCGTGATCGGCCTGAAATTCGGCCTCTTCATCGGCCTGATGCTCGGCATCCTCAACATCGTTCCCTACCTCGGCACGATCATCGGCTTGGGCGTCGCCCTTCCGCTCGCGTTTCTCCAGCCCGAGGGTGGCGTCCAGCTCGTGTTTCTCGTCCTGGCCGTGTTCATCGTCGTGCAAAACATCGAGGGCTGGTATCTCACCCCGAAGATCATGGGCGACCGCACGGGCCTGCACCCGGTGACGATCATCTTCTCGATCTTCTTCTGGGGCACCGCGCTCGGCGGAATCCTCGGCATGATCCTCGCCATCCCGCTCACCGCCTTTTTCGTCACCGCCTGGCGCTTGGTGAAACGCAAGTATCTCGCCACGCTCACCAATCCCACCGGGCTCTAAACCGCGACTCGCCGCGCCCGTCCGGACGACCGTTTCCCCATGTTTCGCTGGGCCTTCCTGGATCGCTGCCAAGATTTCGGCCTGCTCGTGCTCCGCGTCGGCGTGGGGCTGTCGTTTTTGCTTCTGCACGGCCTCCACCGGCTCGCCGATCCCGACTCGTGGGCCGGCGTGGGACGCGCCGTGGGCTACCTCGGCGTCGGCTTCGGCCATCCCGTCTGGGGCTTTCTCGCCATCCTGGCGATGACGCTCGGCGCGATCGGTCTTGTTCTCGGGTTCGCCCACCGCCCCGCCGCCCTCGCGCTGGCCGTCACCATGGCGGTCGCCACGATTTGGAAATACTACCCCTTCGGGGGATGGGGCGCCGCCGGCTACCCGGCAACGATGATGGTCGTCTGCCTCGGGCTTCTCTTCACCGGCCCGGGCAAATATTCCCTGCAAGGGAAGTAGCCCCGCCCGCCGACCCGCGCGGCGGTGTTGCGGTTTCTCCACCCGTTTTGTGATCAGACGGGTTGATTAGCCGCCACTCCCGCTAAATTGGCCGCGTGCCCTGGGACGTCCAGTTTCGCAACGGCATCTACCTGCCGCAAATCGGGTGGTGGCTCGACGCCCACCATCCGGTCGACCGCTGCTTCGTGTCGCACGCCCACTTCGACCATCTTGCCCCGCATCGCCAGGTCCTGCTCACCCCGGGCACCGCCGCCCTCATGCGCGCCCGCATGCCCGACGCCCGAGGCGAACGCGTCGAGATCGAGCTCCCCTTCCACCAACCCGCTCCGCTTTCGCCGGACCACCCCGAAATCACCGTCACCCTGCACCCCGCCGGCCATATCCATGGCTCGGCCATGATCTGCCTCGACCACCCCGATCACGGCCGGCTCCTCTACACCGGCGACTTCAAGCTCCGCCCCGGACGATCCGCCGAGCCCTGCCGCCCGCCGACCGCCGATCTCGTCATCATGGAGACGACGTATGGCCGGCCGCACTACACGCTTCCGCCGACCGAACGGGTCCTCTCCGATGTCATCGCGTGGTGTCGCGCCGCGCTCGAGGAGAACGAAACGCCCGTCCTCTTCGGCTACAGCCTGGGCAAAAGCCAGGAAATCCTCCGCTCCCTCGCCGGCGCGTCGCTCCCCGTGATGCTTCATCCGCGGACCCACCGGCTGACCGGCGTCTACGAAGCCCTCGGGATCACCTTCCCCGCCTACCACGCCTTCGATGAAAAGGCCTGCGTCGGCCATGTCGTCATCTGCCCGCCCCAGGCGACCAACTCGGCCTTCGTTCGCAAGATCCCTCGGCGGCGCACCGCCATGCTCACCGGCTGGGCGCTCGATCCAGGCGCGCGCTTTCGCTACCAATGCGATGCCGCATTTCCCCTCTCCGACCACGCCGACTACCCCGACCTACTTCGTTTCGTCGAGCTTACCCAGCCCCGCCGCGTCCTCACGCTTCACGGATTCGCCACCGAATTCGCCCGCGATCTCCGCGACCGCGGCATCGAGGCCTGGGCGATCAATCAGGACAACCAGCTCGATCTCACGCTCACGCTCGCTTCCCCGCCCCGGTCGCCCGGTGTTTCTGCTCTCTCGGTCGAACGCCGGTCGGAACAGGCGTCTTCCGCCACCCCGGACGACCTCTCCACGCTCGACGCTCTTGCCGTCCTTGCCGAAAGAATCCGCGACACCGCGTCCAAGCTGGAGAAAATCGCGCTTCTCCGCGACCACTTCTCCGCGCTCGTCCCCGACGATGCGGCCCGCGCCGCGCTCCACCTCACCGGCCGTCCCTTCCCGCAGTCCGATCCTCGCGCGCTCAACGCCGGATGGTCCCTCCTCCGCCGCGCCGTTCTTGAAATCTCCGGCCACAACGAAGGCGATTTTCGCGCCGCCTACCGCCGCTACGCCGACAGCGGGGAAACCGCCGAGGCGCTCCTCGTCGCCCCCAAACAGCCCCCCGCGCCGCGCGCCCCTCTGCGGCTTGCCGACCTCGAAGCCTTCCTGTCCGATCTCGCCTCAGCCTCCGGCCCCGCCGCCAAGCTCGACAGCCTCACCGCCACGCTCCGACGACTCACACCGCTCGCCGCCAAATACCTGATAAAAATCATGACCGGCGATCTCCGCATCGGCCTGCGCGAGGGATTGGTCGAGGAAGCCGTCGCCACCGCCAGCACCCGCCCGCTCGAGGCCATCCGTGAAGCGAACCACCTTTGCGGAGATCTTCCCGCCGTAGTCCGCGCCGCCTTCGCCGATACGCTCGCCTCGATAACCCTGCGCATTTTCCACCCGCTGCAGTTCATGCTCGCCAGTCCCGAGCCCGGCGCCGCGGCTATTCTTGAGCGACTCGCCCCTCCCGTTTGGCTCGAGGAGAAATACGACGGCATTCGCTGCCAGCTCCACAAGCAGGGGCACCGAGTCGAGCTCTACTCCCGCGATCTCCACCGCATCACCGATCAGTTTCCCGAGTTGGTCCGCGCCGCGCTCCTCGAAATTCCCGCCGACTGCATTCTCGACGGCGAACTCCTCGCCTGGCGAGAAGGCCGGGCCCTTCCGTTCGCCGAACTGCAAAAACGCCTCAACCGCCGAATCGACGGCGACGACCTGTTCCTCGGCCAGGAAATCCCCCTCGCCTACTCCGCCTACGATCTCCTCTGGCTGAATAACGAATCCCATCTCAAAGCCCCGCTTCGTATTCGTCGCCGACACCTCGAGTCCCTTTTCTCGCCCGACCGAGATCCGCTTGCGCATCGGGCATTCATGCTCGCGCCGCTGACCTTCGCCCGCTCCGAGACGGAGATCGACACGGCCTTCCACCACGCCCGACAACGCGGCAATGAGGGCCTGATGGCCAAGGATCCCGAATCGCCCTACACCCCGGGCCGCCGCGGGCTCGCCTGGCTCAAGCTCAAAAAGGCCTACGCCACGCTCGACGTGGTCGTCGTCGCCGTCGAGCAGGGACACGGCAAACGCCGGGGCGTGCTGAGCGACTACACCTTCGCGGTCCGCGACGACGCCACCGGCGCCCTCCGCACCGTCGGCAAGGCCTACTCGGGTCTCACCGACGCGGAGATAGCCGCGCTCACCGACCACTTCATCGCCACCACCCTCGAGGATCTGGGCCGCGTCCGCCGCGTCGTGCCCGACACCGTCCTGGAAATCGCCTTCGACCGCATCCAGCCCAGCGCCCGCCACGACAGCGGCTTCGCCCTCCGCTTTCCCCGCATCGCCCGTATCCGCACCGACAAGACACCCGCCGACATCGACACCCTCGAAACCTGCCGTCGGCTCGCCGCCGCCAACACCTTCGCGCCAAACGCGTCCGACCTCTTTTCGAGCAATGTCGCGCCCGGGTAAACCGATGCCTTGCACAGCTGACTTTGACTCACCTGGTCATGGTTCGAATCCAGGGCGGCGAAAGCGGGCTGCGAATCCCCGAGACGGCGCCATCACCACGGGCTCCGCATTCGACGGCCTCCATCCGGTGCTCGACGCTTGGTTCCGCCGCCGCTTTCCCGGCCCGACGCCGGCGCAGGCCGCGACAATCCCGCACATCCTAGCCGGTCGTTCCGTGCTCCTCTCCTCGCCCACCGGCACGGGAAAAACCCTCGCAGCCTTCCTCGGCGTCTTCGATCATCTCGTTCGCCTCCACGAAGCCTGCGCGCTCCCGTCCCGAGGCATAGTCGCCATCTACGTTTCCCCGCTCCGCGCCCTCGCCTACGATCTTCAGAAAAATATCCACACTCCGCTCGCGGAGCTTGGATGGGACTTCGTGCGAATCGGCTCCCGCACCGGCGACACCTCCGCGAAAGACCGCGCGGAGCAGAAAAAGAAACCGCCCCACGTCCTCGTAACCACGCCGGAAAGCCTCACGCTGCTCCTGTCCCAACCGAGCTGGACGCCCGCGCTTGCCACGGTCCGCTTTCTCTTGGTCGACGAGTTCCACGCGCTCGCCGAGAACAAACGCGGAAGCCTCCTCGCCCTCGCCGCCGAACGCCTCGAGGCGCTCCGCGTCCAGAGCGGCAGAACGACGGATCGACGCATCGGCCGCCGGTCCGAGACCGACTCCGCGATCTGTCGATCCGTCCTCCGCCGTTCTGCCGCTCTGACCCGCATCGGCCTGTCCGCCACCGTCGCGTCGCTCCCCGAGCTTGCCAGATTCCTCGCCGGCGCCGAACGTCCCTGCGAAATCGTCGAGGTCGGCTCCGCAAATCCGTCCGACGTCTCCGTCTTTTCGCCCCTTGCCCGGAATCCCTACCCTGCCGCCGGCTACACCGGCACCCGCGTCCTCCGTGAACTCGCGGCCGATTTAACGCGCCATCGCACCACGTTGGTTTTTACCAACACCCGCGCCGGCGCCGAAACCATCGCTCTCCGTCTTAAGCGACTTCTCCCCCATCTCGCCGGTGAAATCGAGGTTCACCACGCGTCGCTCGACCGCGCCGTGCGCATGGAAGTCGAGGATAGGCTCAAACGCGGCGAACTCCGCGCCATCGTCTGCTCCACCTCGCTCGAGCTAGGCATCGATATCGGCTCAATCGACCTCGTCGTGATGGTATCCGCTCCGAAGGGCGTCGCCCGCGCCCTCCAACGACTGGGTCGCTCCGGCCACGCCCCCGGTCAGACCGCGCGCGGCCTCCTAGTCGCCACCAACATAAACGATCTCGCCGAGTGCGCCGCCACAGTCCGGCTCATGCGCACGCGCCAACTTGAACCGCTCCGCCCCCCGAGGAATCCCGCCGACGTTCTTGCACAGCACATGGTCGGTATCGCCGTCTTCGCCGACACCACACCCGACGAAGCCTACGCGCTCGTCCGCCGCGCCCATCCTTTTTCCGACCTCTCGCGAGACCTTTTCGACCGTGTGCTCCATTATCTGCAAGGCGGCGGCCGATCCCTCGAAAAAGCCTACACCCATCTCTTCGGAAAAATCGTCATCAACAGCGACGGCCATCTCGCGCTACCCGCTCCGAGAATCGCGCGCGACCTCTACCAGAATGTCGGCACCATCGCCTCCGACGCGCACATCACCGTCCGGCTCGGCCGGCGCAATCTGGGCACCGTCGAGGAAAACTTCATCAAGGGCCTTCGCCCGGGTGATATCTTCGTTCTCAACGCCCGTTGCGTCCGCCTCGTCTCCACCACGCTGCTCACCGCGAAGGTGGCCGCGGCCGACTCCTCCTTGCCCACCGTGCCACGTTGGAACGCCGCCAAGATGCCTCTCGCCAGCCGCCTCGCCTCCGAAGTCGTCCGCCTGCGCACCGTCGTCGCGGAATTACTGTCTCGCGAAGTATCGGAAGAAAACGAGGGCCGGCCAACGCGGCCGTCCACATTCGATTCCGTCCCATACCCCGCGATCTCCCTCGTGGAATCGTATCTGATTTCGCACTATGATTTCACTCCCGCCAACGCTTCCGCGCTCGTCCGCCACTTCCGGCTCCAGGCGCGCGTCTCCCGTATTCCCGTCGCCGGCTTCCTTCTTGTGGAACGCTACGTCGAGGCCGCCTCCAGCCTGCATCACCTATTCTTTCATTGTCTGATCGGCCGTTCGGCCAACGACGCACTCTCCCGCATTATCGCGCAACGCATCCAACGCACTCTGGGCGGAAACGCCCTCGTCACCATAGACGACTATGGGTTCCTCCTCACGCTGCGTCCCTTTCAGCGCATCGACTCCATCGACGCCATACGGGGACTCCTCGCCCAAGCCGGAGCCGAGGACGACCTCCGCGTCGCGCTCTCGGATAGCGAACTCGTGAAATGGCAGTTCCGCGGCGTCGCGCAGGCCGGTCTCATGGTCTCGCGCCGCGTCCACGGCGCCGAGCGCGGCTCCAAATCCCTCCAATGGAGCTCGGAAATCCTCTTCGACGTCCTTCGTCGCCACGAACCCGACCACGTGCTGCTCGCCGAAGCCTACGCGGAGGCGACCACATGCTTCCTCGATCTGCCCGGCGCCCTTGCGTTTCTTGAATCCGCCGCCGATTCGCCCATCGACTTCCGCGACGTCGAACGCGTCAGCCCGTTCGCCTTCGGCATGTTCGTCTCCCGCATCCGCGAAACCATGATGCTCGAAGACCCGGAGACCACGATCGAGCGCCTCTACCACGAAATGTATGGGGCCCTCGCCAAAACCGCCGAACTGAAAGCCACCAAATAACGCTAACTCCCGTAAAATCGCCCCTTCCCTCTGCGCATTCAACCTAGCGTCCTTCAGCGAAATTTAGCGATTCCTTCTCAGTGTCTTTAAGTCTCCTCAGTGGTTAACCACCTTATAGCACCCGGCCTCCTCTTCGACGCCCGCCTCGCCCTCTTTCTCGAGGCGACGCGCACGCTTGTCGTCGCCGACCTCCACTGGGGATACGCCGAGAGCCACCGCGCCGTCGGTAACCTTTTCCCCTCCTGGGGCGACGACACGCTAGAGGCCACGCTACGCGCCCTCCTCTCGGACTACGCGCCCGCCGAGCTTATCTGGCTCGGCGATTCGCTGCACACCACGCGCGGCGCACCTCGATCCCGAGCGCGCGCCGAGGCCTTCATCGCCGCCGCGTCGGCGCCTGTCCGCGTTCTCGCCGGAAACCACGACGCCCGCTGGTCCGTCGCCTCCGCCGCGCCCGTCCTACGCGATCGATTCATCCTCCATCACGGCGACCGCCCGATTCCGCCCGACTTGCTTCGCTCCGGTTCATCCGACGCCGTGGTCGAGATCATCGGCCACCACCACCCCGCCTATGTTTTCAGCGACGGTGCCGGAGCCCGTTTAAAACTGCCCGCGCTCGTCCAGTCCGAGGTCCGACTGATATTGCCCGCGCTCAGTCCTTGGGCCGCAGGCGTCGCATGGAACGACCGCCTCGCTCCAGGCGAGACGCTCTGGGCCGCCACGCCGCGGCGCTTGCTCCCGATCCGCCATCCCGCTTAGGCTCGATCATGCCCACGCAAGCGACGCCCGCGCCGACCGACAGCATCGCCTTGCTCATCGACGCGGACAACGCCCCCGCCGCGCGCATAGATTTCATCATCGCCGAGCTCGCCACCTACGGCGTCGTCAACATCCGCCGCGCCTACGGAAACTGGCAGAAACCCGAGCTCTCCGGCTGGCAAAAAGTCCTCCACGACTACGCCATCCAGCCGATCCAGCACTTCGATCTAGTGAAGGGGAAAAACGCTTCCGACATGGCGCTCCTCATCGAGGCGATGGATATCCTCTACACCAAAAACGTCGGCACCTTCTGCCTCGTGTCCTCGGACTGCGATTTTACTCCGCTCGTCCTTCGACTTCGCTCCGATGGCAAACAAGTCATCGGCTTCGGCGGAAAAAACGCCGCCGCGCCGTTCGTCGCCAGTTGCACTCGCTTTCTCTATCTCGACGAAGTTCCCGCGCAGAGCCAGTCCCCGCGATCAAAGCCCCCGGCCGACCAGCTCAAGCAGGACGCCAAGCTGATTAAAATGCTCCGCCGCGCCATCGAGGCACAGGCCGACGCCGACGGCTGGGCCTTTCTCGGCGGAGTGGGTTCTCACATCTCCAACCAAGGCTCCTTCGATTCGCGCAACTACGGCTTTCCGAAACTCGGCGACCTCGTCGCCGCGATCGATCTGTTCGAGCTCAAGAAGACCCAGACGCCCAACGGCGCCCACGTTCAAGTCCGTCTTCGCGGCTGAGTTTTTTCTGCTTCCGCCGTCCGCGCGGTCGTCGCAGCGTCCCGCCCATGGCCGACGCACCCGCTTTCCTGACCGTTCGCGAACTCAAATCCCCCGATCTGAACCCCGGCGCGCCTTTTTCCGCGGTGCTCGTCGTCAAAAAGCTTCAGGTCAAAACCGCTTCCAATGGCAACCCCTTCCTCTCCCTCGAACTCGGCGACCGCGGAGGATCTTTTTCCTGCACGATTTTCGGGGACAGCCCACTCTTCGACCCGATCAAAAGCGCGGGCGAGGGCTCCGTAGTCCGCATCGAGGGACGCAACGACTCCTTCCAAGGCCGCTTTTCGCCCAAGCTCACCAAGGCCTTCGCGCTCTCCGAAGAGCAAATCGCGGCCGAGCCCGGTCTCGTCGACGCGCTCGTCGAACTCCCGCCCGAAAGCGGCGAGGCGATGTGGGTGGAGTTCCAGACCTTCATCGACTCCATCAAACACGACGAACTCCGCATGACGGTGCGCGGCGTCTTCGAGGAGATCGGCGAGGTGTTCCGGTATTCTCCCGCCGCCGTCGCCATGCACCACGCCTACCGCCACGGCCTGCTAGAGCATACGATCCACATGGCCCGCGCCTGCCGCGCGCTCCTTCCGCTCTACACCGAGGTTGATGCCGACCTCGCGATGGCCGGCATCCTCCTGCACGACACCGGCAAGACCATCGAATACGAGGGCACGCTCGCGACCAAGCGGTCTCGCCGCGGCATTCTGCAAGGACATGTCGTCCTCGGCTACCAATTGGCCCGCAAACACGGCATCAAGGCCCGTCTCGACTTGGATCGCCTCGAGCGTCTCGAGCACATCATCCTCAGTCACCAAGGAGAACCCGAGTGGGGCGCCGCCGTCTACGCCGCCACCCCCGAGGCCGTGTTCGTCAGCATGATCGACAACCTCGACGCCAAGATGGGCATGGTCCAGCGCGCGCTGCGACAAGCCGATCCGGCGACCGAGTTCTCCGAACGTTTGCCCGGCCTCAGCACCGCGCTGCTAACCACGCGGATAACCCCGCCGGCAAACTGAGATCGGGCGCGCGCACACCGCGCCAGTCATACATGCTGAAACAGCCGAACAACCCGCCTAGATGGGACGGCTTGAATCTTAGTGCGCCGGCCCCCAGCGCTTGGTGAAGGGGTAATAAATGAACAACGGTCGCCCCACCACATCCTTGGCCGGCACCGTGCCCCAGTAGCGACTGTCCAGGCTGTTCGCGGAGTTGTCGCCCAAGGCCACGTAACTGTCCGCGGGAACACGAAAAGTTTCGCCGGCGTGCAGGATCGCCCGCGCATAGCCCGGATCTCGCTGCGTCGAACGATAACCGACATAGTTGTCCTGCTCCGTGGCGTTTTTGCCGAAAGCCGCGGCGCCGGTGATCGGCGCGCCATTGCGATAGAGCACCGGCCGCTCGATGCGCAATTCATCGCCCGGCACGCCGGCGAGCCGCTTGATGTAATACTGGTCGCCGCCAAGCCGCGCCAGATCCGGAATGTTGCCCGTGCGAAACACGAAGCCGTCGCCTACCTTCGGTTTCACAAAGTGGTAGCTGACACGATCCACGAAAAGTTGATCTCCCGTTAAAATGTCGAACGACAGCATACGCTCGCCGGAGCGCACCGTTTTTCCCGTGCGCAGGAAATAACCGCGCTGCACGCCCGCGCTGGTCGTCACCGCCGCCTCCACCAAACGACCGGCCTGGCGCTCCGCCGACATAATTTCGCCGAGGTTACGTTTGTCTCCCGGGAAAAAGGCGTCGCGCAAAACCCAATCCATGTCGAAATCCATCGGCACGCGCACCGTCGCCGCACGCTGCCCCACGAAAATCCGATACTCGCGCTGTTTCGCGGGCAACACGCCCCACGCGCGCCCAGGCACCTCGGCAAAAGCCACGATACCACGGACGCCCCCGAGCGGTAGCAGCACCTCGCCGGAATCGGGAGCGTCCACCCGGCGCGTTTTCGCGCCGAAAGCCGCCAGACGCACGAGTTGCGCCCCCGCCGACGGCTCCTCGGCCTTGGAGAGAAAAACCTCGCCCGTCATGCCGTAGTAGGACGGCCACATCGAATTGGTCGGAATCTTGAAGGGCTGGACGTAGAACGCCCTCAGCCCGAGGATGACGATCGCCGCCACGAGAAGAAATTCGACGTTCTCCACCACCCACGACTTGGGGTAATGGGTTCCACCATGGCGCCGCAGGACACGCTCCAACGCATCGATGCCGAGCTTCAGTTTCGCCGTATCGGCCTTTTCGCGCAGGAGTTGACGCACCGCGAGTTCAGCCTCCGAAAACTCCGCGCGTTCCGCATCGGACAACACGTCCTTGCGGTAGTTGAACACCTTTTCGGCCAATTCCAGCCAATCGGCGGCGAGACGGCGGGTCTTTTGGTGCTGGGAGGCGAAGAGGCCAAACATGAGGTGATCGGTTAAAACCGACATCCGACGCGAAGCCGCCTTTGGCCGAAAGCAAAAAGACAAACTGAAGTGGCCCCCGTCGGTTGGACAGGATGAGCGGAGTTTTCAGTTATGGTTTGGGTTCTCTGACGGAAAGAAGATTGAGGTAGGCGCGCAGGGGAGGGAGTCCGAAGGACTCCCTCCCCGCCCGCTCGGGCCGCCGCGCAGGAGGCCTGTTTGGTTTGGTGGTGGGCGTGATAAACTGCGCTTGGGGTGGCGTGGCCGTGGGAGGAGTGCGGGCGGCGCTCGTTGTAGACGGCGAGGTAAGCGCCGATCTGGGCGTGGGCGTCGACCACCGATTCGTAGCGCTTCAGGTAAACCTCCTCGTGTTTGAGACTGCGCCACAAGCGTTCGACAAAGACGTTGTCCAGGCACCGGCCCTTGCCGTCCATCGACAGGCGGACACCGAGCTCGAGCAGCGGCTGGGTAAACTCGGCGCTGGTAAACTGGCAGCCTTGGTCGGTGTTGAAGATCTCCGGCACGCCGTGGGCCGGGATCGCCCGCCGCACCGCCCGCACGCAGACGGACGCGTCGAGCGTGTCTTGTCGTCGCAGCCAGCGCGTCATCTGCCGGCTCCCGAAGAACGGGAACGCCAGATACGTCTCGTCCATCACCCGCATTAAGCCAAGGTTCTCTCCCGACTCCGGTTCCGGCCGGTGGTAGTAGGTCGAGCGCGGCAACTCGAGCAGCTCGCACTACCGCTTCACGCTCAACCCGGGATGCTCCGCCTCGATCATGCCGCGGCGCTCCCCAACTCCCAATCTGGCCAACT